>SUYM01000036.1 GCA_015060455.1 Bacteroidales bacterium
GGTACTTCGGTAGAAAATTATCAGGAACAGGAATTTGAATGGTAAAGGAGGAAAAGTCATGAAGAAATTTACAATTTTTACAGCAGCCCTTGCACTTCTTGCAACGGTTTCATGTATGAAGGAGACTCTTGCTCCTGAAACGACAGAAGGTGACGGTGTTTCATTTACTGCGTCACGTACAGAATATAATGTTCCTACCCGAACTCAGCTTGTAGATGGCTGCAAGGTGGAGTGGAAGGCTAATAATGAAGTTCTGGTCTTTGGTCAGGGAATAGGTGATGACAAGGATGATAAGGCAACAGGCTCAGAAACATTTGATGCTGAGGCTTGGAAGTCTGCGAAATGGTTCAGGACAAGCACTGGAGGATCTTCTGTCAGATTTGTATGTACTGAGCCAAATTATGAATTCAAATCGAACGAATATATAATGCTTCATCCTGCTGGAGGTAATTACTATGGCCTTTGTACTGATGATGGCATGTACATGCGTTTCTGGCTGAGTGATCAGACCGCAACCCTTGGTACTTACCAGGAGTCTTATGGCTATTGTGCAGCAAAGACATCTGATTTTTCAAAGCCGGTAGTGTTCAAGAACCTTCTTCCTCTGCTGAAGTTTACCGTGCCGGTTTCTCTTGACGGAAGAATAACCAAAATTACCGTTACCAGCAATAATCCTACAGTAGATGGATTTGTAGCAGGAAATATGATCTGCGACTATACAGGCGACACCCCAGTTGTAAAGGTGTTCTCTGAGTTCAAGGAAGAATATAAATATAAGGGTGGTAAGGACAACGTTTCTTTGACCTCGACCGGCATGGCAGCTGGTAACTACTACCTTGCAATCGCGCCTAAGACCTACTCAAAGGGTCTCAAGGTGACTGTTACATACAAGGACAGCAAGACTTCAACCCGTTCATCTTCTGCTTCTGTGAATCTTGAGAGCGGTGTGATCTACGATATGGGCAATGTAGGAGCTGAGAACTATGATGGCCCTGGCGTGGCACTTCCTTATGTGTTCCCGCTGTTTGCGAAAGATGGTACGACAAACTCTCCTAAGTATATAACCCAGAAGGTTGTTACAAGCAATACTCTTGTTCAGTATAATGAGGCTTCAACAGGGGCCATGCTTGAGGTGAAGACAAGCGGTAGCTATAATGGTTACTGGTCTAACAAGTGGTATGGTCACGATAACTTTGTCTGTCAGTATTTTACTGGTGAAACCACGTATTTTATGCTGACTGCTCCTTTGAGAACATCTATGCCTGCAACTTTCAGGGTGTCTTTCGGCTTTTTTGTTGATGGTACTAAGAACGATGTAATAAAAGATTGGAAGTTGCAGTACTCAAAGGATAACGAGAATTGGTATGATGGTGGCTCTTTCCAACTTGAAAGGATTCTTAGATATTATTCTCTTGAAATTACACCGGAAGTAGCATTTAATGCGGGTGAAAATCTTTATCTGAAATGGATTCCAGTCGGAAATGCAAGCTGGAACGGGGGTACGACAACAGGCACTAATGGTCAGCTTCATTTTGCTGGTGGTGTTGCTATAACAGATGTCACTTCCCCTGACTCCAAGGCAACAGGCAATGTCTATGCAGAGGATTTTGATCGCATCAACGGTGGTGTTGACTATCGTCATGCAGGTCAGACCAATGGTATCGAGAAACTTGGACAGCTGGGCGAAATCTTCGGAGACAGCATAGAGAATTGGACTGCCGAGCAGAAGAATGGACTGAGCGGATCATACGTTGCCGAGCGTCCAGGCTACGTGCAGATAGGTTATGAATCATATCCTGAAGGTAATAGAAATACTGGAGCAGGAAGTACAACAAACCACGTGGGCTCACTTGTGACACCAGCTCTTGCTAAGGCTTCCGGCACCATCAACCTTTCATTCAAGGCGATGTGCTACCGTTCTCCATTTACAGGAAGAGCAAATATGTCTGCAGCTGCACAGGCAGACGTTACAGAGATCGTTGTGAAAATCAAGGGTGCCGGCTCGTTCGATGCGTCATCAACTGTGACTTCGAAGACCCTCAGCGGTATTTCAACCAGCAAGTTCGACAAGAAGACCTTGACAATCTACAACTCTGATGCTACCACTCAGATCGAGTTCACCAGCACAGCCGTTTCAGGCAAGTTCACCCGCTGGTTCCTTGACGATGTCTGCGTGAACAAGTAATAGTATGATCGGATGAAAAGAATAATATTCTTCCTTCTGGCGATATTTATATTGATGCCGTCTGATGTTGTCGCCAAAAAGAAACGTTCTGATGAACTTACAGTGATTTCATACAATGTAAGATTGGTGACGACGGATGACGGAGAAAACCAGTGGAAGTACAGAGCTCCTGCTACTCCGGCAATGATAAAGGATTACTGTCCTGACATCTTCGGAGTACAGGAGGCTGTACTTGAACAGCTGGAGTACATGGACAAGCACCTTCCAAATTATACCTATGTCGGAGTCGGCAGAGAAAATGGTAAACAAAGAGGGGAGACCATGGCAATATTCTATAACACCAGGAAGATCAAGCTGCTTGATTGGGGCACATACTGGCTTTCAGAGACGCCGGATGTGCCCTCAAGGGGCTGGGATGCGGCATGCAGGAGAACCGTGACCTGGACTTTGATGGAGATGAAAGGCAGCGGCAAGAAGTTCTTTTATGTGAACACTCACCTTGACCATGTCGGAACAGAGGCAAGGCAGAAAGGCCTTGACCTTATCGTGAGCAAGATCGCTGCAATGAATCCGGACAATCTCCCTATGGTTCTGACAGGAGACTTCAATGTGCAGCCGGACAATCCTGCTCTGGCAGAGCTCAATACAAAGATGTCGGATGCGAGGAGAACTGCTGTAAAGACAGACTACCGTGCAACCTATAACGGATGGGGACGCTTTGCAAGCGTGATTGACTATATATACTACCTCGGATTCTCATCTTGTCTGGAATATGAAACAATCGTACGGCAGTATAAAGATATTCCATACATTTCGGATCACTATCCGATTGTGGCTCGATTAGTATTCTAACCCTCTCCCTTAATATTACATCATATGAAGAAAATACTCTTTGTGGTCTGCCTGTTCCTTGCTTTTGCCTGTAAGCCTTCTTGTGAGCATGTAAGAAACTCCCTCAGAGCCCCGGCCTATCCGTTGATTACGATAGATCCTTATACCAGCGCGTGGTCTGCTGCTGATAATCTGTATGATGCACCGGTGACGCATTGGACCGGAGCAGAACATCATCTGCTTGGTGTTGTCACAGTTGATGGCGTGCCTTATAGATTCCTTGGCCAGGCTCCCATAGAAAAGAAATTCATTGCACGCATGTCTGACAAGACCGGATGGCCGGCATCATATACTCTGACCAGGCCATCGGGCAATTGGACAGAGGTCGGATATGATGACTCGAAGTGGACAAAAGGAGAGGGTGCCTTTGGCTCTATCAACAGAAAACCTATGGTCCACACCATCTGGGATGGTCCGGAACTTTGGGTCAGAAGGACATTCGATCTTGACAGGGATCTTGCCGGAAAGGATGTCGATCTCTTTGTCAAGACCAACGAATACGGTACCATTTACGTCAATGGCATTAAGGTCTGCGATGCTGACAAGACCACCAGCAGCTATGTCAGACTTTCTGATGAAGTGACAGCGAGCCTTACACCAGGGGAGAATATCATTGCAGCTTATTGTGCCAACCCGACAGGAACGGCACATCTGGATATTGCCTTGGTGGAAAATGTCTGCCAGGAAGAGCAGTACGAGGTCACAGCCCAGCAGCTTTACGCTGATGTGCAGGCGATGAACACTCATTATGGCTTTGCCTGCGGTCCGGTCGAGCTTTCAGTAAGTTTCCTTGCGCCTTTGTTCCTTGATGACCTGGATCTTGTTTCGCGTCCAGTGAACTATATGTCATACAAGGTGAAGTCTCTCGATGGTGCCGGACATGATGTCCAGGTCATGCTTGAGGCGACCCCTGCCTGGGCAGTCAACATCTTCGGCAACGAGGAAACCGTTTCCGAGACATATTCACGGAACGGACTTGTCTATCTGAAAGCCTCTACTGTAGGGCAGGATGTTCTTGGCAAATCCGGTGATGATGACAGGATCAACTGGGGCGCATTCTATATGGTTGCTTCAGAAAGGAATACGGTTGCGTCAGTGAGTGAAAACGGCTTCATGAGATTCACTCAGGACATGGGAAAGGCAAAATCGTCTGAGGGCAGGTTCATGATAGGTTATGACGATCTGTATTCGGTGCAGTATTTCGGCGAGAACCTTCGTCCGTACTGGAACCGCACCGGTGATGTGACCATCGAGAGCCAGTTTGAGCTGGCAGACAAGGAGTATAGGAAACTTGCAAGAAGAGCAGAGGAATTCGATTGTGCTCTGATGAAAGAGGCTACGGAAGCCGGTGGAAAGAAATATGCCGAACTCTGCGCCCTTGCGTATCGTCAGGCGATTACCGCTCACAAGCTTGTGCAGGCAAATGAGGGCTTCCTGATGTTTCTTTCAAAGGAGAACAATAGCAACGGTTCCATCGGAACAGTGGATGTGACCTACCCGTCATTCCCTATTTTCTTTAAATACAACACCGAACTGGCAAAGGCTCTTATGAACCATATCTTCCACTATAGCGAGAGCGGAAGGTGGACCAAGCCTTTCCCGGCTCATGATGTGGGAACATATCCGTTGGCAAACGGTCAGACCTATCCTTACGATATGCCTGTTGAGGAGGCTGGAAACATGCTCATAGGTGCCGCAGCGGTATGTGCGTATGAGGACAGCCCGGCCTATGCCAGGGAGCATTGGGATGTGATTACCGTTTGGGCAGACTATCTCTGCGAGTTCGGTCTCGACCCTGAAAATCAGCTGTGTACAGACGACTTTGCCGGTCATTTCGCCCATAATGCCAACCTGTCTGTGAAGGCGATCGTGGGCATTGCGGCGTATGCACGTATGGCCGATATGCTCGGCCTGGGCGAGAGTTCCGACAAGTATATGGCCATCGCCAGGGACCTTGCCTCTCAGTGGAAGATAATGGCTGCTGCCACCGACCATTATAAACTCACCTTTGACCGTGAGGGAACATGGAGCCAGAAATACAATCTTGTATGGGACAAGCTTCTTGACCTGGAGGTGTTTGACGATGATATCATGGATGTCGAGATTCCGTATTATCTGACAAAGCAGAATGTCTTCGGTCTCCCTCTGGACAACCGCTCGACTTATTCCAAGTCGGACTGGATCATCTGGACAGCGACGATGGCGGACAGCTCAGAGCAGTTCGAGGCGTTCATCGATCCGCTCTGGAAATTCTACGACGAGACCGTCGATCGTGTGCCTATGTCTGACTGGTTCTATACGGACAAGCCTGAGTACTGCATGTTCATCGCGCGCTCAGTTGTAGGTGGCTACTTCATCAAGATGTTGCCGGAAATTGATTATCAGGATTAATCGAAATTTGAAGTATAAGATGAGAAAGATTTTTGCTTGTGCATTTGCAGTGTTATGTGGCGTGACACTTTCCGCCCAGTCAAGAGTTACTCAGGAACATAAGGACAGGGCAGCGGAGATTGTCAGCCAGATGACTATTGAAGAGAAGATTGACTATGTCGGTGGATATGAGAGCTGGTACATCAGAGCGATAGACCGCCTTGGCCTTCCTGCTGTGAGGATGGCTGATGGCCCGCAGGGTGTGCGGAACGATACTAAAAGCACGCTTTATCCGAGTGGCATTGCTGCGGCTGCCACATGGGATAAATCTTTGATAAGGCAGATGGGAGTGGCCTTGGGACAGGACTCCCGTGCACGTGGTGTGCATATCCTCCTTGGCCCGGGTGCCAATATCTACCGTTCACCGTTGTGCGGGCGTAACTTCGAGTACTTCGGTGAGGATCCGTATCTTGCCGGAGAGATTGCTGCAAGCTATATCATCGGTCTTCAGAGTCAGGGCGTAATGGCCAGCATCAAGCATTTTGCCGGCAACAATCAGGAGTATGAGCGTCATAATGTGTCTTCTGACATCGACGAGAGAACTCTGCATGAGATTTATTTCCCGGCATTTGAAAAGGCTGTGAAGAAGGCGGATGTCGCTACCATCATGACCTCTTACAATCTTCTGAACAGTGTGCATGCATCAGAGAGCAAGTATCTGAATTATGATGTGCTCAGGGATATGTGGGGTTACAATGGCCTTGTGATGTCTGACTGGGTGTCCTGCTATTCTCCTTTAAATGTGGCGACCTGGGGCGTGGATCTTGAGATGCCTCAACCACAGTGCATGACTCCGGAAATCCTGAAGAATCTGGTCGAGACCGGTGTGCTTGACGAGCGTTTCCTGGACAGGAAGTGTCAGCATATCATTCAGACGATTCTTGCCTTCGAGTTCGACAAGAGGCCGCAGCTCGACAAGTCTATCCCGGAAAATAATCCTTACTCTGATTCGGTAGCGCTCGAGCTTTCAAGATCTGCGGTCGTGATGCTTAAGAACGAGGATAATTTCCTTCCTGTCCGGAAGGGTAAGGTGCTTGTCTGCGGCCCTAATGCGACCAAGATCGTGACGGGAGGTGGCAGCGGATTCGTGACTCCGCTCATTTCGAGTTCTGTTGCTGATGCAATGTCTGTAATAGACAGGAAGATCAAGGCAAGTGTCTATACGGATGACACTTCAGATACCATTGAGGGAATGTTTGCTGATAAGGCCTTGACTGTTCCTGGTGTCGCTGTGCAGGTGTATCAGAACACTGAACTTGCAGGAACTCCGGTGAAGGAATACATCTCTGGGAATGTATTTATTTCTAACGAACCGACAGAAGCGCATGAGGATGTCATCCCGCAGAATCAGTCTTCTCGTCATACATTCTGGTATAAGCCGTCAGAAGATGTCGCTTATACACTCAAACTGGCAGCTAATGATGGAGGTCGCGTCCGGATCAATGGCGAGACTGTCATAGACCAGTGGGGTAAGACAAGCTGGAACCGTGGTCAGACCTACTATGAATTCAAGGCAGGAACTCTGTATGAATGCGTAGTGGAACATTTCAATATAGGAGGAACAAATGCGCTTGAGTTTGATTTTGCTCTTGAACTCTTCAGCAAGCCGGAGGACATGAAGGCCGTCAAGGAGGCTGATTGCGTGGTTGTATGTCTGGGTCATGACAGTGTGACCGAGAAGGAAAACAGTGACAGGACATTCGAACTGCCATACGGTCAGGTGGATTATCTTCGTACGGTGCTGAAATACAATAAGAACGTGGTTGTAGTGCTGAATGGCGGCGGTGGAATTGAAATGGCTTCATGGCTTCCTGAAGTCAAGGCTGTGCTCATGGCCTGGTATCCTGGCCAGCAGGGTGGAACTGCCATATCTGAAATCATTACAGGCAAGGTCAATCCGAGCGGCAAGCTTCCGATTTCCATTGAGAAAAAGCTCGAGGATAATCCCACATCAGGAAACTATTATGAGAATGTGGACCGTATCCGTCCGAAAAACATCAATCCATATTCACGCGTGGAGTACCGTGAGGGTATATTCATGGGATATCGCGGCTACGAGAAGAACAATGTCCAGCCGCTTTTCCCGTTCGGTTATGGCCTCAGTTATACATCATTCGAGTATTCGGACATTTCAGTCAGCGGTGAAGGCAATGAGTTTGTCGTTACATTCAATGTGAAGAATACCGGAAAAGTTGCCGGGGCAGAGGTCGCGCAGGTATATGTCACTGATGACCAGTGCTCCCTCGTGCGTCCTGTAAAGGAACTCAAAGGATTCGAGAAGGTGTTCCTCAAGCCGGGCGAAAAAAAGACCCTCTCCGTGACTCTTGATCAGGAGGCATTCAGATATTATGACTCCTACACGCATGATTTCGTTGTCGAGCCGGGAACATTTACGGTTTCTGTCGGTTCGTCTTCTGCTGACATACGTCTTAAAACCTCATTAGTTGTCGAGTAACTCAAAGTGCAGTTGAAGGTATGAAGAAAATATTGTCTATGATCCTATGGCTTGGATTCGGAGCCGCAGCCCTGGCCCAGAATCTTGACGAGGGACCGTGGTTCGACCATTATGTAAACGGCATCAAACGCCTGCCTGCCCGTGCTACGTCCTATTCTTTCGATGACCAGGCGAAGGCTCTTGCCGGTGACCGTGAGGAGTCGAGGATAGTTTCGCTCAACGGCACATGGAAGTTCAAGTTTGCCGAAGATCTGCCTCAGGCGCCAAGGGACTTCTACGCAGAAGGATATGATGTATCTTCATGGGACAATATACCGGTGCCTTCATGTTGGGAGATGCAGGGGTATGGATACCCGATATACACCAACACCCAATATCCGTTCCCATATAGGCCTCCATATATCTGCCGGGATAATCCGGTGGGTTCATACGTGCGCACTTTTACTGTTCCTCAGGATTGGAAGGATGGAAAGGTCATTCTTCATTTCGGCGGTGTATATTCCGGACATCAGGTGTGGGTGAACGGAAATGAGGTCGGCTATTCGGAGGATAGCTGTCTGCCTAGCGAATTTGATATAACCAATCTTGTGAAGGACGGTGACAATACGTTGGCAGTCAGGGTGTTCAAGTGGACTGACGGAAGTTACCTTGAGGATGCAGACCATTGGAGGATGGCCGGAATCCATAGGGAAGTCCTTCTTCTGTATCAGCCTGCGGTGGCTATTTATGACTTCGGTGTGCGGACGAAAATGGATTCAGACTACAAGAGTGCATCTCTTTGGGTCCGGCCTGTCATTTCTATGGATCCGGACGCTGATCTCAGAGGCTGGAATGTGACGGGTTGTCTTTATGACCCGGCAGGAAACAAGGTCGGAGACGACATGAAGATCACGGCTGCAGAGATATACCATGAGAAATATCCTCAGCGTGACAATGTACACTATCCTCTCATGGAGCAGAGGGTGGAGGCTCCGCTTCTGTGGACGGCTGAAACTCCTCATCTTTACACTCTTGTCCTGTCGTTGCATGATGCCGAGGGAGCGCTGGTTGAAGCAAGGAGTACAAAGGTAGGATTCCGTGAAGTGAAGATAAGCGGGCAGCAGTTCCTTGTGAACGGAGTCCCAGTGAAACTCTATGGAGTCAATCGTCATGACCATAGCGAATATGGTGGAAAGACTGTGACACGTCAGGAGATGGAGGCAGACATCCGTCTGATGAAGCAATTCAATTTCAATTCTATAAGGACTTGTCACTATCCAAACGATCCTTATATCTATGAACTTTGTGACAGATATGGTCTTTATGTCATGGATGAGGCAAATCTGGAGACTCATGCGGTTGCAGGCCAGATATCCAATGATCCTACTTGGGTGTCTTCATTCCTTGAGAGGGGGACCAGAATGGTCATCCGAGACAGGAATCATCCTTCCGTAGTATTCTGGTCTCTTGGAAACGAATCCGGAGTAGGACCTGGTCATGCGGCGATGGCAGGCTGGATAGAGCAGTACGACCCGACAAGACCGATTCATTATGAAGGGGCTCAGGGACAGCCTGAGCATGAGTTGTACGCTCCTCTGTCACGCAAGGCCAAAATAGTTTATACCAGTGAGAGGCAGGAGGTGCCGGCAACCGATGAGGAGCCAAAGGCACTTCCGCCTGCAAACCGTAATGATAAGAGCGGCAATCCGACCGATCCGGAGTTCGTCGATGTGATCAGCAGGATGTATCCGAGAATCGATCTCCTTGAGAGGATGGCGCAGGACCCTAACCATGACCGTCCCATATATATGTGCGAATATGCCCATTCGATGGGTAATTCTACCGGTTCGATGAAGGATTACTGGGACCTTATCAGAAAATATGACAATCTTCTAGGAGGTCATATCTGGGACTGGAAGGATCAGGGACTTGCCCGCGTCGATGCCAATGGAGTAAAGAACTGGGGGTATGGTGGTGATTATGAGAGACCGTCAGACGTAAACTCAGGGAATTTCTGCATTAATGGTGTGGTGGCTCCTGACTGTACTCCAAAGCCGGCAATGTGGACATGTAAATATGTATATCAGCCTATAGAGTTCAATGCTGTCGATCTGAATTCGTTCAGAATTACATTGAAGAACCGTAATTTCCATATGTCCACAGAGAGATATATCTATACCTGGGAACTCAAGGATGAGATGGCTGTGCTTCAGAAGGGGAGTCTGGCTGTTCCTGTGATGGCTCCGGGCGAGACTGTAGAAGTTGCAGTTCCTGTGAAGAAATTCGCCCCTAAGTCAGGTGTTACATATATGCTCAATGTATATGCACATGAGGCGGTCGATCTTCCGTATGCAGCTGCAGGCCATGTCAATTCAAGCGAGCAGTTTGTCATAAAGAATGATGCCGCTCCGGATACTGCGCCCGCAAAGGGCAGGACTCCGCTTGTGGAGGACGGTGATGCCGCAGTGTTGATTAAGGCAGGCAGAGTGACCGTGAAGGTTGATAAGGCTACCGGATATCTGGCCGGCTATCATGACGGAGCACGTCAGGTGCTGAAGACACCTCTTGTGCCGAATTTCTGGAGAGCGGAAACCGATAATGACTGGAGGGGATGGAAGCCATCTCATTATCTGAAAGTATGGAAGAGGACAGAAGATAATTTCTCTCAACCGGAAATTGTGACTGTAATTGATGAGAATGTCGCAATCGTGACAGCGAAGAGGACTCTCGGGGAGCACAAGGCGGAACTGACCTTGAAGTATTCTGTCTATCCTGATGGTCGTCTTAATGTGGCTTATGACATAAAGATAGCCGATGATGTGCTTGAACCTCTCAGGATTGGTCTTCAGGGGCAGGTTGCCCGTGAGCTTGATAATCTTGCATATTTCGGCCGTGGCCCTCAGGAGAATTATTCAGACAGGAATGATGGAATCTTCCTGGGCCTTTGGAAAACCTCGCCTGAGGATATGATGTATCAGTATGTCTATCCTCAAGAGAACGGAAACAGGACAGATGTGAGATGGATTTCATGTGCAGACGACAAAGGTAGGGGAGTTGTCTTCGTGGGAAGTCAGTCTCTGAGTGTTTCGGCGTGGAATACGACACAAGATCAGCTGCAGGAGGCCATGCATATCGGAGAACCGACACTCCTTACTGATTCGTTTGTCCTGAATGTGGATCTGGTGCAGACAGGAGTAGGAGGAACGGATTCGTGGAGTCAGCGTGCACGCCCGTATGACCAGTATCGTCTGCTGGCCAAAAACTATTCATACGACTTCTGGGTGATTCCGGTCAAGAGCCTGGCAGAGTCAGTAGCTGCCGGAAGGAAGTACTGCAGATAAACTTTATACATCAGACGATAATGCAGACAGAAAAAAGATTCAGATATTGGCAATGGCGTGTCATCATATGTTCGATGATAGGCTATGCCATGTTTTATTTTGTCCGGAAGAACTTTTCCTTTGCCATCCCGCTGTTGAATGAGGAATATGGCATTTCTAATGCCAGTTTCGGAATAATCATGACTCTCGGAGGACTTGTTTACGGCCTATCCAAGTTTGTAAATGGTATTCTTGCGGACCGGACAAATGCCAGATGGCATCTTGCAATCGGTCTGTCCTTCTGTGTCCTCACCAGTGTGCTCTTCGGATTTGCAGATAAGATCAGTGCCCTGTTTGTGGGATCAGAATCGGGTGGGGCAGTCATACGTGGAATGGTGATAGTGATGGGAATCC
>SUYM01000020.1 GCA_015060455.1 Bacteroidales bacterium
AAAAACCCTCTGAGTGTCGCTTAAATCGCTAAATCTCAAAGGGTTATATCTCTTGCTCCCGAACTTGGACTTGAACCAAGGACCCTCTGATTAACAGTCAGATGCTCTAACCAACTGAGCTATTCGGTAATGTTGTCTCAAACGTGTTGTTTTCGTTTGGGATTGCAAAGGTTGGCAAAAAATGAATCTCCAAATTTTTCTGCAAAATTTTTACAAATATTTCCGATTGCCCGCAAAAAGTACCCGATTCTTTTTATAAATCAGCGAAATCATTATTTTTGTAAGGATTTTTAAACGGTAGTATGAAAATAAAACTATTAGGAAAGAATCTCGATGAACTGAGGCAGATAGTTGCGCAGGAAGGCTTGCCGGGCTTTGCGGCGAAGCAGATTGCGCAGTGGCTGTATGTGAAGAAGGTGCGCAGCATAGACCAGATGACCAATCTGTCAAAGGGTGCGCGTGCTGCACTGAGCGAGAAATATGAGGTCGGACTGGTCGAGTACAAGGGACTGCAGATCTCCTCTGACGGCACGAAGAAATATCTCTTTCCGGTCAGTTGTTGCCATAAGCGCCGGCTCAATGCAGGTTGCGACGGCACCACCGCGGAGACCGAACTTGAAACAAGCGCAGTGGAAGCGGTCATGATACCTGACGGGGACCGCGCGACCCTGTGTGTGTCTTCGCAGGCAGGCTGCCACATGGGCTGTAAATTCTGCATGACAGGCCGTCAGGGGTTCCACGGGCATATGTCCGCGGCTGATATCATATCGCAGTTCATTGCAGTTGACGAATCGGACAGACTGACCAACGCCGTATTCATGGGCATGGGCGAGCCGCTGGACAACTATGAAAACGTCATGAGGACCATTGAAATCCTGACTGCTGACTGGGGATTTGCGTGGAGCCCGAAGCGTATAACCCTCTCTACAATCGGTGTCCTGCCAAACCTGAAGCGCTTCCTTGATGAGTGCAGATGCCATCTTGCTGTCAGTCTGCACAACCCTTTCGGACCGGAGCGTCAGAGCATGATGCCCATGCAGGCAGCCTGGCCGGTGCAGGATGTGATAGATCTCATCAGACAATATGATTTCACAGGGCAGAGGAGGGTGAGTTTTGAATATACAATGTTTGCCGGATTCAATGATTCCAAGGTACATGCGGACGCTTTGGTAAGAATGTTGAAAGGGCTCGAATGCAGGATGAATCTTATACGTTTCCATAAGATACCGGATTTTCCGTATGAGACATCTCCGGACAATATAATGGAAAACTTTAAGAATCGTCTTAATAATCAAGGAATTATGACCACGGTGAGGGCCTCCCGCGGCGAAGATATACTTGCCGCCTGCGGAATGCTTGCCGGTCAGCACGAAGACAGATGAAACAGTTGAGACTTCTCATATCTACCCTTGCCGCAGCACTCCTCGTCTCGGCGCCTCTCCCAGCACGGTCGCTTGACCCGCAGGGGGATTCGGTAGCCGTTGTCAGGATGCGTCAGAGGATGGACAAGATCCGGGAGCATCGTCCGACTGTGGCTCTGGTGCTCAGCGGAGGCGGAGCGAAAGGCGCGGCGCACGTGGGTACGCTCAGGTATCTGGAAGAACTCGACATACCCGTCGATATGGTTCTCGGCACCAGCATCGGCGGACTTGTCGGAGGTCTGTATTCGCTTGGCTATCAGGTGGAAGAAATAGATTCACTCTTCCGAAACATGGACTGGGGCTGGGTACTCAGTGACGAACTTTCCAGAAAGCACATATCCTATGAGGACACCCGATATAAGGAGAAATATCTGATATCCATTCCTTTCTATTACGAGAAGGACTACTACAACATGAAACTTGCCGACGAGTATCGCTTTGACGATCTCAACAAGCATGAAGCCTTCAATATCGGCGCGGACAACAACCGTAGCCTTGAAATGCTCAAAAGGAATCTCCTCGGCAGCCTTCCTTCCGGCTTTGTATATGGGCAGAACGTCAGCAATCTTATCAGTTCGCTCACAATCGGTTACCAGGATTCGACAGACTTCGCCGAGTTACCTATCCCATATGTAGCCGTCGCCACCGATATGGTTTCGGGCAAGGCGAAAATATGGCATGGAGGCAAGATGAACGACGCCATGCGCTCGACGATGTCGATACCGGGTCTGTTCGCTCCGGTGAGGGTGGATGGCATGGTGCTGGTCGATGGAGGCCTGAGGGACAACTATCCGACGGCTCTGGCCCGGGAGATGGGTGCAGACATAATCATAGGTGTGGATCTCTCGCAGAAGCCGAAGACCTATGTGCAGGTGAATAATATCGCGGATATATTGGCCCAGGGTGTGGATATGATGATGCGCGACTCCTATCAGTCCAATGTGCTGATACCCGATGTCAAGATAAAGCCGAATATTCCGGAATACAACATGATGAGTTTCAATAAGGCCGCAATCGACACTATCCTCGTCAGAGGCTATCTTGCTGCCAGGGAGCAGGACTCGCTGCTGAGGATTGTGGCAGCGAGAACCGCCGGAAAATATCAGCCGGAGCGCAAACCCAAGGCTTTTGATTTTCACGCGGATTCGCTCTCGATTGCCGATATTGACATCACGGGAGTCCTGCCGAAGGAGAAACTGCTTCTAAAAGAGAAACTCGATATAGTGCCCGGACAGAAGATCAGTCGCGAGGAACTTGATCATATCATAGCCAGAATTTATGGAACCCAGGCGTATGATTATGTGACATATGAACTGCTCGGGGACAAGGAGCCTTTCAAACTTGTCATCAAGTGCCGCAAAGGACCGGTGCATCAACTGGGACTTGGAGTGAGGGCGGATACGGAAGAGATTGTGTCCGTGCTCCTGAATATCGGGTTGAACACCCACAAACTTTATGGAAACTCATTCGATATCACAGGAAAACTAAGCGCCAACCCGTATCTGCTGTTGAAATGGAGTTGTCATGTTCCGAAGATACCTACAATCAATGCCTCTGCCTCTGTCAGATGGACCGACCTTAGCACCCTGAATCTTTGGGAACACAAACTCGGGTTCAGTTTCCTTCATGCAAAGCAGGAGGTGTATCTGTCGAACATGACTTGGAGACAATTTGATTTCAATGCAGGATTGCGCAATGAAGTATTCCATATAAGGAATATAAAATCCTCTGAAATTCTCGGAGACTATGATTTCAGCCAGTTGAACAATGACTTTGTTTCCTTGTTCGCGACAGGACGGACCGACACCTTCGATGACGGATATTTTCCGACCAGAGGTGTAAAGGCCCAGGTCAATTACGCATGGACATTTGCAGGTTTTCCAAAGGATTTCCATAATTTCCATACCGTCTATGCCGGGGTGAAGGGTGCAATGTCGATAGGGGATGTGTTTGCATATATTCCGTATGCCAACGTTCGGTTCCTGCTCAGTGCCTATGAGGTCCCTGTGGCTTATTTCAATGCCATAGGTGGCTCGCTTGCAGGCAGATACGTGGATCAGCAACTGCCGTTCATGGGTCTCACGAATCTCTGGGCCATGAAGAACATCATGACCATGGGCGGAATGGATTTCAGATTCAGACTCCATAAGAATCACTACCTCACAGGCGTTGTGAACTACGTGCGTGACTGCGATCATTTCGATACCTATCTTGATGGGCTCGGATATTTCGGAGCGGGTGTGGAATATGCCTATGATACGATATTCGGTCCGATCAAGGCTAATATTCATTGGTCCAATATGACAAATAAAGTGGGATTCTATATAAGCGCGGGATTTAATTTCTGATGAGCGATATCCACAAAATATTGAATAATCTCCGCCGCCAGTGTTCCCGTCGGGAATATTGTACTGCGGATGTGCTGAAAAAGGCTCAGAAGGCGCTCGAAGGTGATGCGCAAGGGGCTCAGCAGGTCGTGCAGACGCTGGTGGAGGAAAAATATGTGGATGACGGCAGGTATGCCCAGGCCTATGCGAGGGAAAAGGCGTCGATCTCAGGATGGGGCAGGGTGAAGATCGGATATATGCTTTCCGGAAAGGGGATCGCCAGGAATATCATCGATCAGGCCTTGCAGGAAATAGAAACCGACCGTGCGGATGCGCGCCTTGAAAAACTCATTCAGAACAAATACAGGACATTGAAGGACGACCCTCAGTGGAAGATGAAACTGCTGCGTTTCGCTCTTGGACGTGGCTATACATACGGGCAGGTTTCGGCTCTTATAGATGCCTTGCCTGTGGATTTCAGCAGACAGTAATTTTCCCTGATGTGTGCACGGTGGTCAAATGTGCCTGCCACCGTACACAGCAATGTGCCATAGAAGCCTCAGAATACAGATTGGCGTGCACAGTGGTAAGTGAAAATGACCACCATGCACATATATTGAATACAGCCTATACAAAAAGGAATGCGATGAATAAATATAGAAAACTATCGGAAGCGGAAATCAAGGCTTTGCAATCGCAGATGTGTACTGCGGCTGACTGGACGGAGATAGAGGTAGCAGAAGGCTTTTCCGCAGAATATATACATCATGCCCGTTTTTCCGGCTCTGTGCGTCTCGGCGTATTTGAAAAGGAGTTTGCACTTGCAGGAGGCATGGTCAAGCATTCGGGACTGTACCATGTGACCCTTCACAATGTGACGGTGGGGGATAACTGCTGCATAGAAAATGTCAAGAACTATATCGCAAATTATCAGATAGGCGAGAATACCTTCATTGAAAATGTGGATATCATCCTCACGGACTGCCACAGCAGTTTCGGCAACGGTGTGGAGGTGTCTGTGCTCAGCGAGACAGGTGGGCGCGAGGTGGTCATATACGACCGTCTTTCGGCTCAGACTGCATATGTCATGGCGCTTTACAGGCATCGTCCCGGCATGGTGGCAAACTTGCGTGAGGCAATCGGCAGGTATGTGGAAGGCATATCGTCTTCTGTCGGAACCATCGGAAAAAACGTCACCATAGCGGATGCGGGTTATATAAAGAACGTCAGGATAGGGGATTGTGCGAAGATCGAGGGTGCGTCCCGTCTTAAAAACGGCAGTATAAACAGTTCTGCCGCTGCTCCTGTGCATGTCGGAGTCAATGTGATAGGAGACGATT
Source organism: Bacteroidales bacterium (assembly GCA_015060455.1). Taxonomy (GTDB): domain Bacteria; phylum Bacteroidota; class Bacteroidia; order Bacteroidales; family UBA932; genus Cryptobacteroides. The sequence continues at coordinate 5,089 of SUYM01000020.1, forward strand.
TCATCATTTCAAGCGGTGCAAGCGTGGAGGACGGAGTAACCTTCTCCCGCTGTTTCATAGGGCAGGCATGTCGGCTCGGTCACTGTTATTCGGCGACAGATTCGCTTTTCTTCGGCAACTGTCAGGGAGAAAACGGCGAGGCCTGTGCCATATTTGCAGGCCCGTTCACGGTGACCCATCATAAATCCACCCTCCTCATCGCCGGAATGTTCTCCTTCATGAATGCCGGTTCGGGCTCAAATCAGAGCAATCATATGTATAAACTCGGGCCTATCCATCAGGGGATTATGGAAAGGGGAGCGAAGACAGCCTCTGATTCATATATACTCTGGCCATCGAAGGTGGGAGCATTCTCGCTTGTGATGGGGCGTCATGTCAGCCATCAGGATACTTCGGACTTCCCGTTTTCATATCTTATAGAACAGCAGAACACGACTTACATCATGCCGGGCGCAAACCTCAAAAGCGTCGGCACCATACGTGATGCGAAGAAATGGCCCCTGCGCGATGGCAGAGCAGTCCGGGACAGGCTTGATCAGATAAACTATAATCTGCTAAGTCCGTATGTGATTCAGAAGATGCTCAATGGAGTGAGTATATTGAAACAGTTGCAGGCGGTCTCTGGGGAACAGTCCGAGTCCTATACCTATCAGAGCGGCAAGATAAAGCGCTCTTCCCTGCTCAAAGGTCTGAAATATTATGGTATGGCAATAGATAAGTTCTTGGGCAACTCCTTGATTTCCAGGATTATGAAATCAGAGTTCTCTGATATGGAGAGTCTGCGTGAAGCCTTGGTGCCGGATGCAGTCTATGGCGACGGCCGTTGGGTAGATATTGCGGGAATGATTGCTCCAAAGAAGGCTGTGTCAGCGGTGCTTGATGAGATCCAGGACGGGGTGCTTGCAGATGTGGATCAGATCAATGCCCGTTTTGCAGATATGCATGCGCATTATTATGACTATGAATGGCGTTGGGCATATAAGGTCATAGAAGACTATTATGGGGTCCGACTGCGGGATATAACTTTAGAGGAACTATGTGAACTTATCGGCATCTGGAAGAAATCAGTTGTCGCTCTTGATGAACTTGTATATGAGGATGCCCGCAAGGAGTTCTCTCTCAGCGCAATGACGAGTTTCGGCGCAGATGGAGACGAAGCGGTCCGCAAGGAAGATTTCATGCAGGTGCGCGGCTCTCTTTTCGAATCCAATCCTTTCGTGATGTCAGTCAAGGAACATATCCGCGTCAAGTCCGACCTTGCCGAGGAGGTCTTGCACCGGATACGCAGTAAAATTTCAAAAAAGTGAATTTCGACAAAAAATAGAGTGTTTTTGCTGGCAGAAATTGATAACTTTACAGCCGAAGAGAAAAAGCAATACTACAAATCATTGGAAGATATGGGCGATTACCTCAACATAATCAATACTGCTGCGGAGATAGCCGAAAAGCGTGGTCATGCTGCCGGGCTGGCAGAAGGCATGAAGAAGGGCATGGAGAAAGGCATAGAGAAGGGTATGGAGAAAGAGCGCTATGCAAATGCCGCAAAGTTAAAGGAACTTGGAGTTGATATCTCTATCATCTCACAGGCGACAGGCTTGTCCACGGATGAAATCGCACTTTTGTAACGCAAATTTAGTGAACTCACCGGTCCGCAACAGCGGGCCGGTTTTATTTTGCTCGCTGCCAACAGATGTATGCCTTGCTTGACATCTCCATCCGCAATTTGCCCTGTTTTACGGATGCACACATCAAAACTGTATGCTCCGTCCGCATTATGCCCTGTTTTACGGATGCGCACATCAAAACTGTAAGCTCCGTCCGCATTATGCCCTGTTTTACGGACGCGCATATCAAAACTGTATGCTCCATCCGTAATTTGCCCTGTTTTACGGACGCGCACATCAAAACTGTAAGCTCCGTCCGCATTATGCCCTGTTTTACGGATGCAACCGGTAAATTTCCGCCTGAGATCTGAATCTAAAATATGCGATTTCAGCAAAAAATAGAGTGTTTTTTCTCGAAATTACTTCCGAAAATCGCTATCTGAACTACCTCAGACAGCGATTTTTAAATTTATCCGTTTTCTTTTTGGGGACACGGATAAGTGTCCGGAACTTTGCAGCGGAACATCACATCAGACCAAAGTCCTGGCTGTGATGAGAGAATTATTAACAACTTAAATTTCTGCTATGAAGGAAAAAGAAGAAAGTGTTGACCCGCAGAAGACAAAACAGAAGTATGCGGAGTTGCTGTGCGATTTTATGTTCAAGCGTCTGTTCGGGTCCGAGGCCAACAAGGATGTGCTGATTGCATTTCTGAACACAGTGATTGAAGACGTGGAGATTGTGCACGTGGATTTCATTCCCACCGAACACATCGGATTTACAGAGGAGGATAGGAAGGTCATATTTGACATTTCCTGTAAATGCAAGGACGGCTCGTCGTTCATCATCGAGATGCAGAAGGGCTATCAGAAGTATTTCCGAGAACGTGCACTGTATTACACGACCTATCCAATCAATGAGCAGGGGCGTGAAGCGCATGATCTATACTTGAAACGCAAGGCAGCGGGCGAGGCAGGTCCAAGATTTGATTGGGACTACAACCTGAGACCTGTCACGGTGGTGGCCATCCTGAATTTCAGTTTCGCTCACTGCGGGGATTGGCCGCTGGAGCAGTTCCGCTCGTCCTACCGACTGTACGAGGACTCCCGTTGCGAGGTCATGACCGACGCCCTGCGATTCGTATTCCTCGAACTGGGGCGTTTCAACAAGCACCTGTGGGAGTTGGAAACGGTGACAGACAAGTGGATGTATCTGCTCAAACACATGCATGAGATGGATGAGATTCCGAAAAAATTTTCAGATCCTCTGTTCACTCGTTTGTTTTTGCTGGCAGAAATTGATAACTTTACAGCCGAAGAGAAAAAGCAATACTATAAATCATTGGAAGATATGGGCGATTACCTCAACACCATCAATACTGCTGCGGAGATAGCCGAAAAGCGTGGTCATGCTGCCGGACATGCTGCCGGACGCGAGGAGGGACGTGCCGAGGGCTTGAAGGAAGGCATGGAGAAAGAGCGCTATGCCACTGCGGCAAAGTTCAAGGAACTTGGCGTGGATATAGCAATCATTTCACAGGCTACCGGTCTGACAGTTCAGGAAATCGAAAAGTTGTGATAACCCTCTTAATTGCTCTACATCTATAGGTTGTGGCATCCTCGCCGCGGTCGGGTGCTTCGCGGATCCGGGTTGAAGAAACTGTTACGGGGGGAGCATTGAGAATGTGAATTTTATATGCAGGATTTTCGTCAAGAAGGTCCTGCTATATTTTTGTGAGGTCGAAAGTTTGACGCTATTACGTCATTCTTTCACATACGCTTCAGCGACTTCGTCGATTAGCGACGTGGCAATGATGTCATCCTTCAAAGAACTGAAAATTGTTGCAATAATGTTACAAAAACTTTGTTTTTATGTAAAAAAGTCCTACCTTTGACAACTGACAACTAAGACAAAGGGCTACAAAAGAGAGGAGTTTTGTAGTGTTGATGAAACATACCGGCCATATAATAACCCTATTGCTGATAGCGGCAATGCTTCTGCCCGTGCATGTGAGTGCGCAGACGGAGGCTTCAAATGTATATGGAGGTCAGGTAAATAAAAATGTAGTCAAAGCCACTGAAGCCTCACCTTCGGATTTCATGCAGGAATATGAAATCTTTTTCCGTTTTGACAGGACTGACATCGATCTTGAATATCTTACAAATAAGGATAATATTGCTGCCCTGAGGCATTATCTTGCTAATTCTCATAAGGTTGACAGCATAACCATTTACTCATACGCATCGCCTGAAGGTCGTCAGAAACACAACCAATGGCTCTCACAGGAACGTGCACGTGCAGCCAGGGACATACTCCTCAAACATTCCCCTGACAGCGCAATCCTCAACGCAGGAATGATACGTATCTGCCCTCTGTCCGAGAACTGGCCGGGACTGGTCAGAGAGGTGGAAAAACGTTATCATCGACATGACAGGGAACGCGTCCTCCGTATCCTCAACAACAAGAGCATCTCAGACGACACCAGAAAGTGGCGCCTGGGACGTCTTGATAAAGGATACACATGGAGCTTCCTCAGGAGGATCTATATGCCGGAACTCCGCGTCGCAACCTGGGTCTGCGTCTATGGCAACATCGCCACTCCGCTTCCTCTCATGAAGGCATCCTCAGCCATCATGCCGCAGAAAGTAAGCAGCGATGCGTTGTTTGCAGGTGCTCCTCTCGTGTCCTCTCATCTTGACATCGCGCAAAAGGACGCGCAGCAGACATCGCAGCAGACATCGCGGCAGACATCGAAGCAGGCAACAAAGCAGCAGGCAGCCTCGAAGAGCAAAACTTCAAAGAAATGGGTTCAGGAGCAACTTGACCCGTCTCAGAGAACCATTCTGGCACTCAAGACCAACCTGCTTCTTGATGCTGCGACAGCGCTGAACTATGCCATCGAGGTGCCGATCAACGAGCATGTCTCACTCCAGTACTTCCAGACAACTCCTTGGTGGAACAACAAGAAGAACAATTTCTGTCTTCAGATGCTCACTTTTGGAGGAGAGGCAAGATGGTGGTTCCTCCCACGCACACGTCCAGCCTCCGAAAACCGCAAACAGAGAGACGCCCTCGTGGGACATTTCCTCGGTGCCTACGGCTGGGGCGGAAACGGTGACTTGCAGTTCGGAATGAAGGTCTGCCAGCAGTTCGATTTCTGGAGTGCAGGTCTGACCTACGGCTATGCAATGCCGGTGAGCAAGAACCTCAATATGGAGTTCACCATCAGTGTAGGTTATGCGGCCATTAACTATCAGCACTATGTGCCTACCGATGATTTCAGCCTCCTCGTGAGAGACCCTGAAATGGCAGGTAAACTGCATTACATCGGTCCGACAAAGGCGGAAATCAGCCTTGTCATCCCTATCCGTGCAAAAATCAGGAAAGGAGGTAACAAATGAAACGGCTGACCCTCATACTCCTTTCGCTTGTCGCTCTCGTGAATATCTCATGTGAGCGAAGGGAACTCGTGGAACTCTCCAACACCCATTACGTGCGCGTATATATAAAGGAGGACATCAAGAACGTTACCTGTGGCTTCCATCCTAACGCAGAGAACCGCCCTGAGTACAAGCAGCCGGACATCCTCCGTCTCCTCCTTGCCGACCCGCAGACAGGCAAACTCAAAGCCGAGCGTTTCCTCCGTACCAAGAAGACAGATGAGAGGGGAACATATTACGAAGGCTACATCGTGGTCTATCCGGGACGTTATAATCTTATGGTTTATAACTTTGACACAGAAGTATGTATCGTTCGTGATTATACTAACTTTAATAATTCTCAGGTCTATACCAACGAGATTGCGACCCACATCAGGAGCCGCGTGTCTAAGAATGCGATGAAGGTCGTACAGAAGGCTATGCAGAGAGAAATGTACCGTGTGGCTCAGAAACTGGCGTTGAAGGGTATAAAACTGCCGACAAGAGCAGGTGAGGAAATCACGGAAGAGCGTATAGTTTATGACCCTGACCATTTCTTCCTTGCAAACTGTGGTGACATCTATGTACCTTACACTGATGAACTTGATACACTTAAAACCCCGAACAATGACTTCTTTGTAGCAGAAAGTGTAGTAAAGTCATATTATATTCAGGTTCCTGTAAAGAACATCGACTACGCGACATCATCTCTCGGTCTTGTCAGCGGACTTGCAGGATCAGTCAAACTGGGTACAGCGCAGATCAACGATGAAGATCCGGTAACCGTCTATCTTGAACTCAGACCAGGTGAAAATGTTGCAGCAGGTATTTCGAAAGGAGGAAATGAGGATGTCGCTGTGATGTACACTACATTCAACACATTCGGCAAGCTTCCGGAATCGGAGAACGGACTTACCATAACCTTCGACTTCCTGACGACCCATGGCGGATCCCATACACAGACATTGGATATCACTGACGAGTTTAACTCCGCACAGGCTCAAGAGCAGCAATGGATTCTGGTTGATGAAGTCATAGAATTGCCTGAACCGACTTCCAATCCAAACAACTCCGGAGGCGGATTCAAACCATCGGTAACAGATTGGGAAGACGTAAATGCCGAGATCATAATTTAGAATATGTAAAACAATTATACATACTAACAACATTATTTATTAACAACTTTAATTCAAGATTATGAAAAAGTTTTTCATTTTCGCCGCAGTTGCTTGTGTAACACTTGCAAGTTGCGTCAAGAACGAAGGTCCGGTGGCAACTGTTGACCAGCCGCTGGAGATTACAATTGCAGCCCCAGTTCTCAGCCCTAACGTTAAGTCGGCTAATGAGTTCTGCAATGACTTCCCAACAGATGTAGAGATCGGTCTTTGGGCTTACTACTATGTAAATTCAACTAATTCAGAGTTGGATGCAGAGTTCTCTACTTTCGGTGAAGGTACTATTTACATGGGTAAGGATCAGGGTGGACTCCCACTTCATTATTATACTGGTAATGTTGATGGCGTAGGTTCAACTACTACAGAGGTTCAGACTTGGAAGCACGCAACCAACAAGTACTATTGGCCAAAGAATGGTTCACTTACTTTCACAGCTTATGCTCCTTACAATGCAAAGAATGCTCTGAAGGCTAATACAACTGACAGTGGTGTCACATTCAGTGAATATGAAGTTCCTACAGACCCAACGAAACAGGAAGATCTCCTTTACAGCGAAAGAGCTTACAATAAGAAGGCTATCGACGCTGATCCAGGTAAGAATAATACTTATGAAGGTGTTTCTCTTGTTTTCAAGCACGCGCTTTCTTCAATACATTTCAAGGTGAAGACTGCTGATGCTTATAGTCAAGTAGAAGCACAGGGCGGTACCACTACTCTTATCGTTAAGAGTATCGAACTCCTCAATGTGGCATCAGTGGCTTCTTTCGATCAAAATCTTCCTGATGAAAATGGCGGTACTGCAACAGTCGGTGTATGGAACGGTTTTGATAGCAAGACAACTTATAAGGTTGATTTTCCTTCAGCAGACGGTATTACTTTGACTAAGGATGCTGTGTATGTAAGAAATGCAAGTGATACTGCTCCAGTGGCTGCTGACGGAAGACAGACTACTGACCTCATTCTCATTCCACAGGTTTTGAATGACATCAAGCTTAAAGTTACTTTCACTCTCAAGAACGACCAGATGGCTGCCCCAATCCAGCAGGTTATCACTAAGGACCTCATCACTGACAATGTAACTGAGTGGAAAGAGGGATGCCGTTACCTTTACACTATTTCAGTTGACCTTGATGAAATCTACTTCGAGCCTTCAGTTACTCCTTGGAAGGATGTTGAGGTTACCGATATGGGTGATCAGAAGAATAACAATATCTAATTTAACGACTAATTCAACTAATTTAATAACCAAACTATCATGAAAAAGTTTTTTATGTTTGCAGCAATGGCAAGTGTAGTGCTTGCAAGTTGCGTTAAGAATGAGCCTGTTGCTAATGTTGAGCAGGGTGATCTCATTACTTTTGATGCTCCAGTTGTTGCTCCTGTAACAAAGGCAAATGCAGAATTTGAGGGAGAGTCTTTTAAGGTATATTCTTATTATCAAGCAGGTGAAGATGACTATGCTGGAGCAGGTACAATATATATCAATGGAGCCACAGTAGATTATGAATTTGATACCGGTAAGTGGAAAGTTACAGGTAAGGAGTATTACTGGCCAAAGAATGGTCATCTTTCATTTGTTGCATATTCTCCTGTTTCTGCTTCTGCGACAAGTGCTGCTGATAAACTTACTATCGCTTATGTTGTTAAGAGTGCTGCTAATGAGGATCTTTTGGTTAGTGAATGGAACAAAAAGTTAACTTACGGTACTACTGGTGAAGTTCCTCTTGCTTTTAACCATGTTCTTTCAAATGTAAACTTTACATTTACATCTGCTATTGATAATCCTGCTGGTGATGTTGTGTCTATCACAGGTATTACCCTAAAAAATGTTAATACAACTGCAACTTATACTCAGCCATATAATACAGCTGGTTCTTGGGGTGCGGCTTCTGTGACTACTGACTATACTGTGTATACTGGCGAACCAGTTCTTCTTAAGAATTTAGTTTTAACGCAGCAAGAGTTCTTGCTCCTTCCTCAGACTTTAACAGATGACGTAGTTCTTCATGTTGATTATACTCTTCCTGCTGACGGTGCGGATGGAAATCCAACCACACTTGCTCAGGAAGCTGATATTAAGTTGAATTCTGATGCAACGATTCAAACATGGTCTAAGGGTATAAAATACAACTATACTATCACATTCGATGTTAAGACTATGACATTCGTTCCTACTGTAGTTGAGGATACAAATTGGACTGAAGGTGTTGATGGATCACTTTCAGATACTCTTTAATCCAAACTTTATACGCCCGGGGGCTTCGGCCCCCAGGCTTTAAACAAAAACGTTGTTAGTATAATTTTAAATTTTTTATGAGACAATTCATCTGCATACTTTCAGCCTTCGCGCTCCTAATCGGATGCGTGAAGATAGATCCTACCACTAATACTGGGCAGGAGTCGGAGGCTGTCATTGCATTTGATTGTCCGATTGTTGACAAGAAGGCAAAGTCCGTTGCTGAGTATAAAATTTATCCGGACAACCTTAATTTCAGAGTCTGGGGCTACTATACGGAGATTGAAACTAATACTCTCTCCAATAGTCAGACTATGTATATGAATGGTGCCGAGTTTGGCAAGGATGGCGATACTTGGGGATCAGTTGGAAAGGATTACTATTGGCCTAACAATGGTTACCTCAACTTTGTGGCCTATGCCCCGGCTTCGCTGCAGATACCTCTTACCATCCAGCAACCTACCATCGATCAGAGAACCCTACAGTTGGGTAAATATGTCGTTCCGGATGCGGCAGACGAGGACCTTCTTGTAAGTGAAGTGGAGTATGCCTGTACTAAACCTGTGGTGGAGGGCGCCGGAGCACCGTTATTATTTCACCACGTTTTGAGTTCAGTAGCGTTCAAGGCCAATTCTGCGATTTATGGTGATAGAGAAGATGACGACCCGGAACGCATTGACACTGATCTTCGTATTACAAGAATCGAGATATTGAATGTTCGTTCGCGTGGTACGTTTAGTATTAACCTGCAGAACAATTCGACGAGTTGGATAGTTCCTGCCCTTCCTACTCTCCAGAAGGATTTCGTAGGATATGATTCTGATGGAGGAACAGGTGTAGAACTTACAGATGAGTTGCAGTTCTGTCACGATAAGCAGATAGATCCGGAAGATGAGGAAACATTGTCTTTGACGAACCTGATTCTGCTCCCTCAGCAGATTTTGGACGATGTTACCCTTCAGGTGACGTATGATATGACTCACACCAATCTGAAGGATGACGGCGGCAACCAGGTGTGGATCAAGGATCAGGTCAAGACTGTGCAGGTCAATCAGTGTGGTGTCACCAAGTGGTTGCGCGGACACCGTTACATATACCATATATCTTTGAGCCTTGATAAGATTCAATGTACGGTTGATGATATTGATTGGAACGAAACTGAGTTAATTACTGATTTCGAAGATTTGTCTGTTGGAGATGTCGTAGGATTATAGTTGGATAGATGAAGAAAGTCGTTTACATATTTGTTGCCCTCATGCTTCTGGCTGGATGCACAATCGATGCTCCGATCGTTTATGATCCGGATCTGAGATTGCTCTTCCATCCGGAGATGTATCATCATATAGATGATGAGCAGGCACCGGCTTTCCCTCACGGACAGGATATTTCAGTATGCGCATGGACTGGAGATAGGGAGTGGCTCCCGCTTTCGAGAGCATTCAGCCAGGAGGTCCCGCTTACTGACAGTATAAGAAAGATACAGGTCACGGATACTCTTTGGGTACTTGAAGAAGAGGTCCTGTGGCCAAGCAGGAATCAGGTGCTCTCAGTTACTGCATATTCTCCACATGATGAGGACTGCGAGGTTGACAGGGAGAAGGGCGTTCAGTGGAGTACTGATGTATTAGAGGAACAGGTGGATCTGCTCTATTCTCATAAGGAAAGAAATAGACAGGGTAATGTAAATAATAATATATTTCACCTTCCATTTAATCACGCTCTGTCGCGAGTTAGTTTCTATGTAAAGAACAGGGTCGATAATAATGGTGCACATGATGTTTTCAATAGACCCCACCTGATTACGGTAACCAATATTGTTGTGGAAGGGGTAAAACATAGTGGCTCGTTCTGCTCGCTTCCTTCGCCGACATGGACCTTGGATGATGATGTGCAGACGCTTGAGATTTTTGACGGATCTTTCCTTACTTCGGGTACTCCAGAACCAATAGGGAATATCTGGCTTATGGTTCCGCAAACGTTCAATACGAAAATTTTTGTGCAGTTCCAATATACGACTGTGGAACCGACAACAATTACACAACGCTTGGGCACCGTCCCACTGACTGCGACAATAGAACCTGGACGCGACTACATATATACACTTTCTGTCGGAATTGACGACGTTCTGTTCCTGCAGGAGAGAATAGAAGACAGATTGAAGAAATGATAAGGAGAATCCATATATCAAGCATCCTGCTGCTTTTCATTGTGGCGGTAGCCTCTTGCCGTTACAATGAGATGGAGCCGGGTCGTGAATCGTCAATAAAGGCCAATGACAACCACATCGCCTTTCAGGTAGGTGCTGCACAGTCTGCCTCATCGCAGACCAAGGCCTATCCGGCGCAGCAGGGAAGGAAGGTATTCCTTTGTGCTGACGGAACTGATTCTCTGTATCTTTCGGCTTCGGTGTCTGACAACACTACGCAGGTCTTTACCGGGACACCTGCTGTCAAGGGCGCTCAAGTAACCACTGAAAACCTTGAACTCTTCCATGTCACTGCTAATGTCGATGCTTCGCTCAGATATTTCCCATTCACAGCAGTAGGACAGGAGGATAAGGCCGATGACGTTTATACTCTCGATTATTATTGGCCTCAGGATACTCTTGATTTCTTTGCGACGAATTTCGATCCTGTAATGACCCCGGACCCTCTCGTCACCTCCGTCTTAGGTGATATCGCAGATCTTGATGAGTTCGAGGCAAGTCTGACAAAATCATCAGGCGTCGAGCCATATAGCTACACATCGATATCATGGGAAGATAATCTTCTCTATGTCGGCTATGAAGGGGACAATTATATTGGTCAGTTTGCCTATGCGCATAAAGAACCGGATCCAAGTGTCAATCAGGATGCCCGTTTTCAGCCGGACTATGTCTTTGCAATATCGCAGAACCGTTCACAGAATCAGGGAGTTGTGCCTCTGAGGTTTGCGCATTGCTTCTCGGCTGTCACTTTCCGCATTGGTTCTGCCTTCATGAGTTCGGAAGGACGACAGGTCAAGAGCATCCGCATTTCAGGAGTTCCGAACACCGGCACCTGTGATATTTCAGAGCAGGACGGTCAGATGGATTTCGTATGGCACACTGATGATGCGGAGCGTACCACATTCACTCAGGACATTGCTTCCGAAGGTGATGCGACCAATATAGAGAACAATCAGATCATCAATGCCGATGAGTTGACCTTCATGCTCATACCTCATGAGATATCGGAAGATGAGACAATTACGATAACATTCGGTCTGCATGCCGGTGAGGATTCTGCTCATGATTGGGTTGTGCAATTGAAGATAAGAGATCTTTTCGCTGACGACACCGATCCGGAGTGGCTCCCTGGCAAGAGATACACCTACACAATTGTAAGTGAAGAAACGGTTGACATTCAGATTTCCGATGAATTTATCTCTACGGATCCGATGATCAAGGGCAATCTTGACATCCTGAACAAGGGTATTGCACCGGTGTATGTGAGAGCATACGTCATCGGATGGTGGGAGAATGAGTCAGGAGATCTCGTGCATCCTTGGGTCAAGACTGACGGACAGTGGAGCGGTACGCAGTGGACTGATGGCGTATTTGTCCCAGGTGCAGGCAAGTGGAAACTTGGAGGAGACGGCTTCTTCTATTATTCACAACCATTGTGGTCCGGTGATTCGGCAGATCCGCTGTTCGATACTTATACCCTGCAACAGACCACTCCTCCTGTTACTGGAGCCCGCCTGATTCTGAATGTCGTCACTCAGGCTATCATCCATTATAAGGTTTCAGATGCATGGCCGGATGCAGGTGTTCAGTTTGGTGGAATGAATTAGTCCATATATGTTTGGATACTTTACATTATGACTTTTCGTTCATCTATACATAGGTTGTTGGTCTTTTCCATCTTGCTCATTCTCGCTGTCCGATCATCACAGGGAGAACTTTGGGCTGCTGCATGGACAGACAGAGCGATTACTTCACTTCCGACATCAGGCACATGGGAGGCCGGAACGCTTTCGCAAGACGTTACGGTTACGCTTACGGGAGGTGTTACGCTTACGGGTACGATTGTTATCCCTGATGGAAAGACCCTGACAATTAAAATTGACAATAATGATGTTGTCAGGGTTATCAAGGCGGCGCTTAAAGATGAATTTTCAGCCACAGGTTTCGAGGTTAATTCATCTGGTGCGATAGGAGCATGTATGTTCAAGGTCTGCTCCGGTGGCACTCTGAAAATTGTTGGACCCACCGGAACCTATAATGGATCGGATGCCTATCTTGGTATTAAAGGTTGTCCTCAGACATATAATACCGAATACACGGAAATAAATGGCAGCAAGAATTACCTTACCGGTCTGTCCCATGATGACGAAGCGGACTTTGTAAACTTTACCGGTGGTCTCATATCAACAGCCGGCACTGTAGAATTGAGCAGAACCCGACTTTATGATTCGAAATCAACAGGCCATGCTGCTGCCCTTATGATTGCAGAGCGACGCTCTAACATAAACGAGAACGAGATTACCTCTTATGGGCCTACTACCTTGACAGATTGCTGGATCAACCGCTGTAAGTCCAATTACGGTGCTGCTGTCATGATCCCGAATCAGGAGGGTGTTGAAACCACTCCCGAGGCTTGTATGGTGAAGTTGAAAAACACTAAAATTTATCTCAATCTTGCTTTGCAGAACAACGATTCCGCTACATCAGCCGGAGTTATCCGCAGTTATGGCAATGCCCGCGCAGTGTTGAATATCATCGGCTGTGATATATATCAGAATTCATCTCCCACCGGTGATGGCGGAGCCATTTATTGGAATGGTCATGGAGCAGATGGTACAGAATTGAGACTCAACACATCCAAAATACGTCAGAACTATGCCGGCAGGGACGCAGGCGGACTGGCTATCGAGGGCGGTTTCCAGTTCCTGGGTGGAAGTTCTGATATTTACGATAACGTTTGTGAAGCAAATGGTGGAGGCTTCAGAATCAAATCCTACAACGCAGCAGTGGAGTCAAACGGGCATATTACCATAAATTTCAATGGTTATGCCAATATTCACGACAACAGGGCCGCGAACGGAGGCGGAGTTTCTGTCCAGATGGCTTCTTCTTCTCTTACCGAGGGCGAGTCAAGTTATACGATACAGGTATATCATGATGCCAGCATCAAAGATAATGTGGCGACTTCCGGTAATGGCGGCGGCATTTATTTCAATAGTTCATTGAACAAGAATATCCCCGTAACCTTCACTATATCTGAGCGAACCGACAATGGCGTGCGGCATGTACCTCAGATTACAGGAAATCATGCGGACTCTGGTAATGGCGGAGGAGTTTATTATGAGATTACAGAATCGGCCCGCAAGGATATTCATTCGATTTTCCTCAACGGAGGTAACATATCGGGTAATTATGCAATATATGGTGCCGGAGTGTATTCGGTCGGAGGAGATGTCAACTGTTCGGAGAATGTCAATGGTGTTTCGATGTCTGGCAACATAGCGTCTGTCGATGGTGGTGCATTGTTCCTTGAAGGTGGTTCATTGACGATGAATTCCGGAGATCTCAGCAGTAATACGGCCACATCAAATGGTGGCGGACTTTATATCGGGTCAGGCGGTTTTCTTACTATGAACTCCGGAACGGTCAGCGGCAACACAGCGACTGTTGATGGTGGAGGTGTCTATATCGCGTCCGACGGTTCCCTCACTATGAATGGATCTACGATTACCAGTAATACTTCGGGTGGAAATGGCGGTGGAATATATCTGGATACCCCTCGTAGTTTTATAATGAATGCCGGAGAAGTTTCTGGTAATAGCGCGGGAATTGATAAAAAAGGTGGTGGCATTTGTTGTGTCGCATCTACGCAGGAGTCAGAGAGTACAAACTCCGTCGTCTTGAATGGTGGACTCATCATCGGGAATGAGGCAAAATATGGCGGTGGGATATATCTGTCCAAGCGCAATGTTTTGTGCCAGACAGGATCAGATGGAAGTCGTTACTATTTCGAATAATACTGCGGCTGCCTGGGGTGGAGGCGTATTTGTAGATCTGAGAAGCCGTTTTACTATGCACGCAGGTACTTTGTCTGAAAATTCTGCTATCACGGCTCAAGATGAAAGCAACGGTGGCAAAGGTGGCGGATGTTATGTCCGAGGTGGACATGTGTTTCTGAAACAGTGCACTGTTACGGAAAACAATGCGGATAGAGTTGGCGCAGGCTTATATGCTGTTGATGAAAACAGTGTACCCGCCTATATGACTGTCTCGGATAATTGCGTTATCAGCAAGAATAGGGCAGTGATGAGTGGTGGTGGATTTTTCGTGGCCAGAGGCAGCATTGTGAGCATGGAAAAAGGTACGGTATCTGAAAATGTTTGCAGTACCCATTATGGCGGAGGTGTCTGCATCTCTTCTGGAACTTTTTCCTTCACAGGAGGTTCCATCTTGAATAATACCGGAAACCGTGGTGGCGGTATAGGTGTCATTGCCGGTACTTGTACAGTTTCCGATGGTGTGATATCAGATAATGCTGCAAAAGTACTTCAAGGATATGCAATTGAAGGTGGTCGTGGCGGAGGTATTTTTGTCGGTTATGATGAAACGTCAAAGAACTACGGTAAGTTGATCATGGAAGGCGGTGTGATTTCAAATAATACTGCTGAGGCCGAGGGTGGTGGTCTGTATGCCTTCAATAACAGGACTACCACCAGTGAACAGATTGCTGCTCAGGGTGAACAGACAATAACAATATCCGGAGGTGATATTATAGGCAATACCTCTATCAATGGAGGAGGCGTTTATACTAAATACAATATATTCAACTTTATTGATGGAAATATATCAAGTAATGTTTCCGCAGGTCGTGGAGGAGGATTGTCTGCCCTTGACGCCGTTGTTGACATAGATGGAGGAAACATCACATCAAACAAGGCACTTAATGGAGGTGGCGTATATATAGATACAGGAACAGGTATGACTTTCGGTAATGGTACCATCATCGGAAATCAGGCTTTGGTCAATGTTACGGCAAATGGAACCAATACGGTAACCTTTACAACTGCCAAGGGTGTCGCCTCGGATCTCTTAGGCGTCGGTGGTGGTGTCTTTGTGGGCAATGGAGCCTCTGAAAAGAAAACCGCTCTTTCTTTTGACGGTACAGGTGATTTCGGACTTTATAACAATGTGGCGGAGATTGCTGCGGACGATATCTATGCCAACGGCAGTTACACGACTGTGACCCTGCCGTATGTGGGTGGTATGGATATGTCCGGATATAATGCCACGACTTCCGAACTCTACTGGGTGGAGGATTATATGACAGGAGATACAAAATATAACGAGGGTACGAATATCGCTCCTTCCGGATATTCAGCGGTGAGGTATCGTGATGCTGTCGCCGCTCAGAGCACTGTTTATATTGTACCTGCGCAGCAGGGAGGAACGACCTACACCGATAAGTTTATGGCCTTGTCTCTCGGACACGAGATTATCTATGTTACTCTTGTGAGAAGCGGTCTGATCAAGGGTGAAAATGCACTATATCGCGTTTATCGCTGGGATAACAACCAGACGCCGGGTGATGAGTCCGATGATACGTGGAAGGTCTATTCGGAACTGATGGTTTACGGTCCGGAGGATGCTACAACGGAAAATGCCTCAACAAAGTCGTCGAGCCGCAGGATTGCCCTCTTCTCCGGCAAGTGGAAGGTCGAGGAGATAGGCTGGGCATGGACTTATCAGCATGACAATGTGATTGAAAAGGAGATTACCGGTTCATCATCGGCACAGGAAAAATCATTCGTGTTCGCCGGTGGCAAGTATCCGTCAACAGACGATAAATATATGAGTCCGCAGCATTATGCCGAATCAGTGGTTACAAATGATTTCTCTGCTGGAACTTCTGTTACGAACAAGGCTGCGCCTGCTTCCTCAAATTCCTTCGAGACAATATCTTCGCAGAATGGTGTGAGTTGGTAGTGGCAGTAAGATTGATATGAAAAAGGTGGGAAACCTAATCAAGTTTCCCACCTTTTTCATCGTAAAATTCATTTTGCAGGACTGTGAAGTCTGTGACCTCTACAAGTCGGATCTTGCATCTGTACTTCTTCTGCCAGCGTTTCAGTATCGAACTGAACAGGCCTCGTGTCAGGTAGGATCCCAGAATCGGGCTGACTTTCAGCGTCAGGTCGGTCATCTTCTTTTCTGTCGCATAGTAGGACAGTCTTCTTTCGATGGCCTCGTCGATGATGACACTTGACTGTATCTTTCCTGTGCCGTTGCAGACCGGACATACCTCCTGAGTGTTGATCTCGGTTGCCGGGCGGACTCTCTGACGGGTGATCTGCATCAGTCCGAACTTGGTGAGCGGCAGCACGTTGTGCTTTGCCCTGTCTGTCGCCATCAGGTCTGTCATGAGTTTGTAGAGGGCGTTGCGGTGCTCGTTTGATTCCATGTCTATGAAATCGACGATGACGATGCCTCCCATGTCTCTGAGCCTGATCTGGCGTGCAATCTCTTCGGCTGCATAACAGTTGATGTCAAATGTGTTCTGCTCCTGTTCCTTGTTCTTGGAACGTGTTCCGGAGTTGACATCGATCACGTGGAGAGCCTCTGTGTGCTCTATGACAAGGTATGCTCCCTGTTTGATAGGGACGACCTTTCCGAATGAACTCTTAATCTGTCTCGTTACTTCGAAGTGGTCAAAGATCGGTGTCTTGTCCTTATAGAGTTTGACAATCTTTTCCTGCTCCGGTGAGATCAGAGAGATGTACTTGCGGATTTCCTCGCAGATGTTCTCGTTGTTCACATAGATGTTGGTGAACGAGTCGTTGAGAAGGTCCCGGAGGATGGTCGTTGTCTTGCTGTATTCAGTGAACAGCAGTTGTACACCCTTGTTCCTGGCCAATTGCTTCCAAGAGTTCTCCCATTTCTCTATCAGGGACATCAGTTCTGCGTCAAGCACTGCGGCGTTCTTGCCTTCGGCTGCTGTGCGGATGATGACTCCGTAGTTTTTCGGGAGTATGCTCTTTACAAGTGTCTCTAATCGTCTTTTCTCCTCTCGCGAGGTGATTTTCTGGGATATGCTCACCTTCTCGGCGAAGGGAAGCAGTACAATGTTCCGTCCTGCCAATGAAATTTCTGCAGTCAGTCGTGAACCTTTTGTGGATATCGGCTCCTTTACGATCTGGACTATGATCATCTGCCCGGGAGTGAGCACGTCTTCAATGCGGCCTTCCTTTGCAAGGATATGGTCCGGCTTGATGTGCTTGTATATCCCCTTGGCATCTGTGTTGGGATTGAGTCTCTTGACAAATTCGTCAAATGCCTCGAAATACAGTCCCAGGTCAAGATAATGGATGAAAGCCTCTTTCTCGTCTCCGATATCGACAAAAGCAGCGTTGAGGGACGGAAGAATCTTCTTCACTTTTCCGAGGTGGACATCACCCACTGAAAAGTTGTTCCCCTGGCTGGACTCCTTGTTCAACTCGATGAGTCTGTGATTTTCCATCAGCGCTATCGAGACTTCTGTCGGGTTTACATCGACAATCAGGTCTTTTACGGACTCCATTGAAATTTTGTTTGGCTTTGTCACCAGGAAGTGCAGTGCTGTCATGCAGACGGCTTCCTCCTTTTTGTCAGGAAGTGCGGTACTGTCATGCAGACGGCTTCCTCCTTTTTGTCAGGAAGTGCGGTACTGTCATGCAGACGGCTTCCTCCTTGTGACATTGGGCGTTTTAATAAATAAAGAGACCGACCATCCGGCCGGCCTCTCTTAGCGGACTGCTAAAATGGCAGACACATGCGGAAAATTACTTTCTCTTCTTGTGTCTGTTCTTACGAAGACGCTTCTTGCGCTTGTGAGTAGCCATTTTATGCCTCTTATGCTTCTTTCCGTTTGGCATAATGTTTTGATTTATAGAGTTATACTTATTTTACTTTTGCTGAGAATTCCTTTGCAGGCTTGAATGCAGGGATGTTGTGAGCAGGAATTGTCATAGTTGTGTTTGCTGTGATGTTTCTTGCTGCCTTCTCTGCTCTGTGCTTGATGATGAAACTGCCGAATCCGCGGAGATAAACCGGGTTACCCTTTGCAAGTGAACCCTTCACGCTCTCCATGAAACCCTCTACAACAGCAGATACTGTTGTCTTCTCAATGCCAGTTGCTTTTGCAACTTCATTTACGATTTCTGCCTTTGTCATAATCTATTTTTCTTTAATTCGTTAATTATTATCGATATAGGAGCGCAAAGGTAAATTTATTTTTTCAATCTGCCAAAAATATTTATTTGTTTTTTCATGTTATCCGCAAAGGGTGCAGTGATTTCTGAACGACCGTGACAAAAATCTGCCTGGTTTTGTCACGGTCGTGCCGTTTTCGAGGCTGAAATGCCGTTTTTGAGGACCTTCGTTACAATTTTCGCTGATTTTTTGTCACGGTCGTCCGGTGGGGTGTGTTGTGCGGAGACCAGAGATGTTACAGGCCTCTCATTGTGTTGGCTGGTCGGCAGTGTTTTTTGCGGAGACATGGAATGGGGTATTTTGTAATATATTGATTATCAGTGGCGTGTGAAAAGAGAGTGTCACAGGTCCCCTGTTTTAGGGGTATAGCGGTGACACCGCTGTTTTGTATATGCCTGATGGTCTGCGAGTTACAAATATGCCCCGTTCCATGTCTCCGCAAAAATGCAGGTGCTGCTGTGCGGGATTTGTGATGCAGGTGCTGTCGCGCGGGATGTGTGATGCAGATGACACCAGCGCAGCACCGCAGGCGGAACAAATGATCTCCGCCTTCTCAAAGCAGGTTCGCGAGCGATACCTGAGGGGCTCGCTCGCCTGCTTCGTGCCGGGTCCGGAGGGCGCACATCAATTTTGCTTGCTCCGTCCGTAATTTTGCCTATTTTACGGATGCAAGGCGGCAAAATGCTTGCTCCGTCCGTGATTAGGCCCGTTTTACGGATGCTAGGCAGCGAAATGCATGCTCCGTCCGTAATTTCGCCTGTTTTACGGACGGAGCAGGTAGGAAGCGCGAACACTTTACAGCACTGATGACGGATAATCATTTGTTTTTTCATGTTATCCTTTTTATCCCCTGTCATCCTGTTCGCCCCACCCTGTCACCCCATCGCGTTCCTGTCACAGATGCTTCACTGCGTTCAGCATGACATCGCGCCCACCCTGTCACCCCATCGCGTTCCTGTCACAGATGCTTCACTACGTTCAGCATGACATCGCGCCCACCCTGTCATCCTGAGCGGAGCGTCAGCGCAGTCGAAGGATCTGTCACCCCATCGCGTTCCTGTCACAGATGCTTCACTACGTTCAGCATGACATCGCGCCCACCCTGTCATCCTGAGCGTCCCCCCTCTGTCATCCTGAGCGGAGCGTCAGCGCAGTCGAAGGATCTGTCACCCCATCGCGTTCCTGTCACAGATGCTTCACTACGTTCAGCATGACATCGCGCCCACCCTGTCATCCTGAGCGTCCCCCCTGTCATCCTGAGCGGAGCGTCAGCGCAGTCGAAGGATCTGTCTCCCCATCGCGTTCCTGTCACAGATGCTTCACTGCGTTCAGCATGACATCCCGTCCACGTTTCGGGCCTGTTTTCCGGATGAGGCATTCGGGTGGCAGATTCAGTGGCATAGAGATTGACCTTTATATATATGTATAGAAATTATGATAGTTATTCTGCCAAATTGGCAGATATATGCTGTTTTTGAGTAATTTTGTGACATGAAAGATATATTTAATGACATTATGTCTGCCCATGGCGGTGCAGAAGTGAGTATTATCCCTGTGCTGCAGGGTGAGGGGATGCCGAAAGTCAATACTGATCAGTTGCCGGATGTGATTCCGGTGCTGGCCTTGCGTAATGCCGTATTGTTCCCGGGGACAGTCTATCCTATAACCATAGGCCGCGAAAAATCTATACGCCTGATCGAGGAGGCTGAAAAACATGACCTGTTCATCGGCGCTGTCCCTCAGAACGACCTTTCGGTGGAGGAACCGCAGAAAGATGACCTTTTCCACTATGGCACTGTGGCGAAAATTGTCAAGACCCTTGAAATGCCGGACGGCACCATCACGGCGATCTTGCAGGGATATGGCCGTTTTGAACTGATTGATGTTGTTAATTATGAGCCGTTTATGGTAGGTCGCGTTGCGTATCTCCATGATATTGCTCCGGATAATGACACCAAGACAAGGATGATAGCCGAGTCGTTGAAGGAGAAGGCCTCTGCAATCATCCGCAGCAGTTCTTTTGTCCCTCGTGATGCAGTATCTGCATTGAAGAGCATTGACAGTTTCGAGTTCCTTGTGAATTTTGTCGCCACTACCATAGAGGTGGAGAACTTCATGGACAAGGTGGACCTTCTGCAATATGGAGATCTGCTTACCCGTGCCATGAAACTGCTCTCGGTCCTTGATACACAGGTCGAGTTGCAGAAGATCAAGCAGGAAATCAACCAGAAGGTCAAGACCGAGATAGACCAGCAGCAGAGGGAATACTTCCTTAACAACCAACTCAAGACCATTCAGGAAGAACTCGGAATGGATGAGGCTGAGGAGTTTACCCAGTTGCGAGAGCGTGCCGAGCAGAAACTTTGGCCTGCTGCCGTGCAGGAAATCTTTGACAAGGAGATGGCCAAGTTGGAGAGATATAATCCTTCGTCTCCGGATTACAGCATACAATATAATTACATACAGTTCATGCTCGACCTTCCGTGGGGAGAGATTTCAGAGGATAATCTTGATCTGAAGAATGCCCAGAAGGTGCTGGACGAGGACCATTACGGTCTGGAGAAGGTCAAGGAAAGAATCATCGAGTATCTTGCCGTTCTGAAACTTAAAGGTGATATGAAATCGCCGATCCTGTGTCTCTATGGCCCTCCGGGTGTCGGCAAGACCAGCCTCGGAAAGTCCATAGCGCGTGCCCTGGGACGTAAATATATACGTATTGCCTTAGGTGGCGTGCATGATGAGTCAGAAATCCGTGGTCATAGGAAGACATACGTGGGCGCGTTGCCGGGACGTATCCTCAATGGCATCAACCGTGCGGGTACATCCAACCCTGTGATTGTGCTCGATGAAGTGGACAAACTCACAAAGGACATCAAGGGCGATCCATCTTCTGCACTTCTGGAAGCGCTTGATCCTGAGCAGAATACGGCGTTCCATGACAATTATCTCGACATAGATTATGATCTGTCGAATGTCATGTTCATCACCACTGCCAACAATATCGAGACCATCCAGCCGGCCTTGAAGGACCGTATGGAGATGATCAATGTGAGCGGCTATCTGGCAGAGGAAAAACTCGAGATTGCAAAGCGTCATCTCGTGCCGAAGCAACTCGCGGAGCACGGTCTTGACAAGTCACAGTTGAAGTTCGAGAAGGCGACTTTGGAGAAGATTGTTGAGGAATATACTCACGAGTCAGGTGTGCGTGGTCTTGAAAAGCAGATTGCCAAGGCTGCACGTGTGACTGCCAAGAAGATTGCTCTTGATGAGAAATATCCCAAGACTCTGAAACCTTCACATCTGCGTGAGTATCTGGGACTTCCGACTGCTTCGCATGACAAGCAGAAGGGTAATGAGGCACCGGGAGTCGTGACCGGACTTGCGTGGACAGCCATGGGTGGCGAGATTCTTTTCATCGAGAGTTCGGTGAGCACCGGCAAGGGTGTGCTGAGCATGACCGGTAATCTGGGTGACGTGATGAAGGAATCGGCCCAGATTGCATATCAGTACATCAAGGCCCATCCGGAACTTACAGGTATGACATACGAGCAGTTTGCAGAGAAGGACATTCATGTGCATGTGCCTGAGGGTGCTGTGCCTAAGGACGGCCCGTCGGCAGGTATCACTATGGTCAGTTCGATGGTGTCGGCATTCAGAGGCAGAAAGGTCAAGAGCGGAATTGCGATGACCGGTGAGATGACTCTTCGTGGCCGTGTGCTTCCTGTGGGCGGCATCAAGGAAAAGATTCTGGCAGCAAAGAGGTCAGGCATACATACGATTGTGATTTCTGAGGAGAACCGCAAGGATGTGGAGGATATCAAACCTGTTTATGTCGAGGGCTTGACCTTCAAGTATGTGAAGAATATTCAGGATGTGATCGGTTATATATTCTGATGGACGTAAAGATAGAACAATCATGGAAGGAGGCCCTTGCAGGGGAGTTTGACAAGCCATATTTTGAGTCGCTTGTCAGGTTCCTTCATGCCGAGAAGGCGGCAGGAGCAACGATTTTCCCTCCGGGCGGACAGATATTCCGTGCCTTTGAACTGACTCCTGTAAAGGATGTGAAGGTGGTGATTCTCGGGCAGGATCCTTATCATGGACCCGGTCAGGCTCACGGTCTGTCGTTTTCTGTGCCGGCAAACGTTCCGGCTCCTCCTTCGCTGAAGAATATCTTCAAGGAGATAGAGACGGATTTGGGTGTGCAGATGAGCGGATATCCGGATCTGGAGAAATGGGCGCGCCAGGGGGTGCTGCTTCTGAATGCTGTTCTGACTGTGCGTGGCGGACAGGCGGCCTCTCACAGCAAGATAGGCTGGCAGGAGTTTACTGATGCGGTAATCAGATATATATCAGATAATTGTGAAGGTGTGGTGTTTATGCTTTGGGGCAATTTTGCGCGCAGCAAGGCGGAACTGATAGACAGGTCGAAGCATGTGGTGCTGGAGGCGGCGCATCCGTCTCCGCTTGCCCGTGGAGCGTTTTTCGGCTGCCGTCATTTCTCGCGTGCCAACGAGGCGCTGGCTTCCTTTGGCCGCACACCTATAGATTGGCGGCTCTGACCCTCCTTCGCCGCAGCCTTGTCCGCAAAAAGGGCCAAAAACGCGGATGAGTAGTGGGAAAAGGCGAAGGGGATAACGTGTCATATCATGCTGAACGAAGTGAAGCATCTGTAGCAGATTCTTCGCTAACGCTCAGAACGACAGAGAAGCGGCCCGAAAACCGCAGGGCCGTCCGCGAAAAGTGGCAAAAACGCGGACGGGTGAGTATGAAATATATGAGTATGAAAAGAATAGCAATGTTTCCCGGATCGTTTGATCCGTTTACGGCAGGCCATCTCAATATATTGAAGAGGGCGCTGACCATGTTTGATGAAGTGGTGGTGGCAGTCGGAGTGAATATAGATAAGCGGGGCTTCTTCCCGAATGATAAGAAACTTGATATCATCCGTCAGGCTACACAAGGCCTTGAAGGCGTGACAGTCATCGGATATGACAATCTGACCATTGATGCCTGTCGTGAACGCGGCATCCGTCACATAGTCCGTGGCGTGCGCAATATGATTGATTTTGAGACAGAGCGTTCCATAGCGGATGCGAACCGCAGACTTGCGCCGGAGATCGAGACCGTCATAATCCCGACGGCTCAGGAGTATGCGCATATATCATCAACTGCTGTGCGTGATATCCTCAAACACGGCGGCGACACCTCGCTCTTCCTCCCGGAAAACGTGGTCCTGCCACAAATATAATTGTTGCACCTTTTATAGTCAGATAACCTTCCTACGTTATTGCAGATAGTTCTGTCATATCGAACCTTTAGCCCTGAGTGAAGTCGAATGGGGACAGAAGGGAGTTGAGACATCTACCGTTATGAAATTTCTTTGCACCATACTCGTTGCCTTGTTACCGACATTCACTTTCGCCAGGAATGCCGACTCTCTGCGTTTCGCTGCCCTTGGCGAAAAACTTGCGGAATATTATGATGCCATGCAGCGTGAACCTTTGGAGGTGCAGAAAGGCGAGTGCGATTTCCTTATCGACACTGCAACCGATTCACTTACAAGGCAGTTCATCGCTCTGGATGTATATAGGTATTATATCAATTCACCTTTGATGGGGGCGGAAAATGTGGCGGTGCATGTCTATGACAAATGGTTCGCTTCCGGTCGGGTGAAGATGAAATCGGCATCTGAACTGAGAGATGCTCAGGTCTATGCTGATTTCAACAGGCAGTCCCTGATCGGTGAGAAGGCTCCGCAGTTGACCATGCAAACGCCTGATGGTCAGTCAGTCGGACTTTTTGACAAGCCGGCAGAACAGTTTTCAGTGCTGTATTTCTATGATATAGACTGCCCTAAATGTCATTTGCAGACATTGGCCCTGACTGCTCTGCTCAATGCTCATGACTATCCTATACACCTTTATCCTGTCTATGTCTCAGACAACAGGCAGGCGTGGGACATGTATATCAAGGAAAAGATGGTCATCGATGGCGTGGAGGTCACACATTTATGGGACCCGTCCGTGGAGTCGGATTTCCAGAGAAAATATGGCGTTACCCAGACTCCTCGTATGTTCCTGATCAGTCCCGATGGAACCATTGTCGGACGAGGATTGGATGTGGCTGCGTTGGAGATTCTGTTGAATGAGGCTTTTGCTCCTAAGATTCTTGCATACGGGTCAAAGGAGTCGGAAGGTCTGTTTGACGGCATATTCTCAATGTATGACGGAAAGCCTGGGGTGGCACAGGTGAAGGGGATTGCCGATTATATTTCAGACAAGACATTGGCAGTGGGTGACTCCTTGATGTTCAGACAGTTGGCAGGAGATTTCCTATATTATCTCTCGACCCGCAGCGGTGAGGGCTTCAAGGAAGGGCTCAAATATCATATAGATAAGAATATACATTCACAACCATCTGTGTGGCGTTCGCATGACGACAGTCTCAAAGTGGTGGGGTTTGCTGGCATAATGTATGACCTGCTTTCCAAAGCGTCTGTGGGCTCGAAGGTTCCGTCTGTCAAGGTGCCAGGAGAACTATACACATCGCGCTCGGTGAGGAATACTTCCAGGAAACTGGACAGGCTCCGCGGCAAGGAGAATATAATCATTTTCTATACTCAGGGCTGCGAGGTGTGTGATGCGCAGAAGGCTGCTGCAAGGGCTTTGTTCGAGCGTGGCGATGATGCGATATTGACCGGACAGGAGCACAAGTCGCTTGGTCTGAAGGCGTTTATGGTCAATGTAGATCTCCTGATGGATGAAAATCCTGCTCTGGCATCACAACTCATGGATAGTTTTGACCTGTCCTCCCTTCCTTATATTATAAAGACGGATGCCCGTGGTGTGGTTCTCCGTCGGTATATGTCGCTGTAATATTTTGTCAGTAGGATTGTACTGAAATTTGAGTACATTTGTTTCTGATATGGATAAATTTCAACCTTATACTCTGGATTATGATGCTCCCGCTCAGGGGGAGTTGCTTGGTGATGTGAAGGCGGGTTTCCCTTCTCCGGCGGAGGATATTCGTGAGAAACTCGATCTGGTCAAACTCCTGGTGCGCCACAAGGCATCGACTTTCTTCTTTCGTGTCAGTGGCGTTTCTATGGTTGATGCCGATATGGACGAGGGGGATATAATCATTGTGGATAGGGCAGTGCAGCCGTATAATGACTGTAAGGCGGTCTGTTTCATTGATGGGGAATATACGGTCAAGAGGATCGAGATCAGCGGAGACCGTGTGCGCCTTATGCCTGCCAACGAGAATAACACCAGGTATCAGCCCATCGAGGTTACTTCCGAGAATAATTTCATGGTCTGGGGAGTGGTTACATACGTGATCAAGAAGATGTAGCCATGTTCGCTCTTGCCGACTGCAATAATTTCTTCGCTTCCTGTGAGAGGGTGTTTCGCCCGGATCTGCAAGGCAGGCCTGTCATTGTGCTTTCAAATAATGACGGCTGTGCTGTGGCTCGAAGCAATGAGGCTAAGGCATTGGGTATCAAGATGGGGGATCCGTATTTCAAGATCAGGCATATAGTCCGGGAACATGATGTGGCTGTGTTTTCAGGAAATATGGCCTTGTATGGGGATATGTCCCGCAGGGTTCGTTGGGTGCTGGAAGATTTTGCACCTGCCATAGAGGTATATTCCATCGATGAGGCCTTTCTGGATCTGCGCGGGCTTTCCGGTATTGACTTTGATGCCTATGCCAAGAACATTTCTGCGCAGTGCTGGAAGTTGACCTCCATTCCTGTCTCGGTGGGAATCGCCCCGAGCAAGACTCTTGCGAAGATAGCCTCTAAACTATGCAAGCAGTATCCGAAACTGCGCGGAGGCTGTTATATGCACCGGCCGCAGGATATCGGGAAGGTGTTGCGCAAGTTCCCTATTGAAGATGTGTGGGGCATAGGTCGCAGGAGTTCGGCAAAGTTGCATGCTATGGGTGTCAGGACTGCCTGGGACTATGTCCAGTTGCCTGAATTGCTGGTACGTAAGCAGTTCGCCCTTCCCGGTCTGAGGACATGGAAGGAGTTGCGGGGAGAGCCGTGCATAGAGTTTGAGGATGGATTCGAGGCAAAGCAGTCGATATGCGTTTCCCGTAGTTTTGCCAGGGAGATAACCTCCTGTGAGGACTTGTGCGAGCAGGTTGCCAATTTCGCCTCGTCCATGGCGGAGAAACTTCGCGCTCAGGGCTCGGTGGTCTGTGAGATGGCTGTATTTGCATATACCAACCGTTTCAAGGAGAATGAACCGCAGACTCACGGCAGTTCTCTGGTGCATTTCGAGCAGCCGACAAATGACCAGAGGGTGATAGTTTCAAGTGCAGTTGCTGCTGCCAAGGAGTTGTATAAACGTGGTTATGGATATAAGAAGGCGGGCGTGATTGCGACGAATATGATGCAGGAGTCCGATGTGGTGCGTTCGCTGTTCGAGGATTCTGATGCCTCCGATCGGGAGCAGCGTCTGACCTCGGTTCTGGATGCTATCAACGGTACATTCGGACGCGGCTCCGTGAAACTGGCTGTCCAGGGAAGCGGCAGCATAATGTCTTTCAGCCAGAATCAGTCTCCCCACTATACGACTTTGTGGAGCGATATCCCTACCGTTTCGGTGAAGTGATACGTCATTGCGAGGCCGATATCATATACGTCATCGCGAGGCCGATAGGCCGTGGCGATCTCCTGAATTTTCAGATTTTGTCTATTCTTTATTCGGTTTTGTCTATATGCGTACTGCCCGGGTGAGAGGCGTCATTTTTTGGTCTGTACTTTGAAATGTTGTGGGCAAAGATTTAATATAAATGCCAAACAACTATTCTTATGAAGACATTTTTTGAGGAGTATCTCCAGAACCCGTCACAGGCAATCGCAGATGCAAAGCACCGATCAGACAACCGGACATGGTCAGACAATATAGATGATGAACTCGTTTATGCGCAACTCGCTTCCGGGGACTTCCGTCTTTATGAGGCGATGATTTTCAGCGCGCCCCTCGACGACGCCACGGTCCGCCCTGTCCTGTACCAGTGATTCCCGCTCTTCCCCCGGATGCCGCTTCCCTGTCATCCTGAGCGTCCAACCTGTCACAGATGCTTCACTGCGTTCAGCATGACATCGCCTCCAACCTGTCATCCTGAGCGTCCAACCTGTCATCCTGAGCGTTAGCGAAGGATCTGTCACCCCAGCGCGCCATCCTGTCACAGATGCTTCACTGCGTTCAGCATGACATCGCGTCCAACCTGTCATCCTGAGCGTCCACCTGTCATCCTGAGCGTTAGCGAAGGATCTGTCACCCCAGCGCGCCATCCTGTCACAGATGCTTCACTGCGTTCAGCATGACATCGCGTCCAACCTGTCATCCTGAGCGTTCAACCTGTCATCCTGAGCGTTAGCGAAGGATCTGTCACCTCAGCGCGCCATCCTGTCACAGATGCTTCACTGCGTTCAGCATGACATCGCGTCCAATCTGTCACAGATGCTTCACTGCGTTCAGCATGACATCTTCGCACCTTGTTACGTCATTGCAATGCCGATAGCCCTACGCTTTTTGCTATTTGAAAATTCAATGTACCTTCTTATATTTGTGGTATGGGTACATTGGTTATAATATTAGCGGCGGCGGTGCTGCTTTCGGCTGTGGCAGCCATCTTTGCCATGGCACTTAAATCCGCACGAAATGAAAAGGAACAGGCTTTGGAGATGCTCAGAGCCAGTCATGAGGCAACGCTTGATGGTCTGAGGACAGGTCATCAGGCTGCATTGGACAGTATGCAGAACGGCTATGAGATGACTATCGCCGAACTGAAGGAGGGACATAAGCGTGAGGTCGAGCAGATAAAGTCTGCCGGAGAGAAGGCGCTGGAAGAGTTGAAGGCGGGATATGAGAAATCAACTGAGGAACTCAAAAAGTCGCAAGAAGAGGCCCTGAATCAGCAGATTGAGAAGGTGAAGGCGCAGGTGACCGCAGAGAGCGAAAAGATGCTCAAGGCACGTGAGGAGGAACTGGAAAAAAGGGCAAAGCAGACTTTTGAGGCTATCACGGGCGGTCTTGATAAGAATATCAAGGATATGAAAGAAGCCTTCGAGCAGAACCGCAAGACCCACACGGAGACATCTCAGAGCCTGAAGGAGAATCTGGAAAGCGCAGTAAAGCATCTTCGTGAGCAGACTGTTTCAATAGGAAACAAGGCTGACAACCTTGCAGATGCGCTCCGTGGCAGGAATAAAATCCACGGAACCTGGGGCGAAGCCGTTCTGCTTAATATGTTGGCCAGTGAGGGTATGACTCTCGGGCGAGACTTTGATAAGGAAATGGTGCTGCGCGATGAGAAGGGAGAGACTGTGGTCAATGAGGATACATCCAAGGGACTGCGTACGGATATTATTCTTCACTATCCGGATGGAAACGATATAGTCATAGACTCCAAAGTCAACCTTACGGCATTGGCCGATTATCTTGAGGCATCTGACGAAAAGACAAAGGACGAGGCTGCAAAGAGGAATCTTGATGCCATCAAGAGGCAGATAAAGATATTGTCAAAGAAGGATTATAGCAGGTATCTCCAGCCAGGTCACAAGATGCTTGACTTCGTAATTATGTTTGTGCCTGTATATTCGGCTCTCAGACTGGCTTATGAATATGACCGTTCACTATGGCAATGGGCTTATAGTCAAGGTGTTCTCATTACTACTGAAGAGACCCTAATGCCGTTCCTGCGCATGATACGCATTGCTTGGACATCCCAGGAGCAGGTGGCTAACCAGAAGCAGATAATTGCTGCTGCAGAGACAATTCTCGCTCGCGTTTCAGATTTGTGCACCGCCCACGCCAAGATGGGCAAGAAACTGGAAGAAGCCATGGACCAGTATGAGGCCTGCGATAAGAAAATCCGTGACAGGGGTCAGAGCATAGTAGGAGCCGCGAACAAACTCATTGACCTTGGTGTTCCCCGCAATCCTAAGAAAACACTCCCTGCGCAGATCGGCATGGAGGATGATGTGTAGTGGGTGAAATGTAACTATTTGTTCTGCAATATTTTATAATGATTAAGGTGGGATGAAATGACCCACCTTAATTTGCGTAATACACTGAGAATTAGTAACTTATGTTGCACCCTAATCGTTGCAGGGGTGATCGGTTAAAACTCTGCCGCCTTCTGCATTTTCTCCGCGATGCGGTCGTTGCACAGGTTGCCGAGGCTTCCGAGAGAGGTGTGATGCAGATCTTCCGGCGAAAGTTGTCCGTTTGTCTTTCCTGATGCGCCCTGATAGCGGAACTTTCCTTCATTCACCTCTATGCCGACTGACTTGTATGCGTCTCTGAACGGCATTCCTTCGAGCGTTCTGCGGTTGACCTCCTCGACCGTGAACAGATAATCATATATAGGTGCGTCAAGAATGCCTTCCTTCACGATGATGTGCTGGAGCATGTAGTCTGCCATGTGGAGGCACTTGTGCATCAGTTCGAGGGCAGGGAAAAGTATGTCCTTAAGTAACTGGAACTCACGATGATAGCCATGAGGCATGTTGCTGCAAAGTATGCTGATTTGCGTTTCGGCAGACATGATCATGTTGCATTTGCCGCGCATGATTTCCCATACGTCCGGATTCTTCTTGTGAGGCATTATGCTGGAGCCGGTGGTGAGTTCGTCAGGGAATTTGATGAATCCGTAGTTCGGACTCATATACATGCAGCAGTCTGCGGCGAACTTGTTGAGGGTCAGAGCGATGGCTCCCATTGCAGAGGCCACTGCGCGCTCTGATTTGCCGCGGCTGAGTTGTGCTGCGACCACGTTATAGTCGAGGCTTCCGAATCCGAGCAGGTCGGTGGTCATCTGCCTGTCGAGCGGGAATGAACTTCCATATCCCGCAGCGGAGCCGAGAGGATTCTGATCGGTCACGTTGTGTGCACCGTGAAGCATGTACATATCGTCAGCAAGTGCCTCGGCGTATGCCCCGAACCATAATCCGAAAGATGACGGCATGGCTACCTGGCCGTGGGTATATCCCGGCAGAAGTATGTCCTTATGCTTTTCGCTGAGGCTTTGGAGAGTCGCGAACAGCGCCAGCAACTCCTCGCGCAGTTTCAGGGTCTCGTCTTTGAGGAAGAGTTTCACGTCAACGAGCACCTGATCATTACGGGAACGGCCTGAGTGGATCTTCTTTCCTATATCTCCCAGACGGCGTGTCAGAAGCAGTTCGACCTGAGAGTGGATATCCTCCACGTCATCTTCAAGCACAAATGTGCCCGCCTCGATTTCAGAGAGGATATGCTGCAGTCCGGCAGTCAGAATCTCAAGTTCATCGGCAGTCAGCAGCCCGATCGATTCAAGCATCCTGATGTGCGCCATCGATCCCTGCACGTCATATTTTGCCAGACGCATATCCAGTATGCGGTCATTTCCCACTGTAAAATCTTCCACCAGGTCCGTCGCCTGTGTTCCTTTGCTCCAAAGTGTACTCATAATACAATACTGTCATCTCGAGCGGAGTCGAGAGATCTTTAAAAATTTTCAATAAAATCTATATATGTCCGGATGCCTCCGGCTATTTCATCGACGAAGACAAACTCATCCTTTTTGTGGGAGCGGGACGAGTTGCCCGGACCCATCTTTATTGCGTCGCAGTCTATGCGCATCCAGTCCGATGTGGTCGGTGATGAGAAGGTCTCTATGCCGAGGGATTCTGCTGCTTTTTGAAGAGGGGAGTCTTCTGCTGTGGCGCTTGAACGGTTGCTCAGGTTGCGCGCTTTGAGGTCGCTCCGGCAGATGCTTTGCAGTTCGGCGAGAATCTCCTCGTTGGTGTATTGCTCGGTCGGTCGGATGTCTATGACGAAGGTGCAGGTGTCCGGGATCACGTTGTGAGCGGTGCCTGCGTTTATCTGCGTCACGTTTATGTTGACTTTGCCCATGCGAGGGGATATCTTCGTGAACTGGTGTGCCTTGATGGCTGCTATGTCGCCCATCGCAATGTCTATGGCGTTTATGCCTTCGTTACGAGCCGCATGTCCGCTGACCCCGTGTGCCGTGGCGTCTATTACGAGCAGTCCGCGCTCTGAGGTTGCGGCCTTCATGCCTGTTGGCTCGCCGATTATGGCAAGGTTGACCTCGTCTTTGATTGTTGACCAGAGGCCGGTCATGCCGCCTTTTCCGGAGCGTTCTTCTTCGCAGGACAGGACAAGGAGCAGGTCAGCAGATGTCTCGACTGTGCTCGACATTGCAGCGTCTGTCATCCTGAGCCGAGCGTCAGCGGAGTCGAAGGATCTTTCAGCAAAATACCGGAAAGCAGCAATCATGCTGACTACTGATGCTCCGTCGTCATTGCTGCCGAGACCTGCCACGATATCGTTTTCGCTGACTGCCGGCTTTGGCGCCTCTGGAAGGATGCCGCCTGCAATTTTTGCATTGATGACCTCTGCCGCTTTGGTATAGTCCGGACAATATGGGTCGAATGAATAATCCCCGCTGGCCTTGACCGTGTCAATATGGGCGCAGAGCATCAGAGTGGGCTTCCCTTCAAATGCTTCGGGGCAGATTCCCGGCTGCTCGGAAAGTCTTGCGGTGATATTGTTTCCGATCCGCTTATACGCAAGTCCTTTGCTGCTCATCCAGTTGCAGATGTGGGTGCACACCTTCTCCTCGCTGAATGATTCGGACGGAGTCGCTATCATCTCTTTCAGCAGGTCTGCCGCTTCGGCAGTCAGTATGTTGATTTTCGTTTCCATATTCTTTTCATATCTCCTCCTGTCATTCTTTCGCATGCGCCTGAAGCGACTTCGTCGATTACTGAGCGTGAGCGAAGAATCTGTTACAGATGCTTCACTTCGTTCAGCATGACATGACACGTCATTCCCTTCGCCTTTTCGGACCACTCCTCTGTCATTCTGAGCATAGCGAAGAATCTGTTACAGATGCTTCACTTCGTTCAGCATGACATGACACGTCGTTCCCGTCGCCTTTTCGGACCACTCCTCTGTCATTCTGAGCATAGCGAAGAATCTGTTACAGATGCTTCACTTCGTTCAGCATGACATGACACGTCGTTCCCGTCGCTGTTTCGTGCCGCCCGTCCGTGTTTTTGCCACTTTTCGCGGATGGCCCTATTGCAGAACTGTACCTTTGTCGTTCAAAAGGTTCTTTGCATGTTTGATTATCACCCTGCTCACTCCGCTGTCGATGGCCTTGAAGGAATTTGTCAGTTTCGGGATCATGCCGTCTGCAACTATGCCCCCGGATTTCAGTTCAGCGAACTTGTCCCTGTCTATCTCAGCAATCACGCTGCTGTCATCATCCTTGTCATACAGCACCCCGTCCTTCTCGAAGCAGTATATGAGTTCCACCTCGTGAGTCAGCCTTCCGTCATCGCTGCAATGGATGCAGTCCTCGCATGCCGAACATATATCGCGCCGGCTTCGGTATTTATATGCTGCCAGTGCAATGGCAACTGATGAGGCTATGGTGTCGGCGTTGGTATTGAGCAGGTTGCCCTCTCCGTCATGGTTTATGGCATTGAACACCGGCACAATGCCTCTTTCAAGAAGCGAATATATGAATCCTGCATCCACGCTGTCGGCCTTGACATCGCCCACATAACCATAGTCAACCATCTGGAAGCCAGGTTCATCGCAAATCTCCACTTTCACAGGCGGGCGTTTCGCAGCACGGATCACATTGCCGTCAGCACCGCATAGTCCTATGGCATTGCACCCTGCACCTTGAAGAAGGGCAACGATATTCTTGTTGCACCACCCGGCATATACCATTGTGACGACTTTCAGGGTCGCCTCGTCTGTGACACGTCTGCCTTCCACCATCACAGGAGTCATCCCCATGGATTTCTGCATCTGGCTTGCCATGACACCGCCTCCGTGAATCAGCACCTTCATGCCGGGCATGGCAGCGAAATCGTGTACGAATGCTGCCAGCAGTTCCGGGTTATCGACTATGTTGCCGCCTATTTTTATTACTTTTATCATACTTTGATTGTAGATTGCCACGTCGCTCTGCTCCTCGCTAATCGACGAAGTCGCTTCAGGCGTATGCGAAAGAATGACGTGTGGATATCTTATAAGTCCAAAAGAATCTGCTTCAAGATAGTCTGCGCTGAGACAACACGGTTTGCCGCCTCTGGAATCACGATCGACTGCGGACTTTCGATCACATCGTCTGTCACTATCATATTTCTGCGCACAGGCAGACAGTGCATGAAGAAGGCATCATTGGTCAGCGCCATCTTCCCGGAATCCACCGTCCAGTCGCGGTCAGTGCAGAGCACCTTTCCGTAATTGTCGCCCGAATATGCGGACCAGTTCTTTGCATATATGAAATCAGCACCCTCAAATGCCTTGCGCTGGTCATATTCCACCTTTGCGCGTCCCACAAATGAAGGGTCGAGTTCATAGCCCTCAGGATGCGTGATGACAAATTCATAGTCAGTCATATTGATACCCTCGGCAAACGAATTGGCAACTGCCTGCGGAAGCGCCTTTGGATGCGGTGCCCATGTGAGCACTATCTTAGGCTTCTCCACCTTCTTGAACTCTTCGATGGTTATCATATCGGCAAAGGTCTGGAGCGGATGCCTTGTGGCTGCCTCCATGCTGAATACAGGCTTGCCTGAATATTTGATGAACTGGTTGATTATTACCTCGTTATAATCATCTTCCTTGCTCTCGAACTTTGCAAAGGCGCGCACTCCTATCACATCGCAGTAACTTCCCATGACAGGGATTGCTTCAAGCAGATGCTCCGGTTTGTCGCCATCCATGATGACTCCGCGCTCAGTTTCCAGTTTCCATGCTCCCTGATTGATATCCAGGACTATGACGTTCATGCCAAGATTCAATGCAGCCTTCTGGGTGCTCAGACGTGTACGCAGGCTGGAATTGAAAAATATCATCAGCAGGGTCTTGTTGCGGCCCAGCGTCTGGTCTGCATAAGGATTTTCCTTTACATATTTCGCAGCCGCAAGGGCATCTTTGAGGTCACCAAGTTGGGTGACGGATGTAAAGTGTCTCATAATCATGTTTTCTTCTTATAAAAACCACAAATTTACATAAAAAGTCTCATTATATGCACTCTTTGAGTGAAATACCCTGTGATAGCGGGGAAGTGACCTGAGTTTTATGTAAACGAATCATATTTTCCTGTTTCTCCACCTGCCGCTGCGCAGGAAGGCGTAGCAGATTATCAGAAGCGCTATGGCGTAGATGTGTTCGGCACTCCAGCATATTGCGACATCAAGTTTGAGTATGCCTGCTGTTATTGTACAGTAGATGGTATAGATTACAAGGGCGGTCAATTCCAGACGGAAGGCTGCCTTTGTGCTTCCTGTGCCTGATACGGCTTGAAACAACACCATGGCACCGACGGTGAATATGTATGAACTGCACATTACTACCATTGATGGCACTGTTGCAGGAATCAGGTCAGGGATGTCTGTGTATATG
Source organism: Bacteroidales bacterium (assembly GCA_015060455.1). Taxonomy (GTDB): domain Bacteria; phylum Bacteroidota; class Bacteroidia; order Bacteroidales; family UBA932; genus Cryptobacteroides. The sequence continues at coordinate 40,205 of SUYM01000020.1, forward strand.
CTTATGACGGCTTTGGGGAACAGGCAGAAGAGCAGGGCGCAGCCCAGAACGATGGCGTATGAGAGTTTTAGGATACGTTTTATAAGCGACATTACCTTATCTTCTCTGCCGGCCCCGATGATGTTGCTGACAAGTGTGCTGCATGTCGAAGAGAATGCTGCAAGAATCATCCACAGCAAGCCTGATATGCCCCTGACTATGTTGGATATCGCAAGGGAGCGTTCTCCAAGATGCTCGATGTATAGGAAGAATATCAGCCAGGTGAATATGGACACGATATGCTGGACCATCGTCCATGAACACACCGGCAACATGGCTCTTATCTCCTTCCAGTCAAATGCTCCGGGACGCTCAAGCGCATATCTGGTCCGGTCACATTTCAGGCGGGTGTATATCATGAAGAATATGAGGGATACCAGTTCTGCGAGAGAGGATCCGACAGCCGCTCCGGTGATGCCAAGTGCCGGGAATCCGCAGTGGCCGAAGATGAGTATCCAGTTGAATATGATATTGGAAAGGACCATTACTACTGAATTGGCAGTTAAGGCCTTTGTCTGTGTCGTACCAACGTAGAATGCCCTGTACATCACTGTGCAGAAGGCGAACATCATGCCCGGCAGTCTCCACCTTACATAGTCCAGGGCTGCTTCATATATTGCTGTTGATGACACCATGTGTTTCATCAGCAGAGGTGAAAGCAGTTCAGATGCGATAATCAGCAGGACGCCTATTCCGAGAAGGAAATACAGCCCGTTCCAGAATACTTTGCCGGTGTCGCGGAAGTTGCCTTCGCCATTTCTACGGCCTATGATTATCTGCGCGCCGATGCTGAATCCGAATCCCGCCATGAACAATACCATATAATATACTATGGCTATGGCAGATGCGCCTAATTCCACCTCTCCTACACGTCCGAGGAAGGCTGTGTCGGTCATGCCGATCATCTGTTCCATTACCAGACTTATAAGGATAGGGTAGGCTACTTTCCAGATGTTTCTGTATGAATATGTGCCGGGTGTCTTGGACATCAGTGGGTCAGTTTTTCCAATGCCTGCTCTACGCTGAGGGCGTTTTCTATGCGGAAGATGCCGCTGCGGCTGCGTTGGAGGGAGTCAAGATGTGCGCCGGAGTTGAGCGCTTCTCCGAGGTCGCGGGCGAAGGCGCGGACGTATGTGCCTTTGCTGCATGACATCCTTATGACGGCGCGTGGCAGGCCCAATGCGGTGTTGTCGGTTACGTTTATTCTGCTGGAAGCATTTGATCCGGTGGCACGGTCCTCGCCCTCCAATCTCCGCTCTCCTGTACTGCGTTCAAATGCCAGCAGTTCCAGTTCGCTGATATTGATTCGTGATACGCGTATCAGGCTCTCTGCTGCGGAGTCTATTTCCGAGCCGGGAGCAGAAGTTTCACCCTCCGTTCCACTGTGCTGCTTGTACAGTTTCCGTGCAAGTTCATACGCGCGGACTCCATCGACTGATTTGGCGGAGAACAGGGGCGCAATCTGGTCCTGCTCTCCGATAAATGCCGGGAGTGCCCTGGAAACAGCATCTGCTGTAATATGTTCATGAGGGAACATCCTGTCGATTTCCTTTTCCAGGTCGTACGAAGGCGTGGTCGCGCCGAAGGTCACTCCTGCAACATATTCCTTGTCATGTGATTGCAGCGTTTCCGCCAGTTTGGTCGCCTTGCCTATACACACAAGCAGCACGCCTGTCGCCAACGGGTCCAGCGTGCCGGCATGTCCTACTTTGAGGTTCTTCTTGCCGAAATGACGGATGGCGGCGTACTTGACCTTTCTGATCACGTCCGCCGATGTCCATCTGTATGGCTTGTCTATGGGGATGATTATCCCGTCCGGGTAGTCCTCTATGTTTCTGCTCAGAGGTGCGCTGCCCGGAGTGAGTATGAGTGCTTCCAATGGACTATTTGCAAGGGATTTTATCGATTCTTGTCTGGTGGCGGCCGCCTTCGAACTCCTCAGTGAGCCATGCGTCTGTGATTTCAAGCACAGTTTCAAACGGGATGAAGCGTGCAGGCATCACGAGTATATTCGCATTGTTGTGCTGCTTGATGAGTTTTCCGATTTCAACTGACCAGCAGAGTCCTGCGCGGATGCCCTGATGCTTGTTGAGGGACATCTGCATGCCGTTTCCTGTGCCGCAGAATGCGATTCCGAGATCCACATCTCCGTTCTCGACAGCCTCAGCAAGTTTGTGTGCCACATCAGGATAGTCCATGCTGGCAGTTGTGTCAGTGCCGAAATTCACCATTTCATAACCTTTGCCGGTGAGATATTCAACAAGTCCGTTCTTATAATCCACACCCGCGTGGTCGTTGCATATTCCGATTTTCATATACATTTTGTTTTGCAATGCAAATATACACCCCGAAAACATATAAAAAAAATAATCAGGCAAAATACTTGCACAGTTGATTGAAATTACTAAATTTGTGGTCGAATCAATGAAATGACTATGTTTATTATACATCATCACCACTCTTATACTGTCGATTGAATCGGGGGTTGGAGCGGTGTTTTTGTATGTTTTATATGACCTGCTTTCCTCGGAAGCGGGTTTTTTATTTGAATGACTATGGAAGAAAATGTAATGTTGAGGATTGCCGTACAGGCCAAGGGACGCCTGAATGAGCAGAGCATGGAACTTCTGAATGCGGCTGGTGTCAGTGTGAATATGGAGAAACGCAAGTTTCTGATGAGGGCGGAAGGCTTTCCGGCTGAAATAATACTTCTCAGAGATGATGACATACCGCAGACCGTGGCTCTTGGGGCGGCCGACATAGGAATTGTCGGATATAATGAGGTGGCGGAAAAGGATATGGATGTCAATGTGTTGCAGAAACTTGGCTTTGGCGGTTGCCGTATATCGCTGGCTGTGCCTAAGACCGCGAACTATACCGGATTGGATTATTTCAACGGCAAGCGTGTTGCTACATCTTATCCTGAGATTTTGCGTAAGTTCTTCGCGGACAATAATATAGATGCGGAAATCCATACCATCACCGGCTCGGTGGAAATCGCTCCGGCGGCAGGTCTGGCAGATGCTATATTTGACATAGTTTCGTCAGGCGGCACTCTGGTGTCAAACGGTCTTGTTGAGGTGGAGAAGGTGCTGTTCTCTGAGGCTGTACTCATAGGCAATCCTGATATTTCCGAGGAGAAGATGGCTCTTGCACGCCAGTTGATGTCCCGCTTTGAGGCTGTCAGAAACGGTATCGGCAAGAAATATCTGCTGCTCAATATACCGGTTTCGGCCTTGGATGAGGCAATAAGTCTGCTTCCGGCCATGCGCAGTCCGACAGTGATTCCGCTTGCAAACAGCGAATGGTGCTCATTGCAGACCGTCGTGGATGAAAAGAATCTCTGGAACCTGATAGAAAGCCTGAAATCGATAGGCGCAGAGGGCATCCTCGTACTGTCGCTTGATAAAATTGTATTGTGATGTCAATGATAACTGCCATGTCGAGGGACCGAAGGGAGTCGAGACATCTATAAATTTTAATGTTCATGAAAAGATATATTGATCCGGACAGGACCCTATGGCCTGAACTGACAGAGCGTGCCACTGCTGACGACGCCCTCATCGAGGGTAGGGTGGCCGGCATCATTGAGCGCGTGCGCTGCGAAGGAGACAAGGCCCTGATTGCACTTTCTGCTGAAATAGACTCTGTGGATCTTTCTGCGGGCATGGAGGTGAGTGCTGAGGAAATCGAAGCGGCGGCCCGGAGTGTCCCTGAGGAATTGAAAACGGCAATAGCCGCCGCATACGATAATATATATGGGTTTCATGCGGCGCAGAAGATGGAACCGGTTGATATGCAGACGGTTCCCGGGGTCAGATGTGTCCAGAAGCAAGTACCGGTCCAGAGGGTAGGTCTGTATATTCCCGGCGGCTCGGCTCCTCTTTTCTCGACGGTACTGATGCTGGCAATTCCGGCAAAGGTGGCAGGATGCAGGGAAATAGTTCTATGTACCCCATGCGGCAGGGACGGAAAGGTCGCTTCTGCGGTGCTCTATGCCGCTTCTGTATGTGGCGTAGATCGGATTTTCAAGATCGGCGGTTCGCAGGCGGTCGCTGCGATGGCATTTGGAACTGAAACGGTGCCGGCTGTGGATAAGATATTCGGTCCGGGAAACCGATATGTGACCAAGGCAAAGGAAATGGTTTCACGCAAGGTGGCAATCGATATGCCTGCCGGACCTTCCGAGGTGCTGGTGATGGCGGACCAGACTGCTGTACCGGCATTCGTGGCCTCAGACCTGCTGTCCCAGGCGGAGCACGGACCTGATTCGCAGGTCATACTTGTATGCCCGTCTTGTGAGGTGGCGGATAAGGTGGAGGCGCAGGTGCAGGAGCAGTTGGAGAGGCTTCCTCGTCGGGATGTGGCAGTCAAGGCTTTGGAGAACAGCCGTGTCATTGTGATTTCTTCGCGTGATGAGCAGATAGAATTTGTCAATGAATATGCTGCCGAGCATCTTATAATATCAATGGACAATCCTTGGTCTGTGGCTGAACGGATAACTGCGGCAGGAAGCGTGTTCATAGGAAATTATACTCCTGAGAGCGCCGGCGACTATGCTTCAGGAACGAATCACACCCTCCCTACATCAGGCTGGGCCCGCAGCATGAGCGGGGTGAATCTCGACAGTTTCATGCGTAAGATCACATACCAGGAAATCACGGCCGAAGGGATAAGGTCCCTTGGAAAGACAATAGTGACTATGGCTCAGGCGGAAGGACTTGATGCTCACGCCAATGCCGCCATCCTTCGAATGACAATGACCTCTGGCGTGCAGATGAAGTGATATTGTCATGTCCAGCGAACGAAGAAAATATTGTCATGTCGAGCGAACGAAGTGAGTCGAGACATCTAAACCAAACAGAATCATGAAACAGATAGACATATACAGTCTGGCACGAGAGAATATCCGTAATCTCGCACCGTATTCCACCGCGCGGGACGAATGTCAGATGAAGATAGGTGCATTCCTTGATGCTAATGAAAATCCGATTGGCAACGGCTATAACCGTTATCCCGATCCGCGTCAGACTGAATTGAAGTCGCTCATTTCGCGCATAAAGGGCATTCCTGTGAAGAATATGTTCATAGGAAACGGAAGCGATGAGGCTATTGACCTGTGTTTCAGGGTGTTCTGCGAGCCAGGTCAGGACAATGCAGTCAACATCGCGCCGACATACGGTATGTATAAGGTCGCTGCGGATATAAACAATGTGCAGATGCGTCAGGTGCCCCTCGGGGAGGATTTCAGCCTGCCTGTGGAAGCGCTGCTCGCTGCTTGTGACGACAAGACGAAACTGATGTTTGTCTGCTCTCCCAACAACCCCACCGGCAATGCCTTTCCTGTTGCGCAGATCCTGACGCTCGCTGAAAGGTTTGACGGAATGCTCGTGGTGGATGAGGCTTATATCGATTTCTCGTCCGAACGCAGTCTGACCGGATATCTTGCGGAATACCCCAACCTGATAGTGCTCCAGACACTTTCAAAGGCATACGGCATGGCAGCGCTCCGTCTGGGTCTTGCCTTCGGCGATCCGCGAACCATGGGGATGTTCGCCAATGTGAAATATCCATATAATGTGTCGCTTGCTGCAATGGAGAAGGCTATGGGGCTTCTTCGTCGTGATGTGGCGGCAGAGGTCTCTGTGATAAAGTCGGAACGCATCAGGATGGCTGAGGCACTGAGCAAGTTGCCGAGAGTGCGCAAGGTGTGGCCTTCGGATGCAAATTTCTTGCTTGTTGAGGTGGACGATGCACGAGGCTTATATAATGAACTCCTTGATGCTCAGGTGATTGTACGCGACCGCTCAAAGGTGCAGGGTTGTGCAGGCTGTCTTAGGATCACAGTCGGTACATCTGCTGAAAACGATAAGGTGCTGGCAGTTATCGGCGGTCTGAAACCGGAGTCTGTGGTGGAAAGACGCGCGGCGCAGGTTGTGCGCAAGACCCGCGAAACCGAGATTGAAGTATATGTCGATCTTGATGGAAAGGGGACTGACGGCATAGATACAGGACTTAAATTTCTTGACCACATGCTTGACCAGATTGTGCATCATTCCGGTATATATCTGACTGTCAAGGCAGTAGGAGACCTCGAGGTAGATGAGCACCATACAATGGAAGATGTGGCGATTACCCTCGGTGAGGCTTTGAAGAAGGCGCTCGGCGACAAGCGTGGCATTGAGCGATATGGTTTTGTCCTGCCTATGGATGAGGCTCAGGCTATGGTGCTTATGGATCTTGGCGGGCGTATCGAGTTTGTCTGGGATGTGGAGTTCAAGCGTGAATATGTCGGTGATGTTCCGACAGAGATGTTCAAGCATTTCTTCCGCTCTCTTGGTGCTGCGATGAACTGCAATCTTCATATAAGTGCAAAGGGGGATAATGACCACCATATCGCAGAGGGCATATTCAAGGCGTTTGCAAGAGCCCTGAAAACAGCGGTGCGCCGCGAACAGTTTTCTTATTCACTTCCAAGCAGCAAAGGAGTGTTATGATAGCGATAATCGATTATGATACAGGCAATCTGAGGTCGGTCTGCAATGCGCTCGACCGTATAGGTGCGGAGTATGTTCTCACTGACGATCCTGCTGTGATCGCGCAGGCGGACAGGGTGCTGCTTCCCGGAGTGGGAGAGGCGTCTTCCGCTATGGCAAAGTTGCAGGAAAGGGGACTTTGCGAGGTCATAAGGGAGTTGAAGGTGCCTGTTTTGGGGATATGTATAGGTATGCAACTCATGTGCAGGCATAGCCAGGAGGGTGATGTCGATTGTCTGGGTATATTTGACGCGGATGTGCGCAGGTTCGAGGCGGACCCGTCGGCCGGAGTAAAGGTTCCGCACATGGGCTGGAATTCATTGACGGATATGAAGACCGGTCTGTTTGAGGGGCTGTCAGAGGGGGAGTTCGTATATTTCGTACATTCGTTTGCGGCAGATGTATGCGACGACACGATTGCAGTATCAGCCAATGGACGCAGGTTCTCTGCTGCTATGAGGCGGGGCAATTTTTACGGTGCCCAGTTCCACCCGGAGAAGAGCGGCGATGTGGGAGAAAGGATATTGAGAAATTTCATGAATCTATGAAGACTATAATAATACCTGCCATAGACCTGATGGACGGAAAATGTGTCCGTCTGACTCAGGGGGATTATGGGCAGAAGAAGGAATATTCCGCCGATCCTCTGGATATGGCCAGGCAATATGAGGATATAGGCATTACAAGGCTTCACGTTGTGGATCTTGATGGTGCCAAGGCAAAGCGTCCATGCAATCTTGCAGTGCTTGAAAGGATTGCTTCCGGAACAGGACTTGATATCGAGTGGGGCGGTGGAGTGAAGGATGCCGCTGCATTGAGGTCGGTGCTGGATGCCGGTGCCGGCAGGATTATCTGCGGAAGTGTTGCAGTGGATAACCGTGAAGAGTTTACGTCCTGGCTTGCAGAGTTCGGTCCGTCCCGCATCATTTTGGGAGCGGATGTGCGTGACGGCAAGGTCGCCACACACGGCTGGCTTAAAGACAGCGGACTTTCGCTTGCGGACCTTATGGGCTGGTATGTGCCATGCGGGCTGAGTCAGATGATATGTACGGATATCAGCAAGGACGGCATGTTGCAGGGACCTGATTTTGATTTCTATGTGGGTCTGAAAGAGTCGTGGCCTTCTGTCGATGTGACATTGAGCGGAGGCATCAGTTGTTTCGCCGATGTGGTCAGGGCAGCGGAACTCGGTCTGCATAGCGTGATTGTAGGCAAGGCAATATACGAAGGACGTATTACTTTGAAGGAGATGGAATCATGGTTGCTAAACGCATAATACCTTGTCTTGATGTCAAGGACGGGCGCACCGTGAAGGGTGTGAATTTTGTCGGTCTGCGTGACGTGGGTGATGCCGTGGAACTTGGTGCAGAATATGCGCGCCAGGGTGCTGATGAACTTGTATATCTGGATATCAGTGCTACGGTTGAGGGGCGCGGGACCTTTGTCAATCTGGTCAGGAGGATTTCCGAGAGGATAAATATTCCGTTCACTGTCGGTGGCGGCATTTCCTCTTTGGATGATGCTGCGAGACTGCTTGATGCGGGGGCGGACAAGATATCCATAAACAGTGCAGCAGTGAGGAATCCCTCGCTGATAGATCAGATTGCCGGCAAATACGGCAGTCAGTTTGTGGTGCTGGCCGTGGATGCCAAGAAGGTGAATGGCTCCGATCATGGCGTAGGCACGACTGGTGGCGAGGTGGCAGACAGAGGTGTGGAAGAACGGTGGCAGATCACCACGCATGGAGGACGCCAGATGACCGACATGGAACTCTTTTCATGGGTGCGCGAAGGTCAGGAGCGTGGAGCAGGGGAGATTCTGCTGACATCGATGGACCATGACGGCACAAAGGCGGGTTACCCGTGTGAACTTTTTGCCAGGTTGTCGGAGGTGCTGACGATTCCGATAATCGCTTCCGGAGGTGCAGGCTCGGCGGAAGACATTGCGGCCGTGCTCTCGGAGGGACGCGCTGATGCGGCCCTGGCAGCAAGCATATTCCATTATGGAGAAATGACAGTCGGCCAACTCAAATCCCGACTCCGGCAGATGGGTATAGATGTCAGAGTTTGATGGAAGTCCAACGTGTCATTCTGAGCGGAACGAAGTGAAGTCGAAGAATCTGTAAACAATATACAATAAGCGAAATAACATGAAATACGAAGAATTCAACCTTTCTAAAAATGCAGACGGACTGCTCCCGGTGGTGGTGCAGGACAGCGAGACCTTGAAGGTCCTTATGGTTGCCTATATGAACAAGGAGGCCTACGAAAAGACATGTGAAACAGGCAAGGCAACATTTTTCAGCCGCACCCGAGGACAACTCTGGACAAAGGGCGAGACCAGCGGCAATTTCATCGAGGTGGTCAGCATGTATCCGGACTGTGACAACGACACGCTTCTGCTCATGGGCAAGCCTGTCGGACCTACATGCCACAGGGGAACTGTAAGTTGTTTTGATACACCTGTAAATGAAGGCTTTATCCGCCATCTTCAAGGCGTGATCCAGGGCCGTCACGCTGCAATGCCGGAAGGGTCATACACCACGCATCTCTTCACCAAGGGTGTGAACAAGATTGCCCAGAAGGTCGGCGAGGAGGCTGTTGAGACTGTCATCGAAGCCGTTGACGGCAATCGTGAACGTTACCTGTATGAGGCAAGCGACCTCATCTATCACCTGCTTGTTCTGAATGAGCAGATGGGCTTCACTATCGCGGATATGGAAGCGGAACTTGCTTCAAGGCATAAATAGAGTTTAGTGTCATTTATTACATTTTACCAGACAGTCCGGCAGAGTTATAAGCAAAACTCTGTCGGACTGTCTGGGTTAAATTGACACGAAAATAGAAGTCGTGTCAAATAGTGGTAGTAAGTGTCTTATTTCGCGTCCCTTACCACGCCCACTCAAAGCGAATGTCACGTGGGATACCTGCGCCGTTGACCTTCTCGATGTCGGCAGCGAGTGATTCGCGGATGCTGGCGTTCTTGGCGGAGTATTTCTGTGCGAACTCGAAGTTGCCCGTCGCCTGAGTCTCAAGAATGAGCGCTGCCCAAGCGTCGATGGCTGCTGCCGCCTTCTCGAAATCGATCACATATTTGCCTTCGGCATTACGTGTGAAAGCGCCGTAGTCTTCCATGAAGTTGTAACACATCATGTTGGCCTTGCCGTGTGAAGACGCGAATCCGAAGCGCACTGAGCGCACGATACCTGCTATGAATGTAGCGACAGACTGCTCTTTGGTGATGTCTGTGATCTCTCCCATATCGATGAGTCTGCTCACCATGAACAGGCCGAGGATATCAGCCTTTGCCTCTTCCCAGGTTGTCTTCTCCGATCCCATGGCTGCATCTACGGAACCCTTGCCGTTAACAGTCTGCTTCACACCGAGACCATGTGCCACCTCATGGAAGGTGACGTTCCAGAAGAACGCATCTGCACTGAGGTATTGGATCTGCTCAGGAGTCATGAGGACCTCTCCGATAGGCATCATGATCTTGTCGAACTTGGCCATCATGCTGTTGTAGAGTTGCAGGCGGCGTGTTCCTTTGAGAGCATGAACCCTCTCGTCGTTAGGAAGGTTGATGGCTATGGTCTTGCTGCCGGCATTGCAGTCTCCTGCATAGTAGATGGCATCATATACATTAAGGTCTGATGATGTTCCCGGAACAAAAGTCTTGTATTCCGGAGCACATGGAAGGACTTTCTGCAATTCAGGGAGCAGACCTACATATTTTGCAAGGTTGGCGCTGCGCTTCTCGTCTTTGAGAAGGATGAATGCCTCGTATGCAGCCTTTGCCTCATAAAGATGGTCATCGTAGTTCTCGATAGGACCTACGACAAAGTCCATGTTACAGTCCTTCATATCCATCCATGCAAGGTCGCTGGCGAGATAATCATCAGTGCGGAAGGCCTTTACGCGCTCCACGAGATAATTGCGCATGCCCTCGTTGTCTGTAAGTTCAATAGCCTGCTCCAGGAGAGTGCATGCCTTCTCGATTTCCTCCTTATACTCGTCACGATACCATACTGTCTTGAGCGCACCGTTCTCGTCGCGGCGGATGACAGTGTAAAGGCTGAGTTTGTCAGGGTCTTCTAATGCCTCAAACTCCTCGGCGGTCATGTCCTGAGGATAGTACTGGCAGCCGAGAGGCTTTTCGCCATAGCCCTCGATGAATGGAGCGTTGTTGTCGAGGTGGTCCCATGCTCCGTAGTTGATGAGCGCATATTGCTTCGCAGGACCGTCAGGAAGGTCTTCTATACGGCTCTTGTCTCCGAATGTCTGCTTCCAGAAGAGACCGTCCATGATGTCAGCCACCTCGCGGAAGATGGCAACTATCTTCTTGTCATTATCCGATAGAGCGTCATAAAGCGGCGAAGTTACCTCCACTACCGCATAACTTTCAACCTTTTCCTTCAGGGATTCGTCTGATTTTGTTGCGCAAGCGGTGATACCGATAGCCGTCATAATTATAAGTAATGTTTGTTTCATTGTTTATATCGTTGTGCTTATTGTTATCCTTGTCATTCTTTCGCTGAAGCTCAAGCGACTTTGTCGATTACTGAACGAAGTGAAGAATCTGTAAAACACCTCGCCTTACAGATCCTTCACTTCACTTCGTTCCGTTCAGGATGACAATGTCAGTCTTTCCGTTCAGGATGACAATGTCAATTAGAATGATGTAGCGATGCCGATGAAGTCCTCAGCCTTGAGGGCAGCACCTCCGATAAGACCACCGTCAATGTCTGGACATGCGAAAAGTTCCTTGGCGTTTGATGGCTTGCATGAACCGCCGTAGAGGATGGAAATCTCCTCTGCAAGTGCGCCGAACTTTTCAGCAAGCACCTTGCGGATCTCAGCGTGGATCTCCTGTGCCTGCTCAGCAGTTGCAGTGAGACCTGTTCCGATAGCCCAGACCGGCTCGTATGCCACGATCACCTTTGACATTTCCTCAGCGGTGAGTTCGAAAAGAACATTCTTTACCTGAGCGGTAACAACCTCGAAATGACGGCCCTCAACGCGCTCCTCCTTCTTCTCGCCGATGCAGAAGATTGGAGAAAGACCCTGTGCAAGAGCAAGTTTCACCTTGGTTACAAGAGTTGCATCAGTCTCTCCGTAGTACTCTCTTCTCTCTGAGTGACCGAGGATTACATACTCAGCGCCAAGACCTGCGATCATGTTCACTGCCACCTCGCCGGTGTATGCTCCCTTCTCATGGTCAGCGCAGTTCTGTGATGAAAGACCTACTGCTGTCCCCTTTACCACCTCTGCTACGGGATAAAGGTGAGTGAATGGCGGTGCAATGATAAGTTTTACGTCAGCCGGCACCTCAGCCGCTGCTGCTACTACTGCCTTTGCGAGTTCTACGCCCTCTGCAACTGTTGTGTTCATCTTCCAGTTGCCTGCTACAATGTGTTTTCTCATTTTCTATAAAGTTTTGATTGATTTTCTATAAGCGGCCGCAAATTTACAATAAATTTTCCGGCTGACAATACGGTTTAGAGTTCCTTGATGCCCATTTCGGTCATAATCTCCCTTGCTCTCAGCGGCTTGTCTGTGGTGAGCATGTCAATCTTCATGTTGAGGATAGCCCTCATGTCGCCATCTTTGTTGACTGTCCATGAATTTGTGCTCATTCCGAGCCTGCGGGCGTTTGCAACCCATTTCTTGTTCACTTTCAGGACTGAGTACTTATAGTCGATGCCGCGTATTCCTGCTTTCTTTACAGCAGCCGGCTTCAGGTCTCCGTTGAGATACTGCACGTCAAATTCAGGGAGGAGTTGTGCCAGTCTTTCGCAGATATATTTGCTGAATGATATGAACATCACGCGAGATGGGTCAAGCAGTCCGTGCTCCTTCAGTTTTGCGATAGTAAGATTGACGAAAATCTCCTCCACCTCATCACATGAGTGCTTCTTGAGTTCATAGACGAGCATTGTTTCAGGACATTTCTTTCCCTGTTCGAGATATTGGTCAAGTGTAGGGATTGGCTCTCCGTTCTTCAGTCTGTAATACTTGAAATCTTCGTATGGATTCTTTTCTATCGATCTTCCTTCAACCTTGCCGTCATGGAATACGAGCAGGACGCTGTCCGCTGTCATATTCACATCGAATTCACTGCCCCAGAAGCCGTTTTCCTGTGCGCAGATAAGTGATGCCAGCGAGTTCTTTGCGTAGCCGGCCTTCTCGCAGTTCCAGAAACCTCTGTGAGCGACGATTCCTGTCTGGGTGTTTTTATGGTTACGGACTTTCTTCTGAGCATTTGCCTCATAAAGCGGTGCTGCCATCATCAAGACAGCGAGGAATGCAGTGATTTTGAGTTTCATATTCATTTCTTTTTGTATTATCCTACAAACTTACATAAAATCCGCCATATGCCAATAAATATTGTGATGTTTTCTTAAAAATGACTAACTTTGCAAGGATGCTCCAAGGCATATTTGAATTGAAAATTAAACATCATAATTATGGTAAAGGTAAATCTCGGAGGTTGCATCTCCTTTGTAAAAGATGCAGACTACAAGGCTAATGTAGAAAAGGCGCTTGCTGCCCTTGAAGTTCTTGAAAATGAGACTGGTAAGGGTAATGATTTCCTCGGTTGGAAACATCTTCCGTCACAGACTCTTGCAAGCGGACTCGTTGCTGAGTGCGAGGCGGTAAGGGACGCATGGAAGTCAAAGAATATTGACCTGGTGGTCGTTATCGGCATCGGCGGTTCATACCTCGGTGCGAAGTGTGCTCTCGAAGCCCTTTCACACCAGTTCGCGAAGCAACTCAAGAACAAGGGCGAGGCTCCTGAAATCGTGTTTGCCGGTCAGAACCTTTCTGAGGAATATATGTGCGAACTCATGGATCTCGTACAGGAGAGAAATGCAGCATGCGTGGTCATCTCTAAGTCAGGTACTACTACCGAGCCTGCTGTGGCTTTCCGTCTTATCAAGAAATATCTTGAGGATACATACGGAAAGGCAGAGGCTGCAGAGCGTATCGTTGCTGTTACCGACAAGGCCCGTGGCGCGCTCAAGGGACTTGCTACTCAGGAAGGTTACAAGACTTTCGTCATCGAGGATAATGTAGGAGGCCGTTTCTCAGTGCTCACTCCGGTAGGCATCCTTCCTATCGTGCTTGCAGGCTTCGATATGAACGCCATGCTCAAGGGCGCTCTTGAAATGGAGGAACTTTGCGCAAAGCCATGCGGCGAGTGCAACCCTGCAATCCAGTATGCTGCAATGCGTAACGCTCTCTATGCTCAGGGCAAGAAGATCGAGATTCTCGTAGCATATAACCCTAAACTTACCTTCCTCGGCGAGTGGTGGAAGCAACTTTACGGAGAGTCGGAGGGCAAGGACGGTCTCGGCATCTTCCCTGCATCAGTGAACTTCACCACCGACCTTCACTCTATGGGTCAGTATATCCAGGACGGCGAGCGCACCCTCATGGAGACAGTCGTTTCAGTTCAGAAGAGTAACCGCTCTATGCTCATCGAGAACGATCCTCAGAACCTCGACGGTCTTAACTTCCTGTCAGGCAAGCATGTGGAGGAGTGCAACGCAATGGCGGAACTCGGAACAAAACTTGCTCATATCGACGGCGGCGTGCCTCAGATCTCGCTCAGCATCGAGTGCATCAACGAGTACAACCTCGGAGCCCTCTTCTATTTCTTCGAGAAGGCTTGCGGCATCAGCGGTTATATGCTCGGTGTCAATCCATTCGACCAGCCTGGCGTTGAGGCATACAAGAAGAACATGTTCGCCCTCCTCGGCAAGCCTGGCTATGAGGCTCAGGCAGAGGCGCTCAGGGCAAGACTTTAATAATTGATGACCGAAGAAGGAAACATCATAATCCATAAGGCCAGGGTGAACAACCTGAGGGATGTCACCGTGGAAATTCCTCGTGGGAAATTTACAGTCATTACGGGTATCTCAGGCTCGGGGAAATCCTCCCTGGCCTTTGATACCCTTTTCGCCGAAGGACAGCGCCGTTTTGCGGAAAGTCTGTCTTCGTACGCCCGTCAGTTCCTCGGAAGAATGTCGAAACCGGACGTGGAACTGATTGAGGGCATTCCTCCTGCCATAGCCATAGAGCAGAAGGTGAATACACGCAATCCTCGCTCTACCATTGCCACCAGCACGGAAATATATGATTATCTTCGGATGATATTCGCCCGCATCGGCAGGACTTATTCTCCGGTTTCGGGAGAGGAGGTCAAGTGCCATACGGTGTCTGATGTGATGAGCCATATATATGAGGGTCAGGCAGATACGATATATATTCTGTCGGATTTACGATGGTCGGAACGAGAGGACAAGGTGGAACTTATGCTTCGTCTGAAGGAGGAGGGATTCTCGCGTTTCTTCACTGATGCTCCTGTGAGGATTGAGGAGGTGATGAAAAAGGCTGAAAGCGGGGATTATCCGTCGGAACTATACCTTCTTGTGGACCGTGTCCGCAAGCCGAAGGAGGATGACGAGGACACAAGGACAAGGCTCCTTGCCTCGGTTGATACGGCTTTTGCAAAGGGTCAGGGGACGATGTATGTGAGGAAGGAGATTCCCGGTCAAGCCGGGAATGACGGTCAGGCCGGGAATGACGGGGTGACCGTAGAAACGAAGCAGTTCATAAATCGTTTCGAGGCAGACGGCATGACCTTTCAGCATCCTGATGAATATCTGTTCAGTTTCAACAGCCCGCTGGGTGCCTGCCCTGTGTGCGGCGGTCTTGGAAAGATCATAGGCATTAGCGAGGACCTTGTGATTCCGGACAAGAGCAAGACCATATATGACGGAGCCATCGCATGTTGGAGAGGCGAGAAGATGGGCTGGTTCAAGGACTTGATAGTTCGCAACAGCATAAAGTTCGATATACCTATATTCGAGCCATACTGCAATCTGAGCCAGGAGGTCAAGGATAAACTCTGGAAAGGATGTCCGGCTGAGACTGAGGAAGAAAGCATAGTGGGTATAAATGAGTTCTTCAAATGGGTGGAGGCCAACAGATACAAGGTGCAGTACAAATATATGCTGAACCGTTATTCCGGAAAGACCGTCTGTCAGGAGTGCGGGGGCAGCAGACTGCGTAAGGAGGCTCTCTATGTGAAGGTGGGAGGGAAGAATATCCATGAACTTCTGTGCATGAATGTGGATAGTCTTCTGGATTTCATGCAGAATATTTCACTGGAAGAGAATGACCGCAGGATAGCGTCAAAGGCCATCGAGGAGATAGTTTCGCGTCTGAAATATATACAGGATGTGGGACTTGGCTATCTCACGCTCGACCGCACCTCAAACACATTGTCAGGAGGCGAGAGCCAGAGAATCAATCTCGTGACTGCGCTCGGAAGTTCGCTGGTAGGTTCGCTATATATACTTGATGAGCCGAGTATAGGGCTTCATTCGCGTGATACTCAGAGACTTATTGCTGTGCTCAAACGCCTGCGTGACATAGGTAACACAGTGGTGGTCGTGGAGCATGACGAGGAGATAATGAGGGCTGCCGACCTGCTTATAGATATAGGACCGAAGGCCGGTGTCAACGGTGGTGAAATTGTGTATCAGGGCGTGATAGGGGACTATGTCGAGCCACAGGAACAGGAAAGGTCATTGACGCTGCAATATCTTGAAGGTCAGCGTAAGAGATATAAGAGAAAGATGCGTTCATGGGACTATTTCATAAAGGTGGAAGGTGCTATGGAGCATAATCTCAAGGATATAGATGTCACCTTCCCTCTGGGAGTATTGACGGTGGTGACAGGAGTGAGCGGAAGCGGCAAGTCTTCGTTGGTGGGAGATATTCTTTATCCGGCGATGTACCGTCATATAAATCAGGCAGGAGCCGCACCGGGAACATTCAGGGGACTTTCCGGCAACCTTGACCGCATAACCCAGGTCGAATATGTGGATCAGAATCCGATAGGCAAGAGTTCCCGTTCCAACGCCGTTACCTATCTGAAAGTATATGACGATATCCGCAAACTTCTTTCAGAGCAGCAATATGCGAAGATGAATGGCTTCACGCCTTCGCATTTTTCCTTCAATATCGACGGAGGACGTTGCCCTGAGTGTCAGGGTGAGGGCTTTGTGAAGATAGGCATGCAGTTCATGGCCGATGTCACCATGGTCTGTGAGGCTTGCGGAGGCCGCCGCTTCAAGCCGGAGATATTGGAGGTGCGGTATAAGGACAGGAATATTGACGACATCCTGAATATGAGTGTTCAGGAGGCTATTGATTTCTTTGGCTCCCAGGACGATCCGACCGCAAAGAGGATAGCGGAGAGGTTGCAGCCGCTGGTGGATGTCGGACTGTCATATATAAAGTTGGGGCAGAGCAGCAGTACGCTCTCCGGTGGTGAAAGTCAGCGCATCAAGTTAGCCTATTTCCTCTCCATGAATGATACCGGCGTACGTCCGACCAGGAAGCAGCGCATCCTTTTCATATTCGATGAGCCTACGACGGGTCTTCATTTCTATGATGTGGAAAAGTTGCTCAGGTCGTTCGATGCCCTGCTGGCAAACGGACATACGATTGTGGTGGTGGAGCATAATCCGGATGTGATAAGTGTCGCGGACTGGGTCATCGACCTTGGACCTGAGGCCGGAGACGGGGGTGGAAAACTGGTGTTTGCCGGCACTCCGGAGGACTTGAAGAAATGTAAGGCTTCATATACTGCAAAATATTTATAATGACGTCACGTCATTGCGAGCGAATGCGAAAGTAATCGACGAAGTCGCTGAAGCGAATGCGAAAGTAATCGACGAAGTCGCTGAAGCGAATGCGAAAGTAATCGACGAAGTCGCTGAAGCGAATGCGAAAGTAATCGACGAAGTCGCTGAAGCGAATGCGAAAGAATCTAAAAAAACTATTTATCTTTGTGAGATAAACTGTAAACCTATGGATATTGATCTTTTGTCAAAAATGGTCAAGGAACTGATTCTTGACAACGATAGAGTGGTGCTTCCGGGCTTCGGGGCATTTGTTGCAGAGATAGTCCCTTCGACATTTTCTGACAAGGGCTATACGATCAACCCGCCTTACCGCAAACTTTATTTCAGGACCGGTACCCAGGAGGATTCCGCTCTTGTGGAGTTCTATGCGCGTTCCAATGATGTGGATCTCGCTGTGGCATATAAGGTTGTCAGTGATTTCGTGGCGGAGTTGAAGACGGTTCTTTTCAGCAGGAAGACAGTCATATTCCCCGGTCTTGGCCGTCTCAGGGCGACAAAGGAGAATGCTGTCTTTTTTGTGGCTGACGAGGATATGGATATCTATCCGGACGGTTTCGGGCTGGAACCTATATCGCTCAAAACGCATGTGGAGACCCCTCAGGAGATATCTGAGGCTGTGGCACAGTTGAAGGCCATTGTGGAGGAACCGGTGGTGGAAGAAACCGTTGCCGAGCAGGTGGAGGAGCCGGTGGTGGAAGAAATGCCTGTGGAAGAGCCTGTGGAAGAGCCTGTGGCGGAAGAACAGCCGATGGAAATACCTGTCGCAGAGGAGATTGCAGAACCTGTTGAAGAGGAGATTGCAGAACCTGTCGCTGAACCTGTCGCTGAGGAGGTGGAGGCCGTTCCGGAAACCGTAACTGGACAGAAGAAACCTTCTGCCGGGAGGACAGTGCTTATAATCCTCATATCCATAATAATTCTTGCCCTGCTTCTTTTGGGTGCGTTCATGGCAGTCGCACATTGGGCTCCGGAATATCTTGACACACTGCTTTACACTCCGGAAGAACTTGAAATATTGAATTATAAATTATAATGATGTATAAAAATAACCTGCATAATATGCGACCATTTGCCCGGATAGGGTCGCGAAGCGATTGGAAGCGATGACGCTGGTTATTTTTAATTTTCATGAAATAGAATTTACGATGATAAAGCATATACAGAATTTCACTATTCCATGCTATAATACGGATGCGTCATGGCGACTCAAACCGGCAGCATTCATGGACCTTGCACAGGAGGCCGCCGGTCTGCATGCCGTACATCTCGGTTTCGGATATGACGATCTGATAAAGAAACATACAGCATGGATACTATCCCGTGTGAACGTGAAATTCATAGACACTCCGCTGTGGCGTGAGGATATGACACTGACCACATGGCACAAGGGCTTCAACCGCCTTTTCTTTCTGCGCGACTTTGTCATGACAGACAGTAAGGGACGTGAGAGGGTGAAGGCTACCACCTCATGGCTTGTGCTTGATCTGGAATCACGCAACATGGTACGTGATCCGGGCCTTGTCGAGGAAGGTACCATCTGTACTGAAAATGCCGTAGAGATTCCTGCTGACAAGATACGCATGCCGCGTGATGTTGAGGCGGTGCCTGTGTATGAGCATGTTGTGGGTTATTCCGATGTGGATATGCTCGGTCATGCGAACAATGCAATGTATATGCAGTGGGCGATGGATGCCGTTGATTATGAGATTGCATCCAAGTCTCCAGTGAAGGAGTTCACCATCAACTTCAACAAGGAGATCAAGGCGGGCGAAAAGGTTATTCTTTATCGTGCCATAGTCAATAAGGAAGACGGCATGCATGTATATATAGAAGGAAGGACTGAGGCTGCCTCATCGTTCTGTGTGGAAATAATATTCTGATGATAGAACTTGTATATCCATACGATATTGCACCGATAGTGCCTCCGCCGACAGCAGAGACATCTCATCTTGTGCAGAAATGTACCGAGTGGTTTCCGGTCATGGAATCCAATGGCATTGTGACAGGCCGCGCATCGCGGGAGTATTGTCATGGTGGTGCCAAACCGCTTCATCCGGTGGTGCATATCCATATAATCGACAGGATGTCAAGAATTTATTTGCAGAAACGTTCGATGCGCAAGGATATCCAGCCGGGCAAATGGGATACCGCTGTTGGTGGGCATGTCAGTTATGGCGAGGCTATCCTTGAATCTGTATATCGTGAGGCCTCCGAAGAATTGAAATTTACGGATTTCCATCCGATTCATATCATTACATACGAATTCGAGTCACCTGTTGAGCGGGAGATGGTGAATGTGTTTGCCGCAGTCGGATCATACGACCTCACGCCGGATCTTGATGAGGTGGATGAGGGACGCTGGTGGGAACTTTCCGATATAGATGCTGCAATGGGCAAGGGTGTATTCACTCCCAATTTCGAAAGTGAATTTCAGATGATCCGCGACCGGCTTCTGGCCTTGCTGTAATTGTGGAAATATATATTTTATCCTTAGAAACGTAACCTTCGTGACAAAAAATAGGCGTATTTTTGTCACGGTCGTTGTGAAATGTTTAAATAAGCGAAAGGCGATTCCCGAAAAGAGAATCGCCTTTCTATAATTTATCGCTGCCTTACAGCGTTTAGAACATCTCCGGCTCGTTCTTCTGCTCTGCTGCTGGAGCCTCTGCCTGACGGTCACGACGTGGACCCTTAGGACCTCTGTCATCGCGGCGAGGGCCTCTGCGGTCGTCACGACGCGGCCCCTTAGGACCTTTGTCGCCACGTGGCTTGCGCTCAGGCTCGACATAACCCTCCGGCTTCTCGATGAGAGCCTTGCGTGAAAGTCTCATCTTGCCGGTCTTGGCGTCGATCTCAAGGAGTTTCACATCCACCTCGTCACCGACATTGAGGACATCCTCTACCTTTTCGGTCTTGTTCCAGTCGATCTCCGAGATGTGGAGAAGACCTTCCTTACCAGGGAGAATCTCAACGAATGCACCGAACTCAAGGATTGAAACAACCTTTCCGTGATATACTGTGCCTACTTCAGGAACTGCAGTGATGCCGTCGATCCATGCAATAGCCTTGTCCATAGACTCCTTGTCGAGACCGAAGATGTCAACTACGCCCTTCTGAGCGCCGTCGATCTGCTCCTCAGTTATAGTAATTGTAGTACCTGTCTCGCGCTGGATTTTCTGGATGGTCTCGCCGCCCTTTCCGATGATGGCGCCGATGAACTCGCCGTCAACGATGAGCTGTACCATACGAGGAACGAACTCCTTGTACTCGGCACGTGGCTCGCTGATGGTCTTCATCATTTCGCCCATGATGTGGAGACGGCCCT
>SUYM01000037.1 GCA_015060455.1 Bacteroidales bacterium
TATGCTGTCATTCCGGAAATCGCTGCCTGGAACGCAGGTTTCCTGGAGTTTTAGAATGAGATATATCTACTTGCCTATTTTCTCTCCTATTTTTAGGACAAAGTTGCGGACCGGTTCGATTAAAGGACGCATTTCTTCCTCAGAGGTCTGATAGACGCAGTTGTAATCACCCTTCTCTCTCATTGTCTGCAATTGGGAATAGAGTTTTGCGTATTCTAGGGGAAAAATGCCTTCCTTTACATAATGTTGTCCAAAGACTAAAATAGCTCCTTTATGAGTGCCAGCTTTGTGACCATCATTTATCAGCATGGCCATCACTGCATGGAAAACGGAGTAGTAGAGTCTGTTTGCGACAACATCCCAGAAACCCATGGCTGCGTTTCCTTCCGCCTGTCCTAAAAATTTTACAGCTTTCTCATATTCCATATTTACGAGAATGCTGCGTTCTTCGTCAGTCAGTTTCATATCAGATAGATTGCATCTCGTTGCACATTCTTATAGAATGGGGAAAAAGAATAATTGTCCCACTCATGTCTTGTATAAATGACAGGACTTATAGTCTGTCCTATATCCCATCCGAGGGCAGTAAATGGAAATGAAATATTGTCGTAGTCACTTTTGTCGATGGATTTTTTGTCCAAAATGATGAGTAAGTCCCAATCCGACGAGTCCGTTGCAGTTCCGCGTGCCTGTGATCCGTATAGAATCAAGCGTCCCCCATGAGGAAGATGTTGCCTTCCTACATGAACTATATGATTCAATATTTCTTTTCTGTTGTCCATATCTTTCGCAAAATTAACTCTTTTCACCGATTATGCAAATCCGGTGCAAAAAGATTTGCAGAATATGATATGTTGTTTATCTGTATTTCTTCACGCGGTCATCATTGATCACTCCGCTCCAGTTCAGTCCGTAGGCGAAGTCATAGACGTTGCCGTCTGCGTCCCTGTAGCACTCCATGTCGCGCGGAGTGTCTTCAAACTGCTCCTCGACGGTCTTCATGTCTGCAGGGAACTGCACTGGAAGCAGACCGGACGGTTCGAACTTGCCGCTTATGATGTCAAGATATGCCTGAGGCTGCACACCGAAAGAGATGAGTATTGCATCTGCAAATTCCTCGAATTCCTTCATGATCACAGGCTTCGAACAAGGCAGTATCACGATCAGAGGCTTGTCTTCACCGATTGCCTTGCGTGTCTGGATCACAAGATCCACGTCGCCTGCATTCTCCGTCCTGATGGTCTTGCCGCGATAACTCCTGTTCTTTGCCTTTTCTTTAGGGTCACCTGCCGCAAGCGATTTCTCCCGTGCGTCTGTCGCTGTGTAATCGACATACTGAAGACTCATAGGGACATAGCCGTTACCGCCTTTCTTGAGATCTTCCAGGTCATATCCGCGACCGTTTACAGGCTCTCCGATTACTACTATTGCGAAATCTGCCTCCTCGGCAGGGACCATTTCGTAGTAGTCTTTTACGATTGCAGGATCGATAGGGTTGTCATAGGAGCCTTCTGCTGTCACATTCCCGGCAAGGTTATATACATTCGGAATCTGTCGTTTAGGGATATAGACTTTTGGCTTTCCGCTCACAGGCAGCGCGTTGTCATGGTTCTTGAGCATTACCACTGACTTGAGTTGGGCGAGATAGCCGTGGTCTCGGAACTCCTGGCATCCAACTGTTTCAACAGTCTTTGCCGGATCGAGGTAAGGATTCTCGAACAGACCGGTGCGGAAGAAGTTCACAAGGAGTTTTTTAGCGGAATGTTCAAATCTTGCCCTGGCGCTTTCTTCTCCGAAGTCTCTTACCCACATGTTGTAGGCTGCAATGACAGGACCTTTTTCGTCATTTCCGCCGAACTGGTCGCACCCGGCCTTGATCACCTCGTAGTGGCGCTCGTCCACTGTGAGAGTTTCTACGCCCCATGGTTTGCCTCCGTGAATATAAATCTCTTCGTAGTCCCTTGTAATGCTCCAGTCGGTGCATACGACTCCTTCGTAACCGTATGTGTCGTAAAGAAGGTCCTGAATTATGTATTTGCTGAATGCATTGGCTACATTCTTTCCCGATGGGTCCTGTGCGTATGATATTGTGTAATATGGCATTACTGCTGACGCCTGTTTTGTAGGACCGTCAAGCTTGAATGCTCCGTGGTTGAATACGAAGATGTTGGTGTCGAGGTTCTCGCCAGGGAATACGGCATATTTGCCGAATCCGAGGTGGGCGTCACGTCCTGCCTCTCCTGATCCTCCGCCAGGCCAGTGCTTTACCATGCAGTTGACGCTCATTCTGCCCCAGCCGTCTTCGATTACATCCTCTCCGTATGAGGTCTGGAATCCGTCTATATATGCTCTTGTCATATCGGCTGCAAGTCTCGGGTCCTCCGTGAAACATCCTACGCCTCTTCTCCAGCGCGGCTCTGTGTATATGTCAGCCTGTGGAGAAAGTGCAGTGGTGATACCCAATGCGCGATATTCTGCCTGAACGGTCTGTGCGAAGTCTCTTGCCACCTCGGGGTCGAAAGTGGCTCCAAGTCCCAGCGGAGTAGGCCAGAGGGATACATCCCCACCTGAGCCTGCGTTGAACTCGTCTGTCGCCCTTGTCTCATTGCGGGGGTCCGAACTGTTGTTGGTAGGAATTCCGTGTGGAAGGCTCTCTGCAAGGGCCTGAAGGCGGTTGTTCCATTTGGCTGCATCTTCCGGAGATGAAACCTTTGTTACCAATATCTGCCTGAGATTTCCGTCTTTTACAGCCATTATCTGCTGGTCGGACAGTTCATATGCAGGCACATTAGCTTCCGGCCACGGTTTGCCGGAGTATGTATATCTCTTTGGATTTGTGGTGCTGATGTGTGGGATGGCCATGTGTCTGCTGTAGAGCATCAGACCGGCGATTTCGTCAAGAGACAGGTCTTTGGCAAGGTCTGCTGCTCTTTCCGCTGCAGGCAGTCTCCAGTCTTCATAGGCGTCAAGCGAGTCGTTCTGATTGTGGTCTTTGAAGAGGAGCCCATCCGCTTCAATCAGTTTGACTCCAGAGGCCGGGCTGTATCCCAGATCTGCTCCTTTCTTCTGCTTTACGAGAATGAAATTGTCGATTTCGACTGTTGAATGTGAAGCGCAGCCGCAAAGCAAGGCTGCGAGTGTTAAACAAAATATTCCTTTTTTCATGGTTTTGATTTTTGTCTTCATCACAAATATATGAATATCATTTGATAACGAGTCTTGGACACTCCTTGAAAATCCTGAAAAACGCTCATGATTTTCAATATATTTTGATCCGGTCGCCAATGTACTTCTGACACGTGAAACACATTCTGGGTTTTTAAAAGCCTTTTTTTGTCTTTCCTGGTTTCTGACGCCCTCTATATAAAATGGTACGCGCAAAAAACCGACCCTTTATATGAGTAAATTTGCAAGTCAAATAATATAACGCGCAATCATGAATCTAAAACATCTATGGACTTTGCTGCTGCTCTTTGTCGCAGTCACCGTGACCGCCCAGTCGCCGGTGGATGTCAAAGGCGTTGTGACCGATGAGACAGGTGCTCCGATGATCGGAGTCGCTGTGTTTGTGGAAGGCACAACCAACGGCACAATGACGGATGAGGCTGGTGCCTATTCGATCAAGGTTCCGTCTTCCGAGGCAGTGCTACGTTTTGAAATGATGGGCTACAAGGCCATCCAGGCCAAGGTCGGGAACAAGTCAACGCTTTCCGTGCAGATGCAGCCCGATACCCAGTTCCTTGAGGAGGTGGTCGTCATCGGTTTCGGAGAAAAGAAGAAATCGGACCTGACCGGATCTGTTGTCAATGTCAAGATGAACGACGTGCTTGACTCACCGCTGACCTCTGTGGATCAGGCTTTGCAGGGTAAGGTGGCCGGTGTGGATATCATCACTTCCTCCGGAGACCCGACAGCAGGCACATCCATCCGTATCCGTGGCTCCAGGTCCATAAATGCTTCCAATGAGCCTCTTATCGTTGTTGACGGTGTCATCAACGCTGTTCAGGATCTTGGTGACCTCAATTCAGCAGATATAGAGTCTATTTCCGTCCTCAAGGACGCCTCATCGACTGCAATCTACGGAGCGCAGGGTGCTAACGGTGTCATAATCGTTACAATGAAGCAAGGGTCCGAGACATCGCATAAGCCTATTGTCACAGCGACAATCAAGGCCGGATTTTCTCAACTGGCTCACTCTCTGGACATCATGAATGCAGAGGAATTTGCGAGATATAACAATGAGCGTATAGATTTTACCAAGTCCTATCCCGCTAAGCCGTCATATCCGAACAAATATATTGATCCCGAAGGACTGGGAGAAGGAACTGACTGGATGAAGGCTGTGACAAGGATCGCTCCGACACAGACCTATGCCTTGTCCCTGACAGGAAATACGAAGAAAACCAACTATTTTACCTCTCTGTCTTATCTTGACAATCAGGGTATTGTGATAGACAGCGGTATGCAGAGGGTGAACGGGCAGTTCAATATTTCGCATAAATTCAACAAGTGGCTCAGACTCAGGTATTCGATGAACCTGATGTACCGCAAGAACAATAACAACAAAGCGAACATTGCGGGTACAAGCCCTTGGAACGGTGTGATTTACATGTCTCCGGTGCTGAATACTGAGAGTACCGTGAATGATCTGTACAACTATGGAACGGGTACAAAGTTCAACAACCCGTACATCTCCATTATGCAGTCCACCAACTATCGCGAGTCTTTTGCCAGCACTAATTCAGTGACATTGGAACTTACTCCTGTGAAGGGATTGACAATCAAGAGTCAGAATACATACTACCTCTATCAGACCCATCTGTACAAATACAATCCGAGCACTCTTCCGAAGAAGAATGATGGTGACGGCGGTGATCTGCAGCGTAATGAGCATGACACAAGGCAGTTCTCGTCTGATAATACGATAACCTGGAAAAAAGATTTCAGGGGGGGGCATAACTTAGATGTAATGGGCGGAGCCTCAGTCTATTACAACCATCAGAACGATGTCGCTATTGAGGCAAAAGGCATTCTGACGGACGAGGTCAAGTGGAATGATCTCAGCGCTATTTCAGATAAGCAGAATTATAAACTGTCATCTTATAATACAAAGGTCAAGAGACTGTCATTCCTTGCACGTGCCAACTACAACTTCAGGAACAGATATTATGTGACATTTACCGGTAGGGCTGACGGATCCTCAAACTTTGCGGCAAACAGAAAATGGGGATTCTTCCCGTCGTTTGCACTGAAGTGGAACCTTGCCAATGAGTCATGGCTGAAGAGGACAAGGAAATTCCAGGATCTGTCCCTCAGGTTCAGTGCCGGAAGGACAGGTAATGATGCGATTTCAGCATATTCTTCACTTGCCGCCTACGACTCGGCATCCACAGGATATCTTTTTGACGGGACCCAGTCAACCTATTTCTTCCCAAATCGTCTTGCAAGCCCTAATCTGACATGGGAGACTACCGATCTGTATAACCTCGCATTGGATGTCGCTGTCCTTAAGGGTCGTCTGAAATTTACTCTTGAGGGGTATCTTTCATATACGACAGACCTTCTTCTTAAAGTTCAGAAGGCATCCCATACAGGTTATACCTCGTTTATGGATAATATAGGCAAGACCTCAAACAAGGGTCTCGAGTTCTCCATCGAGTCCCGCAACATTGTGAAGAAGAATTTTTCATGGACGACCGACTTCACCATCTCCCATAACAGGCAGATGGTAGATGACATAGGTTCGGAGGACTTTGTGTCTGTGATGAACTTCAAGGACTACATGATGTACGGATATGTAAAGGGCTATCCTCTCAACTCGCTCTGGGGCTTCCAGTATGGTGGCGTGTTCCATAATCAGGGTGAAATCGATGAAAACGAGTTGACCAGACAGTATGCCGGTTTCTATGCGGAGAAACTGCCGGGCCATCCGAAGTATGTCGATCAGAATCATGACGGTGTCCTGAACAGCGATGACCTTGTATATCTTGGTAATTCAGATCCTGTGGTATATGGTGGATTCCAGAATAACTTCCACATCTATGGCTTCGACCTCGGCATATACTTCACTTATTCTATAGGTGGAAGCATATACAACTATCCTGAGTTCTATATGAGTGCTACATACTGCACAAACCAGTACCGTTATATGATGGATGCATGGCATCCGGTGAGGAATCCTAACTCGGATATTCCTGCGGCAGGAGGAGTCGGATACAGCCATTTGCCGAGCAGTTTCCAGGTGCATGATGCTTCCTATCTCAGACTCAAGACATTGAGCCTTGGATATACTTTTGATCTTGCCAAGAAGACCAAATTTATCCGCAGTCTCAAACTCAGCATGAATGCTGACAATGTTTTCCTTGTCACAAATTACAACGGTTTCGACCCGGATGTTTCAGTAAAGCAGAGCGATGAGACTCACAGCACGCTGCGTCGTGTGGATACCGGCGCATATCCGCGTGCGAGGACTTTCATATTTATGGCTCAACTTAAATTCTAATGGCTATGAAAACACTGAATAAATATATTTTCACAGCATTGATGGTGACAGGACTTTCTGCCTGCTCGTTCCTTGGTGAGGATCCGCAGTCATTCGTGTCGGGGAAGAATTACTTCAAGAATGCCCAGCAATGCGAGTCGGTAGTGAACTCTACCTATACTCAGTTGCGTGCGGTGTTCAATGAGACTTTCTGGCTGATGACCGAAGGCACGTCGGATATCATTTACAATCCTTCATCTTCTAATATCAATGCCATTATGGATATTTCACCGGCAAGGTGTGGCATGTCTGAGTCAATATGGAACAATTCATATAAGATGATCATGTACGCCAATGCTGCCGTTGAAGGCATACGTACAGCCCCGATTGATTCTATAGCGAAAGCGCGTCTTATCTCGGAAGCAAAGGTGATGAGGGCGTTCTGGTACTACCAACTTACATCTGCGTTCGGAGATGTTCCGTTCTATTTTGATGATGTGAAGGATTATGAGACTATGGAACGGATAGCAAAACTTCCAAGAATGTCTGCTGTGGACACCAGAGAGGCGATCATCAATGATCTTCGGGAAAGTCTGACCTATGATGAAGAAGGCAAATATACCGGTCCGCTCCCGATGAAGAAGGCGTCTGAAATCGAGCATGGCCGTGCCGGATGGGCAATGGGAGAAATGCTTATCGCCAAGATGGCTCTCTGGAATGCCGCTTATGACAAGACTTCCGGAACTGACTGGCATGGAGTTGCACTTGAAGCGTTGCATCATATCGAATCTGTTTATGGAGACCTGGCTCAGTATCCTATAAACGACCTTCTTTTCAGGAATAAGAATACACCTGAAGTCATTTTCGAGATTCAGCACACTTACGATACCGGCGGACTTTCTTATGTGTCGAACCTTGCCGCTGTCTGTATGCCTAAGTATGACAGCAAGTCAAAACTTTTCGATGGAGTGGCAATCCCGGAACTTGATACTCTGGCAAAGGTAGGAACATGTTCGCGTCCGAACCTTTATTTCTGTGGCGCGATTCAGCCGAATGCCGGAGTGGATAAAAGGGCAAAGATAAATATGGCCTGGGATTACAATGGAACGGAATTCAGCAGCACTAACCCTAAACCTTGGATGGGACCGAAATTCTGGTGTCCCGGCATGAACCAGACCGAGGACTTCAACAACTATCCTATTTTCAGATATGCTGATGCGGTCCTGATGATGGCTGAGTGTTATATGGCGAAGCAGGACCAGACCAATTTCCTCAAATATCTCAATATGGTGAAGACCAGGGCAGGACTTCCTGAATACAGGTTTTCCAAATGGATAAAGGCGGAGGAAGAACTTCGTGATGAGAGAGCGAGGGAACTTTTCGGTGAATTTCAGAGAAAGTATGACCTCGTGCGTTGGGGAATATGGTATGAGAGGGTTATGGCCTATTCTGATTTCGAGAAGTTGAAGCAGACAGTGAAGCCTTGCCATGAATTCCTTCCGATTCCGGACAAGCAGGTGATATACTCCGGTTATTCTCTTGATAATAATGCTTATAAAGAATATGGTCTGTAATATGAGAAGAATATTTATAATATGTGTTGCTATGTCGCTTGCATTCCTTTCGGGGTGTCAGCGACCATACGAGATGGAGTATGATTTTGCTTTGAACCGCGATCAGTTGCGTTTCACCAAGGCGGAATCCAAGGCATACTTCCTTGTCTATTCAAAGTCGGCATGGTCAGTAGAGTTCGAGACTGAGGTGGAGTGGGCTACACTTTCAAGAACTGAAGGGTCGGGCAATGGTCAGGTGAGTGTGTTCTGTCAGGCCAATACATCTGTCTCCAGAGGTGTCAATATTATTGTCACCACGTCGGACGGAACTTCAAAGAAAGTATATTTGTCCCAGGAGGCAGGTTTCTCAGACGGATATTACATTATTGAAGATCCCGGTGTGCAACTTCTCTCCAAAGGAGTTTCTGTGTCGCTTTCTGCAGAAACCAATTTGCCTGAAGATATGTTCGATGACATCACCATCAGGATTGATCCTGCCGAAGCAGAGGAATGGGTAAAGGATGTCGTGGCGACTCCGACGGGAATATCATGCGTTGTGTCAGATTATGTGGGGACAGAGTCAAGGCAGGCGACGATTGGTGTGTATTTCCCTGCTGCTGAATGGGATGAGTCTCGAGTTACATCTTTCATGAATGTGACGCAGAGCAACATTACACCTCAGATTGAATTGTCCTCCGAGTATATACTTGATCCTAATGGCGGAACAGTTACGTCAATCCCTCTGGAATTCAACTGGGCTGCAGAATACTATACTTATGACCTTTCTTCCCATACTTTTGGAGATGATTCATGGATAGCATCGAGCAGTTATGATGCAGAGACCCAGTCGCTCAAGGTGACCCCGTCACGCAACAAGTCAGGCCATCCACGTGAAACCATAGTTACCTGCTATGTGAAGGATCTTGAGGGAACCGTATTGAGCCAGACCTCGGCTGTCTTGACTCAGGATATATTTGACGGTATTGAACCGGCTGATGCCGTTGCGTTATATGAAGGAGAGAAATATGCAAACTGCTATCTGATAGAGACAGATCAGGCTAAAATCTACAGTTTCGATGCAAAGAAGCCGGATGGCTCTCTTCCTTCTGAAAATATGGCTTCTGCAGAAGTCCTGTGGCAGAATGTGACCTGTCCTGTAGATAAGGTCCTTTATGAAGACGGCAAGGTATATTTCAGAACAGTCTCCGACAAGAGTGGAAATACCGTCATTGTAGTAAAGGATGCCGAAGGCGTCATCTGCTGGAGTTGGCATATCTGGGTGGCAGGCACAACAGTCGGCACCAATGCGGTAGGAACTTATGTCTTTATGGACAGGAATATAGGAGCACTTTCATACGACGGAAAGGACGCCCGTGGACTTCACTTTGAGTGGGGACGAAAAGATCCGTTCCCAGGTGCAGTACATTCGGATGCCGCTACGTCATTGGACAGACAGACGGTATCTCCGGATGTCATCAATACAGTCACCGAACAGAACGGAAAGACTATCGAATGGACCATACAGAATCCGCATTCATATATTGCCGGCAGTGATAACAGCGGTAAGGAAGACTGGTATCATGACGGCAATGATGCCAAGGCTCAGAATAACACGCTCTGGGGGGACGGTTCGGAAAAGTCTGTCTATGATCCATGCCCTTATGGGTATAGGGTGCCTTCTAAAGACGCTCTCGATAAACTTGCAGGCGCGCTGAAATCGGGTAGTTCATTTACGAAGTATGATGGTGTCAGGACCAAGGATGACAATGAAGCATCATTATATTTCCCTGTTTCCGGATGGTGGCAGAGGAAGACTAATACGTTGGAATTGTGTAATGTGGGTACCCAGGGAAGATTGTGGTCGAGCACTCCGTCTGCAGCAAATGCTCTGAACCAGGAGTATTACAGTTCGTATGTGCTTCACTGTACCTCTGCGACAAGTTGCAGCACGCAGACCCATGTCCGTCGTTGGGGATGTAACGTTCGATGTGTCAAAATAAACTAAAACGGCTATGAGAAGATATTATATGACATTGTTCGTCTCGTTGTGTGCGCTTGCATGCACGGACCCCAATGAAAAGGAAATTTTTGAAGGAGTCGGTTTTGGACTGCCGGCAACTGACTGTGTGGTTGATGCCGCGGCCGGCACTGTCCATGTCGATGTGATATCAAATGCCGCTTATTCCGTGTCATCGCAGGCCGATTGGGTGTCAGTACCGGCACAGGCCAAAGGTAGGGAAGGCTTTGAGGTTTCCTATACAGAAAATGCAGGTGCTGCTCGTATTGCACAGATCTGTGTAAGTCTTTCAGATTCAATGAAGGATACTTTATACCTGAGGCAGAAAGGAGCATATATTCCGGAGGTTGACTTTGAAGCCGGTTCGTCTTTAGTCCTTGATGGCTCTGCAGCAGGTCTGGCTCAATACAATATCACAACCAACCTTGCAGATGAGGAAATATCCTTGTCGCTTGTTCAGGATGGCGATAAGGAAGTATGGATTTCGGATATCAGACTGGATGATTCTGTAATCAGTTTCAACTATGAGGCTAATTCAGGGGATGATATGCGTATATCCCGTATTCATCTGAATTATGTGGATGAATATGGCTATGAGACATACAAGACCCTTTTTGTGACTCAGAAAAATCAGGCTGATGAAATGGTTGCTCCTGTGTCTTTGTCACAACTTCGCTCTTCTGCGGGGGCGGCAGAGATGGTTGAAAACGACTTGATCATTGAGGGAATTGTCGTAAGCAACAAGGAAAGCGGCAACATGGGTGACAATACCCAGTATTCGATAATCAATATAGATTACTCGGTATGTCAGCGTACTGTATATCTTGAAAGCGAAGATGGAAGTTGTGGTATCATGATTCTTACAGAGTCGGAGGAAGACAATATCTTCTCCCAGTTTGACAAGGTCAGCCTGTCGCTCAAGGGATGCGTGCTGTCAAAAGTGG
>SUYM01000038.1 GCA_015060455.1 Bacteroidales bacterium
AGAAACAGGCAAAGGAGATCGTTGCTGAGAAGGCAGCATCTGTAAACATGCCATACGTGACAGAGAGATGGCCAGGCGGAATGCTTACAAACTTCCCTACCATCCGTAAGGCTGTCAAGAAAATGAATACCATCGACAAGATGATTGAGGATGGCACATTTGCAACACTTGCAAAGCGTGAGCGTCTTCAGGTAACTCGTCAAAGGGCTAAACTCGAGAAGAACCTCGGTTCTATCCGTGACCTTAGCCGTCTCCCATCAGCACTTTTCGTAGTAGATGTACAGAAGGAGATGAACGCCGTTAAGGAGGCAAATCGTCTTAACATCCCGGTAATCGCATTGGTTGATACTTGTTGCGATCCTACTCCGATTGATTATGTGATTCCGGCAAATGACGATGCAGCAAAGTCTATCGCTTACATCATGGAGGCACTTTGCGGCGCAATCCAGGAAGGACTTGACGAAAGGAAACTTGAGAAGGAGAAAGAGGCTCCTGAGCAGACAGAGGAGAAGCCGGCAGGCAAGAAACTCCGCGCTCGCAAGAACGCAAAGCCAGCAGAGGAGGCTCCGGCAACCGAAGTTTCTGCTGAATAATTATTAATCCTTAAAATCTTACGAAAATGGAGATTAAAGCAGCAGACGTAGCAAAACTTCGTCAAATGACAGGCGCAGGTATGATGGACTGCAAGAAGGCTCTCGTAGAGGCTGAAGGCGACTATGAAAGAGCAAAGGAAATCATCCGCGAGAAAGGAAAACTTGTTGCAGCAAAGCGTGCTGACCGCGAGACCTCAGAGGGTCGTGTCATCGCTAAGGTAAACGGTGGCAAGGCTATCGTTGTAGGACTCGGTTGCGAGACTGACTTCGTGGCTAAGAACGAGGAGTTCAAGGCTCTTGCTGAGGCTATCGCAGAGGCGGCTATCGCCAACTTCCCGGCTGACAAGGATGCCCTCATGGCATGTACACTTGCTGACGGAAGAACAGTTGAGGCTGCTGTAACTGAGCAGACCGGTAAGACTGGTGAGAAGCATCAGATCGCAGGATACGAGGTAGTTGAGGCTCCTTATATCGTAGCATACATGCACAACGTGACCGGCAAACTCGCTGCTCTTGTTGGTTTCAACAAGGAGTTCGATGCTCAGGTTGCAAAGGGAGTTGCAATGCAGGTTGCTTCAATGAATCCTGTTGCTGTTTCAGCGGATTCAGTACCTCAGTCAGTAATCGACTCTGAACTTAAGACTGCAACTGAGAAGACTAAGGAAGAACTCGTACAGAAGGCAGTTGACGCTGCACTTTCTAAGGCAGGCATCAACCCTGCTCACGTAGATAGCGAGGATCATATCGAGTCTAACCAGGCTAAGGGATGGATCACAGCAGAGCAGGCACAGCAGGCTCGCGAGATCATCAAGACCGTTTCAGCAGAGAAGGCAGCAAACCTTCCTGAGCAGATGGTTGCGAACATCGCCAAGGGTCGTCTTGCAAAGTTCTTCAAGGAGCAGACTCTCGAGGAGCAGGGCTACCAGATGGGTGACGGCAAGACTGCTGTCAAGGAGGTCATCAAGGCAGCCGATGCTGAGGCTAAGGTGGTTTCATTCAAGAGACTCTCACTTGCTGACTAATTCAAAGGGCATTGCCCGACATGATAAAAAGAGGCTGATTATAGTCAATATGACTGTGTCAGCCTCTTTTCTTTATATATTACCATTAGATTGAGATATGACCGTGTCCGGTTCAATCTTGTATCAGATGATGCCTGAAATAGACTGTCTCATCCTTATTTGCAAACTCATATATGATTCTTTATCAGTATTTCCTTTAAAAGATGTATCTTTGTCAAGTAAAAGGATAAAAATAGAAAGGCGTTTTGCTTTTGTCTTGGTATTAGAATCTCGCAAATTCATTAACCCGGCAAGACAGTGGCAGTTGCGCCCATGTTGTGTATATCACGGCGTGGGACAGTTGTTTGCTTATCTGTCGGAAGGTTGTGCGAGAACCTTAATACCGGATATGCAGGTGGCACCCACGCTTTTCTGTGCAGGTTAGTCGGGTGCCATAACGGAAAGTTATGCATGTAGGTAGAATCATTAGACAGAAAGTGGCGGAAAGGAAAATCACAGTTGTCTGGCTGGCAAAACAGATGTCTTGCACAAGGACGAACATCTATAAGATTTTTGATAGGAAATCAATTGATACTGACACACTTATCCGCTTGTCCGTAATTTTGGATTACGACTTCTTTCAGCATATTTCAGACAATGAGTTATGAGAAGCCATTTACGCGTCTTCATTAACTGTATGTGGTCGTGTTCCCGTTTGGTTAGCATGTAAACCAAACGGGAACATTAGTTTAATGAGGAAACATGGAGGTGAGTTATATTTGCCAAATGTTCATGTTTAACCCTAAAAATAAAGTAGTATGAAGTATCTGAAATTGTTGATGGTAGCAATGACTATGTTTGTAGCGTTTTCGTCGTGTAAGAAAGACGAGGAGGAGGTTGACTATTCATCGACTACTGTTCTGGCTGGGGATTATGTTGGAACAGCGAAATGGGTGGGATATTCAGATGAGCCTTCAAGGGCGTATGCGACTGTTGTAAGAAGGTCATCAGATGTCGTATCATTCCAACTCTATTGCGAACCTCTCGGACTTGATCTGTCTCCGATTAATCTTGTCGTAGAGCAGAGAAACGGAATCATCTACCTGACATCTGAAAGCGATCTCGCTGTAGATGGAACTGTGTCTGCCGGTATAATGTCGGTGACATGCGATCTCACTTCAGGAACAATTGTTTTTAATGGAAAGAAAGATTAACAAAATGTTGCCTGTATTGGATGTGAGGGGTGGCGTCAAGTCACCCCTTTCTTGTTTTATCATAAAACCTGCGTTTTTCTTCCTTTTTGTACTTTTGTCCTGCCGGAAGGAACAGTCTGATTCCGACCATGCCTTGCTGGAACTGTCATCATATTCGATTGTTTTTGATTATGAAGGGGGCGTTCGTGAAACGACCATATATGCGCAGGATGAATGTACTCTTGAATATGTGCCCGAATGGTTGGATGCAACAGTTTCCAGAGGAAATATTATCCGGGTTACCGCAGGTACTAACGAAACCTCTTCTGTTTTGAACGGAAGAATCCGTATCAGTGCTGGAGGGCAGAGAGTAAGTCTGTCCGTAAAGCAGAATGCTAAGCCGGTATTATCTTTTCTCAGCGATGATGTGTGTGCCCTTTCCGGTCACGAATGCACTGTATCTGTGGAATTTAATGCAAATGTACCATGGAATGTCAAGGTTAGTTCGGACGGCTGGCTGTCCCTTGCGAAACATACATACGACAATCCTATGGTTACTATAGTCGGACCTGATCAGACACATCGCAGGCTGATGTTTCATGTGACGGAAAATGAGACAGAGGAGGAACGGTCGGGATGTGTCATACTTGAATGTCGCAGATATGCGGTTGCAGATACATTGTATGTGTGCCAGTCGCCGAGTTATGAGCAGGGAAATGAACCAGAAAATGAACCGGGGCAATCCGACGATCTGGATGACCCGTCAGAAGTTTATCGTGACGGAGATGTCATCACCCTCATGAAGGCAGTCAAAGGCAATGTGAACCTTGTTGTTATGGGTGATGGCTTTACTGCAAAGCACCTGTCAAAGGAAGGATATTACGAACAGACCATGAAACTTGCAGTGCAGCACTTCTTCGAGTTGGAACCATATGCTACATATCGCGACTATTTCAATGTATATATGGTTGTGGCAGAATCTCAGACAGAAGAAATGGGCACCGGCGGAATGTACGGACAATATGGTTCTGGGACTAAATTTGAATCAAGATTCGGTTCCGGAACATCCATAAGTTGCAATCAGAACACCGTGTTCGAGTATGTATCAAAGATTACCGCGATAGGAAAAGATATCCCAGTATTATGTATTCTGGTATTGAATGAAGATAGGTATGCAGGAACCTGCTATATGTATCAGGATGGTAACTCCATCGCATTGTGTCCGATGAGTACGCTTGGAGAACAATACGGTTTCCCCGCATTGATACATCATGAGGCAGGAGGACATGGTTTCGGTTTTTTTGCTGATGAATATGTCTATTATAACAGGCAGATGCCACAGACCAGAATTGATAATATAAGACAATGGCAGGAACTTGGCTATCAGATGAATCTTGATTTTACCGATGATCCTTCAGTCGTGCATTGGAGCAGTTTCATAGGACTTGCAGGATATGAGAATGTTGGAATATATGAGGGCGGACAGGAGTATCAGTATGGTGTCTGGAGATCCGAAGAAAACAGTTGTATGAACGATAATATACCATACTACAGTGCCCAATGCCGATGGCTTATATATGAGAGAATAATGAAACTTTCTGGAAAGGACTGCTCAAGAGACGCTTTTCTTGAAAATGATCATATTCCTGAAAACAGAGGGTACGGTTCGTTCTGCAAATCCACTGTTTTTGTTCCGACCGAACCTCCAAAACTTATGGGGAAAGCACCTCGGTAATCCTGACTAAATGAACTTTGCCACTGCAAACGCCACGGCGAGCAGTGCGGAATACATATGCAGCAGATTGGCGGTGCGCGCTCCTAAGTCTTTAGTGAGATGTGCGCCGCCTTCTACTGAATTTATTATAGTCTTGGAGCATCCGACCGCAATCGGCACAGTAAGGAATACCATGACAGTCGTCATCGGGAATATTTTGACGAAGGTCAGGACGGCGACATAGACAAAGGTTGCCATGATTTCACCTGCATAAGCATAGGCCGCCGTCTTGCTCTTGCCGTGTGTTATGCCTGAGGCGATAAGGCCGACAGGGACTATTGCAAGCAGGACTTCCCAATGGAAACTCAGTGTGGTGATCAGTGAGGTTGCGGCTGCTATTGCTGCTGTCCACAACAGATGGGCAAGGAGGTTGGTGACAGTGTTGCGTCTGAAACCCGGAAACATGAGTTTGTACAGAAGGCCTGTCATCGCAAAACACAGAAGCGGCAGTCCCACAAGCGCATATAGCCAGTCTATCTTTATATTTGCCCCGATAAGGAAGGTTACTGACACTATGATTGTCATGAGTGTCGCTGTGAGCGGCCATGTCTTGCCGGTTGAGGTCCATTCGCTGAATCTTCTTCTCGCCATATTCTTTGTTTATATGAACACAAATATACAATAATTATCTAACTTCTTATAATCTTCCATGCCCCGGCCATATACACCACAATCAGAAGGGTGTTGACTGCGAGTTTCACCCCAAGTCCTGGAACCATGGCCCCTTCGAACAGGATCGACACCCCGTAGATTACCCCCATAAGCAGTACGATGCCTGCCAGCCTGTCCCAGCGGTATGGGATAGGGTAGTATTTTGCTCCGAGGACTGCACTGATGATGAACATGACCACATAACTTGCCAGATGGCCGAATGCGGCAGCCCAATATGAATATTTCGGCATGAAAAGTATTATGACTATGGCGGTGACGACCAGACCTGAGAGGGTGATCCAGATGGCCATGTTTGTCTTTCCCGAAAGTTTATACCACATCGAGACATTGAACAGCATGCCCAATATCATGTACGACAGCAGCATGATGGGCACGATGCTTACTGCCTCGCGGAACTGCGGACCGAGGATGAGGGCGATGATGTCTATATATAATATGACCCCAAGGAATACGAGTCCGCAGAAGGCGGTGAAATACTCCTGAACGGAGGCATACAGCGCCGGCGACTGCCTGTCATTCGCTCTCTTGAAGAAGAACGGTTCGGCTGCATATCTGAACATCTGTATGAAGAGGTTCATTATCACCGCCAGTTTCACTGCTGCCTGGTAAAGTCCCAATGATGCGCGCCATGCGTCTGCATTGGTGTCGAAATATCTGAACAGGATCCTGTCCAGAAAGTCGTTGACAATTCCCGGAAGCGCTGCCACCATCAGCGGAAGCGAATAGGCGAGCATCTGGCGCAGGAGTTTAGGGTCAAGCCTGTATGTCATCCTGATGTAATCCGGGATGAAAAGCAGCCCGCAGACTATGCAACTTATGAATATGGCGAAGATCACATAACTGAAGTCCGGAGTGGGCGAGATGAACGTTGTGAGCCATTGGGCCGAGGCTATGTGCTTTGGAAACCATAGGAAGAGTACAAGGTTGGCCGCAGTTTCAGTTATTATCTTGATGGTCTTGAATATGGCGAATTTCATCGCCTTTCCTTCCTGCCTGAGTCTGGCGAAGAGTATCGCGGTGATGGAATCCAGCATCAGGATGCCGCCCATATACATTATGCAGGCCTCGTACCCGCTGTAACCGAGTGCGGAGGATATCGGCCCCGCGAAGGCTATCATCAGTGCAAGAAAGGTGGCGCTGAGGCAGAATACGGTCACGAAGGCGTTGGAATATACCTTTTGCGGATCGACTCCTTCCTTGTTGGCAAATCTGAAACAGCCCGTTTCCAGTCCAAGTATGAGAACAACCTGAAAGACAGCGATATACGCCATGAATTCGGTCACCACTCCGTAACTTTCCGGAGTCAGCATCCTTGTGTATATCGGTACAAAGAGGAAGTTTATGATACGGGCGAGAATCGTGCTCATCCCGTAAATCGCGGTCTGTCCCGCCAATTGTTTCAGAGGGTTTGCCATAATGACCACAAAAATAACTATTTTTGCGGGAGAAAATTGATATGGAAATGAAAAATATAGTATTCGGAATTATAATTTCAGGAGTTGTGGCAGCCTTGTCCTTCACCGTCGGATCGTGCTCGTGCGGCAGAGGGGAGAAGACACAGGAACTTGACGACTCCACAAAACTTGCACTTGAAATGGAAAAAAGAATGAAGGCACAGCCTGAATTTGAGATGGTGACGTCTCATGGCACAATGAAGATCAGACTCTATGACAAGACTCCGCAGCATAGGGATAATTTCGTGAAACTTGTTGAGGAGAAATTCTATGACGGTCTCAGATTCCATAGAGTGATTGACGGATTCATGATCCAGGGTGGCGATCCATATACAAAAGACACCTCACTGGTTGCGAAATGGGGAACAGGCGGCCCTGGTTATACTGTTCCTGCAGAGTTCGTCAGCGAATATCACCATAAGAAGGGAGCCATCGCTGCCGCCCGTCTTGGCGATATGGCCAATCCTCGCAGGGCATCATCAGGCTCACAGTTCTACATTGTCCAGAATGAAAGGACATGCGCCCAGTTGGACGGGGGTTACACTGTTTATGGTGAGGTCTTTGACGGCCTCGAAGTAATCGACAGGATTGCCGCAGTGCCGACAGACCGCAGGGATTGTCCATATGAGGATGTGATGATTATCTCAGTAAGGCAGATCGGTCTTCCTGAGGCCGAGGTCGCAGATGAGCCGGCAGATTCGACTCAGGCCACGGACACCACATCAAGGCCATAATTCTGTTCCCACAGACGTGAGAGGCTCAGCATGATGGATCTTAAAGGAAAATTCACACATATATTCTTTGACGCAGACGACACCTTATGGGAGAACGAACAGTTCTTCCGTGATGCCGAG
Organism: Bacteroidales bacterium; assembly: GCA_015060455.1. Classification (GTDB taxonomy): domain Bacteria; phylum Bacteroidota; class Bacteroidia; order Bacteroidales; family UBA932; genus Cryptobacteroides. The sequence continues at coordinate 7,542 of SUYM01000038.1, forward strand.
GCGGAGTTCGCTGCGCTGCTTGCAGATTACACCTCTCCGGAAGGGGTGCAGCAGATGCTGTGGCAGAAGCAGGAGGAGAATATCCCTCTTTTCGGTTACGGGTCCAAGACATATATGATCGGTATGATGGATGCGGCCCTGGAAATCTGTGGCGGACGTCTTACTGATGACATATATCACGGTGTCAAGCAGATAGTCACCGATCTGGCTTTCCACGAATTTGAACTCAAAGAAGGTGTGAATGAGACATTGGAGGCATTGCAGGATAGATATGTTCTGGTCGTGGCCACAAAGGGCGACCTCACGGAGCAGTTATACAAATACCGCAAGTCCGGCCTGGACAGATATTTCCATCACTGCGAGGTCATGGAGAACAAGAACGAGGCGAACTACCTTGAACTTGCCGCCAAGAACAACCTCGCCCCGGAACAGATATTGATGGTAGGAAATTCCGTCAAATCCGACATCGCCCCGGTGGTCAACATAGGAGGCACGGCCATTCATACTCCACACGATGTGATCTGGGTTCACGAGATTATGGACATGCCTCAGAGCGACCGAATCATAGAGGTGCAGAGCATACGGGAGGTCGTTTCGTTTCTGTTGTAAGGATGTCTCCACTCGCTACGCTCGGTCGACATGACAGATATTTTTGAGAATCTCTGTGTTTTTGAGATGTTTTTTCATTCAGAACAATATTTTTTGTCATTTTGAGCGAGGTTTCTGTCATTTCGAGCAATATTTTTGTCATTTCGAGCGAAGTCGAGAAATCTTTGGCACGGTATTCGCAAATACTCTTAACCGAATAGTTTTTTCATAGGTTAAGTTTTAGGTTAGAATTGCGGAGCCATCTCGTTGGGAAATGAGATGGCTCTATCTTTATAATTTATATTCCTTAAGGGGTTTGTAGCCCAGTTCTGACATCAGAATATCCCAGTTGCGTGGTAGGCCAATCCGTATTGTCGCAAATCCTCCTCCCGGCATTGTCTGGACTTTGTTTCTTGCGGAGTCTCCGGTTATGATAAAGGCGGTCATACCACGTTTCATGGTTGGAACTGTCATCAGCTCGCTTTCAGGAGAGTCGTACCACGCTGGGGTTGGGGTCATTTCTCCTTCCTCCGTTTTTCGGATATTACCCTGGTATTGTCGCAGATTGTACTTACCACCGTCTTTTGCTCCTCCCGGATTAGCATAGTAGTTTGCAAAAGCCCTTTCCTTCAAAGGACGTCGTGACGCTTCGATCAGATCCCTTTCCAATGCTTGCGTACTTTTATACCTGTCCGCCAAAATCTTTGCGACAGGTTCTGTCATAAGAATTGTGCGGAATGTATATTGCCTTCCGCTACCAAGAGCAAACTGTGAGCGCTCGCTTATATCCCAAGCCAATAACTCCATCAGTTTCTGCGGATCGGTGGTTGATGGAGCCATATTATTGCCCCACAGCAAAGTTGAGCCGAGAGTTATAGTGTTGTCATTAAGATTATAGTCATTTCTCACATGATATGGCTGCCATCCGACACGAAGACACGCGGCATCATCTTCTACCATGCACCAGGACATAGGATATCCAAATGTACCCATTCTGTCCTGCTTTACATAATAGCCGCAGAGATTCATCAATGCGAGATTCAAAAATCGGCCGATGGCAACATTCGCCGCCTCATTGATCTGGCCCTGACCGCTATCGATTCCAAGTTGTCTGGCAACCGGACCATTGAGCCAACAATATGGAACCCATGCATGGGTACTTGCAAGAGTCCTACGGAAATTCGGGTCCCCAAGACCCTTGGTGAGGGCAATCAATATAGGCATATACTCCGGCCTGCAACCGGACATTACAGCATTGACGGCAATATGCCAGGTGGTAGTGTTGCGATGAGCGATAGGAAGTATTGCTACCGTCTCATCCCACTTCAGGTCAGTATATTTAAGGAAGGACTCCACTTTTTCAAAGGTCGGAGGAATGACAGGAAGTCCGTCAGACCACTTCATCTCATTGAAATATGTATTTATTTCATCGACTGTTCCGTAAAAGACATCATCACGGATGTCACCCTTTGAACCGCTGATGTTTACTGACAGCTCCTCATCACTTATCGGGGTTGTGAGTGCTGAAACTATTTGTGGCCATAGCACCTCGCGCGTATTGCGGATGAGTTCTTCTGGAGAATGTGTGGCGAAAGCACCGGGGTACTCTGCTACTCGCATAACAGGCACGCCATTATTACGAGCTGTATATTTAGCCTGTTCGATAAATCCCGGGCCGGCTATAACGACAGACGGTATGCCAAGATATTCAGCAGCGATGCATGAGCCAGTCTCTTTCGGGGTGCATAATCCACAACCGCCATTTCCGGATATGACCGCATCTACCTTCATCTCTTTAAGTTTAGCTTGAAAATCCTCCTTCGCCCTGCGTCTTACGCCCGGTGCTGGATATGGACCGGCTATACCGATCTCATCCAACAAAATGACCCTGGCTGATGGGTAATGCCTCTTTATCAGATTCTTTATTTCCGAATGTGTGACATGTGTCATAAAACTGACACCAACTACCGCAATAGTCTTTCCTTCGAGAGTTTCCAGACGAGGCGCCTGAGAAATCATTTCAACAGAAGACAGCCCCACCGGACAGACAACTGCGTATTCGGGACTTTGATTTACGGTGACGCCCGCACTCACTACAGGAGTCTCGGCCAATTTACATGTTTCATCACATACAATGCGTTGAGCATCAGCTTCAATGCATACAAGAAGTGAGAGTAAAATGAATTGAAATAATTTAGTGGACATGAGAATATTTTACAAAACTTATGTTAGATATCATTTATCAGTAATGGTTTAGACAATATGTTGAATTTTGCTATATGATTTACGGATTTTACTTTTTTAGGATTCTATGCTTCAGGTCAGACTTGCACGGAACCATCTCGTGGAGAAATGATATGACTCCTTAGTACATAATGTTTTTCGATTACAGTGGTAGACGAATAAGTTTTACGAAACTTTAACAAAGTTTAACAAAAGTATTTTGGCGGATAAGACTTAAGGTAGTACCTTGCGGAAAATTTCATAAGTATGGGACTCAAGGAGAAATTGGCAGATTTTGAACAGGCATATATAAAGGGCGAAATCAATGAATCAACAATCAGCAGCAG
>SUYM01000039.1 GCA_015060455.1 Bacteroidales bacterium
TCCCTTCAGGTGAGACAAGAATGGTCCTCGTGACTTGCCGCGCAACTGTTGGAACAGTATCAAATCCAGATCACAACCTGGAGTCACATGGAAAGGCAGGACGTAGAAGATGGCTTGGTCGCAGACCACGCAACCGTGGTGTTGTAATGAACCCGGTAGATCACCCTATGGGTGGTGGTGAAGGACGCGCTTCAGGAGGACATCCACGTTCACGTAAGGGTCTGCCTGCTAAGGGCTACAAGACTCGTAATCCTAAGGCGACTTCAAACAAGTTCATCATTGAAAGAAGGAAAAAATAACGGAATAAATTAAGAGATTATGAGTCGTTCATTAAGAAAAGGTCCTTATATTCAGGAAGCCCTTGAAAAAAGAATTCTTGCTATGAATGAAGGTAGCATGAAGAAAGAGGTTGTCAAGACTTGGTCACGCGCGAGCATGATTTCTCCTGACTTTGTAGGTCACACTATCGCAGTTCATAATGGAAACAAGTTTATTCCAGTTTATGTTACTGAGAACATGGTGGGCCACAAGCTTGGTGAGTTCGCGCCAACAAGAACTTTCAAAGGCCATTCGGGCAATCGTAAATAATTTTAAAAGAGTAAGTAATTATGGGAGCTCGTAAAAGACAAATGGCCGAGAGGCTTAAAGAAATAAAGAAGCAGACAGCAATCGCTAAGCTTAAAGATGTACCTACTTCTCCTCGCAAGATGCGTCTGGTAGCAGACATCATCCGTGGTGTAGAGGTAAACCGTGCACTCGATATCCTCAAGTTCTCGAAGAAGCACGCATCTATCGATCTGGAGAAGCTTCTCCGCAGCGCAATCGCTAACTGGGAGGCTAAGAATCCGGAGAATACTAAAGAACTGGACAACGGTAACGTTATCGTAAAGACCATCATGGTTGACGAGGGACGTACGCTCAAGAGAATCCGTCCTTGCCCTCAGGGCCGTGCCGGACGTATCCGCAAGCGTTCAAACCACGTTACAGTTATCCTCGATGTTAAACCAGCAACAGTTAAGGAGGCATAATCATGGGACAGAAAACTAATCCTATAAGCAACAGAATCGGTATCACCCGTGGTTGGGACTCTAACTGGGTAGGTGGTAACTATGCGGAGAAGATAGCAGAGGACTTCGAGATCCGTAAGTATCTCTCAAGCCGTCTCGCAAAGGCATCTCTCTCGAAGATCGTTATCGAGAGAACTCTTAAACTCATCACTGTGACTATCCACGCAGCAAGACCGGGATTCATCATCGGTAAGGGTGGACAGGCAGTTGACCTCCTCAAGGAGGAACTTAAGAAGGTGACCAAGAAGGATGTTCAGATCAACATCTTCGAGGTCAAGAAGCCTGAGGTTGACGCACATATCGTAGCAGACTCTATCGCTCGTCAGATCGAGGGTCGTGTATCATACCGTCGTGCCATCAAGATGGCCATCGCATCAGCAATGCGTGTTGGTGCCGAGGGTATCAAGGTTCAGATCAGCGGTCGTCTTGGCGGCGCCGAGATGGCAAGAAGCGAAATGATCAAGGAAGGTCGTACACCTCTCCACACATTCCGCGCTGACATCGACTACGCACTTGCTGAGGCTCACACTAAGGTAGGTGTACTTGGTATCAAGGTATGGGTTTGCAACGGTGAGGTATTCGGCAAGAAGGACCTTTCACCTAACGCAGGCGTTGCTGCTGAGGCTGCAAAGTCAAACAACAACCGTGGTGGCCGCGGAAACAATGACCGTCGTCGTGGTGGTCGCGGTGGCCGCAGAGAGAACAAGTAATTGTAACTCTACATACTTTCAACGAAGGGTTGGCAAATGCCAGCCCTTTTTGCATTTTCGGGACTTATTGAGTAAATTCGCTCCTTCAACCTGAAACAGATTCACAGATGAGATATATTCTGACCATCATAATGGCGTTGTTGCCGCTTGTTTCCGGAGCCCAGTCTTCCAAACTGCTGGAAATCGATGCCTCTTCGTTCGCTCCTGTTCAGTCGGACGCGCTTTCCGGTGTTGCGATTGACAAGATTGGCATGGACCCCTCGCGAAGGCCTTGTGCGCGAATCAAGATGCACATCAACCGCATGGCAAGGGAGGAGGTTGAAGGACTTTCTGTCCGTACGATAGGAGGCAATGTGGTGCTTACAAAATGTATAGTGGCGGCTCAGGGCAACGGGCTGATCATTGAACTTACCGCCAAGGAAACAACGAGATTTTACCTGCATCACGAAAAGTATGGCGATTCCAATGAAGTGAGTCTTAATCTTGAAGGCAACAAGGAATATCGCATAGAGGCCATGCTGAATACGACCCACTCGATAGCGGTCAGTTCGAATACACCGGGCGCGGAGATCTATATAGACAACACCTTCAAGGGAGTCATAAACGACGCTTTCTCATTGACTGTCAGTGATGTATATCCGGGTGTCCACACAATCACCGCAAAGTCGGGTGTCCTTTCCAAGGAAATTACGGTCAATGTCAGCAGCGAGAGCATCCTTTTCCGCATAGACCTTGATCATAGCCTTGCCAAACCGCAGTTCGTCATGTTCAAGATCGTCCCATCAGAGGCAAGCCTGTTTATTGACGGCAAACAGTATCTGCTGAATGAGTACGGAGAAATGGCGGAAAATTTAAAACTCAATAACGGTTCATATTCCTACCTTGTGTCCGCCAAGGATTATCATGACGTGAAGGGTACCTTCGTGGTCAACGGCGCAAAGGTGAGCAGGCAGGTTACCCTCAAACCGGCACACGGATTCCTGAAAGTGTCAGGCGAGGGCGTGCTGGCGGGTGCAAGCGTGTTTATTGACGGCAATCTTGTCGGTGAGGCCCCGCTTACTTCCGGGCGCCTGTCAAGCGGCAGGCATTCTGTCCGTGTCGTGAAGAACATGTATAAGGAGGCCTCCGGTACAGTGGTTATAGAAGACGGGAAGACCCTTGATTACAAGCCGCAACTGGCACCGGATTTCGCCAAAGTGACCCTGAGGTCGGTTGCCGGGGCTGACATATATGTGAACGACCAGAAGATGGGTCCGTCTCCTTGGACCGGAGAACTGCGCACTGGCGTATATACCTTCGATGCGGTCATGGCGGGTCATCGCACATCGACTATCTCTCAGACAATATCTGCAACCCCGTCATATCAGACTTACGACATCCCGGCTCCTACGCCGATACTCGGGGCGGTTGATTTCATCAGTTCCCCTATGTCAGATGTATATGTCGATGGCAAGTCTGTGGGCAGCACACCTCTGAGCGTCGATCTTCTCGTCGGCAGGCACACCGTGCAGTTCCGAAAAGAAGGTTTCAGGACACAGGAAAAGGTTGTAGAGGTCAGGGAGGGACAGCCTGAGACGGTGCAGGTCACATTGGAGAAGGGAAGTTCTACCGCATCTTCATACGGAACATCATCCGGTGGCGCTACTTCAGGTGGCAGATTGTCTGTTGCTGAGCCGTCGAACTGTTATATAATTTCAACAAGCGGTACCTATTCGTTCCCGACCGTAAAGGGCAACAGTTCGCAGTCTGTCGGTGCCGTTGCGGGTGCAGTTGTTCTTTGGGAGACTTTCGGCACATCTGTCGCCCCGTCTGTCGGTGACTTGATCAAGTCAGTGTCGTACAAGGACGGTTACATCACTTTCCAGACAGCAGACACATTCAAGGAGGGCAATGCCGTAATTGCCGCCAAGGACGCCTCCGGCAACATTCTCTGGTCATGGCATATATGGATGACCGACCAGCCTCAAGGTCAGGTGTATTACAACGGAGCCGGCACCATGATGGACCGCAACCTCGGTGCTACTTCTGCAACCCCTGGCGATGTCGGTGCTCTCGGTCTGCTCTATCAGTGGGGACGTAAGGACCCGTTCCTGGGATCGTCTTCTATTTCGTCAAACACTATTGCGAAATCCACCATTACTTGGCCGTCACCGGTTTCGTCTAATTCAAGCAATGGTACAATCGCCTACGCTACTGCCAACCCAACAACATTTGTAACTGATAATATTCTTAATTACGATTGGTATTACACCGATCCATTATCTACTGACAACACCCGTTGGACCACCTCATCAAGCGGCAAATCAATCTATGACCCATGTCCGGCCGGTTGGCGTGTTCCCGATGGCGGCAGCAGTAGTGTCTGGTCAAAGGCGGTCGGTTCATCATCAAAATTCACTCGTACCTACGACAGTTCCAATGAAGGTATGAACTTCTCCGGCAAGTTTGGCTCCGCAAGTACCATCTGGTATCCTGCTTCGGGGTATCGCAGCAACCGCGCTGGCGGCCTGGGCGGTGTCGGTTACTACGGCTACTATTGGTCTGCCTCTCCTCTCGGCAACTTCGCGTACGGCCTGTACTTCAGCAGCATTGGCTACGTCCTTCCGTCGAACTACAACTTTCGCGCGTACGGCTTCTCAGTCCGTTGTCTCCAAGAATCATCAAAATAACTTAATCAGCGTGGCCTGGGAAGCGAGATCCTTCACTCCGTTCAGGATGACAGGATCGGCTTCCCAGACCATGCGTTTTGCGGCCTTACCCTCGCGCACCGGCGCGAGACCATAGGCGCGAAGCGCCCCGCCACATTGTCATCCTGAGCGCCAGCGAAGGATCTCATATCAATAATGTAAGATGACATTCAAAGAAATCTTATCACGTGAAGATCAGAACACGGCCAGCATTTGGTGGAGCGTAAAGCATTGATGTGTAGTGTTTTAAGATATTTAAGGTGGGTCAATTTTACCCGCCTTAAATGATGTAATAGGTTGATATTTAGCGAGTTGCATTTCACCTCAACCTCTTCGCTGCCTTCTTCACTAACCCCGCCACAAAAACATACGCGTCATAAATCTGTCCGTCGAAGAAAATGACCTGCTTGGGCGGGAGGGAACTTTGTATGAAGAAATGTCTTATTTTTATCCGCCTGCAAAGTTCCGAACACTTATCCGTGTTTACACTACATGTCATTCTTTCGCATGCGCTTGAAGCGACTTCGTCGATTACTGAGCGTTCCTCTGTCATTCTTTCGCATGCGCTTCAGCGACTTCGTCGATTACTGAGCGTCTCTTTGTCATTCTGAGCGTCTCTTTGTCATTCTGAGCGTTAGCGAAGAATCTGTAACAGATGCTTCACTACGTTCAGCATGACAGTCTGGAGGTAATCCATTTTGTGTAAACTGATATATCATTCCCCTATTTTTTGCTGAAATTGCAACGCATTCGATTATTCTGCGAACAGCCCTACGATGTTCAGGATGACCTTGCTGGCTTTCTGCATGCTTTCAAGAGGGACATATTCCATTTTGCCGTGGAAATTGTGTCCGCCGGCGAAGAGGTTCGGGCAAGGGAGCCCCATGAACGAGAGGTTGGCTCCGTCTGTGCCGCCGCGGATAGGCTTGATGTTCGGAGTGATTCCTTCCATTTCCATGGCCTTCATGGCCTTTTCGATGATGTGGTAGTGCGGCTCGACCATCTTGCGCATATTGTAATACTGATGCTTCATCTCCAGCAGGGCAGTGCCTTCTCCATATTTTTCGTTGATGGCATCCACGCATTTCTGCATATAGGCCTTCTTCTGCTCGTAGAGGTCCATGTCGTGGTCGCGGATTATATATGAGAAGACAGCCGTCTCGACCTCTCCCTTGAAACTGATCAGGTGGAAGAAGCCTTCGTACCCCTCCGTGCAGTCCGGCCTCTGGTCCTTAGGAAGCATGTCGTTGAGTTCCATGCCGATAAGGATGGCGTTCTTCATCTTGCCCTTTGCCGCTCCCGGGTGGATGTTCAGTCCCTGGATTCTTATGGTCGCTCCGGCAGCATTGAAGTTCTCATATTCGAGTTCGCCCACAGGACCGCCGTCAAGGGTATAGGCATATTTCGCCCCGAATTTCTCTACGTTGAACTTAATGACTCCGCGTCCGATCTCTTCGTCCGGGGTGAAGCCAATCTTGATGTCTCCGTGCTTGAATTCAGGATGTACCACTATATATTGTACTGCGTCCATGATTTCCGCGATGCCGGCCTTGTCGTCCGCTCCCAGAAGGGTGGTGCCGTCGGTGGTGATGAGGGTCTGACCCTTATAATCAAGCAGTTCCGGAAATTCGGCAGGTCTGAGGCTCAGTCCGGGAACGCCTTTTAGAGGAATGTCGCCCCCGTCGTAGTTCTCGATGATCTGCGGTTTTACATCTGCCCCCGGCGCGTCAGGTGCGGTATCTACATGGGCGATGAAACCGATTGCGGGTGCCTGTGTGTCGCAGTTGGCAGGGATGCTTGCCATGACATATCCATATTCATCGAGCGTGGCTTCCACTCCCATGGCAAGGAGTTCGTCGCGGAGCATTTTCAATAGGGTCAATTCCTTGGTTGCGCTCGGCTGCGATTCCGACTCGGGGTCTGACTGTGTGTCAACCGACACATATCTCAAAAATCTGTCTAAAATATTTTCCATTGCGTTATAGTATTAGTAAACTGATTCCCATGATGGCCATTCCGGATATGACCCCGGCGATGGCTATATGATGCTTGCCGTATTTCTCCGCAGTGGGCAGAAGTTCGTCAAGCGATATGTATATCATGATGCCTGCAACTGCTGAAAGAATGAGCGGAAATACAGGACCGCCCCCTGTGAGTTCTATGCCGAAGATGGCGGTGAATGCCCAGCAGAGCAATGCCCCGATCACCTCGCTGAAACCGGAAAGGGTGGCAAGAAGCAGCGCCTTGCCCTTGCTCCTGGTCGCATAATATATAGGTATGGCTACTGCTATGCCCTCCGGAATATTATGGATGGCGATGGCGAAGGTGATGCCTGTTCCCATCTGCGGGTCGTTGAGGGCGCCGACGAATGTGGCGATTCCCTCCGGAAAGTTGTGGATGGCGATGGCAAGGGCGGATAATATGCCCAACCTTTGCAGGGCCTTTTCATTTCCGGTCTGCTCCAGAAGACCGACAGCGGGAGTGTGTGATTCGAGCGACAGCCCGGATGCTTCATGCGGGTTCTCGTATTCCGGTATGAGAAAGTCGATGAGCATTATGATGCCCATACCTGTAAAGAATGCCAGAAGGGTAAACGCCTCTCCGTATTTTATCGAGCCGGTTGCGGCGATTTCCGCCTGCGCTTGTGGGAAGAGTTCCGCCAAGGATATGAATATCATGACCCCGGCGCTCAGTCCCAGTGCCGCCGCCAGAAAGTTGCTGCTGATTTTCTTCTTGAAGAGCACCAAGGCACCGCCGATGCCTGTTGCGGCTCCGGCGATGAGTGTCATAATCAGTGCTGTCAGTATTCCGTTCATGTTTTCTCTGTTCCCGTCCACGTTTTAGGCCTGTTTCATGGACGGCGCTTCATTTTTCCGTTTCCCGTCCATGTTTTGGGCCTGTTTCATGGATGGCGCTTCATTTTTCCGTCTCCCGTCCATGTTTTGGGCCTGTTTCATGGACGGCGTGTTTATTTTTTAGCGCGAAGGGCGGACCATGCCATATATATGATGATGGCTGCGTATGGGATGATGGCGACAGGCTCGGTCCATGGCGACGGCTCAATCCAAAGATCCACCTCTGCGAACCTCAGGATCGCGCTTACCACTCCCATGAGAGCACCTCCGGCGATGAATCCGGAAGCAATCAGTGTGCCCTTTTCCATACGCGCCTCATTGAGTTCCTTGTCCTTGCTGCGTGTGCTCACGTACCATGAAATCGCACCGCCCACCAGCATAGGCATATTCAGGTCAAGCGGGATGAACATACCGAGCGCAAACGGCAGGGCAGGCACTTTGAAGAATGTAAGGACAAGTGCGATGATGGCTCCGATACCATATAGCAGCCATGGAGCGCTTCCTCCGTTCATCATAGGCTCTATCACGGCTGCCATTGCGTTTGCCTGAGGTGCCACGAGTGCTCCTTCGCCTGTGAATCCGTATGTCTTGTTGAGCACGAGCATGACTCCGCCGACAGTTGCAGCAGCCACGAGCGTGCCGAGGAACTTCCAGCCTTCCTGCTTCTTAGGTGTGCTTCCGATCCAGTATCCGATCTTCAGGTCAGTGATGAATGCTCCGGCAACCGACAGGGCAGTGCAGACGACGCCTCCGATGATCAGTGCGGCCGTCATGCCTGCTGTACCCTTCAATCCGACAGCGACCATTATTATGGAAGCGAGGATGAGGGTCATCAGAGTCATTCCGCTGACAGGATTTGAACCCACAATCGCGATGGCATTTGCTGCGACTGTTGTAAAGAGGAAGGCGATAATGCCGACTATAAGCACTCCGACCACTGCATGCCATATATTATCTACAACACCTATGGCGAAGAATCCGAATACAGCCAGCAGGGTGACTATGATACCGATGACAACTATCTTCATCGAGATGTCCCTCTGGGTTCTGATTACCTCCGCCTCTGCGTCAGATTTCTTACGACCGAACTCGCTTGCGGCCAGGCCGAGGGCGGACTTGATGACACCGAATGACTTGATTATGCCGATGATGCCGGCAGTGGCGATGCCTCCGATACCGATGTGACGGGCGTAGTCCTTGAAAATCTGGTCAGCCGACATCTCACCGATGGTCTGTGTGATGCCGGTATTCATCAGATCTATCACCTCGCCGCCCCAGATGAGGTTCATGAGCGGGATGATGACGAGCCATACAAGGAAACTTCCGCAGCAGATGATGAATGCGTATTTAAGTCCTACGATATATCCAAGACCCAGGACGGCCGCTCCTGTGTTGACTTTCAGCAGCACCTTCGCCTTGTCTGCAACCACGGCTCCCCACTTCATGCAGGTTGTGGAAAGAGTTTCTCCCCAGAGACCGAATGTAGAGACGATGAAATCGTAGAGTCCACCGATCAGACCGCTGATGAGCAGGGTCTTAGCGCCCTTTCCACCGCCTTCACCGCTGACGAGGACCTGTGTGGTCGCTGTCGCCTCCGGGAACGGATATTTTCCGTGCTGCTCCTTTACGAAATATTTTCTGAAAGGAATCAGGAAGAGGATGCCGAGGATTCCACCCAAGAGCGACGAGAAGAATACCTTGGTGAAATTGACGGTCAGTTCCGGATATTTGTCCTGAAGGATGAAAAGGGCAGGCAGGGTGAAGATTGCTCCTGCTACAATTGCTCCCGAGCATGAACCTATGGACTGGATCATCACGTTCTCTCCAAGGGCGTTCCTGCGTTTGAGTCCGCTTGACAGGCCGACTGCTATGATGGCAATCGGAATGGCGGCCTCGAAGACCTGTCCCACTTTCAGCCCGAGATATGCCGCGGCTGCCGAGAAAATGATGGTCATTATTATTCCGAGGCTCACCGACCACGGCGTCACCTCCGGATAATTCTTCTGTGGAGACAGCAGCGGCTGATACTCCTCTCCCGGTTTCAGTTCCCTTTGGGCGTTTTCCGGCAGTTGTGTCTTTTTTTCTTCCATATATATAATAAGGTTAGACTGTTTCTGTCGCAAAAATAATAAGAAGTTGCTTATTTTCTCCATATATCTTCGATTATGGGACTTTGTATAGTCGGTAAAACATGATATTTATACGATTTTTGCGTAGTTTGAAGAAAATATTAATGATTATCCGCTTTTGGTGCAGTGGTATCCCGAATTATATAATTCGGCAGCAGTTCCGGTAGATTTGCACTATGCCTCTCATCGTCATGCCGAACCGTCATACCTGAACAGGGTCAAATGGAGACATCCGCTGTGCATCTCGACGCCACACCTTGCTGACGTCCTCCACAATATTACGTTTTCATCCGGAAAACAACCCCCGAAACCCGGATGAGAAGCGAAATTTCCCATGTTCATCCGGAAATACGTACCCAAATCCCGGATGAGATTATAGATTGTAATCAGGTAAGTTTTCCTGCACCGTTTGCGGATAATCACAAAAATATTGAAAATTTTTGCAGAAAAGTTTGGAGGTTTAAAAAAAATGCGTACCTTTGCAGCCCGTTTGAGAAAAAGCGGATAGTTCTTCGAAATAATTTTGGTGAGGTCAAGGAAGACGAGCGACGAGAGAGGGAGTTACCTTGTGGTAATGACCGACCGAGGATGTGAAGTCTGACGCAGAGATCGCCAAAAAGATGAAGAAGAAAGTTCTTTGAAGTTTATTTTTGTGGAGAGCAAGGAAGACGAGTGACGAGTGAGGGAGTTACCTTGTGGTAATGACCGACCGAGGAT
>SUYM01000021.1 GCA_015060455.1 Bacteroidales bacterium
TTTCCGTTGAGTAGAAACAGAGTTTCATCCGTACTATACGGGTAAGCCCTTTTTAACACTAAACGGACCGCTTATGAAATTCATTGATTCTGAAATAATGGAGCGTTATCTCCGTGGGGAATCCGATGCGCAGGAAAAGCAGCGGGTACTCATGTGGCTGCTGCTCAATCTCAAGACTCCGTCGGCAGACGAGGAGTTCACGGCATTGCTGAATAAAGTCCCAAGTACAGACGATACAGAACGCAAGCAGAGGGTCAAAAGCCGTCTGGACAGCCTGATGGCAGCGGAGAAACAGAGGACCTGCAAGCATGCCCGAAAAGGAGTAGTGGCGACCTTGGGTTGTCTGCTGGCTGCAGCATGCGTGGCGATAACCCTTCTTGCCGGCAATCTCATTGAAACAAGAAACGAAATGAACCAGGTCGTATCTTGGACTGAGGTCACCGCCTCTTATGGTGAAAAGGTGGCTGTCACCCTGCCGGACAATTCTGTCATCTGGCTTCACAATGATTCCAAACTTATCTATCCTGACTCATTCCACGGCGGAGTGCGTCAGGTGTTTGTGTCAGGTGAGGTATATGCGGACATTGCAAAGAATGAGGATTGTCCTTTCGTGGTGTCGAGCGACAGCGTGAACGTGGTCGTGACCGGAACTACTTTCAATTTCAGGGCATATCCGGATATGACAAATGTTGAACTGACACTCATTGAGGGATCTGTAGAACTGGATTGCAAGACACGTCAGGGCAGGCAGAGCATGGATGTAGTACCCGGTGAGACAGTGACTGTGGATATGGTCAGCGGTAATGTCGGCAAATTCCTGCACGAGCCGGAAAGTTATGTAAGTTGGAATGAGAGGCGTGCTCTTTATTTCAATGACCAGACTCTGGATGATATTGTCAAGGAACTTCAAAGGGAATTCAATCAGCCGATTGTCATAGCTGACAGGGCTCTCGGACGCACAAGACATTTCGCCTCATTCGTGAATGAAGAGTCGCTGATGGATATCCTGAACGCTCTCTGCACCCATTCCGGAATGCGGGTCGAAGAAAGGAATTCTACGATATACATATATAATAACTAACCCTAAAAATTATGCTAAACCATCTGTTATCAAAAACATGCAGACGTATGGTCATGCTTGTTCTGATGGCTTTTGCATCGTTGACGCTATCTGCCCAGCAGATAGATATGTCTCTGGACAAAGTCACGGTGAGAAAGGCTCTGGAACATCTGCAGAGGGAGTATAACTACTCTGTGAACGTACGCTCTGATGAAATCGACATTGACCGCGTAGTCTCTGTCAAGTCGCAGGGGGCAACCTTGACCTCTGTACTTAATCAGATTTTTGCAGGTCAGGATGTCGAGTATTCTATCAACGGCACATCAGTGTCAGTAAAGGCAAAGAAGGCCGTAGCACCAGTCAAGCCTGCTTCCCGTCAGATTACGGGAGTGGTTGTTGACGAGGAGTCCATGCCGCTTGCCGGAGCAGCCATTCTAGAAAAAGGCACAAACAACGGAGTGATTGCAGACCTTGATGGAAAATATACCATCACCCCAACCACTGCATCGCCTGTGCTTGTGTTCTCATTCTTCGGATATGGAGATGAGGAGATTGCAGTCGGGAAGTCTTCTGTCGTGGATGCAAAGCTGACTCCTCAGTCGCTTTCTCTCGACGATGTGGTCGTTGTCGGTTACGGTACCATGACAAGACGTGATATCACCTCGGCGGTGAGTTCATTCAAACCAAAGCCATCTGAGAGACGCGAAGTGCTTTCTGTGGATCAGATGCTCCAAGGTCGCGTGGCCGGTGTGAACATCACGACTGCTTCCGGTATCCCGGGAGCCTCAAGCCGCGTAAGTATCCGTGGTATAGGTTCGCTTAATGCGGGTAATGAACCATTGTATGTGATTGACGGTGTGATACTTTCTACAACTTCCGGAGATACAGGAGCATATGGCGCTGGTGAGTCCATGAGCGGTCTTGCTACTGTGAACCCGTCGGATATTGAGTCTATCGAGGTCCTCAAGGATGCTGCGTCTGCCGCTATTTACGGATCGCGTGCGACAAATGGTGTCATCATCATTACCACGAAGTCCGGTAAGAAAGGAGCTCCGAAGGTGGCTGTGGATGCCAGCGTGACAATGGGACAGCAGCCTCGTACCCATACGCTTGAACTTGCTTCAGGTGACCTTCTCATCGAGGTGTTCAACGAGGGTATAGACAATTATAACAGGCAGTTCGGACAAAATATCGAAAGATTCATCAACCCTATGCCAGGCAAGCCTGCATACGACTGGCTCGGTTCTGTCCTCAGGACTTCATGGTCACATAACATCACAGCTTCCATCTCTGGCGGTACAGACAATACGAAGTATTATGTGTCAGGTACTTATAAGCACACGGAAGGAACTGCCGTTGACAACGATATGAATCAGTACAGCCTTAAGGCAAACGTCAGTGGAAAGGTGAAGCCGTGGCTCTCATTCGGCGTGAATACAATGCTCAGTTACAGCAAGAACTCTCGTGTTGCCAGCGGATATTCAGGACACAACGTCATCAAGGCTGCTGTCGAGCAGTATCCTTGGCATGAGCCGTTCCTTCCTAACGGTGACTGGGCTACATCAAAGAATATATTGGTGAACAACAATGCACTTCAGGCTATCAAGGAGTCGGATGTATGGATCAAGACTTACAGGGCCCTCAGCTCTGCTTTCCTTGAGTTCCATATTATTCCTGGGCTTAACTTCAAGACCAACCTCGGAGAGGATTATCAGAGCCTTGAAGAACATGTATATTTCACAGCGAAACACGCTTCAGGATATCCTACTGAGGATAACCCTATGGGTGGACGCCTGACGGATGCGCGTGTGAACAGGGTTTCACTCCTTTGGGACAACACTCTCAGCTATGACAAGTCTTTCGATATGGGACTTAATCTCGGTGCGGTCCTTGGACACTCTATGCAGATATATGAGTCGTCAACTGCGACACAGACAGGTCTTGGTTTTCCGTCGGCTTCGTTCGATGTGAATGCGGTGGCTGCTACATTTGAAGATGTGTCTTCGTCCAAGAGCGCATACGCCCTTCAGTCATTTTTCGGACGTGTGAACCTTAACTACAAGAATCGTTATGTGGGAACATTCACTGTCCGTACAGACGGTTCGTCAAAGTTCGCACCGGAGCATAGATGGGGATGGTTCCCTTCTGCATCTCTCGGTTGGAACATTAACGAGGAACAGTGGTGGAATTCTGAGGATATATCTCTTAAGGTGCGTGCCAGTGTAGGTGCAACAGGTAACCAGGGCGGAATCGGAGCCTATGCTTATCAGGCTCTTGCTTCCGGAGGTATCAACTACGGCGGTCAGAACGGTCTGGGACTTACAACAGCCGGAAACCGTGACCTCAAGTGGGAAACCGCCATTCAGGAAAACGTCGGTATCGATGCAAGTTTCTGGAAGGGTGCTCTGTCTGTGACTGTCGATCTCTTCAACAAGGATACTCAGAACCTCCTTTACCAGAAGCCGACAATGGTTACTACAGGATATACAAGCCAGATGTGCAACATAGGTGCTATGAATAACAAGGGTATTGAGATTGCCCTTGCGGCAAATGCAGGAAAGAACCATTTCCGTTGGCACGCGGATTTCAACATTTCCTTTATCCGGAACAAACTCACCAAACTCCTTGATGATAACGAGATCATTACTCCTTCAGGCTTCCACGGCCTTAAGGTGGGAGAGGAGGTCGGCTCCTTCTATATGGTCAAGATGTTGGGAATCTATCAGCATGATGAGGATGTACCGGAATATCTCTATGAGAATGAGGGCGTTCGTGCCGGTGACGTGATATATGAGGATATAAGTGGACCCGATGGCGTTCCTGACGGAAAGATTGATGCAAATGACCGTCAGTTCGTGGGCTCTGCCAATCCTAAGTTCTCAGGCGGATTCAACAACACGTTCTCATGGAAGGGTCTTGAACTCGGCGTGTTCCTTACATATTCATATGGACAGCAAGTTTATGAGTACTGGACCGGTGGTCTGCGCCTTGGTAACGGACAGTGGCCTCAGCTCAGGTCTGTATGCGAAAACCGATGGACAGGTCCTGGTACAACCAATACCACTCCGAGAGCTATTTACGGCCAGACATGGAACAGTACCAAGTTCGTGAACACCCGCTTCCTGCATGATGCCTCCTATCTCCGTATCAGAAGCGTGTCTTTGGGCTATAACTTCCCAAGCAGACTCCTTCAGAAAGCGAAGATCGACGCTCTCAGAATCTATTTTCAGGCTGACAACCTTTACGTGTTCACTCCTTGGCCTTATCTCGACCCAGAGGTATCAGTCAGCAGCAATGCCGCTACATACGGTTATGACTGGCTCAACCCTGGTCAGCCAAGGACATTCTCACTCGGTTTCAACATCAAATTCTAGTACGTTATGAAAAAGATCATATTTACATTGATTATGTCGTCTGCCATACTTTTCGGCGGCGTGTCCTGCAACGTGCTGGATCAGTATCCTCACAACGGTGTATCAAGGGACAATCTTTCAGAGGATGACCTTGCCCTGCTTTATACAGGACTATATTGCTATTCACAATACAAACCTTCTTTTGAAGGATATTTCCAGAATGATATGGCGGGAGGTGATTTCACGCGTGGTGGAGGATCATCATTCGCTACTCCTGAACTTTGGATCCGTGATGCCATCCTTCCTACTTCCGGTTGGTCAACAGTTCCTTGGCAGGGCTATTATGCCTGGCTCTATCAGGTGAACGAGTTCATCACAGCTGCCCAGCCAAAAGATAATGACCCGGATATCAGAGAAATGCTCGGTGGCGCGTATTTCTTCAGAGGACTTATCTATTATAATCTTGTCTCAAAATACAGAAATGTTCAGATACTACGCAAGGCGACCAATGAGCCGATTGCCAACAGTTCTGAGGCAGAAGGCTGGGCGTTCGTTGAAGAGAACTTAAGGATGGCGATAGAGAGATGTCCTAACTTCACAAATAAGAATTATGTGTCAGTTCAGGCTGCAAAGGCGCTGATGGCCAGGACGTATCTTGCTCAAGGTAAGCATGTCGAGGCAGCTGGACTGGCTGTCCAGCTGATAGATGATCCTGCCTTTGAACTGGCAGATTTCGATCTGATTTTCAGGGGCCAGGAGAACAAAGAGGAAATCTTCACATTCATCAACGATAAGGAGGAAAGCGGAATCAATTTCGCGAGCCAGTTCTATCAGCCTTCTACAACATACGTCCCTACACAGGAAATGATTGACCTGTATCAGGGAACGGACAAGCGCACTCAGATCTCTGTATGGGCTGATGGTGATGAGACAGTTCTCAACAAATACAACAACATGACCTCTACCAATCCTATCATTGTGACACGTCTTGCCGAGATGTATCTCATTGCAGCAGAAGGTAAAGGCATTGCCGGTGGCGGTGTCAAGTATCTCAATGACCTCAGAGAAAAGAGAGGTCTGGCCCCGGTGTCTCCAAAGAATGACAAGGAACTGGTGGATGCTGTGCTTCATGAGCGCAGGCTGGAGTTCCTGGGTGAGGGATTCAGATGGTTTGACCTTGTGAGGACAGGACGCTTCACTTCGGAGGTGGATCTCTCCGAAAAATATACGGTATTCCCTATACCTCAAAAGGAGAGGGACCTCAATCCAAATCTGAGCCAGCATGAATTGTGGAATTAATGGAGGACTATGAGTATGAAAAGATATTTTAGCGTTTTAGCAATTGCGTTCTCAGCGATTCTGCTGTGGTCTTGCTCAAAGGAGCAGGAGGACGTACATTATGTACCGGTCACTCCAGTAGGAAAAACCCTGCTTGCAGACTGTCCTGAAGTGGCCAGGATTTTTAACGACACTACTTTTGTGGTTACGGTCGGAGTCGAGGAAACTGACCTGCATGTGCAGACTATGTCCGGATATGTTCAGCAGATTTATCTCATGAAGGTTGATACAAAGCAGCCTGGCGTGAGGATGACTGTCGCCATGCCGAACAACAGTACATTTATCGGCGGTGGATGGAATCGTCAGAAACTTACTGATATGGCTACGAAAATGGATGCTCCAAGAGCAAGAGTTGCTGCTATGGTCAATGGTGACTTCTGGCAGACTACAGATCCTATCAACCCTCGTGGCCCTGTGCATAAGGGAGGTACAATCGTATCTTCTGCATGGGATTACAATCCTCTGGTCGCTCAGCAGGCTCTTACCTATGTAGGAATCATGGATGACGGCAAGATGGTCATAGGTCCGCGTTCAGAATATGAAAGTGTGAAGAACCGTCTCAGAGAGTGTACTGGTGCCGGTTTCCAGATGCTTGTCGATGGTCTTTTCCCGGGAACAGATTGGAATGCGAGAGACCCTCGTACGGCGATAGGATATACAGATGACGGCATTGTCTGGCTTCTTACATGCGACGGACGAAAGACTTTTGGTGCTGATGGCCTTACATATAAGGAAATGGCATATATATTCCAGACCCTCGGATGTGTGAATGCTGCCAACTTTGACGGAGGTGGATCGGCTCAGATGCTTATCCGTCATCCTATTGCTGGTGTGTGGCAGATTAGAAACAGTCCGGCTGACGGCACGGAAAGACCGGTTGTAAACGGCTGGGCAGTAATCGTTGACGAACCTTAGTTTGTCATTTCGACAGAGTGAAACGACGAGTTTTAGTCTGTCATTTCGACCAAGTGAAACGAGTGGAGAAATCTATATGACAATACGTTTGACGACATATCTTATATGCTTGATCCTTATGGCTTCATGTTCTTCCGGCTCGGCAGAGCCGGAGGTGAAGCCCTCTGCGGTGATGGTTGTGGATGCTCTGGTTCCTGATTACGGACCTCCGGGCACTGAAGTGACCATCAAGGGCAACAACTTCTCCACAGTGCTGTCTGAAAACACTGTGAAGTTCGGCGATACTCAGGTGGAGATCATTTCTGCCAGCAAGATCGAACTGAAAGTTATTGCTCCGGATATGTCGGTGGGTGATGTGCCTGTGTATGTATCAAGCAAGGGAAAGACCATAAAGAAAGATTTTTACTTCCTCGCGCCACTGCCTCCTGAGGCTGAGCCGAGATATCCTCAGACCGATGCCGGTAGGGTGCTGGATGGTGTGACTTGCCTTAAGATAACAGACGTCCTTTGGGATACGACATATATTGTCACTGCTGGTGTTGACTATTACCAGATGAAAATTGTGACGGATGCCAAGGAAAAACAGGATGTCTATCTGATAAGGACAGACCTGTCGCAGGGACTTGATATAAAGGTCTCTCTCCCGAGCACTACCACTTCCAGCAGCTGGAAGAAGCAGACTCTGACAGAGATGACGAAGAAGATGACAACCTCTTCAAATCCTGTATATGCTATGATTAACGGCGATTTCTGGAATATGTCATCTCCGATAAATCCCCGCGGTCCAGTTCATTGCTCCGGCAAGGTGTGGTCTTCCTCTTGGGATTATGATCCGAAGGTGTCCCAGCAGGCTCTGAGTTATGTGGGCGTGACCAAGAACGGCAAGATGACGATTGGTTTTCGTGATTCTTACTCAGCAGTAAAGTCGGATCTTCAGGAATGTACCGGTGCTGGAGTTGTTATGGTCTCTGACGGAACGATTCAGGATATTTCGACTTCTGCCAGGGATCCGCGCACTGCAATCGGATACACTTCGGGCAATGTCGTCTGGATGCTGACTGTTGACGGAAGACATGCCACCAAAGGAATGACTTATCATGAGATGGCTTCGATCTTCCATAGTCTCGGATGTGAGGCTGCAGCCAATCTTGATGGAGGAGGTTCGGCCCAGATGCTGATAAGAAACCCAAAGACCCTCAAGCATGAGATATGCAACTGGCCGTCAGACCCTACAGAAGGTGATGGCGGTAAGGAAAGAGCCGTTATAAACGGATGGGCAATAGTGAAAAAATAAAATACAAGATAATGAAAAGACTTCTAAGACTAGTAATGGGTATTGCGCTTGTCGCAGCAGGCGCAGCTTGCCAGGATGCTGAAATTTCTGTGGAAAGGCCGGCTCCTAGACTCATATCCATCGTACCTTCAACGGTATGGAACGGATGTACTGCCATTATCTCGGGAACAGGATTCTCGACAGTGGCAGGGGAAAATATTGTGACAGTCGATGGCCAGGCTGTCGCAGTCACATCTGCAACGGCCAACAGGCTTACTCTGACTATGCCGGAGCATCCGGACGGAAAGGCCAGGGTGGCGTTGACAGTTGACGGAAAGGCGGCTGATATTGAACTTGAAACGGTTTATGCAGCGCTCCCTGACCTTGAGACAAAGGTGACTGGTATCGCTCCTGTCAAAGGATATGCGGGAGATGTCGTGACTATCTCCGGAGAGAACTTCGGTGCAGCAGAAGGAACTGTAGTGAAATTCGGAGATGTTGCAGCCACTGTTCAGAGCGCTACAGCCAATTCCATCAGAGTTGTTGCGCCGGTGCATGCAAAGGGCGCAGTCGATGTGACTGTCATTTCCAATGGCAAGACCATGAAGGCTCCTTCACAGTTTACATATATGGTATTCTCGATCACTTCAAATGCTCCGACTGCCGGAGGCGAAGGCGATGAGGTTACCCTTAATGGTGAAGGATTCAGCGAGGTGGCAGATGATAATATCGTGCTTGTAAATGGCCAGAAGGCTCTTGTCAAATCTGCTACAGAGACTTCTCTGGTGGTTGTCATGCCAGATAATCCTGAAGGAAAATACAATTTCACTCTGACAGTCGGTGACAAGACCATAACAGGAGGAGAGTTCTCTTATGGCGGAGCATGGCGTGTCAAGACTGTTCTTGGAGCTTCTGCAGGAACAACTCAGGATGTCGCAGGAGCAGGACTTAATGCACGCATGAAGAATGCTCAGGACATAGTCCTTGCACCGGACGGAAGCTACTGGATTACAATCCGCGGAACCCACGGTGTGTGGAAGATGACAAATGTCGATGAGACATATACACTTTCAAAGATAGTCGCAACATCTGGAGATGATCTTTTGAAGAACTCATTCCCTTGGGGTGGAGACTTTGACTCGAAGGGTCTGTTCTATATTGCCGGCAAGGGTGGCAGCGGCAGAGCCTCGTGTGTTCTGACATGTGATGCCAGCGGTAAGGTTGCTGAATATGCTATCGCAGATGTTACCTTGGCAAATGTCATGAAAGTACTTGTTGATAAGTCCGACAATATCTATGTGCTTGTCAGAGCAACTGCAGGTCAGGGATTTGTCATCAAGGTCAAGGACGGAAAAGTTCTGAAGAAGTGGAATCTTACCGCGAAACTTTATGAAATGATGTGTTTCAATACGGATGAAACAAAAATTTTCGTATTCGGAAATGACTCAGGAGACATTCAACTGATCGATGTGAATTCAGACTCGGCTCCTGTGAGGATAGCAGGAACAGGTACAATGCACACAGATGCTGACACCTACACAGACGGACAGGAAGGCCAGCCGCTTACGGCTACACTTCGCCAGTGTGAAGGATGTATCTGCGCTGCTGACGGCACCATCTATTTCACAGAGATCAAGGGTACTGTCAGGACATTCACTCCTGGCGCAGGTGGAGATTACAGCAAAGGAACCATCAGGACCATTGCGGGACAGCCTTATGTGGCGACCGTAAAGGATGGTATCGGTACAGCTGCGACATTCTATTACCCGGGAGGTATGTGCCTTGCACCAGACGGCAAGACCCTCTATATGATTGATGGAACAGGAAACGGAACAGTACGTAAAATATTCTACAAATAATGAAAAGGTTATTATCAATATTCATACTCTTGGCAGGTCTCCTTATGGTTTCCTGCCAGGACAAGTATGTAGCTTCAGTCACTGAACTGCAGCTTGCAAGCGTGTCTCCTGGAGCCGGTTACAGCGGAGGCATCATAACAATTTACGGCCGCAATTTCAGCGACGTTTTCGGCGAGAACAAAGTGTTTGTCGGCGACCTTGAAGCTAAGGTTCTCGAATACAGCGCGTGGGACCTTACAATAGTGCTTCCTGAGCAGCCCATCGGAACTTATCCGATCAAGGTGGTGACTCCGAAAGGAGAGGTGACAGGCCTTAATTTCGACTACATTGAGAAGCCTGAACATGAGTATATCGTATCAACAATAGCCGGAAACGGCAAGAATACTCATGCTGACGGCAATGGAAGCGGTGCTCAGTTCGCCTTCCCTGAAGGTCTGGTTCTGGATAAGGATGGAAATCTCTGGGTCTCTCAGCGTGGTTCGACCTGTGCAATCCGTAAGATAGACCCGAATTTCAACGTTACTACTGTCGTTTCTCTTACATCTGCCCAGCTTCCATGGCATGGATCGTTCGCACCGGATGGCACCTATTGGTTTGCAGGAAAGCCGGCGGCAAAGATATTCAAGGTTGGCAAAGACAATACTCTTGGAGAAGTTGCCCTGACTGGCGCTACGCTTGACAATCCTATGGATGTGCGGTTTGATAAGTCAGGAAATGCATGGATCTGCAATCGTGGCACAAATGAAGTCCTTAAAGTTGCCGGTACCGTAGTGACAAAGAAATATGATGTACCCGTGAATGCCTGCATTACTTTTGACGCCAAAGGACGCGCTATCGTAGGTTCTGAAACAGCCGGCTATCTCTATATGATAGAGGGAGACAAGGTCACTCAGATTGCCGGTTGCGGAGCTCTTTCACAATCCGGAAATGCTGACGGAACAAAGGGTGATCCTTCAACAGCGACCATCGGATGTACCTGCGGAATTTTTGCGGCTAAGGACGGCTCGGTTTATTTCTGCGACAGGACCAACCTTTCTGTTCGCAAAATCACCCCTGACGAAAGCGGCGACTACACCAAGGGTACAGTAAAGACCCTTGTGTCCGGATATTATCCGTCTGACCTCTGGGTAACTGACGATTGTACAAGGATTTACCTGACTTCGGCGACCCAGCATGTTGTAAGAATGATCGAAGTATTCTAATAATTGATATTTATGTCTTCTGACAAGCAGCTGATCCGCGCCATAAAGGGAGGCGATACGAAGAGTTTCGAAAAGCTCTTCGAGAGGTACTATGACCGGTACTTCTCCTTCGCGTGTGCGCTTCTGCATGACGCGGATGCTGCTGAAGATGTGCTTCAGAATGTGTTCCTCAAACTTTGGATCGGACGCGACAGACTGGACGAAAACCGTTCCATCGAGAATTATCTGCTGGTGAGCGTGCGTAACGAGATATTCGACTATCTGCGCCTGAAATACAATCAGACGGTTGTGCGGGGAGAGACCCCGGAGAAAGTGGATACTTCTGCAGATATCGAAGAGGAAATGTTCTGGTCGGAAACCTCAGACAGGATGGACAAGATCATAAAGAATATGCCCCCGCAGAGGCAGCGCATATTCATGATGTCCAGATATGAGAATATGGCTTCAAAAGACATAGCTGACGCTCTGGGGCTTTCGGTAAGGACGGTGGAAAGGCATATCTATCTTGCATTACAGGATTTGAAACAAATTATATCATAATGAGAAAACTAATACTGATGACTATTGTTGCCGTAGCCGTTTCAGCGTGCTGCGGTAAAGTTGTGGAAAAAGTGAACCTTGTTCCTTATCCGCAGGAAGTTACAATTGAGAACGGCAGTTTTGACGCTGCCGGGGCTACGGTGAGGTATTCCGCTGACGCGGACAGCCTTACTGTTGCGCTTGCTGAGCGTCTTGCCTCTCAGCTTACGCTTGCAACAGGCGAGCAGAGCGTCGTGAAGAAAGGCAGGGGCTTTGGTATCAATCTCGTCCTGGACCGGTCTCTTGCAGAGGAAGAGTACAGACTGCATGTCGGCTGCTGCCGTGTCGTGATCAAGGCCTCAAGCCTGCGCGGATTCAACTGGGGAGTGCAGACTCTCAAACAGCTTATGCCTGTGCAGATCTATGGTGATACAACTGCTGAGGGTATCAATTGGGCGGTGCCTTGCTGCACAATATCTGATGCTCCGCGTTTCGGATATCGCGGACTTCTCATCGATGAGGCCCGTCATTTCTTCGGAATGGAGGCCATCAAGGATGTTCTGGATGTAATGGAAATCCATAAGCTCAACACCCTTCACTGGCACCTTACTGAAGATCAGGGATGGAGAATAGAGATCAAGAAATATCCTCTTCTTACAGAGGTCGGTTCAATCCGTAAGGAGACGCTTGTGGGACACCTTCGCAGGAGCAACGAATATGACGGCACTCCATACGGAGAAGGAATGTGGTATTCACAGGATCAGATCAGTGAAATTGTTGACTATGCCGCTGCAAGAGGTATCAATATAATTCCGGAAATTGACCTTCCTGGTCACATGCAGGCTGCTCTTACGGCGTATCCTTATCTCGGATGTACCGGCGGTCCGTATGAAGTATGGACAAAGTGGGGCGTATCCGAGGATGTACTTTGCATAGGCAAGGAGACCACAATGCAGTTCGTAAAGGATGTGCTCGCAGAAATCTGCGATATGTTCCCGTCTGAATATATCCATATCGGAGGAGATGAATGTCCTAAGGTGAAATGGGCTGAATGTCCTCACTGTCAGGCAAAGATAAAGGAACTTGGCATAACAGGTGACGATAAACATTCTCCAGAACATTTCCTCCAGAGTTATATGACAGCCGAGGCAGAGAAATTTCTTGCCGAGCGCGGACGCAGACTTATCGGCTGGGATGAGATCCTTGAGGGTGAACTTGCGCCTAATGCAACTGTGATGTCCTGGAGAGGAACGAAGGGAGGTGAGGCTGCCGTAAAACTCGGACATGATGTCATCATGACTCCGTATCAGTATCTCTATATCGATTATTATCAGTCAAAGGATCAGGCAAATGAGCCGCTTGCAATCGGTGGCTATATACCTGTGGAGAGATGCTATTCATTCGAACCGTTTACAGAGGAAATGACTGATGAAGATAAGGCTCATATCATCGGTGTCCAGGCAAATCTCTGGACAGAATATATCGGAACCCAGGATTATCTTGAATATATGCTTCTTCCGCGTCTTTCAGCTCTCAGCGAGGTGCAGTGGTGCGCTCCTGAAAACAAGATATGGGATCGTTATCTCGACAGCATTGATGAGGTCCTCAATATCTATGAGACTGCCGGGTATAACTATGCAAAGCATATCCTGGACGTTCAGAAGGCTGCAAATGAACAGAAGAATAACCAATAATTAACTGTCATCCTGAGTCTCGCTTGTCATCCTGAGCGAAGCGAAGGATCTCATACACAAACATTATGAAAAGAAAAACTGACCACCAGGAGAGACTGTCTCTCCCTTACGAGAGTCCGGATACGGCCTTCGTAGAAGTAAAGGCCGAGGGTGTGCTCTGCATCAGCGGCGAAAACGATGATGAATACAAGGAAGTTGATTTTGAATGGTAAAGGAGGAAAGATCATGAAGACAAACAGATTATTTATTATGGCTCTGGCGGTTGCTGCTGCCGTGTCATGCGCAAAGGAGACTGATGTTCCTTCTGCTCCATCTATGACCGCAAGTGCATTCACTGCGGAAAAAGAAAATTTTGAGGTTGCTTCCAAGGCCGTTCTTGACGGCAGAAAATCAAAGTGGGAAGCAGGTGATGAGATCGCTGTCCATGCGAACGGTGCTGCTGCCGTGAAGTTCTCGACAGCAGTGGATGGCGAGGTAGTGGAGTTTACATCCGAGACAGCCGTTACAGGCTCATCTTTCCTGCTTGCTTATCCATATAGCGCTGCAAAGGAAGTTCAGGACGGTAAACTGCTCCTGACGGTTCCTGCAGAGCAGGTTGCTGTGACCGGATCATTCGATCCCGCTGCCGCTATTTCTGCGGCTGCATCGGCCGACCTCGCACAGCCGGTCAAATTCAAGAACGCTCTTGCCCTTCTTAAGATCAATGTTCCTGCTGATCTTGACAAGAAGGTGATCAAAATTACTGTTGAGGCTAAAGGTGGGGAGTCTCTTGCAGGAGACATCCTTTTCGATGTAGCAACAAAGGCAAATACACTCAGCGCAAACGGCAAGGCTGCGGTTTCTCTTCTCGCTGCTCCGCCTATGGCTGCCGGAGACTATTACCTTGCAGTTCGTCCATGCGACGTTCCTTCAGGAGTGAAGGTGACTGTGCTTCTGGGTGACAAGTCATATTATACCCGCGAGTCAGGCGCATGCGAGTTCGACGTGAATACGATTTACAACATGGGCGTCATCGGCTCTACAGGCTGGAGTGTCACTACTTATCAGTATGCTGTAAGTACTGTTCTTGGTGATGTTACAACAACGTCAAGCGATGCTATTGTGCCTGGTACAGGTGCTGCAGCTCACCTTAGAAGCGGTCAGGATATTCAGATGGCACCGGATGGAAACTTCTGGATAACGACCCGTTTTGCTTCTGCTAATCATGGTATCTGGAAGATGACTCCGGATTATACATTGTCAAAGATTGCTGTGGTTGCTGATGATGCTGATTTGACGGATACTCATCCTTGGGGCGCAGCTTTCGATAACAACGGCAATTATTATTTTGCAGCGAAAGGCAAAGGCAAGGTGATGACCTGCAGCGCAGATGGAACTGTTGAACTGGTGTCTGTCAAGAAGGGTGATGCCGAATATAATGTGGCTAATTTGATGAGACTGGATTTTGATGACAGCAACAATATGTATGCTCAGTATAGGACAAGATTTATCAAGGTTAAGAATGGTGTCATTGAGAATGAATGGGTGCTTTCCGGGGATACTTATGACTGGTTCTGCTTCAATGAGGATAAGACCAAGGCTATCTTGTTCGGATATACCGGTATCTTTGAAATCGATCTCACAAATACTTCGTCCACATTGGTCCGCGTGGCCGGCAAATCGACAAAACATACGAATGCTGCGACATATACTGACGGAAAAATCGGTTATCCGCAAACTGCTACATGTCAGATATGTAATGGCGCAATCTGCCTGTCTGACGGAACAGTAGTATTTGGAGATGCAGCAGCTAAGAGTATGAGAATACTTATCCCGGATGTATATGGCAATTATACAAATGGAACGGTTGTTACTGTTCTTGGCGATCCATGGAGCAGCTCGGCAGGATCATCTGCTCAAGCAGACAATGCTTCGAATGGAGTCGGTAAGAATGGACGCCTTTCGTCTCCTGCAGGTCTTGCTCTCGATGCAAACGGAGACATATTATTTGTTGATGGACTTAAGAACGGTATGGTAAGAAAGATGACAGTATCTACCGTTACAGAGCAGTGCGGCCTTAGCGGTGACCATCAGGATTATGGCGGAACAGATAGTATGACAACAATCTTCTAAAGTTGAATAGATATGAAAAGAATCAATATATATATGATGACTGCCGCTATGGCAATCCTTGCGGCAGGATGTGCAAAAGAGATTGACACTGTCAATCCTGCCGGTGAAGATGTTGTCTTCGAGGCTTCTCTTTCCGAAACCGAAGCCGATGCAAAGGCTGTACTTATCCCGGGCAAGGCCGCCTCAAAGGTAGAGTGGGTCAAAGGCGACCTGGTGGGCGTTTATGCCGGAACTTCATACTATGAGTATAAGGCTGACAAGAGCGGAGGCTCATCGACCCTCAGTCCTGTCGGTGGATCTTCTCTCGCGGAGGAGTACTATGCGGTTTATCCTTACGATGCGGCAGCAACTCTCGCAGGTGGAGTGATAACTACAACTCTGCCTTCTGAGCAGACTCCTGCATTGGAATCGTTCTCATATCACCTTGCAGTTGCTCATTCAGAATCGCTTACTCTTAATTTCAGGAACGTATGCGGACTTTTTGCCGCAGAAGTTACAGAGCCGAATGCTGTGACCAAGATTGAAATCATGGGAAATGCAAATGAAGATCTTGCCGGCAAGATTGCCATAACAGTCGGAGACACACCGTCATGGAGTGCAATTGAGGGCGTGAAGACCGTTTCGATCTCGGCACCACAGGGCAAGACTCTTCAGTTGGGAACTTACTATATGGCTGTCCTCCCTCAGGATTTTGCTGCCGGTGTTACGGTTACGGCGTATTATAAGGATGGTACTTCTTATGTGAAGAACGTGACAGATAAGGTTACTGTCGCTGCGTCCGGCCTTGTAGGAGGCAAGATCGCAAGTGGCGAGTGGAAAATAGAACATCTTCTGACAGGCATTGGAAATAATCCAGAGGATATCGTGCTCGCTCCAGATGGAAATTTCTATGTGACGACTCGTGGTACAGTCAAGGGTGTATGGAAGTATGATGCGAATGCAAACACGAATACAGCTATTGCGTCGTCTCCTAATACAACGCTTCTTGTTAATTCATTTCCTTGGGGCGGTGATTTTGATCAGAATGGTCTTTTCTATTTTGCAGCGAAGGGTAGCATTAACACTTATGCGTCCAGAGTACTTACATGTACGTCAACAGGTACGATTGCTGAGTATTCTATAGGAATACCTTGGGAGTATAATAATATAATGAAGATTTTGTGCGCTGCCGACGGCACACTGTATGTGCTTGTAAGAGGTGCCAACGGAACTTCAGGTCAGGGTAAGGTGTACAAAGTCAAGGACAATGCCGTACTATACACATGGTCCCTTACTAATAAGCTCTATGAGTATATGTGCTTCAATGCGGATAAGACCAAGATTTTTGTGTTACCTAACAACTCGGGTGATATTCAACTCATCAATCTTGCAGACAACTCGATGCAGAAGATCGCCGGAACAGGTGTAAATCATTCTAATGCAGCGACTTATACGGATGGAACACCTGGAAATCCTCTAACGGCGACTTTGATGCAGTGCGAAGGGGCAATCTGTGCGCCTGATGGAACTCTTTATTTCTCCGAGATCAAGTCAACCATCAGAATGTTTGTTCCGGATGCAAATGGTGATTACAGCAAGGGTACTATCAGGACAATAGCAGGAAAACCTTATGATACGACAGTGCTGAACTATCCTAACGGTCTCGCCCTTGCTGCAGACGGTAAGACTCTTTACTTCGCTGATAATGGCGGAAAGATTGGAAAGGTATATTACCAGAAATATGAATAATGAATAAAAACTTTTTCATTTGCCTGACATGCCTTCTGGCTCTGTCATGTGCAAAGAATGACGCTGATGAGTTTGCCCGTTCCTGGACGGGCGACTCATTTGTCGCTAATATGCAAAGCCCGATTCTGTCAAAGACCTCTCTTTATGATCTGACTAAGGTCTCTTGGAATGAAGGTGACGAGGTGGCTGTAAGTCCGGATGGAAAGTCTCCGGTGCTGTTCAGTGCGGCAGCGTCCGGCGCATCTACTGAACTGGTTTCCGCATCCGGCCAGGTCAGCGGATCGTCATTTCTGATGGCCTACCCATACGATGCCCTCAGGAGTGTCTCTGACGGAAAGCTCGATATGAGTATTCCACAGAGGCAGACAGCTGCGAAATATAACTTTGACCCATCCTCTACAGTTGCAGTCGCCCATTCGGATAATCTTTCGGAAGATGTCCTGTTTCGTAATGCGCATGCGCTCCTGTATCTGAATATTCCTCATGATCTTGCAGGTCGCGCAGTAAAGATAGAGGTGGAGACTAAGGCAGGAGAGCCGTTGACGGGAGATTTTACAGTCGATCCGTCAACCATGCTTATAACTGCGGGGACCGATGTGTCAGATAAAGTGGTACTGGAAGCCTCTCCGGCGATGGAAAAGGGTGGCTACTATCTCTCAGTGCTTCCGGTCAGTGCATCGCAAGGAATACGTGCAAAGGTGATAATGGATGACCAATCCTGCTATATCAGGGAGTCATGGACGCTTCAGTTTAAAGCAGATTATATCTATACGATGGGACTGGCAGCAACTAAGGGCTGGAGCTACGGAACGCCTATGTATAAGGTCGAAACTGTAGTCGGCTCGCCGATAGGAACTTCTAACAGTGTTGCCGGTGCGGGAACTGCTGCCAGGCTGTCTTTTGCACAAGATCTGATAAAGGCAGACGATGGCAGCTATTGGATCACTACCCGTAGCGAAAATGCTCCATCGATATGGAAGATGACTCCAGATTATGAGATCTCGAAACTCGCAGATGTGCCGTCAGAATCTTATCCATGGGGTGGATGTTGCTATCAGGGAGACTTATATTTTGTTACTAAGGGGACCTGTTGTATATATAAATGTACTGATGAAGGAGCATTGACAATTGTACCTTTCACTTATCAGGATGGCACGGCTGTCACATGGAAAAATGCTATGAAGGTGGCTTTCGATGCAGAGGGTTATATGTATGTCTTGTATCGTCATGCAGATGTCGGTGAGAATTATATTGTCAAAGTTGACGTTGCTCAGGGTAAAGTTGTCAAGGAGTGGCCTATTATGGTCAGTGTATATGACGCTTTTGTTTTTGACAGGACGCAGACCAAACTCTTTATTTTCGGTCGCGACGATATTCAGGTTCTCGATACATCTTCCGACTCTGCTGTTCCTGTAAGGATTGCGGGAACAGGAACATATCATTCTGCTCCGGCAGATTATACTGACGGCACTCCGGGTAATCCTCTTACTGCGACGTTCAATACTTGCGAGGGCGTAGTCTGTGATGACGATGGTGTGTTTTATTTCGGGGATATACGCGCCTATACTTTAAGAGCTTTCAGACCTGATATCAACGGTGACTATTCCAAAGGGACAATCGAAACTCTGTGCGGAAGCCTCTATACAGCCGGATCTGTGGATGGCATCGACAATGATGCTGTCTTGAAATATCCAGGGGGAATTGCTATGTGTGAGGATGGACTCTATATGGTGGACGGAACCGCAAGCGGTACCATTCGAAAGGTTTCTTTTGGATATGATACAAAGCCATGTACAGAAAGTGCTGACAGGGAGGATTATGCGGGAGCAGATGATGTAGTTTCAATATTTTAGGTGAGGACATGACTATGAAGAAATTATATTTTGCAATTCTGCTGTCATTGTTTGCTGTGGTCGCATGTGACCGCGCGGCAGATGTGCAGTCAAACGGGAATGACGGTCATGTCTTGTGTGCGTATTATGACGATGTCTTCTCAAAGTCGGTGTTTACTCCGTCGTATGGAACCAGCGGTATGACTTGGGAGAAAGGGGATCGTATCAATATCTTTGCCGCTGCATATGAATATGTCTATCAGGCAGAGGCAGACGGCTCTCCAGTATATTTTGAGCCGGTCGATCTGCCGCTGACTTACACCAATTCGTATTATGCCGTTTATCCATATCAGGAAAATCCGATTTTCGTAGATGGAATGATCAGTGCAGAGGTTCCGGCGCAACAGGAGGTAGTGAAGAATTCTCTTGCCTACCATCTTGCAGTCGCTCATTCCGAGACGTTGAACATGTATTTTAAGAATGTCTGCGGCCTGTTCAGAGTGAGAATTTCAGAAGAGGGAATAAACCGTATAACAATCCGTGGAAATGCAGATGAGAACTTGGCAGGACAGATAATGGTTGATGCCTCTGATGCTTCATGGGAGATTGTGCAAGGACAGAAAGAGGTTTCTCTGGAAATGCCGGACGGGCAGACTTTCAGTGAAGCGGATTATTATGTGGCTCTTTTGCCGCAGACTTTTGCTTCCGGCTTGACTGTGACTGCCTACAAAACTGATGGAAGTTCTATTGTAAAGAATGTAGCCAAGGAAATCGTTCTGGAGAGAAACGGCATATTGGGCGGAGAATTTTCAGGTGGCGTATGGGAGGTGACGACTTTTGCCGAACTTACTTCTGTAAATAATGCTCAGGATCTTGTGCTGGCTCCTGGCGGTGGATTTTATATGACGGTCAGAGGAGGCTCAGAGCATGGTATATTTAAAGTTTCTGCGGATGGAACGTCAGTTACAAAATTGGCTTCAACCGTGGATTATCCAGATCTGCTTTCGACTTCATCGTATCCATGGGGCGGTGATTTTGATTCTAATGGTTTGTTCTATTTTGCGCTCAAAGACTCTCAGAAGATTGCTACCTGCACATCTGAAGGAGTCGTTACGGAGTATCCTGTTACAGGGGCAGATCTTACAAATGCAATGAAGGTCCTGTTGGACGCGGAAGATAACCTGTATGTCTTGGCTCGTGGCAGTGGAGCCGGCAAAGGAAAGGTATGTAAGATCAAGAACAATTCTGTGCTTTACACGTGGAATCTGACGTCAGCCTTGTATGAAACAATATGCTTTAATGCCGACGAGACGGCCATTTTTGCATTTGCGAATTCATCAGGTGATATACAGATGATCGATCTGGCGGATAATACCATGACGCGTGTTGCGGGAAACGGAACCGGACATTCTTCTGCCAGGACATATAAGGATGCTATCCCAGGGTATCCGATGACAACGACAATCGGTGTTGTGACCTCGGCAATCTGTGCCCCAGATGGTACCATATATTTCAATGACAGGTCTGCCAAGACGCTGAGAAAATTTATTCCGGACGAAGACGGAGGTTACGGTAAGGGCTCCATTCGTACCATTGCCGGCAAGGCATGGCCTGTGGTAAAGGCTGAGGATGCAGCAACAGCCCTCGTAAAAGATGGTCAGGGGCTTAATGCGGTCTTCGCCTTTCCACAGGGTATTGCATTAGGCTCTGACGGAAAGACTCTCTATATGGTGGACGGAACAGCCGCGACCTGCAAAATCCGCAAAATTACATATATTAAAAATTAGAACTGAATGAAAAATCTATTATCTGTCCATAGTTAGCATTCTGTTTGCTTTTCTGTAGCGCAGTCAGCAGGCTGGTCTTCAGAAATATGGGACTTCAGCGGATCCGTTCCTGTTTTGAAATAAGACTTTGGCACACCCTTTGCGATAAACTGAGTCACGGTTAGTTT
This sequence comes from Bacteroidales bacterium, assembly GCA_015060455.1. Classification (GTDB taxonomy): domain Bacteria; phylum Bacteroidota; class Bacteroidia; order Bacteroidales; family UBA932; genus Cryptobacteroides. The sequence continues at coordinate 20,840 of SUYM01000021.1, forward strand.
AGTTGTTAATAATAGGGTTATGGTTCCGGAGGACATCGCTGCGAAGGCAATGTCCTCCGGTTTTTTGTGGCGTGCATGCTGTCGCGGTCGCCCTCCCGTCCGCGAAAATGCCCGAAATCGCGGATGACCCTTGTCAAAATCGCCCACCCGTCCGCAAAAAACGCCAAAATCGCGGATGACCCTTGTCAAAATCGCCCACCCGTCCGCAAAAAGGGGCGAAATCGCGGACGACCCTCTCCGAAATCACGTGCGGGGCGGAATATGAATTAGATAGAAAATGTATATATTTGTCTGTCATTTTAAAAGTTATAGATATGTTGCACATGAAAAAGACTCTATGGTCTCTTCTGGCGGTGCTTGCCCTCACTTTTGCGGTCAGCTCGTGCGAGAAGACGACTGCCCCTGACAAAGATGCAGGAACGGAGCAGACGCCTGATGATGGCGGCAACACCGGTGGAGAAGGCTCTGGTGAGCAGCCGGGCGGCGACACTCCGACGGACCCCGATACACCGACGGATCCCGACACTCCGGATACTCCGACGGATCCCGACACGCCTGACACTCCGGACACTCCAGTTGATCCGGAAGAACCTGTCAATCCGGATGTACCTGTGATGGATGTCAACGTGCCTGCTCAGCAGTCCAAGTACTACATGAGTGCTTCGGATGACATTGACGATATGCTTGACAATACGAATTCCGGAATGAAGGTTCTGCTGACAGACAGCAAGTTTTACGCAGTAGGTGAGCGGGTTCTTTCTGTGAGCTTTGAGGCTGATAAGACGATCGCAAAGGTCACCAGCGGAGGTCAGACCGTAAGCGAGAGCAACGTGGTGACTGTAACATGGATGTCAAAGGATCCAGTGAATCGTCCGAAGGTCGGAAAGGGCTCAGATGCAGGAGAATACGGCATGCTCTGCCTCCCTGGTACATATCAGGGAACTTTTACTGTAAAGACCAATCGTTATACGTATCAGTTCACCCGGAATGTGACTCTTCAGCCGGCTGAAACCACAACTGTCACTCTTGATTTCGCCGCTCCTCTGGTGCAGCCGAAGAGAAAAGTCGGCATCATGGGAGACTCGATCTCTACATTCGACGGAGCCTTGTGCAACCCTGAATATAGTCCGTACTATCCTGCAAACGACCCTAATGTGAGTGCAAATCCATCTATCGCGGTCAATTCCCAGGAGAGGACATATTGGTGGATGCTGATCAACAATTATATGAAGAACGGCGTCCTTGACGTGAACTCGTCATGGTCCGGAACGCGAGTTGTCCATGAGGTGAAGAACGGCCGTCAGTCGGGAAGAAGCGTCAATGCCGGTTTTGTCGATAGGGCATATGACTTTGTGGATCCGGATATCATCATCATCCATGGCGGAACGAACGACAAGAACCAGAGTACGCCTCTGGGCGAATACACATGGGACCTGCCTATAGGCCAGAATGATCTGACAAAATACAGAAGTGCATACATCGAACTGATCAAGAAACTTCAGAACAGATATGAAGGTGTGCAGATCATCATCATTGTCGGTGATATGCTTACGACAAACTACTCTACATCGACGATCGAGATAGCAAAGCACTTCAATATCCCGTATGTAAGTTTTGTTGGAGTGACAGTAGATAAGTGCAAAGGAAGCCATCCTACATATCCAGCATTCAATATGATGGCTCAGACCATTTATGAAACCTGTAAAGATTACCTGCCATGAGAAAGAATATATTTGCGATGTGCATGGCTGTCCTGATGATGACTGGCTGTGCGAAGGAAACTGCTTCTGAAGCAGTTCAGGGATCTGAATCTGCCCCAAAGAAGGCTATGCTTGCCGCGGCGGGAGAGACCGTTCAGATTACTGTGACTCTTCCTCAGGTCGAGGGACTTGAGACCCGCGTGGGTCTTACAGAAAATGCTGCAGGCGGTTTTGATCCGACCTGGCAGGACGGTGACCATATCCTTGTGGGCGGCGAGGTCTTTACACTCGTTTCTGCCGAGGGTAAGAAGGGAACATTCTCTGGAAAGATGCCTGCAGGAGAGACCTTCGATGTCGTTTATCCTGCCGAAGCGTCAGAGGCGGCAACTGTCTCTCAGAAAGCTGACAAGGATTACTCGCATATCAGATACAGTGCATCAATGAAGGGAGTGGACAGCATAGAGGATATTCATTTCGGACATGATTGGGCTGGTGCTCATGGTGGTACTTTCGTGCAGTCGGGAGCCTTGAAACTGGTGTTGAACCTTCCTGCCGGAGCGGCCGATGTGCAGAAAGTCTCTTTTGAGACTGCTGATGTGGAACTGTCTGTTACGGTGGCTGACGGAAGTTTCACTGGAAACACCTTCACAGCATATCTTCCTTGCGGTGAGATTGCTCTCGATGCGGAAACAGAAGTGAAGATTACCGTGTTTACTGCAGATGAATCTGCATTGAAGAATATCTTCTATCCTGGTACGCAGACTCTTTATGAAGGTTACCTTGTCCGTCTGGTCACGTCATCTGCAAGGTGGCAGAAAGTTCTTTCAGGAGAGGGTAGCGAGTATGATCCATATCTTATTTCAAATGTGTCTGAACTGGACAATATAAGAAATCTCATATCTGCCAACACTCATACTCATTTCAAGATGACCGCTGATATAGATATGAGCGGAGTCAAGGATTGGGTCCCAATAAATCTGCTTAATGAGCCTTATGGAATTGTTTTTGACGGCGACGGTCACAAGATCAGGAACTTTACATGTACACATGCTTCATGGGCGAGTTTCTTCGGCGTCCTTTATGGAACTGTCAGGAATGTGACTTTCGAGGATGCGACTGTGACAACTACCGATGCAAGTACATGCGGTATAGTGGCGGCTTGGGTCGGCAACAGGGACAGTTCTCTCAACGGTGAACTGAATAATGTCAAGGTTGTCCGTGGCAAGGTGTCTAATTCGGGATGGGCTCATATCGGAGGTCTGACCGGAAGTTCCGGCTCTGGTAAATTCATCAACTGTTCTTTCGACGGCACTGTAGAGCGTACTGCTGCCAATACCTACACAGGTGATTATCATCCTGTCGGAGGTCTTCTCGGAGAAGCACTGGAGGGGGTAAGTTTTACTGGTTGCAGTACCGGTGGAACCCTTACCACAGCGAGCGGAAGAGCATGCGGAGGTATCGTGGGACTGTGCAGCAAGACGATGGATATAAAGGATTGCAGCAGCACGATGAATATAACGGCAAGGGATGACGTGGCCGGTGGTATCGTCGGATACTATGGCAACGGAACCATTTCCGGCTGTATTGTGAAGTCGAATATCACTGTGCGTGAAAACGGCTCAGGCAAGAGTTATGTGGGCGGTATTGCCGGCCATACGGCAGGAGCGGTTGTACTGACAACCTGCTCTTATCAGGGTGCGATCAGCGCAAAGTCTCAGATTGTCGGTGGAATCCTGGGCCAGTGCAATGCCAGCACAGGAAACGGATGTACTATAACCAAGTGTTATACATCCGGCTCGATAAATGGATATTCTGTTGCAGGCGGCATCATCGGTTACGCTTCTCATCAGGGACTTTATATATCGGATTGCAGTTCTACTATGGATGTGACTGTAACTCAGGCTTATGCGGGCGGTATTTCTGGTGATCTGCCTAAGAATTCCACCGTCCGAAACTGTTTTGCGACAGGAAAAATAACAGGTTCGTTTGCTCTTGGAGGTATATCAGGTCGTGCGTTCGGCCGCCAGGGAGCTTCTTCAAGTCTTGACAGTGATGTCGCCACTACTATGGAGAACTGTATCGCTTATAATACATCTGTTGTGTCTGTCGTCTCGGGCGGAGAAGACCCTTCTGCTCATTACAGCGGAGGAGCAGTAATAGGCTGTTCGTCAAGACCGAACACGCTTAAGAACTGCTGGAGAAAGAGCGATTTCTTATTAAATTACTATGCTACAGCTTCGCTCAACGTGCTGTTTGACCATGCGGACTGCAGTCCGAGCGCGCCGCTTGTCCAGCCATCCGGCTCAGCAAAATGGTTCAGCCCATATCATGGAAAGGCAGCCTCTGCTGGAGCGACACTCTCATCTGTAGCGCAGTCTGCAGGCTGGTCTTCAGAAATATGGGACTTCAGCGGATCAGTTCCTGTTTTGAAATAAGACTTTGGCACACCCTTTGCAATAAACTGAGTCACGGTTAGTTTAGTTGTTAATAATAGGGTTATGGTTCCGGAGGACATTGCTTTGAAGGCAATGTCCTCCGGTTTTTTGTGGGTTATGCCTCTCTGGTCAGCCACTCCCAGATTGGGATAACTTGAATTGTATATCCGTCTTCTTCTATGACCTCGCTTTCGTGGTCTGTAATCAGGAAAATCTTGTCACATTTTGTGGCTTTCGCTCCTGCGATACAGCCCTTGATTTCACGTTTTCTGGTTTTTGCGTTGGATATGTCATAACTCACCTGATATACAGCAAGCGTCTTGTTCCCGTCGCATACCACAAAGTCTGTTTCTGCACTCCTGCCTTGGTAATAATAGATGTCGTTTTCAGATCCTGCTTTTCTTCGCAGCAGTTCCAGATAAACGAGGGTTTCCAATCTCCAGCCTAAGTTTTCCCCGCAGAAAGCATTCTCGCGCTTATCCATAAAGGCGACATCGATTGCATACGATTTCTCATTTCTTGCTCGTTCCCTGCTTTTTGAAGAGTACTTGCTTATGGTTGAAATCAGATATGTCTGATTCAGGTACATAAGATAATTGCCGAGAGTGCGCTCGCTCTTAATGCCTATGATTTTCTGGAGCGTTTCCTTGACGATAAGAGTAGGAGTCTCGTTCAAAATATGATGGGTCAGTCTCTTTAAAGCATCGACATTACGTATTTTGTAACGCTTCTTTATGTCTTGGCTTATGATATTGTCTATCAAGGTACTGATATATTCTTTAGGGTTCTCGTCTCCGGATATCAGTTCAGGGAAGCCTCCTTGGCGGAAATACTCTTCGTATGCCTTTGACAGCAGACCTTTGTTCTTGGTGGTAAGTCGGGTATAATCCACCTCTTTGATCGAGCACCAATCCTTGAATGAGAATGGGAACAGTTCGATCTTGTGATGACGTCCGGTAAGGTGCGTAGCCAGTTCGGTACTCAACAACTTTGCGTTGCTTCCGGTAATGATGATATGTATCCTCTGCCTTAGCAGACGGTTTACAAACAATGGCCATCCGTCGATATTCTGGATTTCATCCAAAAACAGATATTCAAACTTACCATATATCTTATATAGTGTCTGAAGCACATTGTCAAGATCTTTAGTCTCTAGTTCCTCCAGACGTTCGTCGTCAAAGTTGGCATAGGCATAATGCACACCGGCCTTTCTCAGTGCGTTGAAGCAAAGAGTGGACTTTCCGCTTCTCCTGACCCCGATAACAACTTGTGCAAGCTTGCTTTTCCGGTTTATAAGGTCTTCTTCAGGGCGATGTATCAGCACTTCACCTTCAAGGGCTTCAAGTTCATCCTGCTGTTCAAGCAATACTTTTTCTATGTCTGAAATTTTCATATCCGTCTGTTTTATAACATTATCGCAAATATACATATTTCTTATATAATACGGATAAATGACAGATATTTTTATTTTCTAATACGGATATTGTGCGGTTTTTAGAGGGATGTAGTATGGATAATTTACGGGTCCTCTCTGCAATGTCCTCCGGTTTTTTGTGGCGTGCATGCTGTCGCAGTCGCTCACCCGTCCGCGAAAATGCCCGAAATCGCGGACGACCCTTGTCAAAATGGCCCACTCGTCCGCAAAAACCGCCAAAATCGCGGATGACCGTTCACTATAGCGGAGGAGCAGTAATAGGCTGTTCGTCAAGACCGAACACGCTTAAGAACTGCTGGAGAAAGAGCGACTTTGTTTTGAATTACTATTCTTCGGCTTCGCTCAACGTGCTGTTTGACCAAGCGGACTGCAGTCCGAGCGCGCCGCTTGTCCAGCCATCCGGCTCAGCAAAATGGTTCAGCCCATATCATGGAAAGGCAGCCTCTGCTGGAGCGACACTCTCATCGGTAGCGCAGTCTGCAGGCTGGTCTTCAGAAATATGGGACTTCAGCGGATCCGTTCCTGTTTTGAAATAAGACTCTGGCACACCCTTTGCAATAAACTGAGTCACGGTTAGTTTAGTTGTTAATAATAGGGTTATGGTTCCGGAGGAATCGCCGCGATGGTGGTTCCTCCGGTTTTTTGTGTTTGCGGATAGGATAAAAATGCTAAATTTGCGGATTGTACAGAAACAAAACCCTATGAAAAGATTTTTTGGATACCTTGCAGTGGCCCTGACAGCTATTTCAGCGCTTTCTTCGTGCGTCCGGAAGACCGAGGCTGAAAAGTATGTAGATGACCTGATGGATAAGATGACCCTCAGGGAAAAACTTGGCCAGATGACTCAGGTTGTTCCCAGGACGGGTGTCATTACAGGACCAAGCGGTGGAGTGATGAATATTGAAGAACTCATCAAGGCCGGCGAAGTAGGCTCCATGCTTGGTGTCCGCAAGCCTGAGGAGATTGTGGAGTACCAGCGTCTGGCGGTTGACAGTTCAAGGCTTGGAATTCCGATTCTTTTCGGTTTTGACATCATTCATGGCTGTAAGGTGATATTCCCGATCAACCTGGCTTCTGCGTGTTCATGGAATATGGATGCCATCAGGGAGTCGGCCAGGATAGCGGCTTATGAGTCTGCAGCAATGGGACTTGCGTGGACATTCTCTCCTATGTGCGATATTTCTGCAGATCCCCGCTGGGGAAGGGTTTCCGAAGGTGCCGGCGAAGATCCGTATCTTGGAGCAGCAGTTGCAAGGGCGATGGTGGAAGGCTATCAGGGAGACGACCTTTCCGACAGTACGACTATTCTTGCCTGTGTAAAGCATTTTGCTGCATATGGCACTCCGGAGGCCGGGCGTGACTATAATACTGTCGATATGTCTGAGAGAATGTTCAGGGACAGGTATCTTCCTCCATATAAGGCCGCCTTGGATGCTGGTGCAATGAGCGTGATGTCGTCTTTCAATGATTATGACGGTATCCCGGCAAGCGGCAGCAAATGGCTTTTGAAAGATCTGCTCAGAGACGAACTCGGCTTCAAGGGTTTTGTAGTTTCTGACTATGACGCCATCATCGAGATGGTCAATCACGGCGTTGCAGCAGACAAGAAGGAGGCTGCCATGAAGTCGTTACAGGCCTGTCTGGATATGGAAATGGTGTCAGGAAGTTATCTTAATCATGGAGAGGAACTCGTAGAGGAAGGTCTTATAGATGAGGATGCGATAGACCAGATGTGCCGCAATATTCTTCTTGTGAAATATCGGTTGGGACTCTTTGATGATCCGTTCAGATACGGAGGAGTTGAAAGAGCGCAGAAGTCTATCTATAAACCGGAACATCTTGAATTTGCTCGTAAGGTTGCCCGGGAGTCCATGGTGCTTCTTAAGAATGATAAGGAAGTGCTCCCTCTGAAGAATGGTTCTCGTATAGCCCTTATCGGTCCATATGTGGCCGATGGAGGTGCAATGCTTGGTTCGTGGACAGGTTATGGCGAAAAGGATAAGGCTGTGACCATTCAGGAGGGTTTGCAGTCACGTTTCCCGGAAAAGGTTCATGTCGTAAAAGGATGCGATCCTTTCGAGGGAATCAAGGGCGGTGTCGATGAGGCTGTAAAGGCTGCACGCCGTGCTGATGTCGCGGTTCTGACACTCGGTTATCCCGGTATAATGAGCGGTGAGGCTGCGTCAATGACCTCTGTTGAATTGCCACAGGTGCAGAAAGAACTGCTTGAGGCAGTACGCAGGACCGGGACTCCTGTTGTCGTGCTTCTTGTTACAGGTAGGCCGATGGCACTTGAGTCTGTAGAATCTCTTATGGATGGACTCCTTGTTGTATGGCATCCTGGCTCAGAAGGAGGGAATGCCGTTGCTGACCTTCTCAGCGGTGATCATTCCCCATCCGGACATCTTGCAATGACCTTCCCTCGCTGTGACGGACAGATTCCTATCAGATATAACCACAAGGCTACAGGCCGTCCGTCCGACAGGTTGCAGGGAGTCATGTCTTTTGATAACCTCAGGAAATATTTCAAGTCTGCATATCTGTTGACTCCAAACACTCCTCTCTATCCGTTCGGATATGGTTTGAGTTATACTAAGTTTGAGTTTGATTCGTTGGAGGTATATAACGTTGAACCGGGAATGGGAGATGATGTTATCGTTAATGTCAGAGTTACCAATACAGGAAATCGTGACGGAGCGACTGTGGCCCAACTTTATATCCGTGATATGGTGGCATCAACCACTCGTCCTGTAAGGGAACTCAAGGGTTTCAAGAGAGTCGAACTCAAGGCAGGGGAGTCTGCTGAATTGGAATTTGTCCTAACTCATGCCGATTTGGCTTTCTGCCGTGAGGATATGAAATTTGCAATGGAACCCGGCGATTTCATGGTATGGGTAGGAGACGACTGCAATGCTTCTCTGGAAGGGAAATTTACTATAAAATAATTTAATGTAATCATATATGAAGAAAGTACTCGTAATCGGCGGCGGTGGCCGTGAACATGCAATCGTGGATGCGGTGAGCCGCAGTCCCCAGGTAGGAAAGATATATTGCGCTCCGGGCAATGCCGGCATAGCGCAGCAGGCTGAATGTGTAGCCATCAAGGATACCGATGTGGAAGGACTCAGGGATTTCGCTCTGGAAAACGGAATAGACCTGACGGTAGTAGGTCCGGAGGTGGCTCTTGCCGCAGGTGTTGTGGATGCGTTCAAGGCGGCTGGTCTTCGCATCTTCGGTCCGTCGAAGGCGGCTGCTACCATCGAGGCAAGCAAGGATTTCGCAAAGCAACTCATGGCCAAGTACAATATACCTACTGCCGCATTCGAGACTTTTGAGGATTACGGGTCTGCCCTTGAATATGTAAAGAAGGGCTCGTTCCCTGTGGTACTCAAATATGACGGTCTTGCTGCCGGCAAGGGAGTTGTGATTCCGGAGACATTGGAGGAGGCTGACGAGACATTGAAGGATATGCTTCTTGACGACAAATTCGGAAAAGGAAAGGTTGTTGTCGAGGAGTTCCTGACCGGTCCGGAGTTCTCGTTCATGTGCTTTGTTGACGGACTTGATGTCTATCCGATGACCCTTTCACAGGATCACAAGCGTGCATACGAGGGAGACAAGGGCCCGAATACAGGTGGTATGGGCGCATATTCACCAGTTCCTATCATCACAGATGAGGACCTTGAATTCTCTCTTGAGCATGTTATGAAGCCGACTGCTGCCGCAATGGTTGCTGAAGGCTGTCCGTTCACTGGTGTCCTCTACGGCGGCCTCATGAAGACCCCGCAGGGACCTAAGGTTATCGAGTTCAACTGCCGTTTCGGCGATCCGGAGACAGAGGTCGTTCTCCCGAGACTCCTTACAGACATATATGATGTTTTCTCAGCGGTGGCCGATCATACTCCAATGCCTCAGTTGGAGTGGAGCAAGGAGGTTACCATGGGCTTCGTCATGGCATCGAAAGGCTATCCTGGAAGTTATGACAAGGGATTCCCGATTGATATTCCGGAAGAGATTTCTCCACTCCCTTCGGTCGGTCGAAATGACAACGCCCTCTGTCGTCCTGAGGGGCGGAGCGACGTGAGGATCTACCACATGGGCACATCCTTCAAGGACGGAAAGTTCTACACCTCAGGCGGCCGTGTCCTCATGGTGGTAGGTTTCGGTGCGGATCTCCAGCAGGCTCATGACAAGGCTCTTGCAGCCGTGGAGTCAATCAAGTGTGACAACCTGTTCTACCGCCGCGACATCGGTTGGAGAGTGTTATGATATACAATCGACAGCATATGAAGAAGTTTGCCTTTACATTTCTTGCACTTTCACTGACAATTTCAGTTTTTGCTCAGAATTGGGCACCGGCAGGAAGCAATATCAGGAGTCCATGGGCGGAGGAAATCAACACCGCTTCCGTGCTCCCGGAGTATCCGCGTCCTCAGATGGTACGTGCCGACTGGATGAATCTTAATGGATTGTGGAATTATGCAATAACAGATGCTTCTGCCCAGATGACAGGCGCTGACGGAACCATCCTTGTGCCGTTCGCTGTGGAGTCGTCTCTCTCCGGAGTGGGCAAATCGATTTCCAAGACAGATGCACTTTGGTATGAGAGGACGTTTTCCATTCCGAGAAAATGGTCCGGAAGAAATGTTCTCCTTCATTTCGGGGCAGTCGATTGGCAGGCGGAAGTGTTTGTCAACGGTACTCTTGTCGGTGAGCATAAAGGCGGTTATGATCCGTTCTCATTTGATATCACCCCTTATCTGAAGAAATCCGGAAAGCAGAATCTGAAGGTCAAGGTGCAGGACGCGACGGACAACGGCTTTCAGCCACGTGGCAAGCAGTGCAACCTGACAAGAGGTATATGGTACACGCCTGTAAGCGGCATCTGGCAGACTGTATGGCTGGAGCCGGTTGCAGAGAGCCATATCGACAACTATTATATTGTAAGCGATATCGATAAGGGTGAGATGGCATTCGAGGTGGAGGCCTGCACTCAGGAAGGAGATGTGGTGAAAGTTGCGGTGCTTGAAGGCGGAGTGGGCTATTCTGCGGAGAAACCGGGTCAGACAGTGATCGCTGAGGCTGTTGCTGAAGGCGGCAAGGCTCTGGTGAGGCTCGCTCAGGTCAAGACATGGTCGCTTGAGAGCCCGTATCTGTACGGCGTCAGAATCAGCATAGAACGTGGGGGCAAGGTGATTGACAGTATAGACGGTTATACGTCAATGAGAAAAATATCAGTGGTGAAGGATAACAGCCTGAATCATTACAGAAGAATGGCATTGAACAATGAGGCGCTGTTCCATTTCGGCCCTCTCGACCAAGGCTGGTGGCCTGACGGACTCTATACTGCTCCGACAGATGAAGCCCTTGAATGGGATATCATCAAGACAAAGGAGTTGGGCTTCAATATGATACGTAAGCATATAAAAGTGGAGCCGGCAAGGTGGTACTACTACTGCGACAAGCACGGTATGATGGTATGGCAGGATATGCCATGTGTGGGTGACCATGACGGAAAACAGATGCCTTCACGTGATGCCGATGTTGTGGCTGCCAATAAGAACAAGTGGTCCCGTGATTCCGTCCTGGGTGGCACAGACAGTAAGATTCCTCAGGAGTGGAAGGATAACTATTACAGAGAACTTACCGAGATTATCAATGATTTCAAGAACTTCCAGTGTATTGTTGTATGGGTCCCTTTCAATGAGGCCTGGGGCCAGTTTGATACGCCGGTTGCGGTAAAACTTATCAGGGAACTCGACCCTACACGTCTTATAAACCCTGCTTCCGGCGGAAACTTCGATTTTACCCAGGGAGCCGAGGGCTTTGGAGACATTATTGATGTTCATCATTATCCATGTCCGGCAATGAATTTCTTTGACCGCAAGTTCGTGAATGTGCTTGGAGAGTACGGTGGTATCGGTCTGCCTGTTGAGGGACACACATGGATTATCGACCGCAAATGGGGATATGGGGCCAATAAGACGAGTGCTGAAGATGTTATGGTGCAGTATGAGACGTTCCTGGATATGCTCAAGGTCTTTGTGCAGACTGGATGTGCGGCGGCCGTATATACCCAGACGACAGATGTCGAAGGAGAGGTGAACGGTCTTATCACATATGACAGGAAGGTTGTCAAGGTGGATGTACCTCGCATCGCCAAAGGTAACAAGGCTCTGATCGAATCGATGCCTAAGTAAATGTGAATCAAGTGATATTATGATAATTTCAGGTAAGGAACTTTCAGCAAGGCTCAAAGAGGAAATGGCGGCTCAGGTGGCCGGCTTCCCTGAGAAATATGGTCGTGTGCCGCATCTGGTGGTAATACTCGTGGGCGAAGATCCCGGCAGCGTGTCATACGTTACGGGCAAGGCCAAGGCCTCTGAGGTGGTCGGCATAAAGAATACGACCATCCGCAAGCCGGATACAATCACAGAGGACGACCTTCTCGGGCTTATCCGTGAACTGAACGAGGATGACTCTGTTGACGGCATCCTTGTGCAACTCCCGCTTCCTAAGCATATCAGCGAGGACAAGGTCATTGCCACCATCGCCAAGGAAAAGGACGTCGATGGCTTCCATCCTCTGAATGTCGCCGCCCTGTGGCAGAAACAGGACTGCGTACTCCCATGCACTCCCAAGGGCATAATCAAGATGCTCAAAGCGGCAGGTGTGGAAATCAAGGGCAAGAGGGCAGTGGTCATAGGCCGCAGCAACATCGTCGGTCTGCCAGTGTCAAAACTGCTTCTTGATGAAAATGCCACAGTGACCATCGCTCACAGCCGCACCGCCGACCTGCCTGAGGTCACCCGCAATGCAGAAATATTGGTAGTTGCCATCGGCCGTCCGAAATTCGTCACAGCCGACATGGTCTCAGAGGGCGCAGTCGTAATAGACGTCGGAGTCAACCGAGATCCGGAAACAGGCAAACTCTGCGGTGACGTCGATTTCGCCACCATCGAGCCGAAAGTCTCAGTCATCACCCCCGTCCCCGGCGGCGTCGGTCCCATGACCATCTGCTGCCTCATGGAAAACACCATCGAGTGCTTCCTGCGCAAGATGCAGAGGTGATCAATATCCGCCGCCGAGGGCATGGTAGAGGTTTACGACGCTCTGGAATTCGTCATATCTGTCTGAGATCTCCGCGAGTTCAGCCTGCAGGAGGTTCTTCTGCGCGGTGAGCACTTCAAGATAACTGGCATTGCCGTGCTTCATCAGCAGTTGCGTGTTCCAGACAGCGGCCTGGAGGTTCACAATCTGCTTCTTGTCAATCTCGGTACGTCTCTTTGCTGTCTCCCAAAGCGATATGGCATTATTGACTTCCACACCTGCATCCAGAAGGCTCTGACGGAACTCATGCAGCGCCTGCTTGTATTTTGACTCTGCCGCAAGTTTCTTCGCCTTCAGCGCGCCACGGTTGAATATCGGCTGTGCGAGTGAGCCTATCAGGTTGGTGATGATGCTTCCGGGGTTGACCACGATGGAACCGCCGTTTCCCGTAGTCCAGCCTAGTGCGCCGCTCAGGCTCAGATTAGGGTAGAAGGCCGCACGCGCTATGTTCGTGTCATAGAAGCACTGCGCGAGGGTCATTTCCGCCTGACGCACATCCGGACGGCGGCTCAGAAGTTCGGCAGGGACTCCTGCGCAAAGCCTTTCGGGAAGTTCCTGGGCATCAATGGTTCCGCGCTTTATCGACATAGGAACCGTGCCTAAGAGAGCGCAGAATGAGTTTTCCAGAGAAAGTATCTCCTTTTCGAGAGTCAGCACGCTGGCCTCCACACTCAGTTTGTTCGCCTTCGCCTGCAATACGGCGGCCTCATTGGTCTTTCCTCCACGTTTGAGTGCTTCCATCGCCCTGATGTTCTCCTCCCATGTGGTGAGTGTCCTGCGGCTTATCTTCAACTGCTCGTCAAGCATCAGCATCATGTAGTAACTGTTGGCGATAGTGGCTACAAGGTTGGTCTGTACACCATGTCTGTATGCTTCGGTCTGCATCAGCGCCGCCTCGGCCTTACGCTTTGAATTGCGGAGCGATCCGAATATGTCAGCATCCCAACTTGCACCGATCTGGGCATTGAACTGACCGGGGAAACCTCCGCCGGACATGCTGAAATTCACTCCGGGGAGCAATGCCCGTCTGGCAGCCAGAAGATAGGCCTGATATTCCTGAACCTTCAGTTCCGCCACATTCATGTCAGTATTATGTTCCAGACCGAGCCTTATCCATTCTTGAAGAATAGGGTCTGTGAACATCTTGTCCCATGATACCGATGCGGTCGATATGGTATCTTCCGGAGCAGTGTCCATCCTTCTGTAAAGGCTGTCAACAAAGTGCATGTCAGCCCTCTCGTATTTCTTATACAGGCTGCAACTGCTCATCAGCATTGAGAAGGCCAGTATGGTCAGTGTGTATTGTATTATTTTTTTCATGCTTTCAATAAGTTTTGTATGGTCAGATCCCTCGACAGGCTCGGGATGACATTTGTATCTCGGGATGACATTTGTGTCTCGGGATGACATCATTCCCTGTCGCGTTTAGGCATTATCTTCTCTTCCAACCACTGGAATACTATGAACAGCGCAGGCACAATCACCAGCAGCGCTACGGTACCGATGAACATACCTCCCACGGTACCTACTCCGATGGATATGTTGCCGTTCGCACCCACTCCGCTCGCAAACATAAGCGGAAGCATACCGAATATCATCGTGAGCGATGTCATCAGGATAGGACGCAGACGGGCCTTTGCGGCAGACATGGCCGCCATCGTGATGGACATTCCCTCTGCGCGTTTCTGCGAGGCATACTCGGTAAGGAGAATTGCTGTCTTGGCAAGCAGACCGATGAGCATGAGCAGACCGATCTGGAGGTAAATGTTGTTTTCCAGCCCGAACCATCTTGCAAAGAGGAAACTTCCCGCAAGACCGAACGGAACAGAAAGGATGATTACCACAGGGATGAATATGCTTTCGTACAATGCGCAGAGAATCAGGAAGATGAATACAACGCAGATAGCAAATATCACGGCTACCGAACTGCCCGAACCGGCCTCCTCGCGTGACATGCCGCCGAACTCATATCCGTAACCGGCAGGAAGCACCTTGGCTGCGACCTCCCTTACAGCCTGGATGGCCTGACCGGAACTGTATCCGTCAGCAGCCTGTCCGTTGACTGAAATGGCAGTGAAGAGGTTGAAACGCGATATTGACTGCGGACCGTAGATTCGGGTCAGTCTCAGATACTGGTTTATAGGGGACATCTCTCCGCTTGATGTGCGCACGAACATGTTCTGGAGCGATTCTGTATCAAGGCGGTACTCAGGTGCAGCCTGAAGCATTACACGATAGAGTTTCGAGAACCTGTTCATGTTGGATGCGTAACTTCCTCCCACATATCCCGCCAGCACATTGAGCACGTCTCCCGGCGATGTGCCGTTCCTCTTGCACTGTGCTGCATCCACCTCCACAAGATACATCGGGAACTTGGAGTCGAACGATGTCTTTGCACGAGACACTTCCGGCCTCTTGTTCAGTTCGGCGATGAAATCCTTGGATATCTTTTCCAGGTCTTCGAGTTTGCCGCCCTTCTGGTCCTGGATATATACTTCAAATCCGCTGCTGGCGCCATAGCCCGGAATCATGCCTTGCGTATAGACCATGATGTCGGCTGAGGATATGTCGTCGGTGCGGCGGTGGATTTCCGCTATCACCGCATCTATATGGTCTTCCTTCTCAGGACGGTCCTTCCAGTCATGAAGACGGATCATGAAACTTCCTGTCGATGTGCCCTGACCGAACATCATGCCGTAGCCCGTGGTCATCGAGTAGGCCTTGATCTGCGGGATGGTGCTGATTCTTCTGTTGATCTCCTCCATCACCTTCTGCGTCTCGGCAAGGTTGGTTCCCGGAGGCGTGCGCACATCCATGTTGATCGAGCCCATGTCCTCCTTAGGCACAAGGCCTGTCTTGGTGGTGCTCATCATGTAGTACAGCCCTCCGCAGGCTACAACCAGGAGTATGACGGTCAGCCATTTACGTTTGAACATGAAGAAGACCACATGCTTGTATTTATCGACAAGACGTCCGAATCCTGCATCGAAGGCTTTGTGGAATCTGCTTGAAAAACTTGCCTTTTCTCCCGCTTTCACCTCCTCGTGAGGGGTCATGATGAGGGCGCAGAGAGCAGGGGAGAGGGTGAGCGAGTTGAGCAGGGATATACCCACGGAGACAGCCATCGTAAGTCCGAACTGGGTGTAGAAGGTACCGGTCGTTCCTCCCATGAAACTCACCGGGATAAACACAGCCATGAATACGAAAGTGGTGGCTATCAAGGCAGTAGATATGCCTCCCATCGCATCTACCGTAGCCTTGTACGGGGATTTATAGCCTTCGTCAAACTTGGCCTGCACCGCTTCCACCACCACGATGGAGTCATCTACTACCGTACCGATGACCAGCACAAGGGCAAACAGGGTGATCATGTTGAGACTGAATCCTGCTACGGCGAGGAATGCGAATGTTCCCACCAGGGAGACGATGATGGATATTGTCGGGATGATTGTCGATCTCATGCTCTGGAGGAAGACGAATACGACGAGAATCACGAGAAGGATGGCCTCGAACAGGGTCTTGATGACGTTCTTTATGGAAGCGTCGAGGAAGTCCTTTGTACTCATGAGGTCCACGATTTCAAGTCCTTTCGGCAACTCTTCGCGGATTTTCTCTATCTCCTTGTCCACGTTCTTGATGATTTCGTTTGCATTTGAGCCGGAGGTCTGGGAGATCATCAGCGTCGTACCCGGATGACCGTTTACGAGACCTACATAATCGTATGACCTCTCTCCGAGTTCTATGCTTGCCACATCCTTGAGCCTGAGCACAGTACCGTTGCTTTCCGCGCGGATGACCATATTCTCGTAGTCGGTGACGTTCTCATAGCGACCGCGGTATTTGAGCACATATCGGAATGTGTTGTCAGACTCCGCTCCGAGCGTACCTGTCGGGGCTTCGAGGTTCTGCTCCGCGAGGACTGCGGATATGTCGGACGGCATGAGGCCGTATTTCGCCATCTTGCCCGGGTCAAGCCATATACGCAGGGAATAGTCGCCTCCGCGCACATCGACCTCGCCGACTCCGGCAATACGCGACAGTCGTGGTTCAATATTGATTTTCAGGTAGTTGACAATGAATTTTCTGTCAAATGAGTTGTCCGGACTATATACCGCTATGGCCTTGATGCGGCTTGTCTGTCTTTTCTTTACGGTCACGCCGCTCTTGGTCACCTCGCCCGGGAGAAGGCTCTGTGCCGATGCGATACGGTTCTGTACATTGACCATGGCCATGTCTCCATCTGTTCCCTGACGGAAATATATCTGGATGCTTGCAGAACCTGAGTTTGTGGCTGATGACACCATATACATCATATCCTCGACACCGTTGATGGCCTCTTCAAGAGGCACCAGCACGCTTCGCTGCACAGTTTCAGCATTGGCTCCGGCATACGAGGCCGATACACTTACTGTCGGCGGCGCAATTTCCGGGAACTGCTCTACCGGCAACTGCACGAGTCCGATGACACCCACAAGGAGGATCATCACCGAGATCACTCCGGCGAATATCGGACGGTCTATGAAAGTCTTTACATTCATTATTCAGCGCCCTCCTCAGTTTTTGATCCGTCAGCCTCGGCAGGCCTGCTCTTTATCTCAGTGCCTTCCTTGATGAGACCTGCTCCCTCTGCAACGATTATATCACCCACTGCAAGTCCGTCTGTGACAATGTATTCTGTTCCGTTGTTCTGTGGTGCGACGTGGATCTCAGTCGCAGATGCCTTCCCGTTCACCACCTTATATACAAAGATTCGGTCCTGCAACTCGTATGTCGCAGTCTGAGGGATCACGATGCAGTCGGAAATGGTCATAGGGATAATTATGGTGCCGCTTCCTCCGTTGCGAAGGAGGTGGTTGCGGTTGTTGAATACGGCCCTGAGGCTCACTGCACCCGTGTTTTCGCTGATGGTACCGCTGATGGCGTTGATTTTTCCTGTGTGCTCATATTTCTGTCCGTTGCTCATTATGAGTTCGACCTCCGGCATCTGCCTGATGGCATTGTTCAGCGAACCGTACTGCTGCACCATGTCAAGCATCTGATTCTCTGCCATCGAGAAGTACGCATATACCTTGCTGTCGTCCGACACTGTCACGAGCGGCTGTGCGATGCTGCTGTTCACAAGGGCTCCCACGCGATACGGAATCATGGATGCAACTCCGTTTACAGGTGAGCGTACTTCGGTGTATGACAGGTTGTTGCTTGCGTTGACCTCCTCGGCCTTGCAGAGGGCGAGTCTCGCTTCTGCGTCGGTGAGGTCGTTCTGCGCTGTCATCAGGTCAAACTCCGATACCACGTCCTGCTCGTAAAGGTCCCTGTTGCTGTCATATATGAGTTGGGCGGTGGAAAGTGCCGCCTCCGCGCTCTTCACATTGGCCACTGCAATCTCGTACGCCGCCTTGTAAGGAGTCTGGTCAATGACGAAAAGGACCTGTCCCTTCCTTACGCTTTCTCCTTCCTCAATTAGGATTTCCGTAATCATTCCGCTTACCTGCGGGCGGATTTCCACGGTCTGCACTCCGCTGATCGCGGCAGAGTAACCGGTTGAAAGTGTCCTGTCGCTCAATGCGACTGTAAGTGTCTCGTAATAGGTTTCACCCTTTGGGGCGGTTGTCTGACCCTGCTTGCAGGCCGTCATTGCAATGCAGCATAATGCAATGATGAGTGTGATCTTCTTTGTCATATATGTCTGTTCGTTTGTGTCTAAATAAATAACCTACAAATTTACAAAAAAACTGGAAATATAATACGTCTTTGCGAGGAGCCTGCAGGGCGACGTGGCAATCTTCCATATGGGATTGCCACGTCGTTACGCTCCTCGCAATGGCGTGACAGTTTATTGTTTCTGTGTGTAGTGGCGTGATTTTTCAAGGAAATATATAAATTTGTATGATTTTACTGAAAATGGTATGAGCAGAAGAAAGAAGACAAACGGCAGGGGTCGCGGAAGAAGGGAAAAGAAGGCGCTGCCACAGATGACCGGAAAGGTCCAGATGACCCGTGAGGGATATATATTTGTCATCGGTGAGGGTGATGAGGATGACGTGTTCGTGAAGGCATCCAGGACCAACGGAGCCCTCAACGGAGATATTGTGCGTGTGGCCGTGACGCGTGAGAAGACGGCAAGCCAGAGACGTGAGGGCCGTGTTACCGAGATATTGGAAAGGTCCGCAAGACCGTTCATCGGCATACTTCACGTAGTGCGCGGACAGGCATGGGTGCTGATGCAGAGCCGCTTCATGCCATACGACATATCTGTCCCTTACTCGTTTGACCTCGAACAGTGCAGCGGAATGAAGGTGGCTGCCGTGGTCGATTATTGGAAAAAGGGTGATTCGATTCCGACAGGACATATAGTCGATATCCTCGGACAGCCGGGGGCTAATGATACCGAGATGCACGCAATCCTGGCGGAATATGCCCTGCCATATAAGTTCGAACCGGAGGTGGAAAATGCGGCAGATGATATTTCAGAAGAGATAACGGCCGACGAAATAAGCCGCAGGCGCGATTTCCGTGATGTCCTGACCTTCACCATAGACCCGGCGGATGCCAAGGATTTTGACGATGCGCTTTCGTTCAGAATACTCGAAAACGGCAATTATGAGGTCGGAGTGCATATTGCGGATGTGTCCCATTATGTCAAGCCTCATGACATTGTCGATGAGGAGGCCCGCAAGAGGGGCACATCGGTATATCTGGTTGACAGGACAGTGCCTATGCTGCCGGAGAAACTCTGCAACAAACTCTGCTCTCTGCGCCCGCATGAGGAGAAACTCACATTTTCGGCGGTATTCGAACTGACGCCTCTGGCAAAGGTCGTGGACAGATGGTATGGCAAGACCATCATATACTCGGATATGCGATTTGCATACGAGGAGGCGCAGAAAATCATAGAATCAGGCCCTAAGGCATCTCACGAAGGGGTGTCGGAGCAGATCAAGGATGCTGTGCTGACCCTCCATGGCCTTGCCTCGAAACTCCGCAGGAAGAGGTTTGCGGCAGGCGCCATCAGTTTCGACCGTCCTGAGATGAAGGTTGAGGTCGATGAAACGGGAAGACCTGTAAATGTATATCAGAAGGTGACGAAGGAGGCCAACTGGCTTATCGAGGAGTTCATGCTCCTTGCCAACAGAAGCGTGGCGGAGTTCGTCGCGACCGGCTGCAGGACCGCTCAGGAAAAAGGCCGCAGGCAGGCAAAGACATTTATATATCGTGTCCATGACGAGCCTAATCAGGAGAAGATAGAGAGCCTGAGGGGCTTTATCAGCAACTTCGGCTATAAGATGGGTCCGACCAACAGCGGCAAGGATATTTCAAAGGAACTCAATTCCCTTTTCCTGGCCGCCAAGGACACTCCGGAATACAATGCCATCGAACTGCTCTCGCTCAGGACCATGGCCAAGGCCCGCTACGACATAGAGAACCTCGGCCACTACGGTCTGGCGTTCAAGTACTATACGCATTTCACATCTCCTATCCGCCGTTATCCGGACATGCTGGTGCACCGTCTTCTGGCCCGTTATCTTGAAGGTGGCGATTCTGCAAAGGCCGAGACATACGCCAAACTCTGCAAATATGCCTCGGAGAGGGAAATCGTGGCGGCAGAGGCGGAGCGCGCAAGCATAAGGTATAAACTTGTGGAGTTCATGCAGGACAAGGTCGGATACACCTTCGGCGGTCATGTGTCTGGTCTTACCGAGTGGGGGATGTATGTGGAGGTGGAACCTACCAAGATCGAGGGTATGGTGCCTCTAAGGGACATCCGCAGCGATTTCTTCGAGTTCGATGCCGACCATTATCGCCTCGTGGGACGTCGCTCCGGCATAGTGTATAACCTCGGAGATCCTGTCCGCATCAGGGTCAAGAAGACCAATCTTGAACAGAAACTCCTTGATTATGAACTCATTGAGACTGGAAATGAGGAGAGGATATATGACCGTCTCGACTATGAACACGGACGCGGTACCTCCTTCATCAAGGGTGAGGACGGCTCATTTGACAATGTGACCGTCGGCATCAACAAGGCCGCCCGCAAGGAAAAGGTCCGCAAGGCTATCCGGGACTCGAAACGCAAGGCAAGAAGGAAACAGAACAAATAACTGATAACACTTAAAACAACTGAACTATGGCTTTTGTAAAGAAAGAACCGAAACACAAATGGAGTTTCGAGAGCATCGGGGGCACGGCCCGTGTCCGTATTTCTACCGGCCGGGATATTGCCAATCTGGCAAACCTTGATCCCAAGATGTGGACGGTGCTGTCCTGTCCTGTGAAGGGACTTGAAATCGATGAGAAGAGTCTGGCCTATATCGATGCGGACTCTGACGGAAAGATCAGGGTGGGTGATGTAATGACTACCTCCAAGTGGATTACCTCTGTCCTGAGTGATGTGAACAAACTTGTGAAGGGGGAGGATTCATTTGATATAAATGATTTCAATCAGGAGGATGCAACTGGTCTGGACCTTTATAATGCTGCGCGGCAGATTCTCGAAAACTTAGGCAAGGAGGGAGATGTGATTTCCATCGCGGACACAGCCGATCCTACTGCCATATTTGCGAAGACCAGATTCAATGGTGACGGCATCATTACCGAAGATTCTGCTGAAGAGGCCGACGACAAGGAAGCAGTTGCCGCTGCGGTCAAGGTTACGGGCGGCAGTACGGACAGAAGCGGTTCCCTTGGTGTGGATGCGGCTCAGATTGAGGCCTTCTACAAGGCTCTGGCGGATTATGTGGCATGGGTTGATGCCGAGGTCAAGGCACCATTCGGGGACAAGACAGATACTGCAATAGCAGCATATCAGGCTCTTGATGCCAAGGTCAAGGACTATTTCATGCGCTCGAAACTTGCAGGCTTCTCTCCTGAAAGCACCTCTGCTCTTGATGTCCAGACCTCCCGCATAGAGGCGATAAGCGCGGATGACCTTTCGTCAAAATCCGACGATATAGCGTCCTACCCTATCGTGCGTATCACCGGCAAGGCTGAAATCGATCTTGCCGCACCTGTCAATCCGGCATGGGCGCAGCAGTGGAACACTTTGAAGTCCATTGCCGTTTCTTCACGCAAGAAAGTGCTTACGGAAGAGGACTGGGCTGCTATCGGGACCCAGTTTGCGGAATATCTCGCGTGGAAGGCTGCCAAGCCTGGCGATGCTGTGGAGGCATTGGGCGCGGATGCAGCAAGAAATCTCCTGACAAAGGACAGGAAGGAAGCCCTTCTTGACCTTGTGGAGCAGGACAAGGCTCTTGTCAGGGAGTCATCCAACATAGACATGGTGGACAAGTTCCTCCATATATATAGGGACTTCTTCCGTCTTATGAAGAACTTTATCACCTTCCATGACTTCTATTCAAAGGACAAGGGTGTAAGGGCCATATTCCAGTCGGGAGTGCTGCTCATAGACCAGAGGCTCTGCCGCTTTTGCATGAATGTGGAGGATGTGGCCAAGCATAGCGCTGCTGCCGCATCAAGCGGAATGTATCTGGTTTATTGTGACTGTGTCGCTAAGGGCAAGCCGGCCAAGAAATCTGTGGTCGCAGCCATAACAGTGGGCGACATAGGGGATATCTTCGTCGGCAAGAATGCAGTCTATTACGATGAGAGCGGATTTGAGTGGGATGCGGTCGTGACAAAAATCATTGACAATCCTATCAGTGTGTCCCAGGCCTTCTGGTCTCCGTACCGCAGGATGGCGACCGCTGTGGAGAACCTGATCAACAAGAGTGCTGCCGACAAGGATGCCAAACTCATGAAGGAGGCGACAAACAAGATAAATGCAGCACCGGCCTCCCTTCCGGCAGACGGAACGAAACCTGCTGCCGCACCTCCGTTCGATATCGCCAAGTTTGCCGGCATCTTCGCTGCCATAGGTATGGCTGTCGGCATGATAGGAACAGCCCTCGCGGCTCTTGCCGAGGGTATCTTCGCCCTGAAATGGTGGCAGTTGATTCTTGCTCTTGCCGGAATCATGCTTGTCATCTCAGGTCCTGCAATGGTCATGGCATGGCTCAAACTCCGTCGCCGCAACATTGCTCCGCTTCTTAATGCCAACGGCTGGGCTATAAATGCAGCATCAAAGATCAGTATCCCATTCGGCGACACTTTGACGGACATCGCGAAATATCCTGCCCTCAAACTCAAGGACCCGTATGCGCAGAAGGGACTCAATACTGCACAGAAATGGCTTGTAAGCCTTTTGAGCATTGCGGTCGTGGTTCTCGGACTCTGGCTGGGCAACCTCTTGTCATGGGCCGGCTGGGACTCTCCGCTGCCTTGGTTTGACAAGGACGTGGTAGAAGAAGTTGTTGCCGAGGGAAGCGTTGAGCAGACAGAGACCGTGACAGTTGACGCTCAGTAGCATCTGCTGCAAAACAAAGCAAAACCGTCGCAGGTACAAGTAATCTGACATTTTTGAAACGGCGGTTTCCGCTGCAAAAACAAAGCAAAACCGTCACAGGTACAAGAAAACAGAGGGTACCTGCGACGGTTTTTATTTTAAATTCTGCAAAGATAAATTATATTTGCGGTATGAGCCGCAGATTGACTTTTATACTGGCTTGCAGTATTCTCTTGATGAATCTTGCCACCCCCTCGCAGGCTTCTGACAATATGCAGAGTACCGGGTGGAAGGTGGATTGGCATGCCTCTGCCCGTATGGCAGGCAGCATAGGGGAGTATATGCCTTTCTGGGCGCGTACGGGAGAGGACGGAATCCTTCCTGTGCGTTCGTCCGGACTGATTACAGCAGGAACGGATATAGTATATAATCATCAGAACGGACTGTTCTTTGAAGCCGGGACCAATCTCGCAGGAGCCCTTGCCTTGAAGAGTCCGCTGAACTCAAAGCCTGTATATGGTATGGTTGACCGTCTGTATGTCAGCGGAGGCTGGAAGATGCTCCGGGCCGATGTCGGTATGCTACCGCGCAGGGGAGACCTCGGCGGACTTTCCATCACAGGTGGAGATTTTCTGATGTCAGGCAATGCCCGCAACCTGCCGGGCGTCAATCTCAGCGCGGACTGGATATATTTCGAAAAGGGCCATTGGGTGGGTATAAAGGGTAATCTCGCTCATTATCACCTCTTTGACAATCGTGTGGTGAAGGGTGCCATGATACATAACAAATCGCTGGCAATCAAGTTCGCTCTCGGCAGAAAGGTGGATCTGATGGCAGGATTTGACCATTACGCACAATGGGGTGGGGAAGGTCAGGCTGTCTCGTTCAAAGATTATGTGAAGATATTCTTTGCCAGGAGGGGAGATGCTTCTGATTCATGGTCGGACCAGAACAATGTCTTCGGAAATCATCTCGGACGCGAATGGGCCCGCCTGGTATGGAGGTCTGACTGGTTCGCCCTTACTTTCCAATATGACAAGCCTTTTGAAGACAACTCAGGCATGATATTCCAGAACTTCCCTGACGGAGTCTGGACCTTGCAGATGGCTTTATCGGACAGAAAGGCCTGGCTGACAGATATCACATACGAATTCATCAATACCACATGGCAGTCAGGAGACAGGCACGACCGCCCTGCGACAGAGGAGGAAAAGGCTGAGCAGGACCCGTCAAGTTCGTTCTACGGCAAGATTGTCCTCGGTGGAATGGATAATTATTTCAACAACGGACCATACGTGTCCGGCTGGACTCATTACGGAAGGATGATGGGACTGCCTCTGATGACCACCTGCCTTCCCGGGGCTGACGGCATCACCCGCGGAATCATGAACAACCGTGTCCGCGGCCATCATATAGGCATTGCCGGTCTTGTCGCCAATAAGGTACCATACCGTTTCAAGGCTACCTTTACCGAGAACTTCGGCACTTACGCCATTCCTTTGGCTGATGTACCATGGCAACTGTCCCTCGCGCTTGAAGCCGACATCACACGAGAGTTCACATCCCTGCCAGTATCATTCTCCTGCGGCCTCTACGGCGACATCGGCAGACTCTACCCCGACACCATCGGCCTCACCTTCCGGGTGTCATATAGTGGTCATACAAGATTGCCCCGACCTTGAAACTGGTATGGTGGGGTGGAGTGTAATATCTTGAATAATAATGCTTTATGAGATTTAAGGTGGGTAAATATGACCCACCCTTATGTCGTTAATGTGATGATTGTCAGCATATTACGTTTCACCTATCAGTTGAACCCCGTCCTGTTTCTCCTGGTCTTGCGGGATACGAACAGCCGGAATGTGAATATGAATCGTATCCGGAAAACGATCATATTCCTGTCTGCAAGGTAGCGGAAGGCATATTTCCAATCATACGTGGCCAGACTGAAATACAGCACATAGATGATATGCGCCAGATCGGCCTTGTCTTTCAGGTCGATATGAGAATAGGCCTCGCATGCGCAGGAGAGCATCTTCTTCAAGTCATTGCAGTCATCTTCCCGGATTATTCCTCTGTCGAGAAGCCAGCCGGTGATCAGTGTCCTGTGGGCGTTCTTGAAGCATTCAACCTGCTGGGTCTTCTTCTTTGCGGAAATCTGCACCTCGCTCTTGCGGTACAGCAGCAGCGGCTCTTTCAGAACGTATGGTCTCACTCCTTTTCTCAGCATGTACTGCCAGAGTTCATAGTCCTGGGAATATGGATAGTCTTCATTATAGAGCGAACACCTGTATTGAAGCAGACTCCTGCGCATAGTCACGGACGGGTGGGCCAGAATATTTGATATTATCAGTTCGCAGGGGTCTGTCTTCCTGATATATCTGTCGCGTCTTGCGACCTTTCCCCCGGCATCGATCACATGTGCGTTGCTTGCGCAGATGCTGATTTCCGGATGCGCGTCAAGAAAGGCCACCTGTCTTTCCAGCCTTTCCGGCAGTGCAATGTCGTCTGCATCCATCCTGGCAATGTATTCTCCGCAGGAGGTCTCAATGCCTATATTCAAGGATTTTGTAAGGCCTATATTTGTCGGGTTGCAAATGAGCCTGATCCTCGGGTCGCCTGCCATCAGCCCTTGTATATATGAAATGGCCTCTGTATAATCGGGATTGTCACATATTATTATGAATTCAAAATCCCTGAAAGTCTGGGCCAATATAGACTCCACAGCCTCCCTGATCCATCGCATGGGCTCTTTATACAGGCTCATTACAACGGACACCTTATGTGTATGGGATTGATATGGACTCATGCCTTCCTGATAAGGTATTCAATGATTTTTTCTTTCGGAATAAATGGCTTCAGGTCATATAGTCCCATTGAGTGAACTGCAATCTCTATAAGTTGGTCTTCACCCACAGGAGCAGGATCGTCCTGCATGGCTGCTTTCAGAAAATGTATGCCTGCATCCACGAGCACTCTCTTGGGCACGAGGCCTATGATTTCAGTGCCGGTGACTTCAAGTCCATATTTTCTGGCGGCCTTGCATACCTGCTCATATGCAACATGAAGGGGAGTGGCGTTGATGTCGGTTATGTTCATTGACACCTGGGCTATTCTGTAATCCTCTATATACCAGCCGATTGCCTTGCATCCTTTGAGCAGCCCGGGAATTAGTGTGCCATCTTCCGCGCGGCGTCCCCTTTCTCTCACGTCGCAGGCAATCTCATGGGCAAGAGCGGCATCAGCGGAGTTAAGATTGAAGTTCACTGCTATCAGAAAATCTCTTGCTCCGACGTTGACCGCTCCGCTGCGTGCGACAGTCCCGTTGTATGTCTCAGGACCGAAATCCGGACGACGCTCCGGGTCGGCAATCTTCTCTTCCAAGGCCTCATATTCTCCTGCCCTGCACACCGCCAGATTACACCTTGTGTCCTTTAATGCTGCCGCCTCGTAGCAGTAGCATGGTATTCCGAGTTGCTCGTATATACGCTTTGCAAGGTCTCTTGCCATTTGTGCGCACTCTTCAAGGGTGACTCCGGATACAGGGACCAGAGGGAGAACATCAGTTGCACCCGAGCGTGGATGCTCCCCGTGGTGTTTCCTCATGTCGATAAGTTCGCCCGCTGTCCTGACTGCCTCAAATGCTGCTTCCACCACCGCTTCGGGACTGCCTGCGAACGTGATGACCGTCCTGTTGGCCGCTTCACCCGAATCCACATGAAGAACCTTCACCCAGGTGTCTTTCGCCAGATTGTCACATCCTGCTATCGCCTCCACGATAGCCGTTATGATTTCCTTGTCTCTGCCCTCGCTGAAATTGGGCACACACTCTATAATACGTTTCATAATACTGCCAAACCTCAAATATACTAAAAAAGGCTGACACTTTGTGAAATGTCAGCCCTTTATGAATATTATGTAGATCGTTTAGAGATCTGCAAGGTTGGTCTTGTTTTCAGATGGCTGTGCCACGAGAATCTCCTGGAATGCCTTCTGACCTGTACCTGCCGGGATAGAGTGTCCGCAGATGACATTTTCTTTGAGACCTTCGAGGTGATCGACACGTCCTCTGATGGCAGCCTCGCTGAGCACCTTGGTGGTCTCCTGGAATGAAGCGGCAGACATGAAACTGTTTGTCTTCAATGCCGCTCTTGTGATACCCTGGAGCACCTGGCTTGCTGTAGCAGGCTTAGCCTCGCGGAGAACCATCATCTTAAGTCCCTGACGCTCGAGTGAAGCGTTCTCGCCTCTCATTTCGCGTGTGGTGATGATGTCGCCTTCGTCATACTTCTCGGAATCTCCCTTGTCAAGAACGAACCACTTGCCGTAGATGGCATCGTTGGTGTCCATGAATGTCCATCTGTCAACGAGTTCCTCGTTAAGGAATTCAGTGTCACCCGGATCGTTGATCTGCACCTTTCTCATCATCTGACGTACGATGATCTCGAAGTGCTTGTCGTTGATCTTAACACCCTGGAGACGGTAAACCTCCTGAATCTCGTTCACGATGTACTCCTGTACCTTCACAGGACCAAGAACCTTGAGGATGTCAGTAGGTGATACTGCACCGTCAGAAAGTCTTGTACCGGCCTTCACGTAGTCATTCTCCTGAACAAGGATCTGCTTGGTAAGAGGCACGAGGTAGTGCTTTTCTGCTCCTGTGCGGTTCTTGATGATGATCTCGCGGTTACCTCTCTTGACCTTGCCCATGATGACCTCACCATTGATCTCAGATACAATCGCAGGGTTAGATGGGTTACGTGCCTCGAAGAGTTCTGTAACTCGTGGGAGACCTCCGGTGATATCGGATGCCTTACCGATTGCACGTGGGATCTTGATGATGATGTCACCGACCTTCACATCCTGACCGTCCTCAACCATTACGTGTGCACCTACAGGGAGGTTGTAATGCTTAAGTTCGACACCCGCCTCATCAGTAATGACGATTGTAGGGTTCTTTGACTTGTCACGTGACTCGATGATAACCTTATCCTTGTTCTGTGAAACCTCATCCACTTCATCACGGAATGTTACGCCATCGATCATGCTGTCAAAGCGAGCCTTACCGGCAGCCTCGATGATAGTGATTGCGTTATAAGCATCCCACTCGCAGATAAGGTCGCCTTTCTTGACTGACTCCCCGTCCTTCTTATAGAGGATAGAACCGTAAGGAACATCATACTGTGAGTATGTGATGCCTGTGTTCTCGTCTATGATGCGGACCTCAGTAGTACGGCTGACAACAACGTCCTGAACGCCCTCTTCTGTAACTCTTTCAATAGTTCTAAGTTCCTCAAACTCAAGTTTACCGTTGTACTTGGATGTGATTGAACTTTCTGAAATCGTACTTGAAGCGGTACCACCACCGTGGAATGTACGGAGTGTCAACTGTGTACCAGGCTCACCGATAGACTGTGCAGCGATCACGCCGACAACCTCTCCCTTCTCGACCATACGGCCGGATGCGAGGTTACGTCCGTAACATTTTGCACATACGCCCTTACGAGACTCGCAGGTAAGTACTGAACGGATTTCAACCTGCTCGATAGGAAGTGACTCGATGAGGTTTGCGATGTCCTCAGTGATTTCTTCACCTGCCTTGATGATAAGTTCACCTGTAAGCGGGTTGAATATATCGTGAACTGACGTACGTCCGAGAATACGCTCGCCGAGTGACTCAACGATCTCGTCCTTGCTCTTGATTGCTGTTGCAACAAGTCCGCGGAGAGTTCCACAATCCTCCTCGTTGATGATCACGTCGTGTGATACGTCAACAAGTCGACGTGTAAGGTAACCTGCGTCCGCAGTCTTGAGGGCTGTATCGGCAAGACCCTTACGTGCACCGTGGGTAGAGATGAAGTACTCGAGCACTGACATACCCTCTTTAAGGTTGGAGATGACCGGGTTCTCGATAATCTCTGCACCCTGTCCGCCGGATTTCTGAGGCTTGGCCATCAATCCACGCATACCGCAGAGCTGCTTGATCTGTGCTGTCGAACCACGGGCTCCGGAGTCAAGCATCATATATACTGCGTTGAATCCGTCCTGGTCAGCAGAAATCTGCTGCTCGACGATGCGGGTGATCTTGTTGTCGATACCTGACCAGAGGTCGATAACCTTGTTGTAACGCTCGTTGTTGGTGATGAAACCCATTGAGAAGTTAGCCTTGATGGCCTCCACTTCCTTATAACCGTTCTCGATGAGAGTCCTCTTCTCCTTAGGAATGATCACGTCTCCGAGGTTGAATGAAAGTCCTCCCTTGAACGCCATTGTATATCCGAGGTCCTTGATGTCATCGAGGAACTGTGCGGTACGTGCAACTCCTGTGTATTTGATCACGTTAGAGATGATCTTGCGGAGTGACTTCTTGCCGAGTACCTCGTTGATATATGGAACCGAATCAGGTACGAGTTGGTTTACGATGATTCTACCAGGGGTAGTCTCCACCATTTCATATCCTGCTTCAGGATTCTGCTTGTCCTTAGGCAGTCTTACCTTGATCTTTGCATGGATGTCGATAGCCTTTTCGTTGAGGGCTATGATCACTTCCTCAGGACCGTAGAAGTTCATCTTTTCACCCTTTACGTTCGGACGCTCCTTTGTGATGTAGTAAAGT
Organism: Bacteroidales bacterium; assembly: GCA_015060455.1. Taxonomy (GTDB): domain Bacteria; phylum Bacteroidota; class Bacteroidia; order Bacteroidales; family UBA932; genus Cryptobacteroides. The sequence continues at coordinate 50,475 of SUYM01000021.1, forward strand.
CCGAGCACCATGTCCTGCGATGGCACTGTGATAGGAGTACCGTTGGCAGGGTTGAGGATGTTGTGTGAACCGAGCATGAGGAGTTGTGCCTCAAGGATCGCTGCGTTTCCGAGTGGAAGGTGAACCGCCATCTGGTCACCGTCGAAGTCGGCGTTGAACGCAGTACATGCGAGCGGGTGCAACTGGATAGCCTTACCCTCTATCATCTTAGGCTGGAAGGCCTGGATACCGAGACGGTGAAGGGTAGGGGCACGGTTGAGAAGAACCGGATGACCTTTCATCACGTTCTCGAGGATGTCCCAGATGACTGCATCCTTTCTATCTACAATCTTCTTTGCAGACTTAACGGTCTTGACGATACCGCGCTCGATCAGTTTCCTGATAATGAATGGCTTGTAAAGTTCAGCAGCCATAAACTTAGGAAGACCGCACTCGTGCATCTTGAGTTCAGGACCCACGACGATAACTGAACGTGCAGAGTAATCGACACGCTTACCGAGGAGGTTCTGACGGAAACGTCCCTGCTTACCCTTGAGGGAGTCAGAGAGAGACTTGAGGGTGCGGTTTGCTTCGCTCTTTACAGCATTTGATTTCTTAGAGTTGTCAAAGAGTGAATCGACAGCCTCCTGAAGCATACGCTTCTCGTTTCTGAGGATCACCTCAGGTGCCTTGATCTCGATGAGTCTCTTAAGACGGTTATTTCTGATGATTACCCTTCTGTAAAGGTCGTTGAGGTCAGATGTCGCGAAACGACCACCATCAAGCGGAACGAGCGGACGGAGATCCGGTGGAATCACAGGAATGACCTTGAGGATCATCCACTCAGGACGGTTGATGTCCTTGGAATCCACAAACCACTTCACGATGCTGAGTCTCTTGAGGGCCTCGGCCTTTCTCTGCTGTGAAGTCTCCTTCAGCATCTTCTGGCGGAGTTCCTTTGCAAGTGCCTCTACGTCAATCTCTTTGAGGAGTTCGTAGATGGCTTCTGCACCCATTCCTGCAACGAACTTGTCCGGATCGTCAGCAGGCATGTTGTACTGCTCCGGATTCTCAGCGTAGAAGTTGAGGTAGTCATCCTCAGAGAGAAGTTCCATCTTTGCAAATCCTGAGGTACCTGGCTTGATCACGATATACTTTTCGTAATATATCACAGACTCAAGTTTTTTTGCAGGAATACCAAGAAGAGCAGCGATCTTGTTAGGTGCTGACTTGAAATACCAGATGTGTGCTACCGGAACAGTGAGTTCGATATGACCCATCCTTTCCCTACGCACCTTCTTTTCAGTAACCTCCACACCACAACGGTCGCAGACGATACCACGGTAGCGGATCCTCTTGTATTTACCGCAATGGCACTCATAGTCCTTTGTCGGACCGAAGATCTTCTCGCAGAAAAGTCCGTCACGCTCAGGCTTGTATGTCCTGTAGTTGACAGTCTCCGGCTTCACAACCTCTCCAGAAGACCTTTCCTTGATGTCTTCCGGAGAAGCGAGAGCGATGCTGATTCTTTCGAAATTGCTTTTAACCTTGTTTTCTTTATTAAAAGTCGGCATATTTCTAAAATTTCAATTGTCACTAATTAGTCCAAAGTCACTTTAAGTCCGAGACCTCTAAGTTCGTGGAGCAATACGTTGAGGGATTCCGGAATACCGGCCTGCGGCATCAGGTCGCCCTTGACGATAGCCTCGTATGCTTTGGATCTTCCTGTAACGTCATCAGACTTCACGGTAAGGATTTCCTGAAGGATGTTGGCTGCACCGAATGCTTCAAGTGCCCAGACCTCCATCTCTCCGAAACGCTGTCCACCGAACTGCGCCTTACCTCCGAGAGGCTGCTGAGTGATGAGTGAGTATGGTCCGATAGAACGTGCGTGCATCTTGTCGTCAACCATGTGACCGAGTTTGATCATGTAGATGACACCGACTGTTGCAGGCTGGTCGAACCAGTCACCTGTACCACCGTCACGCAGGTATGTCTTACCATATCTTGGGAGACCTGCCTCGTCTGTATATTTGCAGATGTCCTCAAGGCTTGCACCGTCGAAGATAGGAGTACTGAACTTGACTCCGAGTTTCTCACCTGCCCATCCGAGAACTGTCTCATAAATCTGACCGAGGTTCATACGTGAAGGCACACCCAGAGGGTTGAGTACGATATCCACTGGAGTACCGTCCTCGAGGAATGGCATATCCTCGTCCCTTACAACCTTGGCAACAATACCCTTGTTACCGTGGCGACCTGCCATCTTGTCACCGACTCTGATCTTTCTCTTTCTTGCAACATACACCTTGGCAAGTTTCATCACGCCGTTAGGAAGTTCGTCGCCGATCTTGATCTTGTCGAGAACTCTCTTGTTGCGTGCTGCCTCTTCCTTGTGAGCGATGCAGTAGTTGTTGATGAGTTCTCTGATGAGAACATTGGCGCTCTTGTCAGTAGTCCACTTGCTTGAGTTGATGTTCTCATAGTCGATATCCTTGATATCAGCAACTGTGATCTCCTTGCCCTTGGCGATGATCTCGACTCCGTAGAGGTCGCTGATGCCGGCACTCTTCTTGCCCTCGACAAGCACAGCAAGTTTTTCGAGGAACTTCGCTCTGAGAGCCTCAGCCTTAGCCTGGAACTCCTGCTCAGCCTTCTCGATCTTCACCTTCTGTTCGTTCTTCGCTCCCTTGCGGCCGGACTCCTTGCCTACCTTAGAATAAAGGGCAGTGTTGATGATGGTACCGCTGAGGGATGGAGAAGCCTTGAGTGAAGCGTCCTTGACGTCTCCAGCCTTGTCGCCGAAGATCGCCCTGAGGAGTTTCTCTTCCGGTGACGGGTCGCTCTCTCCCTTAGGAGTGATCTTACCTACCATGATGTCGCCCGGCTCGATGTGGGCACCGATACGTACGATACCGTTCTCGTCGAGGTCCTTGGTGGCCTCTTCGCTTACGTTAGGAATATCTGATGTGAGTTCCTCCTCTCCTCTCTTGGTGTCGCGTACTTCAGTGATGAACTCATCGACATGTACTGAGGTGAGGATGTCCCAACGGATCATACGCTCAGAGATAACGATCGCGTCCTCATAGTTGTAACCCTTCCAAGGCATGAATGCCACCTTGAGGTTACGTCCGAGAGCGAGTTCGCCCTTCTGTGTTGCATAACCCTCAGTAAGGATCTGACCTGCCTCCACCTTGTCACCCTCGCGTACGATAGGCTTGAGGAGGATGGTAGTGCTCTGGTTGGTCTTTCTGAAGATAGGAAGTTTATATACTGTCACATCCGGAGAGAAACTTACGAACTTCTCATCGTCTGTACGGTCATATCTTACGTGGATCTCGTTGGCGTCAACATACACGACCTCACCCTTTCTCTCAGCCTTCACCTGAGTGCGGGAATCCTGGCAGACTCTCTCTTCAAGACCTGTACCCACGATAGGTGATTCAGGGTTGAGAAGCGGAACTGCCTGACGCATCATGTTCGCTCCCATGAGTGCACGGTGGGCGTCATCATGCTCGAGGAATGGAATGAGGGATGCTGCAACCGACGCGATCTGGTTAGGAGCGACGTCCATATAGTTCACCTCCTCCTTGGTAACGACAGGGAAGTCAGCACCGAGACGGCACTGGATTCTGTCTTCGAGGATGTTTCCTTCCTTGTCCATCTTCACCTTGGCGAGTGACACCATCTGGTTCTCCTCCTCCTCGGCGCTCATATATGTCCAGCCGTTTGAACTGAGATCAACCTTTCCTCCTTCAACCTTGCGGTATGGAGTCTCGATGAATCCGAGGTCGTTGATTCTTGCATATACGCAGAGTGATGAGATAAGACCGATGTTAGGTCCTTCCGGTGTCTCGATAGGGCAGAGACGGCCATAGTGTGTATAGTGTACGTCTCGAACCTCGAAGCCGGCACGGTCTCTTGAAAGACCTCCCGGACCAAGGGCTGAAAGACGACGCTTGTGAGTTATTTCAGAAAGCGGGTTGGTCTGGTCCATGAACTGTGACAACTGGCTTGTTCCGAAGAATGAGTTGATCACCGAAGAAAGTGTCTTCGCATTGATCAGGTCTGTCGGAGCGAACTGCTCGCTGTCGCGTACGTTCATTCTCTCGCGGATGGTACGAGCCATACGTGAGAGGCCAAGGCTGAACTGGTTTGCAAGTTGCTCACCGACTGTTCTGATACGTCTGTTGCTCAAATGGTCGATATCATCGACAACTGCCTTTGAGTTGATTAACTGGATGAGATACTTGATGATCTCGATCATATCAGTGTTGGTCAGCACTCTTGTGCTCTCGTCGATGGTAAGGTTCAGTTTCTTGTTGAGTCTGTAACGTCCTACCTCGCCGAGGTCATATCTCTTTTCAGAGAAGAAGAGTTTCTCGATTACATCCCTTGCAGTCGCTTCATCAGGTGGTTCTGAGTTACGGAGCTGCTTGTAGATGTAGTTCACCGCCTCCATCTCTGTGTTTGTAGGGTCCTTCTGCAGTGTGTTGTAGATGATGGCGTACTCGTTCACGTTAGCCTCATCCTTCTGGAGAAGGATAGTCTTTACATCTGTGTCCCTGAGTTTCTCGATGGTCTCGTCGTTAAGGATTTCACCTCTCTCGACGATAGGAAGGGTTCTTTCCAATGGAATGACCTCACCAGTATCCTCATCCACAAAGTCCTCGATCCATGTCTTGAGCACCTTTGCTGCGAGTTTTCTGCCTTCGTTTGCCTTGAGGTTCTCCTCAGTCACCTCGATTTCGTCAGCAAGTCCGAAGATATCGATGATGTCCTTGTCTGCGTTGTAGCCGATGGCGCGCAGAAGGGTAGTTACCGGCAACTTCTTCTTACGGTCGATGTATGCGTACATCACGTTGTTGATGTCGGTTGCAAACTCGATCCATGAACCCTTGAATGGGATGATACGTGCTGAATATAGTTTCGTTCCGTTCGCGTGGAGGCTCTGTCCGAAGAATACGCCAGGTGAACGGTGAAGTTGTGACACGATGATTCTTTCAGATCCGTTGATTACGAAAGTACCGCCAGGAGTCATGTACGGAATGTTTCCGAGATACACGTCCTGAACCTTTGTATCGAAGCCTTCATGCTCCGGATCGCTGCATGAGAGGCGGAGTTTCGCCTTGAGAGGGACATTGTATGTGAGACCTCTTTCAAGGCATTCGTCAATCGAATACTGCGGAGGATCGATGAAATAGTCGATGAACTCCAAAGTATAACTGTTTCTTGTATCTTCGATTGGGAATATCTCCTGGAATACCTGATACAGACCCTCGTTACGCCTGTTTTCAGGGGTTGTGTCGAGTTGGAAGAAGTCCTGGAACGACTTCAACTGCACCTCGAGAAGGTCCGGGTATTCAAGAAGGATTTTTGATGATGCGAATGAAACTCGCTGATTTTTAGTCTTTTTTGACATCTTTTCTGTCTGTATATAGAGAAAAACTTTATTACGACAAAAAGGTTTAGAGCCGTTTTAGGCCCTAAACCTGAGATTTTCCCTAAAAGGGAAGGAGATGAAGTTATTTAATCTCAACTTCTGCTCCTGCCTCTTCGAGGGCAGCCTTAAGAGCTTCTGCCTCTGCCTTAGAAACTTTCTCCTTAACAGCAACTGGAGCCTTGTCAACGATCTCCTTAGACTCCTTAAGACCAAGACCTGTTGCCTCCTTAACAGCCTTTACAACGCCAAGTTTTGCTGCGCCTGCTGACTTGAGGATAACGTCGAACTCAGTCTGCTCTGCCTCAGCAGCACCTGCTGCCGGACCTGCTACTGCAACTACTGCTGCAGCTGCTGGCTCAATTCCGTACTCCTCCTTGAGGATAGTTGCGA
>SUYM01000040.1 GCA_015060455.1 Bacteroidales bacterium
TCATGAGACTGTCCGCCATATCCATCTTTGCCTGTTCGCGAGCCTCATACTCCGGATTGAAGTTTCTCTTCTCCCGATACAGCGTCTTTATGAATATCAAAGGGATTCCCGGCTTCGCTGCCTGAAACTTCTCGATAAAAGGGAAAAGTCTTTCCTCCACCTGCTCCGGAGTCGGATTGGAGAAGGCATCAAACACATAAGCATCTACATTTTCCGCATCAAGCAAAGCATCAGCGAAATAAGGCTGAAGTTTTGAATTGCCGCAGAAGCCCATATTTATGAACTGATAACCGGTCATACGGGAAAGCTGGGCGGAATAGGTCAGCGCAGGGCGTTCCGCACTTGCCCCATGAGTATAAGATGAACCGAACACAGCGATACGGCCTTTGAAAGGATTATCAATAGGCAATACCCTGCTGTCCTCATCTGTCACTATCTGAAGTTCACTCACCACGCTCTGAAGAGGAAGATAGAGCAGACACTCCTTCCATCCCTCTATTGAGTGCGGAAGCAACGGCAATGTTATGAATTCATTCGGGTTTCCCTTGGTAGGGACATTGTTTCCCGCCCAGAGCCACTGTCCGTCTTTGCGTATGTATAAGTCAAAACCGGATATGCCACGATCTGAACGGGATGTTATCTTTGAGTATTTCACATCAATACCGATATAATCGGAATCTGTCTTGAATGCTATTGCCATTCCAGCGCAATGGCGGCACTGGCCTGCTTCCTGCCCTGTAAGGCCAGGATACTTCCCGGACTCTATCCTGTGATACGGATTCTGAGTAGGCAGGAGTTTGCCGACAACAGTAAGCGACTGGGCATCAGTATATTTATACTCCTGAGCAGTACTTATCTGAACGCATGCGAACAGAACGAGAGTGAAAAGTGATAACCTCATATCAATTTTTATTTATCCATCAAAAAGTCAAAGCAGCAATTATCGGAAATCCATAGGAAGGATAGACCGGAGTCCCATCGGCAGACGGGAATTTTTCCCGGGCCACCATGTATGAATCCATAGCAAAGCCGTCAACAAATATATAGTCAGGGCGACCTGAGGACGGTTTTTCACCGGAAGTGTTATTACGGGTATTCTTGTTGGAAAGTTCTGACGGAGACAGGAGATCCTCTTCCTTCAATCTGTTATACACATCAAACCAGCGGGACATGGACAGATACTCCTTATATGCAGGAGCGGTTTCCTGCATATTGAAACTTCCGACGATTATAGAAGGCTTGCCGTCGGTCACAACTATTTCATCAGCGATTCTGATAAGATTCTCACAGTTTTTCTTGCTCAGACTCTCGTTCGACTGTCCGTTAGTGGAAGCAGCCATGAAATAAAATTCCTTACCAGTGGCCTTTTCGCGAAACTTCGCCCATGTGACAGATTTCGTCGCATCACCTTTTACACCTTTGGGCAGCCTGTTTTTGTCAAAGAAACCGCCAAGCCAGTTGATACTCCAGTCTATGCAGTCATATCTATCTGTCTTCCAGATGATTGCCTGAGTCTTGTTATATGCGCCCTCAAGCGGAAGGCTTGGTCTGGTATTGGAAAGGATGAGCCAAGAGTAGTCAGCGCCCTTTGCCTTCAATGCCTCAGGTAGTCCTGCATTCCCCTGGCGGCCGGCAATCGAATCACAGATATCGACCAGACCGACCACATCACAATCCATAGTGACAATCTGCTCCGCAACAGCCTCTACGCTGTTGGACCACAGTCTTTGGACGGGAGCCTTACCTTCAGACACATCCTTCGCTCTGGTCTGAGAAGCAGTAACATTGTAAAGAGCAACCTTAATCTGAGACTTCGGCGCCTTCTTTGGTGCTGCCCCAAGGGCCAGCGGCAGCAGCAGAAGCATATATAATATTCTTTTCATAATCTTATAATTCTAAATCGGCACGGATCGGATAATGGTCCGAGATAAACGGAACGTGGTTATACTTTCTCACGATAACCTTGAAGTTATGACATTTCTTGAAACCCTTGTACCATATATAGTCAACAGTTCCGTTCCACGACTTGCCGAAACCATTGAACGTATATTTGTCATCAGAATCCTTCGCAGCGAAACGGGTGTCTTTCCACTCCTTCTTTATCCTGTCAAGAGTTGCCTCCTTATACTGCGCATTGAAGTCTCCCAGAACCACCATAGGAAGTTTCTTCACATTGACCTTTTCCATCTGGTTCAGAAGCACCTCCAGGCCGTTCTTTCTTGCCTCCACTCCCTTATGGTCGAGGTGAGTATTGATGAAGATGAACTCCTTTCCTGTCTTCTTGTGCTTGAAACGGCACCAGAGGGCGGTTCGTGGCTCGGCAGCGTCCCAAGACTTGGAACATGTATCAGGAGTCTCGGAAAGATAGAAAGCGTCCCACTCGAGGAGTTCGAGCACATTCCTGTCCCACATCACCGGGTCCGTAAATGCAGCGTAAGACCTCAGATTCTTCTCATTACGCCTGATCAGATAATCCACATATTCATAATCCGGGCAATGTCCGAGAATATAGTCCCTCTGATACTTGCTGCACTCCTGAAAACCTATCACAGCAGGCCTGATGTCATTCATCATCGCAGCAATCGCGCTCTTGCGTCTGTCCCAACCGTTTTCAAGGTCGTTATTGTTGTTCCAATAACGGATGTTTGAAGACACTATCCTGACGGTCTTCGGATTTATCGGGGCTGGAGTATTATATATGCTCTGATCCACCTCCTGAATGAAAGCCACTCGGGAAGTCACCGGAAGATGGTCGGACGGATAATGCAATGTGCCGTCAGCCGTCGGAAACTTACGTTTGTCAACATTGATATCCAGCGGTCTGAAGCCATTAAGGCAGATGTGGTCCGGTTTCCATTTGGTAAGGGAACTTTCATCCTTCGTATCTTGAGTACCCCAGTCCTTGATGTCAGCAGGAAGCGTTCCGGCAGCAAGATAGTGCTGGAACAGGTCAAGCCACCTTGCGTTGCCTATTGACCCCCAATGCTTTGCCTTATGATCGGCGTTGAAGTCTCCCACAAGAATCGAAGGAGTGTCCGCCGGTATCATATCCATCGTGATCTCACGCAACTGCTGCATATTGTATTTATTGCCGGCACTGTTTGTCTTGCCATCCTTTCCCTTCTGAGGTACAAGAAAATGGACGCTCAGAAAATAAAAATCCTTGCCCGAATCCTTATGTTCGAGGTGCGCCCATACGCAAGGCCTCTGGGAACCCTTTGGCGCTTTCGGGGCAAGAATTGCAGAATCCCGGACACCACCCATATAGAATATACCACTTTCCAGAAGATTGAACTTGGACTTCTTATACGCCAGAGCCACATCATACTGGATCTTTCCTGACTTTGAATTAGGATAGAGCACCCAGTCATAGTCCACCTTTCCTTGCGCGGCCACAAGTTTCCTGATGTCGTTTTCACCCTTGACTCCCCAGATGCTGTCACAGATTTCCTGGAGTCCCAGCACATCACAATCCAGTTCGGAAATCATGGAAGCCACTGCCGGAGCGCTGTTGCACCAGTACCTCTGCTGAGAGACATTCGGATTAGAACCAACGGCCTTCAGCCTCGAATCCGAAGTGAATAGGTTGTACGTTCCCACCTTGAACTCCTGGGCAAAAAGACTTTGCGTCAGAAGAAAGATAGTCGATAGTATCAGAAATCTTTTCATATTATAAATTCATTTCAGGGTCCAATTCAAATGACGGTGTCACATATTTGGTACGGAGATCTCCGTCGGCAGCGTATTCTGCAATACTGAAGGCTCTCGGACGCTTAATCTCCTGAATATCCATATTGCCGAACGGATCTGTCACCGTAATAGTTACAGTTGATGTCGCTGACGATGCCTTGACCCGGAACATGTGCTGACAATTCTGGGGATACATGTCCAGAGTGTAACTTCCGTTATCGGCAGCATTGCACCTTCTGACCATCGTTGAAATCATATAAAGCGGATCCTTGTATTTTCCCAGATCCTCGACCGTAAGAGAAGTCGAGCCTTCCTTCACGCTTATATTCCAGCCCTCGTACCAGTCCCAGACATGTATATAAACATAGTTCTCTGAGGAAGCATCTGCATATTCATCGAGATATTTTTCAAATTCAGCCTTATGATTTGCTCCAGCATTCGGGATATACTTTTCGGCACTGATCTGTATCGAATTTCTGTCGTATGCGCGGAAAAAGTAATTTTTGTCCTTGCCGGTTGCCTTGAAAGTCATCTGCCTGTTCTTTCCTGCGACATTCAATATCCTGTATCCTCCAGGGCTGCCGTCACGCGAGATCAGAAGGTCCTTATCTATTGAACCCGAGCCCCAGAAGTCTGCGCATGCCGCTCCGACATTATGCTCATTGATCGGCTGATATTTGAATTTATTCCAATTGAGGACCTCTTCCCCATAGTTATTATATAGTGTATGGGAATGAGCAGAGAAATATGTCACATCGGAATAGGCATAGAAGGCATCGATTATCTTATATGTATCCATGTCGTTGTCACCGGACATATATGTTCCTCCATTGATATTGAGCAACGGTATATGCATTGCGACAACAATCGGGGTATCCTTGTCCACAAGAGCAAGGTCCTTCTTAAGCCACGTCAGTATCTGGTCTGTGAGTCCGCAATTGTAGTCTCTTGTTTCAATTGTCCCGCCATTTCTGGTAATGACATTATCCAAAGAGATGTAGTGTACCTGACCGATGTTGAAGGAATAATATGTAGGACCGTAATATCTCCTCCAATCAGCCATGCAGGCCCAGTCTTCGGCGACAGTAAGGTCATTGTCATGATTGCCGACCGTGCAATAGACATTGAGGTTGAACCTGTCGGAAATCTGTACATAATCCGGAATCCCGAAATTGTTCCATATCCAGTAACTGTCCCAAGTCATGTCGCCAAGAGTCATCGCATAAATCTTTGAGTCCTCGTTATCAGCCACATACCTATTGATTTCGTTGACCAATGCGTTGAACTGGGTAAGGTTGCGGTTGGCTTCATTTCCGTTGGAATTATACCCCATCAGGTGGATGTCACCTATCAGCAGCATGGTATGATTGGTCTGGTCTCCGTCGTCAATCAGTTCAAAATCTATCCTCTCCGCCACACCTGCATTTTTGGCCGTATGATGATAGAACTCCGGCACGGCTCCATAGCCCCTCTTCACGGTATAACCTGAAGGGACAGAGATATAGACCATACCGTGCGGCTTCGCAGATGACATGCTGTAATATCCGTCAGCATCCGTAGTGACTACATTTTCGCCATCTGTAACAGCCACACCGCCCACAGGTTTCTCTCCACAAAGCACACGTCCATAGACAGTTACGTCCTCTGGGTATGACATCGTGACATTCAAAGGCCTGATACGGCCCGGATTGAGAGTCACTGACTTGGTGGAAGAATAGATAAGGGACACTTCCGAAGCCTTGTCAGTTCCGGTCTTGTCTGTGTTTCCGAGTGTCTCGACAGTCAGCCCGACATAGGTACCGGAAGGCAGCACGATATAGGCCACCGCCTTCTGCTGCGCTCCCATATGCAGTCTTGAAGATCCCAGATCGACTTCCACACCATGGGCCGCGTCCCCTGCTTCATCCGGTTGAAATACTGGAGTATCATGGGTAAGATCAAGGACTCCTGCTCCGGAAAGATTTGCTGCGGGACATCGAAGAGAAATCTTTCTGACATAGTTTTCCTCACCGGACAGGTTCAACTGGACTATTGAGCAGGCGTTCCTGAAGAGAAGTCCGCCGTCTAGATACTTTCCAGCCATGACCAAAGCATTATTCATACTCAGAGATAGTTTTCCCTCCGAGCATGACTCATTTCCGGTATAAGGGTAATAGGCATATACAATATCCACAGCCTTTTCTGCCTGATATGTAAATCTGCCCTGCGAAGATCCTGCGTCCTCTGCTTCAAGCAGAGCCGGAGTAATATTGCCTTCGGCATCAACGAGTCCTATCCGGTCTCCTTCCTGCCAAAGGACTTCAAGAGAAGTTTCATCAAGATTTGCCCTTACATCCTGGCCACGCTCTATGACAGCGGCCACGGTAAAGGTCTGAAGTTCCGGCTTCGGAGCCCCATTTTCGTTATTTTCTTTGCTGCAGCCGCAAAGCACGAGCAGTGCAGCCAGGATGTAAGACAATCTTTTCATTATTCAGCGTCAACTTCAGTGAATTTCACACAACGGACATTCGAGCCCCAACGGCGAGGATGAGCCTTTGTCTTAGCAATCGTAACATTAGCCTTCTTAAACTGGATTCTGTATGTACCGGCTTCAGTAATCTCAGTTGTGGAAGCATTCGGGAATTGGGTATCAAAATTTCCAGTATTTGTAGAGCCATTGCCACACCACAGGTATCCTTCCACATCTACATTGGCCATTTCGATGGCATTATACTTCCTTTGCCAAACACCTCCTATCGGGAAAACAGCATCTTTATCATTATCATCCGTGATGGTCAGTGCAAGGTCCGCATAAGTACCGGTCTTCGTCTTAGCAACGAGATTCATATTATCAAACTCTTTGGTAATCGGAACACGGTAGCCATATGGACATGGATCCTGAGGTCTTTTGAGGACAGTTTCTGTTGAAACCCAGAGATTATTATCATAGGCACTTCTCCAGTCCTGTCTTCCGGTGTTGTCGGTTCCCCAGATAAAGACATTCGGGTGATTGTTTGCCCATGCCTGGGTCTTTCCATCCTGAGCCTTGACGGTCTTGATCACATCCGGATATACCGCAGTGCTGTTGACAGACCCGGTTCCTTCCGAAGCGCCAGGGAACGGATCCTTACGGCCCTGCTGATAGAAGGCACCTATCTTCGTATAACCGGATGTCCCGTAAGAGCCAAGGTTCCTGTCCATAAGTTCGTATGAGCCGAATTTATTCGTGCCCACTACTTCACCCGGCACCCAGATGTTCCAACTGTAAACCACCTGTCCCTCACGGCTTCTCAATGCTATGACAGCATTACCGGTCTTCTGAGTATCTCTCTTGAAATATATCATCGCGTTGGCCCTGTTGTAAGTCACTGATGAAATCAATCCTTCTGTTGACTGCCACAAAACTGTCGCGTTATATGCGTTATTGATGTCCAGATCCGTATTTGTACCCTTACCGTTCGAATATGTCCTGGTTGCCAGTCTGAAACCGAAATTCTCTCCGCTCTCGTTCTGAATCATATAGCAGTTCGCTATCTTACCGTCAGCGCTGAGATCTGTAAATTCTGTCGGCACATCAATAGGGACATTCAGAGGACGAATCTTTCCCACATTCAAGGTAATGTTTTTGGCTGGAGAATAGGACTGGATGTAATATCTGTTTTCTCCGACAGTTGCAAGTCCTTCAAAGTTCAAACTATGATAAGTACCGGCCGGCATAACAACATATCCGGCAAACACGTAATCTGTTCCCGGTGTAAATGTAACACCCTTAGCATCGATATCCATAACTGTTGACCTGGTTTTGATGACATTATTATCAGCATTAAGTTCATTGATTGCGTTGGTCACAAAAACAGGACTGTCAGAAGCCATATCTACGGTACCGGCCCCATTAAGCGCTGCCTCCGGAGTCTGAACATAAAGGTGACGCGTCTCGACAGGATTACCTTTTACGCTGATCTTTGCAATTGCACAAGTGTTCTTGAAAACGACAGACTCTCCGTCAGCCTTTGCAACCATGATCAGAACGTTCTTGTTGATAAGTCCATTATTCGGACGTGGCTGGTTCGACTCAAGCGCAATGTTAAGTTTACCTCCCTCCACAGTCTGCTGACAGACGTTTGACGAACTGGTATATGGGTAATAAGCATAGACAGGCGCGATTTCGGCCTCCGCCTGATAGTTGAAGACTCCTTCTGTCTTTCCGCCGTAGCCTTCTGCAAGCCATGCTGGAGTGATGGCGCCGTCAGCGGTAACAAGACCGATTGTGTCCTTTGACTGCCAGAGTACTTCGAGAGTCTCTGCGTCAAGATTAGCCTTAGTAAGATCCTGAGGCGCAATAGTAGAGTTATCGATGCAGGCACCGATAGTGAAAGTCTTGAGGTCTCCCTTCGGAGTCTCGACATTGTCTTGAGGAACAATCTCCTTTGCGCATGAAACAGCCGCAAGGAGAGCAATTGAATAATAAAATAACTTCTTCATAGCAAACTGTTTTTAAAGATCCATAGCCTCATCCCACTCGAACTTGCTGGTCGAGTATTTCGTGTCTTCACCGGACTGACACATAATCCCCTCGTTTTCGAGGACAACCGTCTCCATCTGAGGAGTCTGGTAGAATTGTTTTACATTCATAGTCAATGTGTTATTATTTATTGTATCGTATTCCTATATAATTATATGCTGTACGAGGATATGAGTTTGTCGGAACCTTTGAGGTAATGTACTCGGTATATGAGCCGATCTTCATAGATTCATCAGGGAAAATCCGGACAAACACTGTTTCCTTTCCGCACAACTGGGATGCAGGAAGTTCTACTGTCACAGGAATATATCCCGGCGTCTGCCAAAGTTGAGTGGCAGGAACACCCGTCGCTCCGCCATAGTCTGAGATTGTAAACGAGCCTGCCGGGGTCCAAGTCGCCTTATCCAAAGACCAATCTACATTGAATTGTCTCGGCCCCGTAAGTCCACCGCTGGATATGACTGACATCATGGCCAGATGTAGAAACATCTTATCTGTAGTTATATTCTTCGTTGAAAAGTTCAGCACCAAGCCGGCAGGAATTTTCTTGCTGGTATCCCAATTGACATTGGTATGCCATGCCGCACCAATATTGGATGGTGAAATACCTGCTCCCTTTCCAGCGTCAGTATTGTTGACCTTATAGGCATTTTCACTGTTCTGGCCCTTGTAGCCAGGCCCCATCCAGTCTGTTCCGTCCTCCAGGATCACTCCCAGTCCATTTATATTCTCGGCATTTTTGCCAAAGAAGCCGTCTTCAGTCGTGCCTACAGGACCGAGATAACTGAAATCATCATACAAAGTAATGGAGTTCTTTGTCGAATGAGCAAAATATGCAGTCTTGTCTCCGTCTGTCGCATAGTATTTTTCCTGATTTGCACCCAGGACATATCTCCACTCCGCAAGGATAGCAGAAAAATCGCTGTCGCTTCTGTCCTTCGCCATTGCGAAATCCTCACGGCAGGTATGCCGGAGTTGGTACCATCCAAGGTTTCCGTAAGTATCCTCATCTGAACTGTCATTGTCCTGATATATGAAACGGCTGAACAGTTCATACACGACTATACCCTTCATATCTCCGCTTCCGTAAGGCAGACGGCTGCCATCACGACGATACGGGCAGGTCGTGTTTGTAAACACATACATCGACGAGCCTTCCCTGTCATGAATGGAAACAGGGAACTTATTGGTCTTGCCAATATTGGACGCATTGGTAAGTTTCTCATTCACTGGAGTCAGAGAGCCTTTTCTGAAAGGAAGTTCGCAATCCTTCAATGTGACATAGGTAAAGATGTCATCCGGGCCAAGATCCTTTATATGCTTTTCCTTCAACGGCGCTCCGGTGCCTTGATCTACAGAAATGACATTGTCCACAGTCAGGCTATCGACCCTGCAATATGACACCGGCCTTCCCTGTCTGTCCGTACCGGGCACATCCACTTTTGACAGCACGCATCCCTTGAGCGACAGGCTGACCTTGTCAAACTGGGAGAAGATATTGTCTTCCTCCGACTCTGTAAGAATCATGATACCACAACTTCCATCTTCGCTTTCAAGATATAC
>SUYM01000041.1 GCA_015060455.1 Bacteroidales bacterium
CTTCACTCAAGTTCCAGAGAAAGGTGGCTCAGGCAGTGAAGAGAGCAAGACATCTTGCACTTCTTCCATACGTAACAGACCTTTTGAAATAATAGGAGGACAGCAATATGGAGATTATTCTTAAGAAGGATGTGGCAAATCTTGGCCACGCAGACGATATCGTCAATGTAAAGACAGGATACGCTGTCAACTATCTTATCCCACAGGGTTATGCTATCATGGCTACGGCTTCTGCAAAGAAGGTGCTCGCTGAGAACCTTCGTCAGAGGGCTCACAAGATCGCTAAGTATGTTGCTGACGCTGAGGCTCTTGCAGCAAAACTTGCTGAGACAACTGTAAAAGTTGCAGTTAAGGTAAGCGAGTCAGGCAAGATCTATGGTTCAGTTACTACTGCTCAACTTGCTGACGCTCTTGTTGCCGCTGGTCTTGACGTAGATAAGAAGGATATCACAGTAGAGGCTGCTAAGGAACTCGGAACTTACGAGGCTACAGTTAAGTGCTACAAGGATATCAAGGGTACTTTCAAGTATGAGATCGTAGCAGAGTAATTCTGCCCGCGACAATATAGAAAGACCGATGGAAATTTCTCCGTCGGTCTTTTTTATTTGAACAAATGTGCTATTTTTGTCCCCCGTTATGAACGAGAACAATACATATATGATTCCCACGACAGCCAAGGAGGTCAAAGCGCTTGGCTGGGATTATATTGATGTAATCATATTTACGGGCGACGCCTTTGTCGATCATCCGTCGTTCGGAACAGCAGTGATTGCCCGCTGGCTCCAGAAACATGGCTATCGGGTGGCGGTCGTTCCTCAGCCGAACTGGCGGGATGACCTGCGTGATTTCCGCAAGTTAGGCGCTCCAAGGCTCTATTTCGGAGTCAATTCCGGTGCAATGGACTCGATGGTCAATCATTATACTGCCGCCAAACGCCTTCGCAGCGACGATGCCTATACTCCTGAGGGGCGTGCAGGTCAGCGTCCTGATTATGCCGTAACAGTATATACAAGGATTCTCAAGGAAATATATCCCGATACCCCGGTCGTCATCGGTGGCATCGAGGCCTCGCTCAGACGCCTGACTCATTATGACTATTGGCAGGATGCCCTCAAACCGTCGATATTGGTTGATTCCGGAGCGGATTGGCTCTGTTATGGAATGGGGGAGAGGCCGATGCTTGAACTCACCAAGGCTATTGAGGCGGGCAGGAATATCAATGATATCCGCAAGATCCCTCAGTTGGGATTCTATATGGACGGACGCTGCCGTCAGAAGGATGCCGTGGCCATTCATTCATATGAGAGGTGCTGCAAGGACAAGCGTGCCTTTGCCGAGAATTTCCATATCATAGAGACTGCTGCGAACATGCTGATTCCGCCTGTGCTTGTGGAACCTGTGGGAGAGGGCTTTGTGCAGATAAATCCGTCATATCCGCCTGCAACGGAGCAGGAAATGGACTCGTTCTGGGATCTTCCTTTCACCAAACAGCCTCACCCGCGTTATAAAGGCAAGCATATTCCCGCCTTCGAGATGATAAAATTCTCGGTAAACACCCACAGGGGCTGTTTCGGAGGCTGTAATTTCTGTACGATTGCCGCTCACCAGGGAAAATTCATACAGTCCCGCAGTGAAGATTCCATAATCAGGGAAATATCCGCTCTGCCACAACTTCATGGCTTTGCGGGAAACATCTCCGATGTGGGCGCTCCGACAGCCAATATGTACGGAATGAAAGGCAGGAATCCGGAATTGTGTGCCAAATGCCGGCGAAAGTCCTGTCTTTTCCCTGCCCCATGCAGGAATATGGACCGTTCGCATGAACGTCTGCTGAAATTGTATGGACAGATTGCGAGGGTCAAGGGTATAAAGCATTCATATATAGGCAGCGGCATCAGATATGACCTGTTCCTCGATGAGAAAGGTTTTGTGGATGAGACATCATATCCATATCTGAGGGAACTGATTCTTGAACACACTTCCGGACGTCTGAAAGTGGCTCCTGAACACACCGAGGACAGTGTCCTTAAACTTATGGCAAAGCCTTCGTTCAGACTTTTCGAGCGTCTGAGAGTGGAATTTGACAAGATAGTGGCATCAAGCGGACGCAAATGCGAACTTGTGCCTTATTTCATATCCTCACATCCGGGCTGCGGTATGCGTGAGATGAAACGTCTTGCCTCAAACCCGGCCTTGCGCGGACTGTATATGGACCAGGTTCAGGATTTCACGCCGACTCCGATGACGACCTCGTCCGTGATGTTCTACACGGGACTGGACCCGAAAAATCTTGATACTGTGTATGTTGAGAGAGATATGGATAAGAAGAAGGAGCAGAAGACATTTTTCTTCCGCCGTGGCAAGCGATAAATTTTCATAAAAAAAGTGCTTCTGGTATTGCTCAATTCAAAAAAATGTCCTAATCTTGCACCGTATTTAAGCAAAATCAGAATTAAAACAGATAGATATGTCAACAACTACAAAGAGGAGAGCGGTCATCAGTTTTGAAAATATGTCTGATGAACTTGCTGCGGCATTCGCTGAGAAATATCCGAAAGGTTATACTGATTATTTCCCGGATCTGGTAAAATATCCGAAGCCGGACGGAACCAGTTTCTATGCGGTGACAGTTGAAATTCCTGATGCAATATATCTTGTGAAGATTCATGTCAAGACTGATGACGTAGAGGATCTTGAACGTTGGCTGGAGAGCGACGATGTGGATGATAATGATGGAGAAGGAGAAAGCCTTCCTGATGACAATATCTCCCAGTATTCAAACGGAGATGATGATTCTGCAGACGCGTAATCTGTAATATTATACAATACGATGACCGGTTGGATTCCAATCGGTCATTTTTTTGTGACACCAAATGATTATCCGTTATCTGTGCAGTATGCTGATCTGATCCGGGACCGTGACAAATTTTGCCAATTTTTTGTCACGGTCGTCCTCAAAAACAATGTATCTGCCATAAAAACGGCACCTTCGTTACAAAAAGAGGCAGATTTTTGTAACGGTCGTTGTGAAATGATTCATGTTTACTTATTTAGTGCATCTTTTACGGAAAATCATTTGACACCATACAAATTAAGAAGTTTTGGGAGGCTTTTAAACAAATTCTGACTATATTTGTATGATTTGACCAGACCGCATTATCGGAAATGAAGGAAACAGTCATATATAGGCTCGTCAGACCTCTGAGGCATCTTTTCGGAAAGTTACCCGAGAAGAATGTCCTTATGATATTGTCTCTTGTCGTCGGTATAGCCTGCGGATTGGCTGCGGTCCTGCTCAAACTCTCCATTGAATTTATCCACCATCGTCTCATTTCCCTTTCCGACAGCGGTGCATACAATGTCCTTCACCTTATCTATCCTGGTATCGGTATGCTCATATCCCTGCTGTTTGTGAAATATGTGGTCAAGGACAATATCGGTCATGGAGTCACCAAGGTGCTGCAGGCCGTGTCCAAGAATGAGTCGAAGATAAAGGCCCACAATATGTGGACATCGATGTTGGCCTCGTCAGTTACAATCGGTTTCGGAGGCTCTGTCGGAGCGGAGGCGCCTATTGTATATACAGGAGCGGCCATCGGCTCGAATGTGGCCCGCTACATGGGCCTGTCATATAAGAATATGACGATTCTTCTTGGTTGTGGAGCCTCAGGTGCTGTGGCCGGTATTTTCAACGCTCCTTTGGCGGGCGTGCTTTTCACCCTTGAAATACTACTTTTCAATATATCCATGACCTCGATACTTCCGTTGCTTCTTTCAACGATTTCCGCAACGGTGGTTTCGTATATCTGTCTGGGAACCAAGCCTCCTTTCGAGTGTACCCTCTCGCCGTTTTCAATGGGAAATATACCGTTCTATGTGCTTCTGGGCTTGTTCTCTGCTCTGTTCTCGGTATATTTCACCCGCACTACACTCTGGCTTGAAGATAAGATAAAGAACATCAGACGTCCGTATGTCAGATGGGCCCTTTCCGCCACCTGTCTTGGTCTGCTCATATTCCTCTTCCCTCCGTTGTTCGGTGAGGGCTATGGTCATCTGAGGGAATTGTTGAACGGTGGCATGCCTGACCTTGAAGGTGAGACTGTCCTTGCCTTCTTCATGCACAGCGCCTGGTCTGTCCCTGTGTTCTTCCTGATGATTCTGCTGTTGAAGGTCTTCGCAATGTCATTTACGAATGCCGGAGGTGGTGTCGGAGGTACATTCGGACCTACGCTTTTTATCGGTGCCATAGCAGGATTTGTAGTATCAAGGACGATCAACCTGATTGGTGGTGCCGCCGTAGTGCCGGAGAATAATTTTGTGCTTGTGGGTATGGCCGGTCTTATGGCCGGTGTCATGCAGGCGCCGATGACGGCCATCTTCCTTATTGCGGATATGACCGGCGGATATGAACTTCTCATACCTCTGATTATAACGGCGACGATCTCATATGCTGCCACAAGGGCGGTGGAGCCATATTCCATCTATACGAAGCGTATTGCAAAAAAGGGAGAACTTCTGACCCATGACAGCGATCAGGCTGTGCTTACTCTCTTGAAGACCAATGAGTTGATCGAGACAGACTTTGCACCTATAAAGATAGACGCGACCATGAGGCAACTGGTTGATGTGGTCTCACAGTCCAGGAGGAATATCTTCCCGGTGGTGGATTCGAAGAATCATTTTCAGGGCTATGTCTCATTGGAGGATATCCGACCGATAATGTTCAACCATGAAAATTATGACTCATACCATGTATATAATTTCATGCGTTCAGCCCCTGCCTATGTCTATGTGAATGAAAAGATGGACAGGGTGATGACAAAGTTCGAGCAGACGGATGCGTGGAATCTTCCTGTTGTTACCGAAGACAGGACATATGTCGGCTTTATTTCAAAATCCAAGATATTCTCTTCATATCGTGAACAGTTGAAGCAGGTTTCACATGACTGATGTCATCCTGAGCGTAGTCGAAGGATCTAACCATATAAAAATGAAACAAATCTATATCACATACATAGCAAAACATCTGCAGGTCAAGGACTGGCAGGTAGAAAATTGTATAACCCTGTTTGAAGACGGGGCTACCGTGCCGTTCATAAGCCGTTACAGGAAGGAGCGTACAGGAGGATTGGACGATGTTGCGGTTGCTGAGATACGTCATTGGGCTGATGTCTTCGCTGAAATGGAGAAGCGCAAGGTGACGGTTCTTGAAAATATAGAGCAGGCGGGTGCATTGACCGCTGATTTGCGCCAACGCATAGAGAACTGTGTGGAGAGCAGGGAGTTGGAGGATATATATCTTCCATACAAACCGAAACGACGCACCCGTGCTACGGCAGCCAGGGAGGCTGGACTTGAACCTTTGGCGGACAAGATGTTCGATGTCGCCTTGACTGACCCTGTGGCAGAGGCCCGAAAATATGTCGGCGACAAGGTTGCATCGGTGGATGATGCTCTTGCAGGTGCCCGAGACATCATTGCTGAGCGTCTTAGCGAGACGGCGTCTGTACGTGAGACATTGAGGCAGATTTTCCGGACCCGCCGGATTGTAACTAAGGCGACAAAGAAGGCGACCGGTCCCGAGGCCATGAAATATCGCAGTTACTTTGACTATTCGGAGTCGCTTGAACGTATCGCCCCTCATCGTCTGCTGGCCATTCTGCGTGCCGAGGAAGAAGGGTTCCTTACAGTCAGGATTGATGCCGATGCGGAAAAATGCGGCAAGAAGATATATTATGATTTCTGTCAGGAAAGACGTTATCCTGCCGCTCCGCTTGCCGAGCAGATGCATGAGGCTTTTGATGATGCCTTCAAGCGTCTTCTGGAACCGTCCATTTCCAATGAGATCATAAGGGAGTCCAAGGAGAAGGCTGACAAGGAGTCCATAAGGATATTTGCGGAAAATCTTCGTCAGTTGCTGCTGGCTGCCCCGGTCGGACAGAAGAGGGTCCTGGCCATAGATCCTGGTTTCAGGACAGGCTGCAAGGTGGTCTGTCTTGATGAGCAGGGTGGGCTTCTGTACAATGTGGCTATATTCCCTCATCCTCCTGTAAGTGAGAAGGTCAAGTCCATTCAGACAATATCTTCGCTCGTTGACAAATATGGAATTGAGGTGATTGCAATAGGAAACGGAACTGCAAGCCGTGAGACTGAGGATTTCATCAGGCGTGTACCTCTTCCTGACGGGGTACGCGTGTTTACAGTCAGTGAGGATGGCGCTTCCATATATTCCGCTTCCGACATTGCCCGTGAAGAGTTCCCTGAGTATGACGTGACAGTCCGCGGTGCAGTGTCCATCGGTCGCCGTCTTATGGATCCGTTGGCGGAACTTGTTAAGATTGATCCCAAATCACTTGGAGTAGGGCAGTATCAGCACGATGTGGATCAGACTCTTTTGAAGGAGGCCCTTGACAATACGGTCGAGAGTTGTGTGAACAGTGTGGGCGTAAACCTCAATACAGCAAGCAGTTATCTTCTCAGTTATGTTTCCGGGATAGGTCCGGCGCTTGCTGAAAATATCGTTGAATACCGTTCCGAGAACGGAGCCTATAAGTCACGCAGGGAACTGCTGAAAGTCAAGAGATTGGGAGAGAAGGCCTTTGAGCAGTGTGCTGGATTTCTGCGCATCCACGGGGCGGAGAACCCTCTTGACAATTCCGCAGTCCATCCGGAAGCATATCATATTGTGGATAAGATGGCCGCGGATCTCGGTGTCCCTTCAAAGGAACTTGTCGGAAATGCTGAACTATGCTCAAAAATTGATGTCTCGCGGTATGTCACAGAGGAATTCGGCTTGCCTACAATAAATGATATTGTTCAGGAATTGAAGAAACCCGGCCGCGACCCGCGTGAGTCGGCTGAGGTCTTCGAGTTCTCTCACGACATAAAGACCATAGATGACCTGGTGACCGGCATGGAACTGCCCGGCATTGTGACCAACATAACAGCCTTCGGTGCATTTGTAGATATAGGCATCAAGCAGAACGGCCTCATCCATGCCTCCCAGATGGGTGTCAAGGGCATGGCAGATCCGTCCAAGATTCTCAAACTCCATCAGCAGGTCAAGGTTACTGTCATTTCTGTCGACCTTGACAGAAGTCGTATAGGATTGAGGCTTATTAAATAACAGAAGCAGACGGCTATTAAACCGTCTGCTTTCTGTCATATCGAGCGACCGTCTGCTTTCTGTCATATCGAGCGACCGTAGGGAGACGAGATATCTATATAACCGAAATGCCGTTAACCAGCACCTCCTCGATTACTCCTTTCAGGTTTTCACCTTCGTATGGCGACCATCCGCATTTGCTCTTTATGTCTTCCGCCTTTACCGTGAATTCCTTCTCCTTGTCGAATATCACGAGGTCGGCTGCATAGCCTTTGGCTATCTTTCCGGTATTGAGTCCGTATATCTCTGATGCCTTTTCTGAGAACACGCTTGCGATGCGGGTGAGCGGAATATCTTCCTGGGCGGCGATAGTCAACAGCACAGGAAGGCTCTGCTGAATGGTAGGAAGTCCAGATGGTGCCTTGGCGTATTTGTTGTCCTTTTCGCTGAGAAGGTGAGGGGCGTGGTCGGATCCGATGGTGTCGATGAGTCCTTCCGCCAGCCCTTTGCGGAGCGCCTCACGGTCTTGTGGCGTCTTCACAGAGGGATTACATTTAACTCTGCTGCCGAGTCTGACATAGTCGTCATTGCTGAACCACAGATAGTTGCACGAAGTTTCTGCGACAATCTGAGGATTGTTCAATTTGGCGGCGCGCACCATTTCCAGTTCTTCCTTTGTGGAAATGTGGCAGAGGACGAGTCTGGTGCCATGCTTCATAGCCATTTCGAGAGCCTTGATGCTTGATTTTATGCAGGCACTGCGGCTTCTTATATTTTCGTGTTCGGTGAACGGTATGTCTTCACCGTATTTCTCGACTGCCTTTGCAAGATTGGTCTTGATGGTGTCCTCGTCTTCACAGTGGACCAATATCGGCTTTTCCTTTATCGCAAACAGCCTGTCCAATGTGTTCTCGCTGTCAACCAGCATGTTGCCGGTCGATGAACCCATGAACACCTTGACTCCGGCGATGTCCTCAGAGGTGATGCCTGCTACCCGGTCGCCATCCTTGACCAACCGGCAGATATCCTCGACATTCGAGTTTGTCGCCCCTATATGGAACGCCATCTTTCCGTGTGCTTTGGTCTTGGCTGTAAGGATTTTATCTTTCAGCGCAGCGGCGGTGGTGGTTGCCGGATTGGTGTTCGGCATATCGATCATATATGTCACCCCACCTGCAAGGGCCGCCTTTGACTCTGTGTCCATATCCGCCTTATGTGTCAGGCCCGGCTCGCGGAAATGCACATGCGCATCAATTCCACCTGCCATCACGCATTTCCCCTCCAATTCCATGATGCTTTCCCGGGGAAGTGTCCTGAGTATCGAAAACACCCGGGCAGGGTAGTCCTCCTCATCCTTATATATAATATCTGCTATTTTTCCTTCCTTTATATATATAGTGCCCGCCGCTTCTTTTTCGGCAGTGATGATGGTGGCGTTGTGCAGGAGTTTCATTATTTTCTTGCTCTGATTTTTCTTAATTTAAGTCCCATGACACCCCAGAAGGCTTCTCCGAATATTCCGCTGCTCATCTTTGATGTGCCCTCTGTCCTATCGACGAATATGATAGGTACCTCCTTGATCTTGAATCCGAGTTTATAGGCGGAGTATTTCATTTCAATCTGGAAGCCATATCCCTTCATCTTCACCTTGTCAAGGTCGATGGTTTCAAGGACCTGTCTTCTGTAACATTTGAATCCGGCAGTGGTGTCATATACCTTCATGCCGAGCACCGTGCGGACATATACTGACGCATAGTATGACATTATGACCCTTCCGATAGGCCAGTTGATGACGCTGATGCCGTTGCAGTAACGTGAACCTATGGCAACGTCAGCGCCGTTTGCACAAGCCTCGTACAGTCTTGGAAGGTCATTCGGATTATGTGAAAAGTCCGCATCCATCTCGAAGATATAGTCATATCCGTGTTCGGTTGCCCACTTGAAGCCGGTGATATATGCCGTGCCAAGACCGAGTTTGCCTTTCCTCTCGATCATATGCAGGCTTTCCGGAAATTCCTTCTGAAGGTTCTTGACTATGTTGGCGGTTCCGTCCGGTGACCCGTCTTCAATCACAAGTACGTGATATTCTCCTTCAAGGCCGAACACAGCCCTGATAATCTTCTCGATGTTCTCCTTCTCGTTGTACGTAGGAATTATGACTACTTTCTTGTCCATATATTATATATAGTATATCGTACAAATATAATAATTATTTCTGAATATATATCAGAAGTCGTTCTGCCAGTCATATCGGGCCAACAATGCTTTTGCTGTCATTGCGAGGAGCGTCAGCGACGTGGCAATCTATTTAACAAAATTGTAACAACGATATAACTTCCGCATTACCAGATACTTGTGGTAGTGCGGAAGTTTTTTGTGTGAAAAAAGGTAAAAAATATTTTCAGAAAAGTTTGGTAGTAAGGAAAAAATATCTACCTTTGCAATCCCAAACGAAAAACGGGGTATAAAAAGTTCATTGAAAAGACTGGAAACTGTACAAGCAAGTACCGAGAAAAATACAATTTATCGAGAAGCGTTAATTCTTTTGGTAGAATTAAATCTGATGAATTATCACGACACAGCCAAGGAGTCT
>SUYM01000001.1 GCA_015060455.1 Bacteroidales bacterium
CCCCCTTCCTGGCTACGTTTTACTTCCTTGAGCGCAAAGGTAGATGTTTTCGTTTGAAATGCAATAGGTAGATTGTAATTTTCTTATAGTTGATGATTATGAAGATTGATAATATATTGCTTGATAATCTCACAGCTCAGGCTCAGGCGTCGCCAAGGTTGAGGATGAATCTGGATATGAGGAATTCGGATGCGGATTCGTCGCAGAGAATGTTGAATGCGATTGAGCCGGGTTCTGTGGTGCCGATTCATAGGCATCAGAAGACTTCGGAGACTGTGGTTGTGTTGCGTGGTCGTGTGGTGGAGGAGTATTATGATGAAGCGGGAGTGTTGGTCGAGTCTTTTGTGTTGGGAGATTGCCACGTCGCTGACGCTCCTCGCAATGACGTTAGGGACTACGCTCCTCGCAATGACGTTTTGGACTTCGCTCCTCGCAATGACGTGCCTGTGGCTTGTGCGTTGAATATTCCAGCCGGTCAGTGGCATACGTTGAGGGCTCTTGAGAGCGGTACTGTGATTCTGGAGATGAAGGATGGGGCGTATGAGCCGATCGGGGAGGGGGATGTGTTGTCGATGTAGAGATGATGGTAGAGTCCGGTTGGGCTCCATTTTTTGTGATAAGCGGGTGTGATAATGTGGATTTTAAAGGATAATTGATTACATTTGCAGACATTAGAACGAATCGAAAATTATATGCAGAACGGATATTTGACATATGTTCGCCTTGATGGCGTTTGGGGAAATATAGATTTTGAATGGAAGGAGATAGATCCTCAAGTGAATATTCTGGTTGGTATCAACGGTTCAGGAAAGACTACTTTCCTGAATGTGTTGTATGCTTTATTAAATGTAGATTCTACTGTTCTCAAAAAGTATAAAATGGATAAGAGTCAGAGTAGTACAGTTTGTTTTAAGAATGCTTTGCTTCCTAATCCTGTCTATTTTGTCCGTTCTTTTGATACTCCGGCAAATGACAGACGTAAGAATGAAAGTCGTTTGCTGCAGGAACTTAACTATGTTTTATACCAGAATAAAGATGGATTTTCATTCTTTAATTATAGAATGAAAATATTGAATGAGCCATCTCGCTCAGAGGAAATTCAGAAGAATATTTCTGTTTTGTTTGATGTTATTAATGAAATGTTTGCTGATACAGGCAAGACGGTAGAGATTTCCAAAGATAGTGAGCTTGTGTTCAGGCAGAGGGAACTTGTCTTGAAAGTTGAAGATTTGTCATCCGGTGAAAAACAGCTTCTGTTACTTCTTCTTACGGTCTTTTTGCAGGATAACCAACCTTCTATTTTATTTGCCGATGAACCGGAAGTTTCTTTACATATTTCATGGCAACAGGTGCTGATAGACAATTTGAGACGTTTGAACCCTAATTGCCAGCTGATCATTGCGACTCATTCTCCAAGTATTATCAGCAGAGGCTGGGGAGATAAAGTTGTGCAGATGAGTAGTATCGTTAAATAGTTGATGTTTAGATATGGTAGAGCGAGATTTTATTGCGGAGCAGGCTATTGATTTTCAGAACAGACATTATTTCGGATACATAGCGGCGATTCATTTGGAGGATGCGGAAGATGTGAGGTTTTGGGATACCGTGTTACAGAAGGTAAATCCTGGCCGGTATGATTATATATCGTATAGCAAGAGCAAGTCCGGGAATGATACTCGAGGATGTGAGCAGTGCCTGCAGTACAGAGACTATCTGAACAGTAAGTTCTTTATTTGTCTTGATAGTGATTTGAGACATCTGTTGAAGCAGCCGGGGATGTCTGCTGCTGATTACATAGCTCAGACCTATACATATTCGTGGGAAAATCATTATTGTTTTGCTGAGTGTCTTCAGAAGGCTTTTGCTCAAAGATGTTTGTCGGCTTCGGAAAGATTTGATTTTCGAGTGTTCTTGAAGGGCTATTCTAATGTGGTATATATCCCGTTTCTATTTTTGCTGTATTTAAAGAGTAAAGGTCTGGCGGAAAATTTTGAATACCAGTTTAATATATTGCTCCCCAAGCAGGCATCTGTGAGACAACTGGAAAATAACGGTGAAGCTTTTTGGTATGCTTTGTCACAAAAACTTATGCAGTTGTGTCAGAATCATCCTCTTTGGCCGTCTTTCGATCCTGATGCGATGCCTCTGGAACATTCCAGACTGACGGTCGATAATGCGTATCTATATGTGAGAGGGCATAATGTGTTTGACCTTATATCATATATTGGTGAGTTCTTATGCTATCACTCGGGAGTGTCATTTAAGTCGGAAATTCTTCTATCTGTATTGCAGGAAGGGTGTGAGGACTTGGATCGGGTTATTGATGATCTAAAAATGATTTTATTCTGATACCGCCCCCATCAGCACAACGATACGTCGGAGACGGTGATTGTGTGTCGCGGGAAGGTGCGGGAGGAGTTCTATGACGCAGATGGGAACAAGACTGCGGAGTTTGTGCTGGAGGCCGGCGGGGAGTGTCCGGGCATTCAGGTGCCGATGGGGCAGTATCATACGCTGGTGTGTCTGGAGGATGGCAGCGTGATCTTCGAGGCGAAGGACCGCGCGTATGATCCGGAGGGGACGGAGGATTTTTTGTAATATGAAAATATTCCAGAAGGTCGGTGGCATACGTTGAGGGCTCTTGAGAGCGGTACGGTGATTCTGGAGATGAAGGATGGGGCGTATGAGCCGGTTGGGGGAATTGATTTTGCGGAAAGAACGGGATTCGAACCCGTGAGCCGCTTTAGGCGACTACACGCTTTCCAGGCGTGCCTCTTCAACCACTCGAGCATCTTTCCATTAAGTTGACTGCAAAGATAGAAAAAGTCTTCAAAACATCAATGTTTGTAATCCGAATCATAGCCTGGCAGTGGCATTTGATCCGGGCGCTGGAGAGGGGGACGGTGATTCTGGAGATGAGGGATGAGGCGATAGCGCCTTATGATAAACATAGATGAGCAGCCTGAATCAGAACTGCAATATAGATAAAACAAAATACTACGCTATGACCATACAACATTTCATACTGACGCGTTTTAATGTTCTTTTGTGGAGGAAGGCAAAGGATGGGAATCCTGTGAGGACGAGGGCCTGGCTGGAGCATAGGTTCGCGATTTTCGAGAGGTACTGTCTTCCGTCAGTTATGGGGCAGACTTGCAAGGATTTTCAGTGGCTGGTCCTGTTTGACAGCACTACGCCGGAGATCTATCGGGAGAGAGTGGAGAGGTATCGGAAGATGTGTCCGCAGTTTGTGCCTGTATATGTGGAGCCGCGGGAAGGGCGTAATTTTGCTCAGATTTTCAGGATTCAGGTCGCTGAGCGTCTGCATGCGGATAGGGTAGTGACCACATATTTTGATAATGACGATGCTTTGCATACGGGTTTCGTGGAGGATGTGCAGAGAAGGGCGAAGGGGCTTCCGGACGGGACCTTCATAAATTATAATCATGGCTATCAGTTATATACAGACTATAATTATGTGATGCGTATCCATTATCCGACCAATCATTTCCAGAGCGTTGTCGAATCCGCAGGCGATTTCAAGACGGTTTTCGGTTATGGCAGCCATGCGTATATCCATAAGATCAAGGGGGTGAGGATAGAGAATGTGAAGAATGTGCCGATGTGGTGCGAGAATGTGCATGAGAGGAATATGGCCAATGACGCTTATTTCATCCGGGGTGTGAGGATGATGAAGGATCCTCAGTTGCTTCGCCGTGATTTTGGGCTGGATGTTACTGTCAGTTCAGGTCCGGGACTGCTTCTGCTGCGTTTTCTGCCTCGGTATGCAAGGACCTTCATGGTCCGGGTCAAGTATTTCTTCTTCGGAAGGCACTGGTGATCTTGGACGTGCCGAATGTTGTTAATGTTGTGGGTTTTGTCGCAAATTACTGCTATTTTTGCGACTGAATTATGAATAGAGAACTTATATATGATTTGCTGAGGTTGTCTTTGTCTGATGGCGAGGGCAATCTTGATTTTTCTGGCGTTTCGCACCAGGACTGGCAGTGGGCCTTTTCTGTGCTGAGTATGCACGGTGTTGCAGCCTTTGTCTGCGAGGGCTTGGACAAGATGCCGCAGGAGGCAAGACCGCCGAAGGATGTGCTGCTGAGGTTCATATCTGCCAATATGAACGGGCAGAAGGATTATGCAAGGTTGAAGGCTTTGGCTCAGAAAATCTGTGGATTGGTTAGCGAGGCGGGGGAGAAGTGCCTGCTGCTCAAGGGCTTGTCCTTGGCGGAGTATTATCCGAAGCCTCAGGCCCGTAAGTTCCTGGATGTGGATCTGTATGCTCCCGGTGCCGAAATCAAGGTCGATGAGGCGTTCAGGGCCAAGGGGGTTGTGGTGGATACTGAGTTTTATAGGCATTCTCACATGACTGTCGGCGGGGTGCTTGTGGAGAATCATCATTGTCTGCTGGATGTGCGTGGTCGCCGGAGGCTGGCGGAACTGGATGCGGATCTTAAAAATATGGCATTGAAGCATCTGGAGGGCTTCCCAAGTCCCGGCCTATATTATCCTGATGCGCGTTTCTCCCTGATTTTCAATCTTCACCATGCGATGTCCCATTTCATTTATGAGGGCATCTCTTTCAAGTTCCTGGTGGATTGGATTTTATTCCTCAGACGGGAAAAAGAACTTCTGACTACGGATCAGACGGCTGCAAGTTTGCGTGAACATGGTCTATTGAAGTTTGCTGCGGTGATGAGCGAGGTGTCGGTAAGGCATCTGGGCCTGGCTATGGAAGACGTTCCGGAGTGTGTCAGGGCCGAGATGGCATTGTTGAAGCCTGCTGTGGTTGATAAGTTCATTGATGACCTGTTCCGTCCATATGAGCAGATACACCAGAAAAATATCATTGCAGAGCGCCTTCATAGTGTACGCCGTATTGTCAGGGCTGCGTGGAAGCCGAAGGAATTCCTGGGACAGAGTGCAGTGGTATTTGTCTGGGGCAAATTTCTGCCTATCCTGATGGGCAGGAAGTTCGAAGCAGATTAGACTGCCTGCTCCGTCCGTGATTTCGCCTGTTTTACGGATGCAAGGCAGCAAAATGCTTGCTCCGTCCGTAATTTCGCGTATTTTACGGACGGAGCAGGCAGGAAGTGCGAACAGTTTACTGCACAGATGACGGATAATCATTACAATTTTGTTAAAGTTTGTGCAAATGGGTCAATTATTCATAATTTTTTCTAAATTTGCACCGATTTCGCAAAGGCGTAAGTTATCAAGGATTTAAGTATTACTTTAAATAAACATTTTAAAACAATGATTAAGATTGGTATTAACGGTTTTGGCCGTATCGGCCGCATGGTATTCCGTGCAGCTGTTGAGAATTTCTCAAACGACATTCAGGTAGTAGGTATCAACGACCTTCTCGAGCCAGAGTATCTTGCTTACATGCTTAAGTATGACTCAGTTCACGGTCAGTTCAAGGGTGAGGTTGCTGTAGAGGACGGCGCTCTCGTAGTAAACGGCAACAAGATCCGCCTCACTGCAGAGATGGATCCTGCAAACCTCAAGTGGAACGAGGTAGGTGCTGAGGTTGTAGTTGAGTCAACAGGTCTCTTCCTTGAGGATGAGAAGGCTCGCAAGCACATCCAGGCTGGTGCAAAGAAGGTTATCATGTCTGCACCTTCAAAGGACGCTACTCCAATGTTCGTATATGGTGTTAACCACGAGACTTACGCTGGTCAGGACATCATCTCTAACGCTTCATGTACTACCAACTGTCTTGCTCCTATCGCTAAGGTTCTCAACGACAAGTTCGGTATCGTTAAGGGTCTCATGACTACAGTACACGCTGCTACTGCAACTCAGAAGACTGTTGACGGTCCTTCACGCAAGGACTGGAGAGGTGGTCGTGGTATCCTCGAGAACATCATCCCTTCATCAACAGGTGCTGCTAAGGCAGTAGGTAAGGTTCTTCCTGTTCTCAACGGCAAACTTACAGGTATGGCATTCCGCGTTCCTACTTCAGACGTTTCAGTTGTTGACCTTACTGTAGTTCTCGAGAAGGAGGCTACAATGGCAGAGATCTGCGCTGCAATGAAGGAGGCTTCTGAGGGCGAACTCAAGGGTATCCTTGGTTACACTGAGGACGCAGTTGTTTCAACTGACTTCCGCGGTTGCTCTAACACTTCTATCTTCGACGCTAAGGCTGGTATCAGCCTCGACGCTAACTTCGCTAAGGTTGTTTCATGGTATGACAACGAGTGGGGTTACTCAAACAAGGTTCTCGAGATGGCTCGCGTTATCGCAAAATAATTTGAATCATTCAGATTACCATACAGACCGCTCAGAAATGGGCGGTCATTTTTTTTGCTGCATGCGTTACTGAAATAGAGCGATTTTTAGTAAATTTGTACGATTTTCGCAAAATAACGGACTATGGCAAAGATTACTAAAGAAGATGCGTTGAACTACCATGCCGGCAAGCGTCCCGGCAAGATTGAGGTAGTTCCGACAAAACCATATTTTACTCAGACTGACCTTTCGCTGGCCTATTCCCCGGGGGTAGCGGAGCCATGTCTTGAGATACAGAAGAATCCACAGGATGCGTACAAGTATACAGACAAGGGCAATCTGGTGGCCGTGATTTCCAACGGTACAGCCGTCCTTGGTCTTGGAGACATCGGCGCCCTCAGCGGCAAGCCTGTGATGGAGGGAAAGGGTCTGCTCTTCAAGATATACGGAGGTATTGATGTGTTTGATATAGAGGTTGATGAGAAGGATCCGGCAAAGTTTGTAGAGGCTGTCAAGGCGATTGCGCCGACCTTCGGAGGTATCAACCTTGAAGATATCAAGGCACCTGAATGTTTTGAGATCGAGCGCAGATTGAAGGCAGAACTTGATATCCCTGTGATGCATGATGACCAGCATGGTACAGCCATCATATCGGGAGCAGGACTTCTCAATGCGTTGGAGGTCAATGGCAAGAATATCGCAGATGTCAAGGTTGTCGTCAATGGAGCGGGTGCTGCGGCCATTTCATGCGCCCGTCTGTATATTTCCCTCGGTGTCAACCCCAAGAATATCGTGATGCTCGACAGCAAGGGCGTGATTTCCACCCAAAGGGAAGGACTTACTCCTGAAAAGGTGGAGTTTGCGACTGAAAGAACCGATATTCACACTCTTGCGGAGGCACTTGAAGGCGCCGATGTGTTCCTTGGACTCTCCAAGGGTAATATTCTGAGCAAGGATATGGTCCGCTCCATGGCAAATGATCCGATCGTTTTCGCTCTGGCCAATCCGGTGCCTGAGATTACATACGAAGAGGCGATGGAAAGCCGTCCTGATGTGCTCATGAGTACCGGCCGTTCTGACTATCCGAACCAGATCAATAATGTCATCGGCTTCCCATATATATTCAGAGGTGCTCTCGACACTGCATCCACTGCTATAAATGAGGAAATGAAACTTGCTGCTGTTCATGCTATTGCGGATTTGGCTAAAAAGCCTGTTCCTGAAATAGTAGGCAAGGTCTATCATGATGCGAAACTCTCTTTCGGTCGTGATTATTTCATACCTAAGCCGGTAGATCCGCGCCTTCTGACAGAAGTGTCTGCTGCGGTTGCTAAGGCTGCCATAGAAAGCGGTGTGGCCCGTAAGGTCATTACCGACTGGGACGCATACAAGGAAAATCTGCTTGAATTCATGGGCCGTGAGTCCAAACTGACCCAGCAGATGTATGATATGGCAAGAAGGAATCCTCAGAGGGTGGTTTTTGCAGAGGGTACACATCCGTCCATGATGAAGGCTGCTATCAAGGCTAAGGATGAGGGTATATGTCATCCTATCCTTCTTGGAAATGACGAGCGTATCGAGAAACTTGCCAAGGAACTTGGACTCAGCCTCGATGGTGTGGAGGTGGTGAATCTCAGACATGACAGGGAAGCGTCGAGAAGAGAGCGTTTCGCGCACATCCTCACCCAGAAGCGTCAGAGGGAAGGATATACCTTCGAGGAGGCCAACGACAAGATGTTCGAGCGTAACTATTTCGGCATGATGATGGTCGAGACAGGAGATGCAGACGCTTGTATCACAGGACTTTATACCAAATATTCCAATACCATTAAGGTGGCCAAGGAGGTGATCGGTCTTCAGGAGGGATACAGCCATTTCGGCACAATGCATATTCTCAATTCCAAGAAGGGAACTTACTTTGTGGCAGACACTCTGATCAACAGAAGCCACGATGTGGAGTCATTGCTTGATATTGCGCGCCTCAGTGAAAAGACCGTCAGGTTCTTTAACCATAAGCCGGTGATTGCCATGACCTCGTACTCGAATTTCGGCAGTGACAAGGGTGGTAGTGCCGGAAGAGTGCATGAGGCTGTTGAAATTCTCCAGGAGAGATATCCTGAGTGGGATATTGACGGCGAGATGCAGGTGAATATGGCCATAGACAACGAACTTCGTGACAGGAAATATCCGTTCTCACGCCTCAAAGGAAAGGAGGTCAACACTTTGATCTTCCCATGTCTGAACGCGGCCAACAGTACTTACAAGATGTTGCAGGCCCTGACCTCTGATGTGGAAATCATAGGCCCTATCCAGATGGGACTTAACAAACCTGTGCATTTCATCGATTTTGAAAGTTCCGTGGAGGATATAGTCAATGTTACTGCCGTTTCCGTCATCGACGCTATGGTCAACAAAGCCAAATAATTATGAATAAGCGTATTCTTACCTTGATCTTGACCGCCCTCTTTGGCATTTGCTATAACTCAGATGCTCAGGTTCTTCATTACATGATGAAGAAAGTGGAAAATCTGGTGTATAGCAAATGGGAGAATGATTCTGAAGGCAACAGATGTCTCAATTATTATAACAATGACTACTGTCATTATCTGCACATACAGGATGGGGATAAGACAGTCTTGCGCCCAGGTAAGAATACGGTTTATAAGAGGAGCAAAGGTGAACTGGAAAGCCCCTACAAGTATGGCAAGACCTATTACCTTTACAGAGGTTGCTTTCCTAATAAAAAATTTGATCCGTTCTTTACTTATGCGCTGCCTTTTAAGGATGGGGCGCGTGTCAGATGGAAGATTGACAGACGTGAGCCCAAGCGTACCTTGCTGATGCAGTGTGAATCATGTGATACCGTGTATGCATCACGTTCCGGAGTGGCATGTCGTATCAATCCGGACAAATCTTCCTTGCTCGTTTATCATAATGACTGCACATTTGCTGGATATATGAATATGACAGAGTGTTTTATTTCTCCAGGTCAGCAGGTCAATACGGGGGATCCGATTGGAATATCAAATTCTGAGGGTCTTTCAATGACGATATTTTTCCTTGATGAAAATCTTTTTGCAGACGGAAAGCACATAGTTCATCCATACACTCATATCATGCCTGTTTTCCGGACAGATAAGGGCGATATCCGTCTTGAAACCAAGACAATATACAGATCTGTGATTGATGCAGATATCCTTACCAAGGAAATGAGCAAGTCGGAGAGGAAACGTTATCTTAAAAGAATTCAGAAATGAAAAGGCTTTCCCTGATGCTGTTCTGTGTCCTGTTCTTAGGACAGTCTGCATTTTCCCAGGATAATGCGTATTCCAACAATGTGGGACTTGATATCATATATGAGGGAGAGTC
Organism: Bacteroidales bacterium; assembly: GCA_015060455.1. Lineage (GTDB taxonomy): Bacteria > Bacteroidota > Bacteroidia > Bacteroidales > UBA932 > Cryptobacteroides. The sequence goes on from SUYM01000001.1 coordinate 9,613, forward strand.
TCTCTCTGCCAGGAATATCGAAAAAATTGAGAGAATGTCGGAATATATGACCGACTTTTATTCTAAACTGGGTTTGAGTGATGATTTGCAGATTCACCTGAAGGTGTTCAAGACACAGGAAGAAGGATATGGATACATCAACTCGATATATCCGGACAGAAAACAGTATCGGAAAACCAGATCTGACGAATATTTTGGAACAGGTACGAGCGGCTTGTATATTCCTAAGATGCAGACTGCTGTCATTTTGGGACTGGAGCAGGGGATAGACAGAGGTGTCCGTGTCATATTCCATGAGTTAAGCCATCACTTTACCCGCAGACTCTTTGAGAACAGGACTCCACCCATCTGGTTGAATGAAGGGCTGGCCGAACATTTCGAGAGCATGACCTATTCCAAGAAAAATGGGTGGACATCTGATGTCTCAGATATGGAAAAAGGCAGGTTGAGAACTCTGTATATGCTCGGAGAACTGGATTTGGAAGGTCTGTTTGACATGAGTAGGAATGAATTCATGGCAAAACATAAGAACGAAGGTCAGGTATATTATTCATTTGCACATGTAGCTGTTGTAGTGCTGATGAAGAATCTTGATCATTCGGAATTAGCCGTGTTGATGTCAAGGCTGGACAACCGTTCCACAGATGTAATTCAGTCTTCTGTCGTGTCGGACTTGTTTCCCGGGGGCATGGAGGCATATAAGAGGGCTGTCTATGAATTTATAAGGTGATTTTGGTATGAAATTATAATTACTTTGCTATATTTGCAGGAAAGGTTTTACTAAATGATTTTGATATGAAAGAATTAAAAGGATCACAGACTGAAGCGAATCTTCAGACTGCATTTGCAGGCGAATCTATGGCCCGCAATAAATACACTTACTATGCTTCAAAGGCAAAGAAGGACGGTTATGTGCAGATTGGCAAACTCTTCGAGGAGACAGCAAACAACGAGAAGGAGCATGCAAAGATCTGGTTCAAGCTTCTCCACGGCGGTGAAATGCCAGACACTGCAACAAACCTTCTTGATGCAGCGGAAGGTGAGAACTATGAGTGGACTGACATGTATGCAGGTTTCGCTGTTACAGCCCGCGAGGAAGGCTTCGATGAGATTGCAGTTCTGTTTGAGAAAGTGGCGGCAATCGAGAAGATGCATGAGGAGCGCTATCGTAAACTTCTTGCAAACGTTGAAGGCGGACTCGTATTCTCTCGTGACGAGGATATGATGTGGGAGTGCTCTAACTGCGGTCATATCGTGGTTGGCAAGAAGGCTCCTGAAATCTGCCCTGTCTGCAAGCATGCGAAGAGTTATTTCATGATTCACCCGACTAACTACTAGAATTTTTCACGGGGCACCCCGTGCAAAAACATACTGAAACTGCTCGCGATACCCTGAAATTCGATGGTATTGCGAGCAGTTTTACTGTAATATTGCGCGTGATGCTGTCCTACTTCTTGTGAAATGGATAGCTGACAATGTTCATCAGGATGTATGCGATGAAGATAAACAGCACCGCATGGGAGAAATGCTGACCGAGGATGAGGGTCACGGCTACGGCAATGGCCGATACGATGATGAAGGACATCCTTATCCATTTCAGTTCGACTGGCGCACCCTTCTTGAATTTCATTGAGAACATAGGTATGTTGCTTATCAGCAGCAGGGACAGGAGTGCACTTGCGACAGGAATCATCCATGTGCTCTCGGCTACAATTCTTGCAATGTTGTTGATGTCCAGATATGATATTGCGGCGAAAGAGCCACAGATCATGGCACATGCCGGAGTCGCGAGTCCGATGAAATTCTCGCCCTGGCGGTCATCTACATTGAATTTGGCAAGCCTCAGGGCAGAGAACACCGTGATAATGAATGGTATGTAGCATATCCACTGTCCCCAGTTGTACCAATCCATGCATTTATACAGCATCACGGCCGGAAGAAGTCCGAAAGTGATAAGGTCTGCAAGTGAGTCAAGTTCCTTGCCCATAGGGGAGTAGGCATTGAGAAGCCTCGCTGCCATACCGTCGCAGAAATCACATGCCGCGCCTGCGAGCATAAGATAGAATGCTATGTCAAGGTGCCCTTCAAGTGCTTGAAGCACTCCGAATACTCCGCATAGGAGATTCAGGCAGGTGATTGTATTGGGGATTTGTCTGATGATCTTCATAATGATTTATCTGATACCGAGTTTTTTCTTGATGTCATTTGGAAGGGCGTCCTTGTGAACGACTATATTCAGGGTCTTGTAACGCACAAATGCATCTGATGCGTACCAGATTCCCTTATATTTTCCGGCTTCTCCCCATGAATTCTTCACCATGAAGTATATGTTGCCGTTCTGATCCTGTGCCAGACCATATACATGCATTCCATGGTCGTCAGTGGTGGTCTTGCGGTCATACGCATCCTGACGCATCTCCTGGGTGGCTACAATTTCCTTCGGAAGTTCTGCCTTAGGTTCCTCCTTGTTTTCATCTGCTGTCTTTCCGACCCATTTCTCCTGGTCAGAACCGGCAGAAGCCTTCTTCTCTTCAACAGGCATCACTGCAAGTCCGTTTCTTGTAAAGCCCTTTTCGCTGACGTCAGAACCCCATGCGAATGTGTATCCGTTTTCTATGGCATTGTACATCACTGCCATAAGTTCGTCGATAGGAAGGTTGTATGCCGTGTCCCAACGCCAGTTGTCAGGAACTTCGATGATGAACTGGCTGTAGAACGGATGGTGGCTGAACGAACTGAGGTTGACATAATCGGAAACATTTATGCCGAGGTGGTACCTATATTCTTCCGGTGTGAACGTTCTGTTTCCGACCTTGAATTTTTCAGGATATTCTCCAAGATATGCCTCTACAATGCCGTCAAAACCATTCAACCATGCAGTGGTGAGTTTCTTGTTGGGATTCTTTGCTACTGCGCTCACATATCCCTTCAAGACTGCATCAAGTTCGTTCTGTTCCGGCTTTTCTGTGCCATAGTTCATGCCTGGCATAGCATCCTGAGGTACGATTCCGTAGTCTTCGATCACATGCAGGACGTCTCCGAAAGAACTTCCTGCTGCAAAATTGAGGTGGCCGTCAAGTCTGACATATTTGACGGCTCTGTCTCTGTATGACTTTCCTACAACGAACATCTCTGAAAGATCGACTGAGTCTCCCTTTTCCCTGAGAATTTCAGATTCAATGAATGACAGGGCAGAGAAGCACCAGCATGTGCCGGAGCGGTACTGGTTCTTGATGGATGTAATCGGGTTTTCCTTGATGGTAGTGAATTCATAATCAACTGACTGTGCGGTTGCTGAGATGGCAAGAAGGCACACAGACGCTGCTAAGATTGATTTTATTTTCATATAATCTATATTAAGAGTAATTCAAATCATACAAAGATACATAATTTATAGTAACTTTGTAATGAGGTATGGTACTAATATGAGAAAAATACTTTACATACATGGCATGGGAGGGGGAAGCGATTCACGTATTCCTTCCATTTTGAGTGAATGTTTATGCAGTACTCACCCCAATGAGGTGGCTGTGACGGTCCGTACGTACGATTTTGATCCGGAGATCGCTCATGAGCAGATAACCTCATGGGTGGATGAAATCAAGCCGGATATGGTCATAGGGGAGTCCCTCGGTTCCATGCACGCCTTGCGCATTGAGGGTGTGCCTAAGATATTTGTTTCGCCTGCCTTGAATACCCATATATATTTCAAGTTGCTTTCCTGGCTTACACTCATACCTGGTGTGACCGGCATTTATGACAGGATATATCGTCCTCGCGAAGGAGACCGCCAGAGGCTTCATTTCACACCGGGAGTTCTTAGGAAGTATATGGCTCATAGGAAAGCGGCCATGTCTGCACCTGTTCCGGAGGGTGTATATGCCTTCTTTGGAACGAAGGACCACTATCGCAGAAGCGGTATTGTGAGCGTGAGGACGTGGAAAAGACACTTTGGAGACACCTTCACCATCTATGACGGCACTCATTTCATGGAAGAGGAGTTTGTCCGGTCCATATTACTCGATAAGGTTTTTGAGGTTTTGAATATCAATAAATAAAACAAAAGAGTTATCATCGATAACTCTTTTGTTACATAATCTTCCTGTTAAAAAGACTAAATTGTCCTTCCTGGATAAGCCTTGAGACCCTCTTCAAGTATTCTCAGCGCCTTTTCCATCTCAGGAACTTCGAGGACGTAGGCTATTCGTGCATGGTTGAGTCCCTTGCCCGGAGTCTTGTAGAACGATGCCGCAGGAGTTACCATAGTGGTTTCATTGTCGATGCGGAATGTTTCAAGCATCCATCTTGCGAAACTCTCGACATCATCGACAGGGAGTTCCGCTATGGTATAGAAGGCACCCATAGGGAGCGGAGTGAACACGCCTTCGATCTTGTTGAGACCGTTGATCATATAGTCCCTTCTCTTGATATATTCCTCACGTACCGCCTCGAAATATTCGTCCGGTGTGTCGAGTGCTCCGATTGCAGCATGCTGACCGATGACAGGCGGGCAGAGACGTGCCTGAGCGAACTTCATTGCAGCGGCCATCACGTCCTTGTTGTGAGATACGATACATCCGATACGTGCACCGCAGAGGTTGTATCTCTTTGAAACTGAATCAATGAGGATGACGTTCTGCTCAAGTCCCGGGATGTTCATTGCCGAGAAATGCGGTTCGTCTGTGTAGCAGAACTCACGATATACCTCGTCTGAAAGCAGGAAGAGGTCGTGCCTGCGTGCAATCTCACCGAGAGCGAGCATGCTTTCCTTCGAGTACTGTGTGCCGGTCGGATTTCCCGGGTTACATACGAGGATAGCCTTGGTCTTATCAGTGATCGCCTTCTCGAACTCTTCAATGTCAGGCACCTGGAAACCGTTTCTGATGTCGGTAGGGATGGCCTTGAGAGTGAGACCGTTCATGAAGGCGAAGGTGTTGTAGTTGGTGTAGAATGGTTCAAGGACGATGACCTCGTCGCCAGGGTTGCAGGCGATTTCAAGAGCGAGATTGACACTTTCGCTGCCGGCAACTGTGGTAATAAGTTCATCGACTGTGATATCGATGCCGATCTTCTTGTAATATTTCTCGACAAGACCCTTGCGGAGTTCCATCAGACCTGCTGAGTGCGAGTATGATACGTTCTCCAGAGAGAAGTTCTTTATTGCGTCAAGCGCGCATTTCGGTGATTTGATGTCGGGTTGACCTACATTGAGGTGATAGACCTTTGTGCCCTGCTTCTTGGCAGCGTCTGCTAACGGTACGAGTTTTCTGATTGCAGAAGCAGGCATTGCCTGTGCTTTTGTCGAGATATTAGCCATGTTTATGATTGTTTATGTTAATTTTCTATAAATCGCGCAAATATACGGAAAAATCTTTTATCTCATTCCCTTGATTGAACCAATTTGAGAGCACTTTTACATAGGTTTCGTTATGCAGGTCTGTTCCATAGAACGAGACGATTCCCTCGGAGATGATTCTGTTCACGTTTTCCCGGGCTGCAAGTCCATACAGACCGGCAAGCGAACCGTAGTTGCATTGGATAAGTACTCCTGCCTCCACAAATGACATGAGTTCCTTCCACGACAGGTAGAAATAGCGTTCAGGGTGGGGTAGGACAGGGGTAAGCCCCATAGCCATGACTTTCCTGAACTCCTCAATCGGCTTGATGTCCCCCATCTTCTCAGGCTTGCTTATGGGGAGTTCCATGAGTATGTACTTATCCTCAATGGGCATGAGCCACCCCTTTTCCAGCACCTCGGGCCATGTCTGGGGCACGAGTCTGTATTCAGCGGACATTTTCAGTTCAATATCTATACCTGTTTCACTGACTGCCTCGACGAGTCTGTCGAAGGCCTCCTGTATCAACTGAGGTGTATTAGGGTATTTTGATGTTATATGAGGAGTGCAGGTGACGCGCTCAAAACCCCAATCCTTCAATGCTTTGGTCAGAATAAGGGATTCATTGAGGTCCCTGGCTCCGTCATCAATTCCGGGAAGTATGTGGCTATGGAAATCTAATTTCATATGAATTTCTGTAATTCCTGATAGACAAGATGAGTAGGGAAACCCATGATTGTAAAATATGAACCCTCGATTTTATCTATTCCTATATATCCTATCCACTCCTGAATGCCGTATGCTCCGGCTTTGTCAAAAGGTCTGTATGTGTCTATATAGTGATATATCTCGTTGTCTGTCAATGGTTTGAAATGGACAATTGCAGTATCGCTCAATGTCGATGTGTGTCTGTGGTCACGTATTGTGACGGCAGTGATCACCTTGTGGGAGCGTCCGGACAGCATTTTCAGCATCTGATAGGCATGGTCCCGGCTTTTGGGTTTGCCCATCACATTGCCTTCGCACAGGACGAGAGTGTCGGAGGTGATAAGTATCTCATCTTCAAGAAGATCTCTATGAAAACCTGAGGATTTGCCGACAGAAAGGACTGACGGTATGTCTTCAATTGGAGTGTCAGGCGGATATATCTCGTCAACGTTGTTTTGGGTATCTACCTGAAAATCAACGCATAAGCCAGCGAGTAACTCCTTTCTTCGAGGAGACGCGCTGGCCAATATTATCTTTTTCCCTTTTGTGTCCATAGTTCTATATAGAATAAGAACACAAAATTACGCAAAAATAGTGATACTTAGAGCAGTTTCTTCACAAGAGAGAACATCTTGTATGGCATATATCTGAACGGCAGGTCAATCCATGTGCCTGTGGCGACAATCGACCTTGTGTGGCTGAATGCCTCGAAACTTTCCTTCTTGTGATATCTGCCCATTCCGGAGTTCCCTACGCCTCCGAACGGTATGTTCTCGTTGGCAATGTGCATTATGACGTCGTTGATGCAGCCTCCGCCGGAGGATGTGTGCCGTATGATGTCCCAGCCGTCAGATTCTTTGCCGAAGTAGTAGAAGGCGAGAGGTTTTTCGCGGGAGGTTACAAACGATATGACTGTGTCACGGAATGAATCGTCGCCTATGGTTATCATCGGAAAGACCGGACCGAAGATCTCCTCAGTCATGACAGGGGAGTCCAAGGACATATTTTCTATGATCGTAGGCTCTATGAAACGTGTTTTGGCATCAGCACGACCTCCATATACGATGTCCCCGTCCTTGAAATATCCCGTCACCCTTTCGAATGCCTTGTCGTTGACCATGCGGACATAATGCCTGTCCCTGGCAATGTCCTGACCGTGCAGTTCGCCTGCCTTTTCAGCAAATGCCTTTACAAACTTGTCCTTGACATCCTTGTGAATCAGGATATAGTCAGGCGCTATGCAGGTCTGTCCGCTGTTCAGGGTCTTGCCCCAGGCAAGTCTTTTCGCAGCGACCTCAATGTCAGCAGTCTTGTCAATTATGCACGGACTCTTGCCTCCAAGTTCAAGAACGACAGGGGTAAGGTGCTGTGCGGCTGCCGTCATGACGGTTTTGGCGAGAGCAGGGCTTCCTGTGAAGAATATGATGTCCCATCTCTGTTCCAGCAGTGCAGTGTTGACATCCCTATGGCCTTGGACGACTGCGATATATCTGCTGTCGAAGGTTTCTTCTATCATTTTTGCGATGACCTCTGATACATGAGGCACGTATGGCGACGGCTTCAATACGGCAGTGCATCCTGAGGATATGGCTCCCACAAGCGGGTTGAGAAGAAGTTGCACCGGATAGTTCCACGGAGATATGATCAGAGCGTTTCCAAGCGGCTCTTTCACGATATAACTCCTTGACGGGAAGAGTTTCAGCGGCGAGCAGACCTTCTTGCGGCGGGCCCATTTCCTGATGTTGCCAAGATGGGAGCGCAATTCGGACTTTACGATGCTGATTTCTGTCATGTATGCCTCTTCATACGACTTATGAAGGTCTGTCCAGAGGGCATCTGCAAGCGGTTTCTCCCATTTGTCCATTGCATCGAGCATCTTGCGGAGCATGGTCTTGCGGAACTTTATATCCAGGGTGGCACCTGTGGCGAAAAACTCCTTCTGGGCATTCCTGATGCTGATTATCTGTTGTGTAGATGTATTCTCGATATCCATTTGTTTAAAATCTTTATATGCAAAGTAAGCAATTATTTTCTTCCTGTGAAACTGTCCATCACGTGATAGATGCCTATAACTCTGCCGAAGAAGAAGTCAAAGATACGTGAGGGGAGTATGAACTGCCAGAAACGGATGAAATGGAAACTGAAAGGGATTCCCTTGAAATTAACGTTTCTTTCGATGGCGCTGATGATGCGTTTTGCGGCGTATTCAGGCGGGAGAATAGGGATGATGCGGGATTTGATGCCGTCAAACATGCCTGTATTTATATAATAAGGTGCAGCAGTCGTGATTCTCACCTTGCTCTTCATCTCCTGCAATTCTATGCGCACAGAGTCTGACCATCCGATTGCTCCCCATTTGCTGGCTGCATAGACCGACATCTTCGGGTTTGAGAGCATTCCGCCGGCTGATGCGATGTTGCAGATATGTCCTCTGTTCCGTCTGAGCATGTCGGGAAGGACAGCCCTTGCGACAAACATAGGAGCGATGGTGTTGATCTTTATTGTGCGTACCATTTCCTCCTCGCTCATCTTGTCGAAGGTCTTGTTGCTTGTGATGATGCCGGCGTTGTTTATAAGTATGTCTATGTCTCCGCATTCTGCAACAACCTGCCTGTATGTCTCGTTGACCATCCTGTTATCAGAAACATCAACCTTGTAGCCCCTGACTTTTCCGAGTCTGCCAAGTTCCTCTCGGGTTGTTTCTATCCCGACGGTATTGATGTCCCATATTATGAGAGTCGATGCGCCTTTTTCCAGCGCCATGCGTCCCATGATCTTGCCTATTCCGGATGCTCCTCCGGTTATAAGTACGTTTGCATTCTTGAATTTCATAACCACTTTTTAAAAAATTGAGGCGCAAAGATATATCAATAAAAATGCCGACCGCAATGTGCAGCCGGCAATGTCGTAAAACCCTCAATTAGGTTGTGAAATCAGTGTTTCTGTGGTGAATTTTCCGCTTTGTGTGGCGAAAAATCAGAATTTCTGCTTGTATGTTTCCACATCAAGTTCCCATTTGCCTTGGAGTTTGAGGACCTTTTCAATGCACTCTCTCACACATCCTTTGCCGCCGGGTCTTGTGCTGATAAGGTCTGCCGCATCCAATGCTTCCTGCACTGCATCGGCAGGGGCGACTCCGCACCCGCAAGCCTTCATGACAGGGATATCCGGAATATCATCTCCGAAATACATCACCTCCTGCGGAGTGATGTCGTTCCTTTCGCAGAAATCAGCAAATTCCTCCATCTTGTCACGGGAGTGCAGATAGATGTTCTCAGGCTTGAATCCGCATGCAAGAAATCTCATCTTTATGCTTTCCGAGCGGCCTCCGGTGATGATTCCGAGGTGGAATCCTCCCATCATCGCCATACGAAGTCCGAAGCCGTCCTTGGAGTCGAAAGTCCTGTAAAATTCCCCGTTACGGTCTGCAAGAAGCCCTCCGTCGGTCAGCACGCCGTCCACGTCAAAGACAAAGGCCTTGATTCTTTTGAGTCTTTCCTCCATGTGCTTATGATTTTGCTCCGCCTCCGAAGCCTCCCATCGGGAAGGTCGCCTTAGGTTCGCCTCCAAGTGATATCTGACCGAACTGGCTTTCGTATTTGTTCAGATTGTCCTGAAGTGCCATATAAAGCCTCTTGGCATGCTCAGGTGTCATTATTATTCTGTTGCCGACCTCAGGCTTTGGCAGTCCCGGAAGCATTGTCGCGAAATCGATGATGAATTCGCTGTGGGAGTGGGTGATGATTGCAAGGTTGGAGTATGAGCCTTTGGCCACATCCTGTTTCAGTTCGATGCTGAATTCTTTTTCGTTTGCCATGGTGTAGTTATTTGTTAAATGCAAAAATAATCAAAATTAAACTATCTTTGCAGTCCTTAATGAAAAACAATGAGCAATTGGTATAAAAACGCACGTCCCATATCGCTTCCGCAGAGCCTCCTGCCGGCACTGACTGCCGTGGCTCTGTCATATAACGATGGCGGTGAGTTCAACTGGATCGCTGCAATCGCGTCCGTGATAGGTGTAGCCTGTCTTCATCTTGGGCTGAATCTCCTTGATGACTGGTTCGATTACAAGGTCGGGTCAGCCGAGGCTCGCCAGAAGGTGGCAAATGAGGGCTTCCGAGGCCGTATGATCAAATATCCCTATCTGACATCAGGAGAAGCGACAACCGGGCAACTTCTTTGTGCCGTAGCCTGCTATCTTGGGGCAGCGGCGGTCTGCGGGGCAGTAGTCGTCGCCATAAGGGGCTGGATGATTCTTGGCTGGGTGGCAGCGGCGCTGATAATCGGCGTATCTTATTCCGGTGGTCCTTTGAAACTCGGATTCCGTGGCCTTGGTGAACTTGTCATATTCATCATGTTCGGTCCGCTGATGATGTCAGGGGTATATTACGCCATTACCGGGACTCTGGACTGGAAGATTACGTGGCTGTCGATGGCCGTCGGGCTGCTGGTGACTAATATCGTATATTCACATTCAGTTCTGGACTCCATACCTGATGCCAAGATGGGGAAGAAGACCATGGCTCATCTGATGGGTTCTGCAAAAGGGCAGATTGTCCTGTCCGCATTGATCAACATCATACCATATATAATAGTGATTGCAGGAGTTGTTCTATGGTTCGTGGGACCGGAACAGTCTGAGCAGACGCATCTTCACCCTATATATCTGGCGGTTCTTGCTGTTCTTCCGTTGTCAGTCTGGCTGGTAAGGTCGCTCAACGCCTATGTCAATAACGTGGAGGTCATGATCGAACCGAAGCCTTGGATGGGGCCGATGGGGGACTTTGAGGCTTATCGCAAGGCCGGAGTCGATTGGTTCCTTCTCAGGTGGCTGGTGGCACGCAACATAGTGCAGTTCTTCTGTATGATCATCATCGTAGTTAACTTCATTGTAAACATATTCATCAAATGAGAAAGTTGTTTTACCTTGGCTGGTGGTTCCTCAGGGCCCGTTTTTTCGGCCGTCGCGCACCGCTTCAGACAGTGCTTTTCATTTCTGACATCTGCAATCTGCGCTGTAAGCATTGCAGTGTGTATGAATTGAAGAACCCTCACAATATGACGTATGAACAGGTGCGTGAGCATTTGCAGTATTCATACGACCAGGGTTCGCGTTTTGTCGATTTCGAAGGGGGAGAGGTGACCATCTGGAAGGACGGTGACAAGCGTATCAACGACCTTATAGACCTTGCAAAGGAAATCGGCTTCTTCTCATGCACCATCACCACCAATGCCCAACTCCCTTTTGCCGGAAGCAAGGCTGATTCGATCTGGGTGAGTCTGGACGGTGTCGGAGGGTATCACGAGGAGGTCCGCGGCAAAGGCACCTTTGCCAAGTTGGAGAAGAATATCTCGGAGTGCGGACACAGGCATCTCAGTGTCAATATGGTCGTGAACACTCTCAATTACACTGCTGTCGAGGATACCATCGAGTATGCGAAGAACAATCCTGCCATAGAGCAGATTTCCATCAATTTCCATACTCCTTTTGAGGGCACCGAGTATCTTGCTCTTGATAAGGAGACCCGGGCGCAGATAATTGACAAGGTCCTGGAATACAAGAAGAAGGGCTATCCGATAATGAATTCGAAATCCGGTCTCAAACTTATGAAGAGCGGCAATTTCAAGAAGCGCTGCTGGGTGACGAACTTCATATATCCGGACGGCAGCAGGGGGCTCTGCATCGGACACGGCACCGACAAATGCGACCAGTGCGGCTTCTGCATGTCAGGTGAAATGGCCTCTGTCTTCGCATTCAGGCCTGATACCATCCTTGCCGGTCTGAAATTACGCGGCTGACCTTGTCCTATCGCAGGTCGTGGTTGCGCATCCTGTATTCCGCCAGTTCCGCATACGCGGTTCCGGGTCTGCCGTAGTTGCAGTAAGGATATGATGCAGTCTTCGTGGAAGTCACCGTGATTTCTGAAACTGAAAAGATACACATCGTTAAATGTCCTTTATGTTCCAGAATTTATATGATATGTTCTCGTCGTATGTGTCGCTGCCGTCTTTCTTCTTGATGTATTTTACGACAGCGGATGTCAAAGGCAGAACCGCTATTTCGTAGGCGGTCTTTGCAACAATCTGAACTGCAATGAGTTTCAGTAATTCGTCAAACGGGATTATTCCTCCGAATGCTATCGGGAAGAAAATCAGGGAATCTCCCGTCTCGCCGATGATGGTGGAAACGATGGCCCTCAATGAGAAATGTCTGCCCTGTGATTTTATCTTCATGCGGCTCATTACGTAGGCATTGAGGAAGGAGCCTGTAAGAAATGCCGTAAGACTTGCTGCGACGATGCGGGGAGCCAGACCGAAGACATAGTTGAATGCCTCTTCTCCCTCCCAATAATCTGGTGCAGGCAGGTGGACTGCCATCTGTGCCATTGCCATTACAAAGAAGTTGGCGAGAAAGCCTGTCCAGATGATGAGGCGTGCCTTGCGGAATCCCCACACCTCGACGATGCAGTCGTTGATGATGTACGAGATAGGGAATACAAGCATTCCTGCTGTCACGGACAGGGGCAGTGAACCCAATCTGATGATTTTGATTTCAAGTAGATTTGCTGTAATGAGGCATACGCAGAACAGTATGCTGGCCAGCATGAATGAAAGTGATACAGACTTTTTCATTTTCCTGTTTTTTACGTGGTTAATCGAGAATACACGGCCGTTACATGCGGCATGGGTTTGTTTGGGTTGCAAAGATAGTCATTTTGTGGGTTTCTTGTGTGCATTTGCTGTGAAAAGTCAGCAAAAATGCCTATATTTGTACGATATTGCGCTTTTGAGTGAGCGCGGAGAAATCTGTAATACGATAATTGATAAAAAGACTATAAATATTATGGAACTGCCAGCAAAGTATGATCCTGCCTTGACGGAGGATAAATGGTATGCCTATTGGCTTGAGAACAAATTCTTCCACTCGGAGCCAGACGGAAGGGAACCTTATACTGTCGTGATTCCTCCGCCTAATGTGACAGGTATCCTGCACATGGGACACGTGCTTAACAATACCCTCAATGACGTTCTTGTGCGCAAGGCTAGGATGGACGGCAAGAATGCCTGCTGGGTGCCTGGTACTGACCACGCTTCCATCGCTACTGAAAATAAGGTGGTGCAGAAACTTGCTGCTGAGGGTATCAAGAAGGAAGATCTTACTCGTGAAGAGTTTCTGAAACACGCCTGGGAGTGGAAGGAGAAACATGGAGGCATCATCCTCAATCAACTCCGTAAACTCGGTGCCTCATGCGACTGGGACAGGACCAGGTTCACAATGGATCCGGATCTGAGCGATGCTGTCATCAGCACTTTCGTATATTTCTACAACAAGGGATATATCTATCGTGGTGTGCGTATGGTGAACTGGGATCCGGTCGGTCTTACCGCTGTCAGTGATGAGGAGGTGATCCATAAGGATACGGTCAGCAAGTTCTATCATCTGAGATATTTCATTTCAGACGGACAGGGCAATCCTACCGACAAATATATAATCATTGCCACCACCCGTCCTGAGACCATCATGGCCGATGCTGCAATCTGTATCAATCCGGAAGACGAAAGATATCATTGGCTCAAAGGCAAGAAGGTGCTTATCCCTCTGATAAACAAGGAGATTCCTATCATTGAGGACAGTTATGTGGCTATGGATTTCGGTACAGGCTGCCTTAAGGTGACTCCGGCCCACGACGTGAACGACTACGAAATCGGAATACGTCACAATCTTCCAGTCCTTGACATCATCGATGACCATGGACGCCTTAACGAAAAGGCGCAGATTCTTGTGGGAGAAGACCGTTTCGATGCCCGCAAGAAGATCGTGACCATGCTTCAGGAGGCAGGAAACCTCGAAAAGATGGAAGACTATACATCTCCAATCGGTTATTCAGAGCGTACAAACGCAGTCATCGAGCCAAGGCTTTCAATGCAGTGGTTCCTCAAGATGGAGGCCCTTGCAAAGGATGCTCTTGAATCTGTGGAAAGCGGTGCCGTGAAACTCATTCCTGATAAATACCGCAATACCTACCGCCACTGGATGGAGAATGTCCGTGACTGGTGCATCTCACGTCAGTTGTGGTGGGGACAGCGTATTCCTGCATATTATCTGCCTGACGGTCAGGTGGTTGTGGCGGAGACTGCGGAAAAGGCTCTTGTGGCTGCTCAGAAGATTGATGCAACTCTTACAGCCTCTGACCTGCGTCAGGACGAGGATGTGCTTGACACATGGTTCTCATCATGGCTCTGGCCTATTTCCGTGTTCGACACCAACAAGGCCGGACACCCTGAGGCGGAACCTAATGCCGACCTTGCATATTATTATCCGACAAACGACCTCGTGACAGGTCCGGATATCCTTTTCTTCTGGGTCGCACGTATGATTATGGCTGGAAACGAGTTTATGAACGATGTGCCTTTCCGCAACGTATATCTTACAGGTATCGTGCGTGACAAACTCGGCCGCAAGATGTCCAAGACCCTCGGTAACTCTCCGGACCCGCTCGAACTCATAGCAAAATACGGAGCCGATGCTGTCCGTCTGGGTATGCTCCTTTGCAGTTCGGCTGGTAACGACATCCTTTATGATGAGTCGCAGATCGAGCAGGGACGTAACTTCAACAACAAGGTATGGAACGCCTTCCGTCTTGTTACAGGATGGACAGTGGATGCTTCGGCCGCTCAGCCGGAGGCTTCTAAGGTGGCGGTAAAGTGGTTCGAGAACAAACTCAGCCAGGTCATAGAGGCCGTGGAGGACCATTTCAGCAAGTTCCGTATTTCGGATGCCCTCATGACTATATATAAGTTCTTCTGGGACGATTTCTGCGCGTGGTATCTTGAAGCGGTAAAGCCTGCATACGGTGCCGGTATCGACAAGGTTACATATGATGCTACCATCGGCTTCTTCGATGCTCTCCTCAAGATGATCCACCCGATCATGCCGTTCATCACCGAGGAACTCTGGCAGAATATGGCTCAGCGCTCAGAGGGACAGACAATTATGAATCAGCGTTATCCTCAGGCGAAGTCCTACGATGCTGATTTCATCGCAGCATTCGAGATGGCATGCGAGGCAGTTGCAGGTGTGCGTAACATCCGTCAGAGCAAGGGACTTTCTCCTCGTGAGGCACTTGACCTGAATATCAAGGGTTCTTTCCCTGCTGAGGTTCTTCCGGTTGTAGTGAAACTTGCCAATGTCAATGTTTCTGATGCCGAAGGCGATATGTCTGCTGCTCAGAGATTTATGGTGCGCACGGTGGAGATGTTCGTGCCTCTCACAGGCCTTGTGAACGTTGAAGAGGAGATTGCAAAGATAGAGGCTGAACTTGCATATCAGCAGAAGTTCCTTGACAGCGTGCGCAAGAAACTCTCGAACGAGCGTTTCGTGGCAAATGCTCCTGAGGCAGTGGTCGCTGTCGAAAGAAAGAAGGAGGCAGACTCGCTCTCAAAGATAGAGAGCCTTACCGCCTCCCTTAAAACGTTAAAAAACTAAAATAACAATACTATGATGTCAGTTTTTCCTTTGGCTATTTTCGGATTGGGATGGGGCGAAATCGTACTCATCGCACTTGTAGTTCTTCTTCTTTTCGGAGGTAAGAAGATTCCTGAACTTATGAAGGGTCTTGGCAAGGGTGTCAGGAGTTTTAAGGAAGGTATGTCCAAGGTTGAGGATGAGGTCGATGATATAAAGAGGGATCTCGATAAGGATGAGCCTTCAAAGTAAGCAAGCCTGAGTGGAGAACCATAATTCAGAAATGACATTCTGGGACCACCTGGATGATTTGAGAAGCACCCTGCTGAGAATAGCAGTGGTGTTTTTCTCAGTTTCTGTGGTGCTGTTCTTCTTCAAGACATTTCTCTTTGAAAAGGTGATTCTGGCACCCTCGCAAGGGGACTTCTTCCTATATCGCCTGCTCGGGACAGAAATGGCCCTGAAACTGCAGAATATTGAGATCTCGACGCAGTTCTTTGTGCATATCAAGATAACCTTGCTGTCGGCATTGGTGCTTGTATTCCCATATCTTGTCTATGAGTTGTGGAGATTCGTCGCTCCTGCCTTGTATGACAATGAAAGGAAGGCTGTCAGAGGTGCCCTGTCTTTTGCAGGTATCCTTTTCTATGCGGGAGTGGCTGTTGCCTATTGCCTGATATTTCCGCTGATGCTCAATTTCTTTGCTGACTATCAGGTCAGCGGACAGGTGGAGAATATATTTTCACTATCGTCCTATATCTCCATGCTGATTTCGACCCTGCTTATGTTCGGACTTGTATTTGAGTTTCCGACCGTAATAGCAATCCTGTCGTCTATGGGGATCCTGACAAGGCAGATGTTGAAGAAATATAGACGTCACGCACTGTGTATCATAATGATACTGGCTGCGATAATCACTCCCTCCGGCGATCCTTTCACCCTGCTGATATGCACGGCGCCCATGTATCTGCTGTATGAGTTCAGCATCCTGATCTGTAAGAATAGTAATCCTGAACCGGAAGAACAATGATATCAATTAACAATCTGACAGTTGCATACGGCGGTTTCACCTTGCTGAATGAAATCAATTTTCATATCAGCGAGAGTGACAAGATAGGTCTTGTGGGCAAGAATGGCGCAGGAAAATCAACGATTCTTAAACTTATCTGCGGTTTCCAGAGTCCGACATCGGGAAAGGTGGCTGTGCCTAACGGAGTGAAGATTGGCTATCTTCCCCAGATTATGGAGCACCATCGCGGACGCAGCGTCATTGATGAGGCTATGACTGCATTTGCGGATATGTTTGCCCTTGAAGATGAGTTGGAAAGCATCACGGTGCAGTTGGCCCAGAGGGATGATTATGAATCTCAGGCATACCAGGACCTGATTGTGAGAATGAATGAGGTGAATGACAGGCTGTCCTATACTCGTTCCGACAATCCTCGGGTACAGGCGGAGAAGACTCTGATCGGTCTTGGATTCAAATATGAAGAACTCGGCAGGCCTACCGAGACATTCAGCCAGGGCTGGAACATGCGTATAGAACTGGCAAAGATTCTTCTTTCCAGTCCTGATGTCCTTCTGCTTGACGAGCCCACCAACCACCTTGATATAGAGTCCATTGAATGGCTGGAAGGCTATCTTAAAGAATATAAGGGATCGTTGGTGCTTATCTCCCATGACAGGAAATTCCTTGACAATGTGACCAACAGGACAGTTGAGATCATGGTCGGAAGGATCCATGACTATAAGGTGCCGTACAGCAAGTATCTTGAATTGCGAAAGGAGCGTCTGGAGCAGCAGAGGGCCGCATTTGAGAATCAGCAGCGCATGATAGAGAAGACCGAGGAGTTCATAGAGAAGTTCAGATACAAGCCTACCAAATCCAATCAGGTCCAGTCCCGTGTGAAGCAGTTGGAGAAACTTGAAAGGATAGAGGTGGATCTTGAAGACAAGTCTGCACTTAGCGTAAAGTTCCCTCCGGCTCCCCGTTCCGGTGATATTGCCTATAAAGGAGTGGATCTGAAAGTCGGTTATGGAACCAAGGTGGTGTTTGACGATGCTCAGATTGAGGTGCGCAGAGGGGAGAAGGTTGCATTGGTGGGAAGGAACGGAGAGGGAAAGACCACCCTCATGCGTGTCATTATGCGCGAACTTGATCCGATGGAGGGCGATTCGAAGGTCGGTCATAATGTGAATATCGGTTATTATGCTCAGAATCAGGAGGATATACTTGACAAGGAGGATACGGTGTTCGGCACCTTGGATAGGATTGCAGTAGGGGATATCAGGCTGAAACTGAGGGATATACTCGGAGCCTTCCTGTTCAAGGGAGAGGATATAGACAAGAAGGTGGCAGTGCTGAGCGGTGGCGAACGCGCCCGGCTTGCAATGGCTAAACTGATGCTCAGACCATATAATCTTCTTGCACTCGACGAGCCTACCAACCACATGGATATCCGTTCCAAGGATATTCTCAAACAGGCTCTCAAGGCATACGACGGGACTTTGATCATAGTTTCCCATGACCGTGATTTCCTTGACGGACTGGTGGATAAATTATATGAGTTCCGCGACGGAAAGGTCAAGGAGCATCTTGGAGGTGTCCAGGAATTCCTGGAACGAAGGAAATTGGAAAATCTGAGCGAACTGGAAAGACATTACAAGCCTGTTCAGGAGAAACCTGTGGAGGAGGTTCAGAAGAAGGAAGAGGCCAAGCAGGAATATCAGGCCAAGAAATATTTATCTAAAGAAGAAAAGAAGATCAAGAACCGTATCTCATTCTTGGAGAAGGGAATAGAGGAGATAGAAATTAAGATGAAGGATATTGAGGTCAAACTTGCAGCCCCGGGTCCTGACGACGATGTGATGGAACTTACAAGGGCATATCTTGAAAACAAGAGGGAACTTGATTTCAAGATGGAGGAATGGGAAAAACTGAATGAACAATTAGAATCTTAAAGATATGGAAGACAAGAAGATGCAGTATCTGTTCGGAATGCACCCGGTCCTTGAAGCCGTGAAGGCAGGTAAGAAATTTGACAAGGTGCTTCTCAAGCAGGGTCTTGAAGGCGCTCAGTTCAGAGAACTGATGGAACTCCTCAAGGCCAATGAGATCCCTTTCCAGTTTGTGCCTGCCGAGCGTCTGAACAGGGCTGTGCGCGGGTCGCATCAGGGCGTGCTTGCCTATATATCACAGATTGACTATGTTGATATAGAGCAACTTGTGAACAATGCTCTTGGTCGCAGCGAGAATCCGCTCATCGTCATTCTTGACGGAGTGAGCGATGTGCGCAATCTCGGAGCCATAGCGCGTAGTCTGGAATGTGCCGGTGGTCACGGAATCATTGTTCCGGCCAAGGGCGGTGCAGCCATAAATGCAGACGCGGTGAAGGCATCTGCCGGGGCGCTCATGCGTATGGATACATGCAAGGTGTCCAATCTGCGTGTAGCGGCATACTATCTCCAGCAGAGCGGTTTCAAACTGGTCGCAGCAACGGAAAAGACCGACAATCTCATATATGATGTGGATATGACAGGTCCATGCGCCATCATCATGGGCTCCGAAGGAAAGGGAATCTCCCAGTCCATGCTTGACCTTGCTGACTCAAAGGCGGCTATTCCGATGGCCGGAGAAATCACTTCTCTTAATGTGTCGGTGGCCTCTGCCGTGCTTATGTATGAGGCTGTAAGACAGAGACTTGGAAAATAATATGTTTGTACTTGATTCCCATTGCGACACTCCGTCTCAGATTTTGAGGGGGCGTGATCTTGCAAAAGATAATGAACTTGCACACATCGACATCCCCAAACTCAGGCGTGGAGGTGTCGATGCCGCATTTTTCGCACTGTACATACCTGCTGATCTTGATGAGGATGCTGCATACGAATATGCGTGCCTGCTCTATGATAAGGTCATTGAGACGATTGCAGCCAATCCTGAGTCGTTGGCATTGGCTCTTTCCCGGGAGCAGGCGTATGATAATAAGAATAAAGGACTTATATCCATCTTCCTCGGGCTTGAAAACGGTTCTCCGATAGGTCATTCCATAGAACGTCTTCGTGAGTTCTATGACAAGGGTGTGCGCTATGTAACTCTTTGTCATTCACGGGACAATCAGATATGTGACTCGTGTGCGAGCATGGACAAGACCTGGCATGGTCTGAGTCCTTTCGGCAGGGAGGTGGTGGCTGAAATGAACCGTCTCGGAATGCTTGTGGATGTCTCACATATATCTGACGAAGCATTCTATGATGTGCTGGAATGCTCTTCCAAGCCGGTTGTCGCCACTCACTCATGCTGCCGGGCGCTTGCCTGTCATCCACGCAATATGACAGATGACATGATACGGGCGCTTGCACGCAATGGGGGTGTTATCCAGATCAATTTCTATCCGGTGTTCCTGGATAGTGATTTCCCTGAGGATGAAATGTTTACAGCACCCAGACCATCATATCGCAGGATAGCCGACCATATCGACCACGTGGTGCAGTTGGTGGGCATGGACCATGTCGGCATAGGCTCTGACTTTGACGGAATAGATGTTACGCCGGAGGGCATGGATGATGTGTCTGAACTTCCGGAATTGTTTGCTGAACTGCGCAGAAGGGGATATTCTCAGGCGGATCTTGATAAGATCGCGTCAGGGAACTTCTTTAATGCGTTTTCCTGCTGATCTTCTTCTGGTGCATTATGATGATGAATACGGCAGCCAGGATAAGTGAAATGCCGATTATCGTTCTCGGACCCAGGTGCTCGTCAAGGAAGAAGACTCCCAGAACTACCGCCGTCAGAGGTTGAAGCGCACCTAAGATCGATGTCAGTGTAGGTCCTATCCGTCTTACCGCCTTCACGCCTGTGAAATTTGATACCATTGTAGCCCAGAGTCCCAATCCAAGTATATTGAGCCACGATTTGAGGTCTGTGGTGATGGTAATCTTTCCATCAATCATGAATGCCGCCGCTATGAAATAAACAGCGCACAGGAGCATCATCCATGTGGTGAACTTTACTGACTCTATCTTGACTGCATGTGTCTTCTTCATTGCAATATAGTAGGCGGCAAATGAGAAGGCCGATATGATCGAGCAGGCAAATCCTAAAGATGTGTTCCCGCCTTCAATTATAAGTCCGTCTCCGTTGGCCATAAGATAGACTCCGAATATGGCTGTGACAATGGCTATGACATTTTCCCAGGACCTGTCTTCACCATAGAACATCATCATGCACATTGCGACTATTACGGGGTACATGAAGTTGATGGTGGATGCGACTCCGCTGGCGATGTTTGCGTATCCTATCAGGAGAGTTATAGAGGTCAGGGCTCTGAGCATACTGAGCAGAACCACTTTCCAGACTTCATCAAAAGAATTCAATCGAAGTGATTTTTTCTTGCTCAATGCATATATGACAAGCACTGCCGCTGCTACCGCCCACCTGTATGAAAGCACATCAAAATTGCTGAAACCGACTGCGATAAGAGCGAGTGAGAAAAGAGGGGAGAAGCCGAATGAGGCAGATGAAATCGCGGCATAGAAGAGCCCGTTGAGAGTGATTCTATGTCTTTTTCTCATATGTTGCTCATGAATGCTCAGCATTGTCCCTTGTCTTTTTATCTGTTTGTGTGTCAGTTAGTTATGAGGCTGATAAGATTTGTATATAATTAACAAATCTTACGAAACAAATATGTTATTAACTAAAACAAATATGTTTTAATTGTAATATATCAAAGACTTAACTCATTAAGTAGTCTTATCCTTAGTTTATTCAATGTAAACGCTGAAAAGCGTTCGATATTGCGTTTCCTGTCACTGCTGTATCGTACTGTAAACGTCTCGACTCCGCTCCGGGAGGCAACTCCGACCCACACGGTTCCGACAGGTTTTTCTGCACTTCCACCTCCCGGTCCTGCTATGCCTGAGGTCGAGACTGCATAGTCGCTTCCTGTAATTCGTCTTACCCCCTCTGCCATTGCTGCAACAGTCTCGCTGCTCACTGCGCCATGTTCATCAAGTATCTCCTCCGGCACTCCGAGCACACCCGTCTTCACGCTGTTTGCATACGAGGTGACGGATCCGAGGAAATATGCCGATGAACCGGGAACAGACGTAAAGAGGCTTGCAATGGTTCCTCCTGTGCATGATTCGGCACAACTGACGGTCTTTCCCGCTCTTTCAAGCAATCTGCCCACGCATGCTGCCAGAGAATCCTCTTCTTCACTATATATATAATCACCAAGTATTTCCCTCAATGAGGCTGTCAGTCCCGCAATTTCCGCCTCCTGTGTGTTTCTGTCGCCGAGGTAGGAGGTCAGTCTCAGTTTCACTCCATTTACAGGGTCAGGCAGGTAGGCAAGTGATACATGTTCTGGCAGGCTGTTCTCCCAGGGTTCTATGAGTTCTGACAGGGCTGATTCAGCCAGGCCGAAGGTCATTATGTTCTTATGATAAATGTCGCCTGAACGGTAATTCTGTCTGATGTCGCCCAGTACGTCCTCCATTGCACCTATGGCTTCATACGGAACACCCGGGAGGGAATATAAGGTGGCCTTGTGCCCATATCTGGATTCAGGAAATCTGAACACCATGACAGGTGCTGTGCCAAGTCTGTTGGTGATGACATCGCAAGTGTTTGGAACAGAGGCTTGTGCAAGGTTTATTTCAAGCAGGTCAAGACCTCTTGAACTTAAAATGTGATGTATTATTTCAAGTTGGGACTCATCTGTCTTATAGGAGGTGGCACCAGACAGGTCATACAGAGCCTTCTTGGTGATATCGTCCTTTGTCGGGCCCAGTCCACCTGTCACTATGACTATGTCATTTCTGCCGAGTTCTGCATCAAGGGTGCCCATGATATCGTCATGCGAATCTGCAATCGACACCATACGCCCGACTTTTACTCCAATGCCGTTAAGCGCCCTGGATATGTTCGAGGAATTGGTATCAACGGTCTGACCTATCAGAATCTCGTCTCCAATTGTGCAGATTGATGCCTTTATCATTTTTCCAGGTGCTTGATGATGCGTTTGACAAGTCCAGGACCCTCGAAGATGAATCCGGAATATATTTCCACCAGAGAGGCGCCCGCATCAAGCATGGCCTTGGCATCTTCTGGAGACATGATACCTCCGACTCCTATGATAGGAAGGCGTCCTGCAGATTTCTCATGAATATATTTCACCAATGCAAGGTTCTTCTGATGAACAGGGGCTCCTGACATGCCTCCGTTGCCGATTTCTTCGATTCTTTCCTGGGAGATAGTCGTCAGTCCGTCCCTGCTTCTTGTGGTGTTGCCTGCTACGATGCCGTCGATTCCTGACCTCAGACAGTAGTCTATGATGTCGTCAAGTTGCTCATGGGCAAGGTCCGGAGAGACTTTGAGCAGGATAGGTTTATAGGTGTCGAACAGCATCCTCAGATCGAGGAGTTTATCCACTATGTCGGAGAGGAAGCTTATATCCTGTAATGATGTAAGTCCCACGACATTGGGGCATGAGACGTTTACTACAAACATATCCACAAAGTCATAAAGAAGTTTGAATGCTGTTTCGTAGTCGTTGGCCGCCTCTTCGTTGATGCTGGATGTGTTCTTGGATATGTTGGCAGCGACAATTATCTCAGGCCTGTTCTTTTTAAGATGCTCCACTGCATTCTTAACCCCCTTATTATTGATTCCGAAGCGGTTGATGATGGCTCTGTCGCCGGGAACACGCCAGCACCGAGGCTTGGGATTTCCGTCCTGTGGCTTAGGCGTAAGGGAGCCTATTTCAACGAATCCGAAGCCGAAATTCGCCATATCGTTGTAGTATTCGCCGTTCTTGTCAAGACCTCCGGCAAGTCCGACAGGGTTGGGGAATCTGATGCCGAACACTTCCTTTTCAAGGGAAGGGGATTCCTTGCAATAGGTTGCCCTGATGATGGATCTTGCAAACGGTATATGCCTTAATACGGAAATGGCCTTGAATGTCATGTTATGTGCTGTTTCAGGATTGAAACGGAACAGAACGGGCTTGATAATGTGCTTGTACATTTTTACAGCAGATTCTATGGTTACAGAATACAAATATAATTAAAATGCACTTATATTCCCATCTCCTGATAGGTTCCATCATCAAAAAAAATAGTAACTTTTACGGCTTTTCGTTGTTTTACAACTTGTTGTGCGTTGGCACTTGGAGTGTTGCTTGAACTTATTGCAGGGATATTGTCATAGACTTGAGAGTCTGCTACTGTCTCGTCTATGATCATATTGTCTGGATAAGTGCCCTGATCAAACAGGTCCGGTTCATCGAAAATAGGGGGTAAATCATTGTTTGATGGTATTGTAGGACTGTTTTGAACAGTGTCCTTATACATTTTACCCTTGCCGAGAATCAGCCATTCGATGTTGAGAGTGGGGTAGGACGACATTATCGCCTTTATGAAGTCGTATCCGGGATTGTTCCTTCCGGACATCACATGAGAAACGCTTGCACGTACAACCTTGATCGTATCTGCAAATTGAGCCTGCGAGATGTTCTCGGCTGCTAAAAATTGTTTTAATCTCGTATTCATATATGTAACCTTAGATGTTACAAAAGTAGTTACAAATTTTGTAAAATGCAAATAACAGGGTAGTGTCCATTTGTTAACAGCCTGTCAAAAATAGGTGAAATTATGTTATAGTTTTTATATAGGTAATTTATATAAATTGCTGAGTTTGGTAGGTTTAACATGAAAATATCTACAAAAATATGCGGTTTTTATTGAGTATTAGGAAAAATACCTCAATATTACATTTGTTATATATTGATATTCTTTAAATAAACTTTAAAAATACCTCATTTTCAGTGAGTTGTCGCAAGTTAAAATTAACCATAATAATAACTTATTCTCATTTTGTTTATCATAACAAATGGTAATACCTTGCTTGTTACTATTTGCATATTGTTTACAAATGTCATAAATGGTGTTTTATTCTGTTAATTACATTTGTAAATTATCTTTGTGTTTTTTATAGTCATTCCGTCAGCCACACTGCAACCGGGCAATCATTCAATTAAATCGAATATTTGAGTAAATTTGCACGTTGATATGAAAATTTTGATTTCTCATGATATCTGAAATACATATAGAAGATTTCAACTATGACCTCCCTGATGAGAGGATCGCCAAATATCCCTTACCTGACAGGGATTCATCCAGACTCCTGATATACAATGGCGGGCGGATTGCTGACAGAAGGTTTTCGGATATATCTGACCTTCTCCCTGATGGCTCGTTGATGATATTCAATGACACCAAGGTAGTACCGGCACGACTGCATTTTCAGCGTGACTCCGGAGCACATATAGAGGTATTCTGCCTGGAACCGGTCCTACCTGAGGAATATGTTACAATGTTTGCCGTCACGGACAGGTGCCGATGGAAATGTATTGTAGGAAATATAAAACGCTGGAAGAACGATACCCTTCATCTGTATAATCCTGACGGGGATGAGGCCATTGAAGCCATGAACCTGAGGGCCGATCTTATTGAAAGACAGGGTGAAACATCAATAGTTGAGTTCTCATGGAGTAATGGCGCTCCTTTTTCTCAGGTACTGGAGTTGTGTGGTTCCGTTCCGATTCCCCCTTATCTGAACCGTGACACAGAGGCTATCGACCTTGAGCGCTATCAGACCTTATATGCCCGATTCAGGGGTTCGGTAGCGGCTCCGACTGCCGGTCTTCACTTCACGGAAAAAGTCTTGAATCAGATACGTTCAAAGGGTATAGAGACTGATACTGTGTGCCTTCATGTGGGTGCAGGAACGTTTCTGCCTGTGAAAAGTTCCCTGGTCAGTGAACATACGATGCATCGTGAGCCTTTTGTGGTCAAGTTGGAACTTCTGGAGAAACTTTTGAACAGACAAGGAAAACTGGTTGCTGTCGGCACCACTTCGGTAAGAACCCTGGAGTCCTTATATTATATAGGTGTAAAGTGTATAGAGAACGGCACGCCGTCAGACGTCGGCCAATGGGAACCATACGAAAGAGAGTATCCATACACAATGAATGAGGCCTTGGAGGCCTTGACTGCCTATATGAAATCACGCTCGCTCACCGAAATCCAACTGGGGACACGCATAATCATTGTTCCCGGGTACAGGTTCAGGCTTGTGGATGTGCTTGTGACCAATTTCCACCAGCCCCAGAGCACTCTTCTGCTGCTTGTTTCCGCTTTTGTAGGCGGTGATTGGAAGAGTATCTATGATTATGCACTCTCGCACGATTTCCGTTTCCTCAGTTATGGAGACAGTTCAATACTGTTCAGGGATTGTTGATATTTCAAAGGAAATTTGTAAATTTGCGTAATGTACTAAACACATTAACTATGATTGAACTTTCTGAATTTGAAAGTATAAGTCCTTATACTGACGAGGAAGCGGCCGAGGCCCTTTCAAAACTTGCTGAGTTCCCTTTGCTGTCGCAGGTTTCACGGCAGTTCTTTCCTAATGAGGAGCCTGATTTCCTCAAGAAAGTACTCAAGAGCGTCAAGACCATCGATGAGTTCCAGGTTCTTGTGATGCAGAAGGTCGTCAGGTGGGTCATTGAGAATACCGCCAAGAATTTCTCCTATGACGGTATTTCCAATATAAGCGCTGACAGGAAGTTTCTTGCCTTGTCCAACCATCGTGACATTATTCTCGATCCGGCCATCACTCAACTGATTCTCTATAACAACGGCATTCCGATGACGGAAATCGCTGTGGGTGACAATCTTATAACCAACAAGACCATTGAGTGGCTTATCCGTTCAAACCGTATGATCAAGGTTGTGCGCGGAATTTCTGCACGCGAACTGTATCTGTCTTCGCAACTGCTTTCAAAATATATCCGACTCAACATCACAGAGCAAAGAAGTTCGATCTGGCTTGCACAGCGCCAGGGAAGGACCAAGAACGGATACGACATTACAGAGCAGGGACTCCTGAAAATGCTTGACATGAGCGGTCAGGCTGATTTCCAGACCAATTTTGAGGAACTGAACATCACTCCGCTCAGTATATCATATGAGTATGAGCCTTGCGACATCCTGAAGGCGCGTGAACTTGTAATATCCCGCAAGCGTAAATATGTGAAGGCTGAGGGAGAGGACTTCAACAGCATCGTGACGGGCATCATGCAGCAGAAGGGCAATATCCATATGAATATCGGCACACCGCTTACTTCGGATGAGATTGCTGCCGCCGCTCTTTGCGACAAGAATGACCGCTATCAACTCATACGTCATGCCGTTGACCAGAGGGTCATAGACGGATATAAACTTTGGAAGAACAATTATGTGGCATATGACATTGCCAACCAGGGTTATAAATATTCACACCTGTACGAGCCTGCTGACGTAGAGGCCTTCGTTACCTATATGGAACATCAACTTGACACTATTGAGCCGGAGGTGAACAGGGAGGATCTCAGACGCATATTCATTGATATTTACGCCAATCCGGTGTTCACTAAGGAACTTCTTGAAAAAGAAAGACGAACAGGAAATATCCTTTTGTAATATCTTGAAATTTTAAATTGCCACGCCGTTACGTAATACCGACGTGGCAATCTTTTTATGGTTTTCAGTTGTTCTTTATGTTGACATCCAACTGAGGGAACGGGAACATGATTCCGTGTTTCGGGAGTTCGTTGTATATCTTCTCAGTCAGATCGAATTTCAGCGGCCAGTAATCTTCGGACTTTACCCATATTCTTACAATAAACTCCACAGCACTGTCATTCAGGGCGCTGAGCGCGACAAAAGGATCGGAAGGCGCACCTTTTTCTATGGTCAGACTTCTCTCGTCTGTCATGATCATGCTCATCAGCAGTTCCTTGGTTTCTGACGATGAGGATCCGTATTCCACGCCGAGACTTATGTCCAGCCTGCGCATCTGTCTTCCGGAATAGTTGTTTATGACATCGTTTGAAAGGATGCCGTTAGGGATAATTATGACACGGTTATCGACTGTGGTCAGTCTGGTGCTCGTTATATTGACCTCCGCCACTGTTCCGGCGTGTCCCTGCGCCTCTATGTAGTCACCGGCCTTGAAGGGCTTGAATATAAGTATCATCAGTCCTCCTGCGAAATTCTGCATGGTCCCGTTCAGTGCCATACCTATCGCAAGGCCGCCACCTGTCAGCAGAGCAGCAATCGATGAGGTGTCGATGCCGACAGTTCCTATGGTGATGAGGATGAGAATTATTGTGAGCGTTATGCTTGCTATGCTCTGTACGAATGAGGCTATTGCCGCATCTGTCTTACGCTTCTCGAACATGCGCCTGAGGACGCCCTTTATCCTCTTGATGAGCCAGGCTCCTATAATGTATATCAGGAAGGCCGCAATCAGTTTCAGACCGAATCTGACGCCGCTGTCCACCATGTCCTTCAGCAGTTCGGTGGTGGGCGTAGTCGTGATCTTCTCTACGACGGCAGCGATTTCAGCCTGTACGGCAGTGAGAGTGTCGGGTTTTTGCAGACTGTCAATGGGAGGAAGTATGCTTAATGGTAGTCTCATTTGTTTCTTATAATGTCTTTGTTATTATTTAGTAAAACATTTTTGTTCGTAGTTATAACAAAAATGTTTTATACTCATGTTTACAGATTTGCTATCAAATACCACATGTAGCCGGCCTGTATTAGTACAAGAATACTGCCTTCTATCCTGTCGAGTTGTTTTTCCTTGAATGTGTATGCACAAGTCAGTATGAACAGAGCACTTGCAGTCAGGACTCCAAGGTCCACTGTTGTAATCCCTTTGAATGAAAGAGGGCATATGAGGGCGGAGCCTCCGAGGATGAGCAGGATGTTTGATATGTTGGAACCGAGTATGTTGCCAAGTGCAAGTTGACCGCGTCCCTTGACCGCTGCGACTATGCTGGTGGCAAGTTCCGGCATGGATGTTCCTGCTGCGAGCACTGTGACTGCAATGAATTTATCCGATACTCCGAAACCTTTTGCAATTTCAGTGGCGGCGTTGACAAACAGCCGTCCACCGGATATGAGTGCTGTCAGACCTCCTATGATCAGCAGTGCGGCTGCAAGAGGGGTATATGTTTTGGCCGGTGCCTGTTCTGTTTCTTGTGTTTCTTCCTTGCCCCCTGACCGGAATGACCTCCACATGTACCATACGAAGATGCATAGGAGAATGAGGCCGTCCAGTCTTGACAACATGTTTTCTCCCACAGAAAACAGACTTGCATTCATTCCGAGTACAATCAGCAGCAGAGTCACCACGATATTCAGGGGAATATCCTTTCTGATGTTGCTTCTGGTGATGGTGATGGGTGCTATCATGGCTGTCACTCCCAATATGAGAAGTACATTAAGTATGTTTGAGCCTACGATATTGCCTATTGCCATGTCTGAATTCCCATTGAATGCGGAGATAAAACTCACGACCATTTCCGGTGTGGAAGTGCCGATGCCGACAATAGTCAGACCTATGACAAATTCGCTGAGTCCGAATCGGCGTGCGATGCTTGATGAACCGTCAACAAGATAGTTCGCTCCGAAGATTATCAGAAGGAGCCCGGTGATCAGAATTGCAATTTGAAGTATCATTTCCTGAAATAATTGTATTTGTTCAATGTTTTAAGGGCGGCAAAGTTATCAAAAATATCTTATATTTGTCATCACGTATGGACAACATCTGGACATTCTTCGCTTTTCCGCTCAACCTTCTGCTTGCCGTCCTCTGGATGGCAGGTTGGAGATGGTTGTGGCGCAGATGTCCGTCCTCCGCCGTGATGCGCTTCATGCTTTCTCCTGCCGCCACTGTCCTGTCGATTGTACTGCTGACTGTTTCGTGCCTGTGGCTCGGTTTCTCCGGGGACAGGGACTTTGTCCGGTCAGTTCCTTTCGTGGCTATGCTTCTGTTTGTGCAGACCGTTGTCTATCTGGTAATACTGCGTGGCTGGCGAAGGGCTGACGGGGTCATAAGATGGCGTTTTCTGCTAATACATGCAGGCTTTCTGCTTGCTGTCGGCGCCGGTTTCTGGGGCAGTCCGGATTCGGAGGAACTGCGTATGGTCATGAAACCGGGGGAATCATCCCAAGTGGCTTTCAGACCGGACGGATCAAGAAAGGCATTAGGATACGGACTTGGTCTGACTGACTATGATGTTGAATATTCCATTGAGGGTAAACCATCTCATTATGAGGCGGTTGTGTCCATCAATGACGGACAGGGCAGAAGCATTTCAGTCAATCATCCGTATTCGGTCTCTCCCGGTGAAGACATTTATCTGATAAGTGTATCTTCCGACTCCTGCGTGTTGCAGATTGTTCGTGAGCCGTGGAGATATTTTGCACTTGCAGGCATATTGATGCTGCTTGCCGGGGCGTTCATGCTGTTTATAGGAGGACCGCGAAGATGATGGGCTGGGATATTTTCATATATTTTGCAGTTGCTGCGGTAGGCTTGTCCCTCAGCGCTTCGGTATGCGCCCTGGCCGGCTGTCGCAAGACCGCTGTTGCATTGGCAGCAGCCGCTTCTGTCGTGACGGGCTGCTTTATTGCCGTTCTGTGGCTTCATCTTGACCGTCCTCCACTCAGGACTATGGGGGAGACAAGGCTATGGTATTCGTTCTTTGCCGGAATAGCCGGACTTTTCACATATCTGAGATGGCGCTACAAATGGATTCTGTCCTTCTCTACTGTGCTTTCTACGGTGTTCATCATGCTTAATCTTCTTAAACCTGAAATCCATGACCATACGCTCATGCCTGCTTTGCAGAGTCCCTGGTTCATCCCGCATGTCACGGTGTACATGTTTTCATATTCGCTCTTGGGGTGTGCCTTTCTGATGGGCGTGGCAGGGCTTTTCAGGAAGGGGACAGACCGTGAAATGCTTTCTTCCGCAGATACTCTTGTATATATAGGTGTGGCTTTTCTGACCTTCGGGATGCTTTCGGGAGCGATATGGGCCAAGTCGGCATGGGGGCATTTCTGGAGTTGGGACCCTAAGGAGACATGGGCGCTGATTACCTGGCTGGTCTATCTGCTGTATATTCATTTGAGATTATACCGCAAAGGAGGAGCGGTTCTTTGGTATATTTTGCTTATATTTGCTTTTGCCTGTCTGCAGATGTGCTGGTGGGGAATAAATTTCCTGCCGTCTGCACAGGACAGTATTCACGTTTATTGATCAGAATATGAAGAAACTTGTCAAATGGTGTGCAGTCTGTCTGTTAGTCGCAGTGGCTGTCATGACTGTCGTTTACAGGGCGGTCAATCGCGTTCCTTCTTCGGAACTTCCTCTCAATGAGCAGGTCTATGAAATCTTTACAGACGGCGGATGTCTCAGTTGCCACTCAGCGGACCCTGAACTGCCGTTCTATGCGAAGATGCCTCTTGCCGGAGAAATCGTCATGGCTGACATAGATTCCGGTTACAGGGCATATGATATGGAGAAATTCATGGAGGATCTGAAGGCTGATGCCGACGTATCTCCTGTCGATCTTGCCAAGGTGGAGAAGGTGGTGCTCGACGACCGTATGCCTATGCCGAAATATTATCTTGTGCACTGGGGCAGTTCTCTTACTCCTGCCAAGCGCTCCATCGTGCTTGACTGGGTCTCTCAGATGAGGGCCCGTCTATATGATGACGGACTGACCGGGGATCGTGCCAATGAGCCGGTGCGTCCTATCGATCTGGCTTTGGATGTGGATGAGGCAAAGGCCGCTCTCGGATATGCGCTTTATCATGACACCCGCCTTTCTGTCGATAATACGGTTTCATGTGCTTCTTGCCATGAGTTGGAGAATGCCGGAGTGGATAATCACCAGTATTCACATGGTGTGAATGACCAGTTGGGAGGTGTGAATGCACCTACGGTTTATAATGCGGTATATAATTTCGTGCAGTTCTGGGATGGTCGCGCACAGACCCTTGCGGCTCAGGCAGCAGGTCCGCCTCTCAATCCGGTGGAGATGGCATCCGAGTCATTCGACCAGATCATAGCGAAGTTGAAGGCTGACAGAAAATTTGCGCGTGCCTTTGCGGAGGTGTATCCTGACGGTCTTACTGAGGCAAATATCACTGACGCCATCGAACAGTTCGAGCGCACTCTCATCACACCGAACTCCGCTTTTGACAAGTGGCTCCGCGGTAATGATTCAGCCTTGACAGACGAAGAACTTGAAGGCTATCTGCTTTTTAAGAAATATGATTGTGCTACATGTCATGCCGGTCCGAATCTCGGAGGTCTTTCGTATGAACTCATGGGTCTCCGCCGTCATTATTTTGCAGAACGCGGACTGGAACTCACTCACGAGGACAACGGACGCTTCAAGGAGACAGGAGAAGAGCGTGACAGACATCGTTTCAAGGTGCCTGGACTCCGCAATGTGGAGCATACCTGGCCATATTATCACGACGGCACCCGCGAAACCCTCGAAGAGGCTGTCCGTGACATGGGACTCTACCAGAGCGGTGTTGAACTTTCAGAGGGGGAGACCGCAGCCATTGTCGCCTTCCTCAAGACTCTCACTGGAGAGCATAACGGAGTGCCGGTCACTACAAGCAACTCCCGCGACGAGATTCACGGACACTGAGGTTATTTGCGTTTCAGGGCAACAACATTCTCTACATGATGGGTGTGCGGGAACATGTCCACTGGGCGTACTGCCGTGATCACATAGTCCTTGCAGAGGATTTCGAGGTCGCGTGCCTGTGAGGCAGGATTGCAACTTACATAGACCATGCGGTCAGGTGCCGCATTGAGTATTACCTGTGCGACATCCGGGTGGATACCTGCGCGTGGCGGGTCGAGGATGATGACGTCAGGACGGCCGTGTTCTGCAACAAAGGCATCTGTAAGAATGTCCTTCATATCGCCAGCAAAGAAATCGCAGTTGGTGATGTTGTTGTTTCTTGCATTGAGCCCTGCATCCTCGATTGCTTCCGGAACATATTCAATACCAATGACTTTCGATGCGTTGCGCGAGACGAACTGGGCGATCGTGCCAGTACCGGTATAGAGGTCATATACGACTTCCGAGCCGGTGAGGGCTGCAAATTCGCGGGCTACGCTGTATAACTTGTATGCCTGCTTTGTGTTGGTCTGATAGAAGGATTTAGGGCCTATCTTGAATCGCAGTCCTTCCATTTCTTCGTAGATGGCATCTTCGCCTTTATATAGGATACATTCCTGGTCGCCGATCGAATCGTTCGCCTTTCCGTTGATCACATAATAGAGTGATGTGATCTGCGGGAATTCGGCTGCGATGGCATCAAGCAGGGTAGTACGTGCCTTCTCATCTTCATGATAGAAGCATAGAATAAGCATTACATTGCCTTCCTGGGTCGTACGTACTATCATATTGCGCAGGAAGCCTTCGTGTTCGCGTATATTGAAGAAGGTGAGTCCGTGTTTGAGCGCGTAACTCTTTATGAATAAGCGGATTGCGTTTGACGGCTCTGGCTGGAGATGGCAATGCTCTATATCGAGCACCTTGTCAAAGAAGCGTCCTACATGGAAACCGAGACCGTATTTCTCCTTTTCGGAAAGCGCCTCAGCATCTTCATTGTCGAATATCCAGCGGCGCTGAGAAAACGTAAATTCCAGTTTATTACGGTAATAAGTGGTCTCATCTGAAGCAACGATGGGGGAGATTTCAGGTACATCGAGGTGGCCGATACGCACCAACTGGTCATATACCTGCTGCTGCTTTGCCTGAAGTTGCATCTCGTATGGGAGCGGCTGCCATTTACAGCCTCCGCAGACACCGAAATGCTTGCAGAACGGCTCCAGACGATGCTCAGATGGCTTCACCATACGGAGAATGAAGCCCTCCATATAGTTCTTTTTCTTCTTAGTGACCTTCACGTCCACCACGTCTCCCGGTACGGCGAACTGCACGAACAGCACAGCGCCGTCAATTTTTGCCAATGCTTTACCTTCTGCTGCAACCGCCTCGATCACAACATTTTCCAGAATTATTTCCTGTTTCCTTCTTGCCATTTCTTATCAGATTTTTTACTTTCCAGCGACCTGCCGACTTGTGGTCCGGAAAAGGTCTGCAAAAATATCAAATAATCGTGACAATATAAAGAGAACATCGTTAATTCTGCTCTATTACCCTATTATCTAATTTTGTTACACAATCGATATTATGTTAACCAATATGAATGCAACCCTTTTTCGCTTGACTTGTTATAGTATTTTTTGTACCTTTGTTATATTTAACAATTACGGCAATGAGAAATGTCCAGACACGACATATAAATCCGTTCATTAGAATCTTATGCGCTTTGATTCTAATGATGTCCGCTCTCGTGAGCGCTTATGCTCAGCAGAACAGATGTACTGTCAGCGGACAGGTTGCCGACAGACAGAACCAGCCGGTGGCATATGCATCAGTTGCCATATATGACGGTACATCACCAATTGCGGGTACGATAACTGACGATAATGGCCGATTTACACTCAAATTACCTGCTCAGAGTCTCCCCTGTCAGTTGATCGTTGATTTTATCGGATATGTAAAGTATTCACAATCAATCACTTTGGATAAGCAGTCCATAAATATTGGTCAAATTCTTCTTGATGAGGACGCTATATTGCTTGAAGGAACGACTGTGACAGCAAAGGAGGTTTCCCAAAAGCAGACAGTAGAGCATACGAGCATAAATGCATCTGCAAGCATGGTGGCCGATAAAGGAACAGCAGCGGATATCCTCCGCAGTTCATCGGCTGTTACCTTCACGGACGGTGAGATATCGATAAGAGGAAATTCCAATATTCTTGTACTTCTGGACGGTGTGCCGACCACTGCGGGTGACCTGAGCGCTATTCCGGCAGCGAACATAAAGAATATTGAGGTCATTACAAATCCTGATGCGAGCCATGATGCTTCCGGCACAGGCGGAATAATCAATATTGTATCCCGAAAAACCTCTCTGGAAGGGTTCAGCGGCATATTGTCGGCGAATTACGGATTCAATCACTTTGTCACTGGAAATGCCGCATTCTCATACACCACGCCCAAGACATCGTACAGATTCAGTTATAATACAAAATATGAGGATGATATAATAAACACTTCCCTCCTACGTCACATAAAGGCTACCGGTAATGACGTGCTTCAGAAAATGCGTGCTGAAAGATATACATATAACAATAACATATCCCTCGGAGCAGATTTCCGCCTGAATCCTGAGAACAGACTGAGCATCGATATCAAGTGCATCATTCCCCGCAGCAATAACAGGCAGCAACTCTTCAATACTTTTACAGAGAATGAAATAATCACCGAGGAATCCAGATACAATGATGTCACATGGAATCGTGAGAATATAGAAGGCTCCGTCTCATACACCCACATCATAACACCTGATATATCGGACATTTCGGTAAAGGGATCCGTATCAAAAATATGGGGACACAGGCCTTCATACTATTATCTTGAAGGTGATATGACCAGTCGCTCGAATTCCGGCGGAAGCCCTCTGATAACTGCAATTCAGGCGGATTATAAACATAAATTCAAGGCAGGGACCTTGTCGGCCGGTGCAAAATTCACCTATCGGCGCAACGACATATATCATGAATTCTATGAATTGACCGGTGGAAAATGGATGTCCTCCGATGTGCTCAGCAATGATCTTGTACATACGGAATCTGTGCCGGCAATATATGCTTTGTTCGCTTCCGGAAAAGGGAAAAAGTTTACATATAAGGCAGGTGTCCGCTCTGAGATGAGCATTGTGACCCTTGATAGTGAACATGATGATGTAAGTCGTTCAGACACAAGGTTTTTTATTGCACCGAGCCTTTCCGGAACATATAGATTCAAGGAGGGTCATGAACTTTCTCTTGTACTTTCGCGCCGTATAGGACGCCCTTCCTATCCTCAGTTGAACCCATATATGAGTATGGTGGATGCCATCACATATCAGCAGGGAAATATGTATCTCAAACCGGAGAAATCAACAAAAGCAGATGTCAGTTATAATTTCAGGACAAAGGGGGTCAATCTCTTTATCAACGGCTATGTGAACCATACTGCTGACTATATCTCGCAGATTACCATGATAGACACCGGAAGACTCATCACCACATACGTCAATGCGGACTCGGACATAAAGACAGGCATCGATATTTCTTTGAGGTATGAGCCCGCTCGTTGGGTAAAGGTCTCTCTTGCTGCCAACACCTTCTATGTATCTACAAAAGGTCAATTCAATGGTGCTGAAATATCCAATGAAGGTGTTACCAACAACAGCAATGTACTCATAGATTTCATTCCGTGGAAGGGTGCGGATTTGCAGTGCCAGTACTTTGTAACGACACCCCAGTACTTTCCGCAACTGACTGCATCACTCACCCATCAGATGAACATAGGTCTGAAACAGACTTTCCTGAAAGGTACTCTGACAGCGTCTGCCCTCCTTACTGATGTGTTCAACACAGCAAAATGGGAGGTATGGTCACATAATAACATCTTCGACCTGACAAACATAAGCCGAAACAAAAGCCGTATGCTCTGGCTCGGAATTTCATACAATTTCAACTCATTCAAACAGAGGCCGAACCAGAAAAAGGAAACCGACAGGGAACTCATCAGATTCGGAAACTAAACAATCGCAACTGGCCTGACACTTGCCTATATATTAAGCCAGGAGTTTCTCCTGGCTTAATATATATGGAACTGGTCGTGGGCATCGCAATTGTCATAATATCATCAATGATAGTCTTTCAATTCCTTATTCTGGTCATCATTTGTGCTTCCTTGCATAATGATGACCGGAAGGACTATTCTGACGGCTTCAATATGAAGAAATGATCCACCGGACCATGTCCTTTGCCGATTTCGTATTCGGAACCGGAGATTATAGCCTGATGAATGTAGTTTTTGGCTGATTGTGCCGCCTGTGTCAGACTCTCCCCTCTTGCCAATGCCGCAGCAAATGCTGAGGACAGTGTGCAGCCTGTGCCGTGGGTGTTCTTAGTGAGGACACGCTTGGATGGAAGCAGGGTAAGGGATTGGTCTTCAATATTGTAGAAATAATCAGTCAAGGTTTCTCCTGTGAGATGTCCGGCTTTGAGGAGTACGGATGTACCGTATGTTTCAGACAATTCCTTTGCAACTTCCTCAAAATCACTTTCTCCGGCAATCTTTCCGCCGATGAGGACTTCTGCCTCCGGCACATTGGGAGTCACTACTCTTGACAGGGGCAGGAGGCGTTTCTTTATCACCTCTATGGCGCTCTCTTCAATCAGTCTGTGACCGGATGTGGATACCATCACCGGATCTACCACCACGTTCCTTATTCCATATTGCTCTATCTTGCTGGCAACTACCTCGACAACCTCTGCGGAATGCAGCATTCCAGTCTTGATGGCATCAGCGCCGATATCCGAAAGGACCGAATCAATCTGAGCACCCAGGATATCGGGAGGGACAGGATGCACCGCCTGCACCCCTATGGTGTTCTGCACGGTCACCGCTGTAATCGCAGATGCCGCATAACAGCCCATTGCGCTGATTGTCTTTATGTCTGCCTGTATGCCTGCTCCCCCGCCGGAATCGCTTCCTGCTATCGTCAGGACTCTATTATATCTTTTTGTCATAGTTTTATGTATTAAATAATAGCCTGACTCACCGCTCCATGACGCTTCGCGCCCTATCCGGGTAAATGTTCGCGTGCGAGTCAGGTAATTTCTGTTTCTAAAAATGTCTATATCCAGTTATATCCATATCCACCTCCTGAGCGTCCATAAGCCACCTCAGACCCGGTTGTGATGTTATCTTTCCAATCTGATATACAGGAAAATCAAGCCTGTCTTCAATGCCCTGAGGAGCCGTAAAGAGCAGTTCATAATCCTCCCCACCGCTGACAGCAAGGACTTCAGCCTGCAATCCATGACGGCTGCACACGGTTTTAAGACACTCAGACACAGGTATCTTATCGAGATACACCTCTGCACCTACTCCCGATGCCTTCAAAATATGCCTCAGGTCAGATGCTATTCCGTCTGAAATGTCCATCATCGCTCCGACCATTCCGCTACCTGCCAACTTCCGGCCCTCTGATATACGCGGGAGTGGTCTGTGATGGGCGCGGATCAGGGATAATACCTCAGGAGTATTCTCCCATCCGTTCAGAATGGCCTTCAATCCTCCGGCAGAATCACCTAAATTGCCGGTGACATATATCCCCTGACCTGCAACTGCCCTGCTGCGTCTGAGGCCTCCACCCGAGGGAACCCGTCCGAGAACACCTACATTTATTGCCACGTCCCTCAATGATGAGGTGGTGTCTCCACCGAGAAGAGGAACATTGAACATATGGCTCAATCCGGCATAGCCCTCGATGAATCTTTCAGCCCACTCCCCTTGCGCATCCTTGGGCAAGGCTATCGAAAGGAATGTAGCCTGTGGCACACCTCCCATGGCCGCTATGTCGCTCAGGTTCACTGCAAGCGACTTCCACCCGATATCCTCAGGAGATGCGGCATCCCGAAGAAAATGCACACCTTCCATAAGCATATCGGTCGAGTATATCAATTCACCCTCTCCGCATGGCATGACGGCACAGTCGTCCCCTATCCCCAACATCCCTTCCGGTGCCTTGAAATGCTCCTTTATCAGGTCTATGAACCCGAATTCACCTTTATTCTTCAAATCCATCCTTCTAACGATTCTGTATATTCATATGACTTTGCATCACCGTAGTAAGCATAATCCCAGAATGCATATTCATATAGGGCGGCATGCAGGTACAGACGGTTCATCTCCTTGACTGTTTCTTCGTCAGCCTCATCTGCCCACGCATCTATAATCTCGAGGACTCTGTTGACCCCAGTAGAAAATTCCTCATTCCCATATTCCAGAATCCACTCCTTGTACGGATTATTGTCGAGTTGTGCGATTTTAAGTATATGGAGTCCTATACGGTTGTATATCCACATACATGGAAGCATGACAGCAAGAGCATAATACTTATTGCCTGTGTTTATTGCATTTTGGATCAAGTCATTATATCCGGTTGTTATCGCAGAAGCCTTTACATTCATATCCATACCATATTTTTCAATAAGGAGTTCGTGCATGGCTTTTTCGCCTTCCATTCCGCTCTGTGCAAAAGAAAGAAACAGTTGCTTGTCAGATTCGTCATCCATCATATCTGCAAGTGCGAACATATTGCGATAATATTGTCCCAGGTATATCTCATCCTGCCCTATGTACCTTGAAAAAATTTCCATGTCAAGGCTTCCATCGGACAGACCTATGATGAACTCCAATTCCTTAATTTTACTGTATATTCTGTTCGAGGCTCTCCAAATCTGCTGACACCAACTTTCTCTTGAATTGATATCAACGATACTCTTCAGTTCAGACGATGCCTCCTTGATGTATTCTGCTGATGAAATGGCACTCACAACTGCGATACCATCGCAACCTGCCGACATTACATCTTCAGCCGTGTATTTGTTCATGCCACCGATGGCAACGGTCGGATGTATAGACAATTTTACTGCCTCTTTCAAACCTTCAAGTCCGAACGGTTCGGCAGTATCCGTCTTTGTCGGAGTTCCATAGACCGGAGAAATGCCGACGTAATCTACATCAAGGTCATTTGCCCTGATAAGGTCATCCATGTTCTCCACTGACAAACCTATGATCTTGTCCGGTCCCAGCAGCCTCCTGGCCATTTCGTACGGCATATCTGACTGTCCTATATGCACGCCCTCCGCATCGACCGCAAGGGCCACATCCACCCTGTCATTTATAATCAAGGGAACACCGGATGGTCTGAGTATCTCCTTGATTCTCATGGCCAGATCCACAAACTCCCCTGTTGACGCCTCCTTTTCACGCAACTGGACCATTGTCACACCCCCTGCAACAGCGTCCGACACAACTTCTTCAAGGCTGCGCCCCCTTGACAGTTCCCGGTCCGTAACCAGGTATAATTTCAATAAATCCTTCATATTCAATAGATTTCCCGTCTCCCTACGGTCGCTCGGAATGACATTATATCCTACATGTCGCCACGAGCAAAGTCGAGAGACCTTAAATTATATAGTTCATCCAAAAAGTTCACCTGCATCGACCCGTTGCCGCGTGAGTATTCCGCAGCCCTCTCTCCTGCAAGGCTCATGACGGCCATAGCGGCAGTTGCTGCAACCATCGGGTCCGGCTGAACAGCGGCAAAGGCGCCGACCAAGGCCGTGGAAGTGCAGCCCATGCCGGTTACCGATGTCATCAGAGGACTGCCTCCCACTACCGTATATACATCTTTTCCATTGGTTATATAGTCAGTCTCACCGCTGATGACCACCACGGCACCGGTCTCGCAGGCCAGCCTTCTGGCAGACTCCACTGCGTCATCGCTCGAAGCGCTGCTGTCTACACCCTTGCTCCTCACGCCGGCATCCACAAGAGCCATGATCTCGCTGGCATTACCTCTGATGATCGTAGGATGGCATTCTTCTATGATCTTCATCGCTGCTTCGGTACGCTGACTTGTCGCTCCTGCTCCGACCGGATCAAGAATTATAGGTGTACCTCTTCTCATGGCCGACTTGCCCGCCGCAAGCATACCTTCGATCCAGGCATCATCAAGTGTGCCTATATTGAGCACCAGTGCCCCTGCAATGGAAGTCATCTCCTCCATCTCACTGACCCAATGAGCCATGACCGGAGATGCCCCCACGGCAAGAAGCGCATTGGCCGAATTGTTCATCACCACATAATTTGTGATATTGTGAACCAACGGGCTTTTTGCCCTGACATCTGCAATTGCTGCATAAAGCACATTACTGGAAATTGTGGTCTTCATATTTTTTCAATAAATCAAGTGTTCTGATATTATATATTGCTCCTATCATTGCCACACCACCGAAATTCAGGGATTTCAAATATGGTATGGAACCGAATGTGACACCCCCCAGAGCGATTACCTTATCGTCAATGATTCCATTTGCGGATGCATCCATCAGATCTGCAGTGCTGAAGGCTGACTTGTAGCCTGACTTTGAAATGCTGTCGAAAACAGGACTCAGAAACAGGTAATCGTATTCATCCTTATATCTTGTTATTTCATCAAATGAGTGACAGGAGCGTGTCCTGAATCCGTCATAGCCTTCCGGCAGAAAAGTGATGTTCCTGTTTGTGTGGATGCCTTTAAGACCGAACTCTTCATACAACTCAGGATAGTCATGGATAATTATATTGCTTCTATCCTGTTCTGTAAGTTTTTCAAGCAGTTTTCTGCACTCTTGAATGCCAGAGTCCGGTTTTCGCAGGTGTATGCAGTCAATGCCGCATTTGAGCAGTCCCTGAATCAGACAGACATCGTCATCATCCACCACGGGAGTTGTGATTGCAATGATTCTCATCATTTCAAGGCATCAATGATCAGGTCTGCCACTTTTTTACCGGACAGAAGCATTCCTCCGAAGATAGGTCCCATCCGTGGTGTACCACTTACTGCTGAAGCGGCCATTCCGCAGACATACAGACCCGGATAAATCTCTTTCGTTCCGTTTACGACTTCATTTTCTCCTGACACGACATCCAGCGACCGTTCACCGATGACATCACCTGTTTCAGTCGCAAGACGGATACCGTTTTTTCGTGCCACAGTCCTGCACATTTCACTGTCATGACCAGTTCCGTCAACCACGCATCTGGCCATGATGTTCAGCGGATCCACGTGCATGCCCTCCCTTAACACCGGAGTCCAGTTCACCACTACACCGCTCACAACATCATTCTTGAAGATCACATCTTCCACAGAATAGCAGTTGAAGATTACCGCACCTGTATGCACTGCTTTATATAACAACGCAGAAGTACTTTCTACTGAATCCATTACATATAGATTTTCATCAAATTTCTCATAGTTGATATCAAATTCCTTGATGATATCCATTGCCTCCTCCTGCACAACAATCTGGTTAAACATCATGGCTCCACCCCACATACCGCCACCCGGAGACAGTTTTCTGTCGAACTGAGCCACCTTCAATCCCGCTTTGGCGAGATAATAGGCAGCGACTATACCTGACGGACCACCGCCTACAATAGCGACATCCAGGTCCAGATTTCTTTCCAGTTTGTTGAAATAGGTACTGATGATACCTTGTGATACATTCTTTTCAATCATGGTCAATCTATTTATAGTTCGAAATATCATTCACGATCATATCCACTGTCATTCTCATTTCTGCAACAGGATCAGCCGCATTGAGTATGCTGCCGCTCAATGCAATTCCATTTATGCCACATTGAAACAATTCCGGGATATCTTCCCTACATATTCCACCGACCGCCACAACAGGTATGTCAATATTGTTCTTTTTCATCTTGAGGATCAGATCTCTATATCCTTCGTGACCAAGAACGGGCGATAGATTCTTTTTTGTAGACGTATGACGGAAGGGGCCACAGCCGAAGTAATCCGGCCTTGAACTATGCAGAACGGATATTATGTCATCAAATGTATTTACGGTGCTGCCTATGATATATCGGTCGCCAAGGATTCTTCTGGCTTCTGCAAGCGGCATGTCGTTCCTGCCGAGATGCACTCCGTCTGCGGATATCTTTCGAGCAAGGCTGACATTATCGTCAATTATGAACGTCGCGTCATGATGCCTGCACATCCTCTGAATAATCAAGGCTGTTTCCTCCATGACTGATTCTTCGGCATCCTTCATCCGCAACTGTATCCATCTGCACCCGCCTTCAAGTGCAAGGCGCGCGGAGTCGACGTAAGAATAATCTGTGTTATGATGCGTGATGAACTGCAAGGTCTTCATTGTCATAAGCAAGTGATCCAACTCAGAGAAAACGGCCTGATTCAAGCCGACTGACAATGATTACCATACCGTTTCCCTGCGCTGTCATTATACATATCAGGTTCATAGGGTATAATCTCAGCCTCGAAATATCGAAGCACCCCTAACAGCATTGCAAATATAATCAGATTTTTCAGAAACTGCCTGAAAATTTATGAAATTTATAACGTCGTCAGGTGGGCTATGACCTTTTTCCAGTTTCCGTAATGAAGGTCCGAGGGCTTTATCATGAGGTTCAGTTCCCCTTCCGTATCAAAGTTGAAGTTTTCATCACGGACAAGTTGCAGCAGATTTTCAAGACCCTCATATTTTACGGCGACTTCTGATGAAGAAGGGGTGCCGAGCAGTCATATACATCTTTCGTCGTCGGCGCATTCTGAGAACACTATCTCCATCTCACGCTCCGTAAGTGCCTGACCCTCATCGTCCACCATCATGCAACTCTGGAAGGTCTCGAAGTTGACCGACCTGGCATATTTTACGACAAAATGCCCCCTGGGCCACTCTCCGCCCCCGTTTTCTGTCGGAGAATCGTAGCCGAGCCATTTGTCAAGGGCGGCAAAGAAATACAGCATACCCTCGTGAGGAAGTCTGCCCTCAGGATCAAATGCAGCAATGTCCTCACAGTTTATCTGACAGATGAATGTATGAGGATAATCATATCGCTCCCCGTCCTCATTTACCTCGATTGCAGGGTATTGCATGCTTTCAGGCATATCAGGGTCTCCCCACCATTTGCTGCCACAGAACAATATCCTATCAGTATGCTTAAGCGTAAGTTTAATTGCCATAGTATAAGTGAGTTATTTCTAAAAAGTTATTCCTATTCCAAATGAAAGTCCCGAAATATAGGCATTATTGGTTATTGTCTGATCCCGGCTTATAATCTCATCATAGAATACAACATCGGGATGGGTGTATGTCAATCTGAATGAAATGATGAAATCAAGTTTTGTGCACCTGCTCAATGACAACCTATATCCTCCTCCGATCTTGCCTGTAATTATCTCCTGCGGTCTGTCCTTTATGCTTACGCCGCTGCCGAAGTCCACGAAGCCGAACCATCTGTCCTTGTTCGGGTCAGTTCCGAAATACCTTGTGGCGCGAAGGGTAACAGGAATCGCTGGATGCCATTTGCCCAGTCTGGTGTAACCTATATGAAGGGAAAGATTCCAGTTAGGATTGAAATTATATCCGATATGGACGCCCGCTTCTGTATTTGTATGGTATTCAATATAGTTCTCGCGGATCTCCTCCCTGAAACCCTCAGGAGCATAGAAATACTGATGCTTTCCGGAAAGAAAACTACCTATGTAACTGCACTCGCCTCCATAGGTGAAACGAGGATAGGGCTCGCTGCCTGATGCAAGCGTGCACAGGAAACATAGAAGGATTATGACGACTCCCCTTTTCATTGTCAGAAACGATATTTCACCCCTATTTCGGGTATAATGTCATATATTACTCCGTTCTTATAGAATTTCAGAGTTATGTTTCTTGGTGTATATACTGCATGGCAACCGACGACAGGGTTTATGCTTGCCGAGATGATTATATTGCGCTTGAAGCTGCATTCCACACCCAATTTTCCTCTCAAACCAACAACAGTTCCCATAGGAGACTTCCAGTCAGGTACATATCCGAGGGTAACTCCGGGACCTGCAAACAGCGTCAATTGGTTGTCTTCGCTGGTGTCCCACTCTTTGAGTACTGTGTTCCATGTTGCAGACAGTGTCAGACCCGGCAATTGTGAACGGCCGGCCGACATTTCACCCGTTTCCGCCTTAACGGCCGCTTCCACGAATGACCTGCCGTCTGTAAGAGTATGTTCGTATGTTACTGAGAAACCTGAATATGAGAGAGTTCCGCCCACAGCCTTAGGTTGTGCAGACACAGGAGCAGCAAGCGTCATTGCCGCTACAACAAGCGTAATTATGAACAAAAATCTCAAATACATCAGTATGTCACCTTTACAATTTGCGAAAATAATAAAAATACGGACAGCATCTATGGAAATTTTCATATCTTTGTGTGATGTACTAACC
Source organism: Bacteroidales bacterium (assembly GCA_015060455.1). Taxonomy (GTDB): domain Bacteria; phylum Bacteroidota; class Bacteroidia; order Bacteroidales; family UBA932; genus Cryptobacteroides. The sequence goes on from SUYM01000001.1 coordinate 53,992, forward strand.
TAAATTCTTCATATATGGCTGTCCATATCAAAAAAGTAGAAACCAAAAGTGAACTCAAGACGTTTGTCAGATTTGCCAACAGACTTTATAAAGGCAATAAGTATTATGTTCCGTCAATGCCTTTTGACGACATGAACACCCTCGACAGGCGGAAGAACGGTGCCTATGAGTTCTGTGAAAGCGAATTATATATGGCGTACAGGGATGGTGTGCCGGTCGGTCGGGTCGCCGCCATCATAAATCATAAGGCAAATCAGGCCTGGAACGTCAGTCAGGTGCGCTTCGGCTGGATTGATTTCATCGATGACATGGAGGTCTCAAGCGCTCTTCTCGATGCAGTGACCGAGTTTGGACGCTCCCATGGAATGACTCAGATAGTCGGTCCTCTCGGATTTACGGACTTTGACCCGGAAGGTATGCTGGTCGAGGGATTTGACCGCCTGAGCACGATGGCTCTGATCTATAACCACCCGTATTATCCCGAGCATATGAAGAAATTGGGATATGTAAAGGAAACGGGCTGGCTGGAGTACAGGATTACGATACCCCAATATGTGCCGGAGCGTCATGAACATCTGTCACAACTGATCATAGAGCGCAATCATCTGAAATTAAGGAAGTTGTCCCGCAGACAGATCCGTAAGGAAGATTATGGCAGAAAACTTTTCAAGTTGATCAACGAGACATATTGTGTTCTTTACGGCTACTCGTTGCTTTCTGACAGACAGATAGACCAATATGTGGATTTATACCTGAGTCTGGTGGACACTCAACTTCTGACCTTCATAGAGGATGAACATGGGGAACTTATTGCGGCAGGTATCACTATCCCTTCTCTTTCTTCGGCCCTTCAGAAATGTAACGGAGAGATATTTCCTTTCGGATGGTGGCATCTTCTCAAGGCTATGTTCCTTAAGAGACCGGACACATTGGATATGCTCCTGATAGGTGTAAGACCGGATTATCAGAACAAGGGAGTTCCCGCACTCCTGTTCAACGATCTCATAAAGACATACAACAGGCTTGGCTTCAAGTATGCGGAAACCAATGCGAATCTGGAAACCAATCACGCTGTACAGGCCTTGTGGGAGCCGTTTGAGAAGGAGCAGCACAAGAAAAGATGGGTCTTTGGAAAGGACATTGAATAACATGTGATTATAATGCGTGATTTTGACGATATAGGCAGAAGCAGCATGCTTCCTCCTCTTCCGGAAAGAATGAGACCCCGCACCCTGGACGGTTATGTGGGGCAGCGTCATCTTATCGGAGAAGGTTGTATCCTGCGTAATATGATTGACAACGGCACCTTGTCCTCATTCATTCTCTGGGGCCCTCCCGGAGTGGGCAAGACCACCCTGTCGCATATAGTCGCCAAATCACTCGGACGTGAATTCTATACTCTTTCGGCAGTAAGTTCAGGTGTCAAGGAGGTAAGGGAGGTCATTGACCGTGCGCGTTCCAACTCATTGTTCGCCAATGGCGCGGCACCGATACTGTTCATTGATGAGATCCACAGGTTCAACAAGTCTCAGCAGGATGCACTCCTGGGGGCTGTGGAAGACGGCACCATAGTGCTGATCGGAGCCACGACCGAGAATCCTTCATTTGAAGTCATCACTCCCCTTTTGTCTCGCTGTCAAGTCTTTGTTCTTAAACCGCTTGGCAAAGATGACCTGCAGCAACTCTTGAATAGGGCGCTCAGCACTGACACCCTGCTTTCCAAAAGAGATGTCGAGGTTGCTCAGACAGATGCTCTTTTCAGGTACAGTGCAGGAGATGCAAGAAAACTCCTGAACATTCTGGAAATAGTCGTGAATTCATTTGCCGCCGGCTCAAAGGTGTGCATCGACAACAAGACAGTCACTGCCTGCCTGCAGGAAAACATTGCCATATACGACAAGGGAGGTGAAATGCACTATGATGTGATTTCCGCCTTCATAAAGAGTGTCAGAGGTTCCGACCCTAATGCGGCCGTGTATTATCTTGCCAGAATGCTTGACGGAGGTGAGGATCCGCTTTTCATCGCCCGCAGGCTGTGCATCCTCGCAGCGGAAGATGTGGGTCTGGCTAATCCGAACGCCCTGCTTCTTGCCAACTCCACCTTCCAGATCGTACACAGCATAGGCATGCCTGAGGCAAGGATTCCGCTTGCAGAATGTACCATATATCTTGCCTCCTCTCCAAAGAGCAATTCGGCGTATATGGCTATCAATGAGGCGCTTGCAGTGGCGAAGGAAACACAGACATCCGCTGTGCCTCTATATCTGAGAAATGCTCCCACCTCACTTATGGAAGAACTCGGTTATGGCGACGGATACAAATATGCACACGACTATCCCGGCAATTTTGCTGATCTGGAATTCATGCCGTCCGATCTGGCTGGAAGGAAATTCTATGAGCCGTCGGATAACAGGCACGAGGACGGGCTAAGGGCAAGACTGGAAACTCTCTGGCCGAAATACTATCAGAAAGGATAGCCCACTCCGAAATGAAGGGCATATCCGTCCTTTTTAAGCCAATCCTTTGGGCCGACCCATCTGTTGCTGCGCGCGGGGTCATGCACCCTCATGCCTAAGTCAAGTCGCAGAAGAAGGAAATCGAAATCAAGTCTCAGACCTACTCCCCAGTTGGCTGCCATGCTCTTACCCAATGTGCTCCATCTGAATCTTCCAAGTTCATTATCAGAGCCTTGCAGAGTCCATACATTACCGGCATCAATGAACAGGGCGCCGGCGAATTTCCAATAGATATCAAACCTGTACTCGATATTGGCTTCAAGCCTCATATCGCCTGTCTGGTTTGGAATGACAAAGTTTCTGTCCCTTTCCGACAGTCCCGGGCCCAAGGTTCTTGCCTGCCAGCCTCTCATGCTGTTGGAACCTCCGACGTAGAAATGCTTTTCAAAAGGAAGTGCAGATGAGTTTCCGTATGCATAGCCTGCACCTGCAACAAAACGGGTCGCGATCGTCTGGCCGCTCTTCCTTCCGAACACCCAGGTCTTGCCCACGCTGATTTCTCCCCTGACAAATTGTGAGAATGGAGTGTTCCATAACATGCCTGCTCCCGCCTCATCCTTCTTCATCAGCGGTTTGAATGCGCTCAACAGGTTTCCTGCTATATCGAATTGAAGTCGGCTGTAAAAGAATGTCGTCCTCGGGATGCTTGCGGAGTTGGTCGTATAATAAAGCGTACCGCCAGAACCGAGGTCGAAGTGGTTCTGATAGGCATTTTTCAGGAACGGGTCATTGGCAAGCGACTCGTAGAAATTGCTGTCAAGGTTGAACAGGTTGATTATGTTCATCTGAAGCGGGAATACCTGATAGTAGAACCGGCTCTTGACATTGCCTGTGTATCCGTAAGATATTGATATGATGTTTCTTGTAAATTCCGGACGTTCCTGGAAGTTATATGAAAGGTTGACGTCGGTTCTTGGCACGGCCTCCTTGAAGTATCTGTAAGGCAGAGGGAAGAATTTTGGAAAACTCAGACCGCCTGAAACTCCGAACTCGTTGGATCTCACCTTGTCCTTGAACAGGTACTGGAAATTGCCCATGAAACTGAGGTTCAGCCACTCTCCGCCTCTGAATATGTTCTTGTGGTAATATGACAACTGCGGTGAGACTCCGAACAGGCCGGAGGCGTTGACCGATGTTTCAAGATTGACCTTGAAGCCCTGGAGTTTGGACTGGGTCAGGGATATTGTGGCGTTCAGTCTGTTGGTATCCACCGGGTTCATATCTATATTGACACCACTGAATACCCTCAGTGCGTTAAGTCTTGAATACGTGTTGTTGACATTTGCTGCGCTATATCTTTCTCCCGGAATCAATGTGTTCAGTCCCTCCAATACCTTTGTTCTGATTTTCAGGGTCTTGGGATAATCGATGCTGACCGAGTCGAGGTAGAATCTGCGTATTGGAATTGAACTCTCCGGCCCTTCGTTTCGGGTGTATCGGTGGATTGTAAGTTTCAGCAATGCTGAGTCGGTATATGACAATGTATCAGCCTCGAAGAAATAATTGTTCTTGCTGAAAGAGAAATATCCCTTGTCCTGCATGGCCGCACTTGACCTGATGCTTTCCTGTTCCAGGGCAGCCTCAGAAAGGAAGGTGCCTGCCTTTACCTGTGATGCAGTTGAATCTGCCAGGAAATCCTTCACAAACTCAGGGTCGTCAGGGAGAACGATTTCCATGGCCTTGATAGGAATCTGCTTGCCCAACCTGACCTTGTATGTCACCCGGACGTTCCTCTTCTTTACATTGATCGACGAGGTTACTTTGGAGCCATAATATCCGAGATATGAAAGATGGTTGGTCAGGTTTTCTATCGAACTGTCAACCATTTCAGGGTCATAGACCACCGGGGCCACACCGATTTTCTGGACGAATTTGTCCCATCCCTTCCCTTTGCCGTTGGTCCAGTTATATACATATTGGAACGGTGTCCATCCGCGATGCTTCTGTTTAAGGTAGTCAGTCAGCACGTCAGGGTTGAAATCCTTGTCGTTGACGATTTCTATCCTGTTGCTGGCAAGGCGGTACTGGTCGGCCTGCAATGAGCGCGTGGTGCTGCATGACAGCAGAAATGCTGTCGTGATGAGTATGGATATATATAGAAAAACGCGCTTCATACGGAAATATCATACAAATTTATCGTAAATGGTTTGTTTCTCAAAATTTTCGCCAAAAAATTAAGGACTTGTTTGAATTTTTGTCATTATATTTGTTTCATGTTAATCAGCAATAATGAAATAAAGAGGATAAAATCCCTTCAGCAGAAGAAGTTCCGCGATGAAAGCGGGCTTTTTATTGTTGAAGGCGAGAAGATGGTCTGTGAACTACAGCAGTCAGGATGGAAGGTGGACAGGACATATTACAGGGACGAAATCGGCGACGATTGCATGAAACGGATATCAGCCCTGTCGAACCCCTCCCCCGTGCTTGCAGTCGCTCACAAGCCTCATGATATATATGTGTCTGACCCGCAGCAGATTGAAAGTCTGTTTGATGAAGGCGGGCTTTTCCTTGCACTCGACACTATCAGGGATCCCGGCAATCTGGGAACCATACTCAGGATAGCGGACTGGTTCGGAATCAAGGCGGTCTTTGCCGCGAAGGACACTGTCGATGTGTTCAATCCTAAGGTAGTGCAATCCACAATGGGGGCCATATTCAGAGTGAAGATGCATTATGTGGATCTGCCGGCAATATCAGAGATGGTTCTGAATCATGGCGGCAAGGTCTATGGCACCTTCCTTGACGGCCGGAATATGTATGAGTGCGACCTTGAAAGCGGTGTTCACAAACCGGTGGTCATTGTTATCGGCAATGAGTCGGAAGGCATATCGCCGGCGATGAGGGAGATGGTTTCTGACAGATTATATATCCCGCCCTACCCCGCAGATTCCCCCGGCTCGGAATCGCTTAACGCAGCAGTCGCCACTGCAATAACTTTGGCCGAATTCAGAAGAAGAATATAAGACCTGACTATATGAATACAATAGAACCTGTAATATTGAAGGAACTGAAAGGTACTGATTATGAGTTGCTTATAAAGTTTCGAATCAGGAAGATCCTGATGATTTGCAGCAGTTATGACGCCTTCATCCTTGAAGAGGACGGTCAGATAGAATCGCAGATTTATCGGGAATATATAGAACTTAACCTGAGCAATCCCCCTCAGTTCGTATGGGTGCAGACTTCGGAACAGGCACGTGAGGTGCTGAATACTGTTGTCGGCATCGATATGGTCATCTGCATGTACAACGTCTCGGACAAGGACATTTTCTCCCTGGCACGGGAACTCAAACAGGAGGGACGCAGCCTGCCGTTCGTGCTTCTGACTCATTTCTCGAAGGAGGTATATCGGCGTCTGGCTCTGATGGATACGGCAGCGATAGACTATATGTTCTGCTGGCACGGCAATGCCGACCTCATACTTGCCATCATCAAGTTGTTTGAAGACTTGAAAAATGCTGATAATGACATACTTAACGTGGGAGTTCAGGCGATTCTCCTTGTGGAGGACTCGGTCAGATACTACTCCACCTATCTTCCGGAGATATACAAGATGGTCATCAAGCAGAGTGCTGAGTTCATGAGGGAGACTATCAATGTCCAGAAAAGGAAACTCAGAAAGCGCTCTCGCCCTAAGATCCTGCTTGCGACAAATCTTGATGATGCCATGAACATGTATTCCAAGTACAAGTCCAATCTTCTTGGTGTCATTTCGGATGTCGGATTCACGGTGCACAAGGGAGACAAGCCCGAAGATGAGAAGAGGGATGCGGGAATCGATCTTGTACGTCATATCAAGGCAGATGATGAGAACATGCCGATTCTCCTTCAATCTTCCCAAGACAGCATAGCCGCTGTGGCAGAGGAACTTGGAGTGGGTTTCCTAAGGAAATACTCCAAGACATTGATGATTCAGTTGTCGGATTATATCAGAGATGAATTCGGCTTTGGTGACTTTGTCTTCCGTGATGCCGACAGGTGCGAATACGGCAGCGCCTCCAATCTCAAGGAACTGGAACATATGATGAGAAATGTCCCTGACAATGTGCTTCTGTACAATACCTCCAAGAACATGTTCTCAAAATGGTTCCTTGCACGCGGGCTCTTCACTTTGGGAGGCAAGTTCAAGGATGTGACTCTCTCACATTTTCCCGATGTGCAGTCAATGAGAGATTATATTTCTCAGCAGATACATGATTATCACGCACTTACAGGACGTGGAGTCATTGCGCATTTTGACACAGAAAGTTATGGAAGACATATCTGGTTCGGCCGCATGGGTGACGGGTCCATAGGAGGAAAGGCCCGCGGACTTGCCTTCCTGAACAGCCTTGTATATAAGCATAAACTTACTGACAAATATGAGGGTGTAAAGATATCCATTCCAAGGACTGTGGTCATTGCTACAGATTACTTCGATCAGTTCATCCTGGAAAATGACCTTCAATATGTCATTGATGCAGATGTTTCAGATGAAGAGATCCTCTCTGAGTTTGTGGCGGCCCGTCTTCCTGAAAAGTTGGTCGAGCAGTTGAGAGTCTATGTCAATACCGCCCGCTCCCCTTTTGCAGTCAGGTCAAGTTCAAAACTGGAAGACAGCAGTTACCAGCCGTTTGCAGGGGTGTATTCTACGTATATGGTGCCGCTGGTAGAGAACAGGGACCAGATGCTCCGAATGCTTGGAAAGGCCATTAAAAGTGTCTATGCCTCAGTGTTTTATGCAGGCAGCAGGACCTATATCCAGACCACCGGCAATCTGCTCAGTGAGGAAAAGATGGCGGTTGTGGTGCAAAGCATCTGCGGATCCAATCACGAGGGTTATTATTATCCGATGATGTCGGGTGTGGCACGTTCGGTGAATTTCTATCCGATAGGAAATGAGAAGCCTGAGGAAGGTATAGTCAATCTGGCCTTCGGTCTTGGAAAGACAGTTGTCGATGGTGGCAACACCCTCAGATTCAGTCCAAGATTCCCAAAGAAGATACTCCAGTTGTCAGATGTCAAACTGGCATTACGTGATACTCAGAAACAGATGTTTGCTTTGGATCTTAGGCCTGGTGCCTTCAAGATTTCTTGTAATGACGGGGTCAACCTTGTTCATCCTCAGGTTGCAGAGGTGCTGCCTTCATTCCCGCACCCTGAACTCGTGGCATCTACTTTCAGCCTCGACAACAACAGGATGGTGCCGGGGGTTGCTGCCGTTGGACCGAGGGTGATATCCTTTGACGCGATATTGAAATATGGCCGCTTCCCTATCGCACAGATACTCACTGATGTAATGGACATCTGCAAGAGGGCTATGATGTGTGATATAGAGATTGAGTTTGCTGTTGATGTCATACCGTCAAGCAAGGGTCAGCAACTCGTGATGAAACTGCTTCAGGTGAGACCGGTTGCCGAATTTGGGGATGACAGAGGATTGTCTATGGAAAAGGCTCAGGAAGCACTGCCAAATATTCTCATATCCTCATCGAAGGCTCTTGGCTCAGGTTTCATCGATGGTATGAAGTATATCCTCAGTGTTCCGTCTTCATCCTTTGACAGCGCAAGGACCAATCAGATGGCAGCCGAGGTGGCACAACTGAACAGAAGGGTCAAGGAAGAGGGTGCATCATACCTGCTTATAGGTCCGGGCCGTTGGGGGTCTTCGGACCCATGGCTCGGCATCCCTGTGGTGTGGAGTGATATCTCTGAGGCCAGGATGATAGTCGAGACTGCCATACCGGGATATAGGATCGAACCGAGTCAGGGCACCCATTTCTTCCAGAACATCACATCTCTCGGAGTGGGTTACCTTACCATCGATACTGTCTATGGTGACGGAGAGATTGATGAGGCTGCAATTGCCTCTCTGGAATGTGTATATGACGGTGAATTTGTCAAACTTTACAAGGCTCCCCAGGGTCTTACCGGCTTTATCGACCGAAAATCCAACAGTGCAATAATTGGTTATTGATATTGGTCTAATATATTGAAAATAAAAGCGCTTAACAAGCATGTTATAAGTGATAACATTTTTGTTAAGCGCTTTTGTGGGGTAATTATTATATCAAAGTTATAAGAGAATAGCCTTTTGCAGGGACATTGATGTCTATTGTCATACCCGGATAGAGCCTGTCTGAAATTTCTATCTCCATCCATTCGAAAGCATGCTCCGGGATGGTCAGTTTCATCTTGGAGTCGCAGTGTGAGAAGTTGATTGCAACCAGTAAGGTGTGATCCTCATAATCCCTGAGGAAGGCAAAGTGCCTGTCCTTGTTGAACCCATCAGAACTCTGGTTGCAGTAACATAGGTCATAGGTTGTGCCCAAGGAAATAGCAGTGTCATTTGTTGCTGTCCTGAGTGCGGAAGCAAAGCGTATGAACAGGTCGGCCTCGGTTTCGTTCAGGCCGGCATCTGCAAGTTGGGCTGCATCAAGTTGCATATATGCCTTTTCTGCAATCACCTTTCTGAGGCGCCTGACCGAATCTACTGACCACCAGTCAAAGATTGTCGTCCTTCCGTCCCTGCCGCTGAATCCTTCTGCATCCATTCCCTTCTCCCCCACTTCTTCTCCGAAATATACCATGAAAGGCGCTGTGTTCAGCATCAGAGACACTGCAAGAGGCGCCATGGTGTCTTCTGACTTTCTTCCGAAGAAATCCGATCCGAATCTCTGTTCGTCATGATTTTCAAGGAAATTCAGCATATATGGTTGCAGGTCACCGAGTTCCTGCCAATTCCTTGTGATACCTGTGGCTGACTGCCAAAGTTCCGTAGGCATGCCGTCTTCTGCTGCATTCTTCTCCACAATCACACGCAGCGTGTCGTACAGTCCTGACTTATCATATAGATAATCAAAGCCGATCTGTCTTATATAATGACTGTACAGTTCCTTCTTATAGACCTCTGCAATGAAGATCAGGTCGGGATAACTTCTCTTTATCCGCTCTATAAGCCATTTGAAGAACTGTGGGGGCACAAGTTCCACCATATCGCACCTGAATCCATCAACTCCTTTGGAAGACCAGAAATCAATGATTTCGTACATCTTCTCCCATGTCGGGTTGTATGAGTCGCAATAGTTTATCTTGATGGTCTCGTACCAGTCGTTGACTCCCGGATATGGGGAGTAGCAGTTGTTTCCTGTCGCCATAGCCGGAATTTCCTCGTAGGGCTTCATTCCCTCAGGACACAGTGCAGGAAGCACGAGAGCCTGTCCCGGATAATAGAAAAAGTCATTCGACTCCTTCCAGTGGACGCTTTTGTCGTCATCCTGTCCAAGGACGCTATGTCCCTCTACAAGTCCGCTCCTGCCGTAATCTCTTGCAACATGGTTGGGAACAAAGTCGATGATGACTTTGAGCCCGTGTTCGTGAGTGCGTGCAACAAGCAGTTCGAATTCCTCCATCCTTCTGGCCGGATCGTCAGCAAGATAGGCATTCACGTCATAATAATCGCAGATTGCATATGGGGATCCTGCCTTGCCTTTCACGAACTGGGGATGGGACGGCCGGTATCCTTCAAGACTTTCCTGGCATGAATGTCTGATTATGCCCGTAAACCAGACGTGGCTGCAACCGAGCCATTTGAGATATTCAAGTGTATCGGAATCGATGTCCGAGAATTTTCCGGTGCCGTTTTCGGCGAGACTGCCGTCAGCAACCGGATTTTTAGTGTCATTTCCCCACAGGCGTGGGAGCATCTGGTATATGATAGGTTTGCTTGTCTTCATCTGAGTGTATGTAATCTTGTGTCAGGTATATAGTCCTCCATTGATCGAAATCACCTCACCTGTTATGTATGATGCGTTCTCGGAAGCCAGGAAGGCAACAAGGTCCGCAACTTCCTCAGCCTCACCGAAGCGTCCTGACGGAATCATCTTCCGGAGTTCGTCCTGAGGCAGATCCTCTGTCATATCGGTCCTTATGAAGCCCGGAGCCACGGCGTTTACGGTTATGTTCCTTTTGGCGATTTCCTGTGCAAGGGCCTTTGTCGCCGATATAAGTCCGCCTTTGGCGGCAGAGTAGTTGGTCTGCCCAGCCATGCCTCTGATGCCTGACAGGGAGGCTATGTTGATGATCCTGCCCCATCTGTTCGAGATCATGCCCTTCAACAGAGGCTTGGTGGTGTTATAGAAGCCGTCAAGAGTGATGTCAATGACCTTCTTCCAGTCCTCATAGTTCATTCTCATCATGAGGTTGTCATTTCTGATGCCGGCATTGTTTACAAGCACTGAAATCACTTCTCCCGGGTGCTTGCTCTGCCACGCTTGGATCGCCTCAGCGCTTGCAGCCGGGTCTGCCACGTCAAACCTGATGAGTTCTCCGTCCGAACCGGCTTCCCTCACCGCTTCAAGAGCAGTCTTTGCAGCATCTTCATTTGACACATAATTGATCAGGACCTTATATCCGTCCTTGGCCAATCTGACAGCGACAGCCTTCCCTATGCCTCTGCTGCCTCCTGTCACCAATGCATATCTGATTTCTTCCATTTTGTTTTCTGTTTGTATCAAATCATACAAAATTATGCAAAAATCCCCTTTCTGACAAATTTTGAACATGCTGTTCGTTTACGCTTTTGTGTCATTGCCTAGAAAATTTGATATTTCCAAAAGATGATTTACCTTTGCAGAAGTAAAAGCATTTACAATATATGCTTTTATTATAAAAGGTGTGATAAATAAAACAAGGTTGAGAATAATGAATAAATTCAACATTTCAGGTATCCAGCAACTCGGAATAGGTACCATGGATTTCAGAAAATCGTGGAACTGGTATATCGAGATGTTTGGTGCAGATACTAAAATCCTTGAAGATGATACAGTGGCCGAAAGGATGCTCCCCTATACAGGTGGAAAACCACACAAACGCCATGCGTGCATAGCCATGAACCTTCAAGGTGGAGGCGGTTTCGAAATCTGGCAGTACTCCGAGAGGACGCCCGAGCCATGTCCTTTTACAATATCAGTCGGAGACCTTGGAGTCTTTGCCGCAAAGATAAAATGCAGGGATATCAATGCCTATCATAAGTTCATCACGGCAAGATGGGCTGATGCCTCTTCCCCCTCAATCCTTCCGGACGGAACACCATGTATGTATGTCAAGGACCTGTACGGCAATGTTTTCCAACTTGTGCAAAGGGATGATGTCTATATCGATCAAGGAAAACTGACAGGAGGAATGGCAGGGGCAGTAATAGGTGTGAGCGACATGGAGCGCTCAGTGAAATTCTATAAGGAGGTCCTCGGCTATGAAACGGTCAGATGTGATGAGGTCACTACATTTGACGACTGCCCGCTTCTGTCCGGCGCTGACAAGAAATGTCGTCGTGTCATCCTCACAGCCCCTAAACGATATGGAGCCTACGCTGACCTGCTTGGCGACACTACAATTGAACTTGTACAGGCCTTGGAGCGTGTTCCACGTAAGATATACCAGGGACGTTATTGGGGAGATCCTGGTTTCATCCAAGTGTGCTTCGATGTTACAGATATGCGTGAATTGGGCAAATTCTGCGCAGAAAAGGGGCATCCTTTCACCGTTGACAGTTGCCCTTCCGGAGAGGTCTTCGATATGGGAGATGCCTCAGGTCATTTCACATACATAGAGGATCCCGATGGCACTCTTATCGAGTTTGTCGAAACCCACAGGATACCGGTTGTGAAGAAACTCGGCTGGTATATAGACATGAAGAAAAGAAATCCATATAAGCCCCTCCCAAAATTCCTTTTCAGGCTCATGGGGCTTGTTTCCAAAGAAATAGTAAAACCATAAAACCGAAAGATCATGCAAGTTGACATTTTTGAAAGAATCAGAAAATCTACCGGTGGCCCGCTTGGCCAATATAGAGATAAGGCCGAGGGATATTTTGTGTTCCCCAAACTCGAAGGCGAACTCGGTCCTCATATGAAGTTTAACGGTCAGGACGTGTTGTGCTGGAGCATTAACAATTACCTTGGTCTTGCCAATCATCCTGAAATACGTAGAGTCGATGGTGAGGCTGCTGTGAGATGGGGACTTGCCTACCCTATGGGAAGCCGTCTCATGACTGGTCATACAGACCTTCATGAGGAACTTGAGCGGAGACTTGCAGCCTTTGAGAAGAAGGAGGCAGCCTTTCTCTTCAATTTCGGCTATCAGGGCATTCTTTCAGCAATCGACTCGCTTGTAAGCCGTCATGATGTCATTGTCTATGATGCTGAAGACCATGCCTGTCTGCTTGATGGCATACGTCTTCATATAGGAAGCAAATACAAGTTCCGTCATAACGACATCAAGGATTGTGACCGCGTGCTTGCAAAGGCCTGTGCCGAGGCTGAAGAAAACGGGGGCGGAGTACTTCTTATAACAGAGGGCGTATTCGGCATGACCGGTGCTCTCGGCATTCTTGACCAGATTGTCGCCCTCAAGGAGAAACATAGTTTCCGCATAATGATTGACGATGCTCATGGGTTCGGGGTCATGGGTGAACATGGTCGCGGAACATCAGAGCATTTTAACGTAATGGATGGTGTGGACATATATATAGGCGCATATGCAAAATCTATGGCTATCATTGGAGGATTCATTGCTGCTGATAAATATATAATAGACTACTTGAAGTATAACATGAGGTCTCAGATCTACGCAAAGTCGCTACCTATGCCAATTGTTGAAGGCTGTCTGAAAAGACTTGAAATCATAGACAGTCCGGAGGGTGATGAACTTCGTTCTCAATTGTGGAAGGTGACGAGAAGGCTCCAGAAAGGTTTCAGGGAAATAGGTTTCGACATCGGGCCTGCTGAGGCATGCGTGACTCCTGTGCACGTTCAGGCCGGTGTGAATCAGGCCACAAACATTGCAGTCGCTCTTCGTGAAGAATATAAGATTTTCTGTTCTGTGGTGATCTATCCGGTGATTCCTCCGGGAATGGTGATTTTCCGTATCATCCCGACTGCCTCACACAGCATGGAGGATGTGGAAAGGACCCTTTCTGCCTTCCGAGACATCAAGCAACGTCTTGACAGAGGCGAGTTTGACAAGGAAATTCCGAATATGGCCATCATTAAATAAGGTTTGAGATGTTTTTCAAAAAGACAAAATATCATCTGATGAACGTGGCGGACTCACGTGAGTTCGAGGATACCGGCTGGATGTTGAACGATCCGGCCTGCGGCTCCCCTTCCCTGATTCGGGCGGTCTATGAAAACAGGCATTTCAATCCACGCGACGAACTTGACGGAATATATCGTTATTCGGATTGGTTGCCCATTTCACGTACACTGCGTCGCTCCTGTGCACCAGTTACATATAAATCCAAGGGGCTTGCAGCATTCTTAGGGCTCGAAAATCTCTATATTACATTTTCCGGTTGGAATCCCCGCATAGGCGCAAAGATGCGCACTGGATCATTCAAGGAGACAGAGGCATATAGCGTTCTTGCCCGCATGAATCCAGCAGAAAGGAAGATTCTTGTCGTGCAGTCAGCAGGAAATACGGCACGTGCCTTTGCGCAGGTCTGTTCGGACAACCGTATTCCTATTGTCATCTGTATTCCAGAGGACAAGAAGCAGGACCTGTGGTTCAGAAAACCTCTCCGCAAATGCGTGAAAGTCATTGCGGTACCACACGGATGCGACTATTATGATGCAATCGCTCTTGGGGAGAAACTTGCCGCAAATGATAAGTTCATGCTTGAAGGTGGAGCCAGGAATGTTGCAAGACGAGACGGCATGGGAACCACTGTTCTGAGTTGTGTGGAGCAGATGGGAAGAATCCCTGATGCTTATTTTCAGGCAGTCGGTTCAGGCACAGGTGCAATTGCGGCATGGGAAAATGCATGCAGATTGGCCGCAGACGGACGCTTCGGTGAGAACAAGATGAGGATATATGTGGCTCAGAACGAGCCGTTTACGTTGATATACGATGCTTGGAAAGCGGATTCGAGAGATTTGCCGGATCTTGATGCAGAAACAGGAAGACGTAATGCAGACATGATTCTTGGCAGTGTACTGGCAAACCGTAAACCTCCGTACAGTATAGCAGGAGGTCTGTACGATGTGTTGAAGGCCAGCGGTGGCGATTGCTATCTTGCTTCCAACAATGATATTGTTTATTGGCTCTTACAGTTCAGGAACAGAGAGGGTTACGATTTGTTACCTGCATCATGTGTTGCAGTCTCTGCCCTTGCTCAGGCTGTCAAGGAAGGCGCTGTAAGGAGGGATGAGTATATCATGCTCAACTGCACCGGTGGCGGTACTCTCGGAGCGATGGCAAGAGGCTACGTATGCAAGGAACCTGATCTGGTCCTTTCTCCTGATACTCCTTCTGACGAAGTCATAAAAGCCGTGCTTGGTTTATTCTAAATCAGGAGTTGCTAAGGACATGTTGAGTGAAAGTTTGCGTAATGTCATAAGGAAATTGCGCTGCTCCTCTTCACTTATGTCCTGAAGCATCATATCAAGCATGTCTATGCCGGCTGTCTTGGCCTTCAATTTAAGTTCCTGGGCCTTGGGTGTAAGGATTATCGTATTTGACCTTCTGTCATCAGGATTCTGATTGCGTACGGCAAAACCCTTGCGCTCAATTGCATCTACGAGTTTGGTTACAGAGTTCTTGTCTTTCTGCATCTGGTCAGCCAGTTGCTGTTGAGACAGAGGACCCTGATTCCACAAAAGGTCGATAAGCAGGAATTGTTCGGGAGTCAGATCCACACCACGGAGTTTGAGCATCACACTGGTGTATTGTTTAAGTCTGCAACCTGTGAGGTTCAGTTCTACGGCGATTTCCTTAGATAGTAGCATAGGTATATAGTAAAAGAGTGTTACAAATTTAGATAAAATTTTAACAGTATGAAAAATTCCATTACAAAACTTTGGAAAACAGAGGATTGGCTTGCCGTCTGGATAGGTTTTGTCATCATCGGCATTGCATCTTTGTCAGTATTGACAGGGACATTCGACTTTTCTGCCGCTAAATTCTCGACATGGCATCTCTGGGAGGATGTTGAAAATCCTGCACGCATATCATCGCTCTTCACTTGCTCCTTCTGGTTCAGGTTACTCAGAACTTTTGCAGTACTTGCATCCGTATTTACCATAGGAGTAAAATTACAGGGTGGCAGGATAAGGCAGTATCTGCCGGCTTTCCTCATGCTTTTTGCTCTTGCTGTCATAGTCAGACTCATCAGTGCGGAATTCACACTCAAAATGTATCTTGAATGGGCTTTCTGGGCACTTATCGTCGGACTGCTCATATCCAATACAGTCGGTGTCCCCGAATGGCTGCGACCTGCCATACGCACCGAGTTCTATATCAAGACAGGACTTGTCATCATGGGTTTCAGTGTGCTTTTCAGCAACATCGCCAAATTCGGCCTTTATGGACTTGGTATCGCATGGGTGGTGACCCCTATCGTCATCATCTTCATGTGGTGGTTCGGCACCAGGGTACTGAAAATGCAGAACAAATCTCTTGTCATAACCGTCGCATCGGCCACATCAGTCTGTGGTACGAGTGCCGCTATCGCTACCGGAGCCGCAGCCGGTGTGAAGAAAAGCGATCTGGGCATAGCAATATCAATATCCATCATCTTCACAATACTTATGATGGTCTTCGAGCCTATGATAATCAAGGCAGTCGGCATGAGCCCTATGATGGGTGGTGCTCTTATCGGCGGAACTGTCGATTCAACAGGAGCCGTGGTGCTCGCCGGAAACGCTCTCGGTCCAGAGGCTGAGCAGGTTGCAGTACTTGTAAAGAGCATTCAGAACATCCTCATCGGATTCATTGCATTTTTCGTAGCGGTATTCTTCACCACAAGGGTAAACAAGAGTGCTGACAGACAGGTCGGTGCAGGTGAAATATGGACAAGATTCCCTAAATTCATAATCGGATTCTTTGTCGCATCACTTGTGGCTTCGTTCATTATCCAGCCGGCTTTCGGCGGTGCAGATGTCAAGGCGATAAATTCAGTACTCGACCAATATAAGAACTGGGCATTTGTACTTGCGTTCATCAGCATAGGACTTGACACTAACTTCCGTGATATCATCCGTCAGATGCAGGGTGGCAAGGTGTTGTGGCTGTATATTGTCGGTCAACTCTTCAATATAGTCCTCACCTTCATAGCAGTATGGCTGCTGCTATCGGGAGTGCTCTTTGAAATTCCTGTACTTGACCTGTATAAATAATGAAACATTGCTCAAAAATCATGAAGATGGTCACTGCACTTGTAGCGGTGGCTGTCTTTGTTTTTGCCATTATCCTCATGTGCAGACAGTCGGGAGTAGTGAAAGAATACGACTTTGGTGCAGGAGCATATTACTATGCAGACATACCGGGTTTTGAAAAGATAATAAATGATGATATTTTTGTATCCTCAGTTCCACTCTGGGTACATATAGTCCTGTTTCTGATATGGGGATGGCTTATGTTCAGGCTCTGGGGCTGGATTGATAAAAAAGATGATTTTATGGAATTTAAAGGAAAGACAGTGCTGATCACCGGTGGTGGCAGCGGAATCGGAGAGGCTATGGCCTATCAGTATGCGATGAAGGGAACCAATGTTATTCTGACAGGTCGTCGCATGGAGACATTGGAGAAGGTGCAGAAAAAGTGCTTTGAATATGGGGTCAGAGCATGGTGCAAGACGGTCGATATGGAAAAGAGCGAGTCTATCGATGGACTTGTGAAATGGATTGAAGCAGAGGGACATGTGATTGATTTTCTGCTTCTTAACGCCGGCATTTCTCAGCGTTCACTGACTCTTGAAACTGATATAAGCGTTGACCGCAGGCTGATGGAGGTGAACTATTTCGGCGGAATATACCTTGTCAAGTCATTGAAGGATATGTTCATTGAGCGTGGCGTGCATATTGCCGTAGTTTCCTCAGTGTCAGGAGTATTCGGTTTCCCTGTCCGCTCTGCATACTGTGCATCGAAACACGCCATTCACGGGTTTTATGAGACCATAGCATTGGAGTACCCTCAGATAAAGACTACAATCCTCATTCCGGGAAGAATACACACCGATGTTTCCAAAAACGCACTTGACGGCAACGGAAAAGCCACAGGTGTCATGGATCCCGGGCAGGCTAATGGCTATGATGTGAATAAATGCGCGAAGGTTGCAATCAAGGCCATCTCACGAGGAAAACACCGGAAGGTCATAGGAGGTTTTGACACCATAATGGTCCCCTTCTATAAATATGTTCCATGCCTGTTCAGGCTTATAGCAAGAAACGTTTCTGCAAGATAGTATCTGTGCCTATATCCGATCTGAAAAATAAATAATTTAGGATATGGAACTAAGCCATAATAGTATATTTGCAAAAAAATAATGGCATGATTATACTTGATAATATACTATGGCACGATTGTCTTTCATCGACGAATACTTATGCCCGTGAACATATCCAGGACCTTGACAATATGTCCGTTGTCGCTGCATTGGCGCAGACCGGGGGCAGAGGTCAGGGTGAGCATACATGGGAGTCTGAGCCCGGCAGGAATCTTCTGATAAGCATAGTGCTTAAAGATGTAAGGATTCCGGCGTCGCAGCAGACGTTGATAAGCGATGCCGTGGCCTGCTCGGTTGTGCAGTTGCTTGATGAATATGGTATCAAGGCCTGGATCAAGCCACCAAATGATGTATGGGTGGGTGAAAAAAAGATATGCGGTATCCTTATCGAGCATTCCCTTCTGGGCTCTCAGATAAGATGGAGCATAATAGGTGTGGGACTGAATGTGAATCAGACTATATTCCCGGACCATCTTCCCAATCCCACCTCAATGTCCCTGGAAGGGGCAGAAACTGACATTCAGCCATTGCTGGTGCAGTTTATGGAGATATTCAGCAGTCGTTGTATAAGTTCGGGCATACGGTAATTCGTATTCGTTATGGATAAGAAAAGGGAAAAGGAAATATATAAGGTTACCCTCTTGGGCAGTCTTGTGAACTGCGTACTGGTGGTATTGAAATTTGTTGCAGGATTTGTCGGAAACAGTGCCGCCATGATTGCAGATGCAGTGCACTCACTGTCTGATTTTGCCACAGACATAGTTGTCATTCTGTTCGTACGCATTTCAGGCAAGCCTCAGGATGAGGATCATGATTACGGACATGGTAAATATGAAACCCTGGCCACTGCTATCATCGGTATTGCCCTGATGGCAGTCGGTATCGGCATCCTTGTCAATTCAGTCGAGAGCATCATCGGATTCTTTGAAGGCAGGCAACTTGAAAGACCCGGAATGATTGCATTGATTGCGGCAGGAGTATCCATCATTGCCAAGGAGGTCCTGTATCGATATACAGTCATCAAAGGCACTAAATACAACTCCAAGGCCGTAATTGCCAATGCGTGGCACCACAGAAGCGATGCCCTGTCATCGATAGGAACCCTTGTAGGAATTGGCGGAGCCATACTTCTCGGTCCAAAATGGCGGGTTCTTGACCCGATTGCTGCCTTTCTGGTCAGTATCTTCATAATCAAGGTTGCAATCGGACTTATAAAGCCGTGTATTGACGAACTGCTTGAAAAGTCCCTTCCCAAGGAAACGGAAGACAGGATATTGCAGATCATCCTCTCCGAACCTCAGGTCAAGTCACCCCATCACCTGAGAACCAGAAAATTAGGCAATTCCATCGCGATTGAGGTGCATATCAGGCTCTCCCCTTCCATGTCCCTGCATGATGCCCACGAAATCACACGCCGCATAGAGGCGTCTCTTAAAGCGGAGTTCGGGCAGGACACCCATATAGGCATCCATATGGAACCGGAGAAATGATCTTTGTCAGAACACTCAGAACAAATTTCAATCAACATATTTAAAACTTATGTGAAATTTTTTCGATTCTCAGGCGTATCGTGCCGGAGGGGACCTGCACATCGACTATATCTCCGACCTTCCTGCCCATCAGGGCGGCTCCGATCGGGGATTTCAACGAAATTTTGCCTGCTTCGAGGTTCATCTCATGTGGACTGACTATCTCGAATTGCATCAGTGTATTTGTCGTGAGGTTCGTGAATTCGACATTGCTCAGAAGGCATACCCTGTCTTTGGGCAGTGCATCTGGGTCAATCACGCGGGAATGTTCCAGAATCTTCTGCAGAAAGCGGATGCGGCTGATGGTCTTTGCCTGCATCCGCTTCGCTTCACGGTATCCTGCATTATCGCTCCTGTCCCCCTGTGCACTCATTTCCGCGAGGTGTTCCCTCACTTGGGGATAGACCACCTCGATAAGATGCTTCAACTCTGAGGCAATCTCGTCATATCGTTGTTTTGAAAGATATTCCATGCCTCAAATATACGCATTTTTCTGAGTATTGTGGTACCTGTGACAGTCAGATTACCACTTCCGGAATCCAGTTACAACTGCTGCAAGGTGAGGTCAAACAGAATTACGGCGCCATATATGAGAACCTCGTAGCTCAGAATGGAAAAGTAATTCCTATTGAGGTCATGTCAGGAAAGGATTATGAAAGACATAATGCATTATCCAATGTACTGGCTAACGATGATTACAATATCGATTTTGCTTATGTTTTAACTAACGACAATCTGCGCGTAGAAGGCAAACGCATATATATGCCGATGTATATGCTTATGTTCATACAGAAATCCCCTGCCCCAGCAAATCAGATATTCAGATTTGACCTGCATAACCTATAAAACAAAGTAAGCTTGACGAATTAGATGCGTCAGGCTTACTTGTCTAAAAGCTAAATAACAGTCCTCTATAAAACGTAAAGAGGCAGGATTTTCAAATTACCACTCCAGTACCTTGAAACTAATTGATACTCAATGAATTACAAAGATTTTTTCATAAAATCGGCAGTAACTAATTGACTACCTGATGATTACTGTCACATCTCGTGCTGCTTGAGCACCCATTACCAAGGCCTGAGCGATATCAGCTGTCTTCGATGGTCCACTGAGGAAGCAGCCATAGCCAGGATTTTCAATCCTTTCATATGCCTGATGCATATTGCTGACAATATCCTTTCTGTCAATGATGATGACAAGGCACTCTGATATGAAGAGGACCGCCCTCTCCTTCATTGTCTGAGGAATCCAGATGCAACCGTTTTCAGCCACAGCCACCTTGCCTTCAACGACTCCCACATCGACTCCGTTAAGGTCTGATGCCTCGCTTACTGTATCGGGGTCAAGAGACGCAGTAACATATGGTAAGGACGAAGCTATCAGAGAAGCATCAGGATATATGGATCTGATGAGCTGATTGATATCTTGTCCAGGCTCCAGAAGGACTGCATCTCCACCGACAAACCTGACAGTTTCCATGAACTGCTTTAACCTGTCATCATACTGAACTGGTGACAATTCATCGAAAGACGACATAGGGTACTTCTCCCTTCTGCTGTCTCTTATCTTAGTGAGTATATTTTCCTTGCCTGTCATTTCACTTTACCTTTTTTCCACATAGTCTGGAATGATTCCTTTGCAAATTCCGGCAGGTCGCGTCCCTTGCCCCAAAGCTGAACGCTCAACAGCCCCATTCCGGAAACAGCTGCATTGATGAGTGGAGAGCACTTCAAGGCAGTGTTATACAAGGCCGGACGGTCAAATACAGTCTTCATGCCCAGACTCATCGCCTCCTTGACTGAAGAAGCCCTGCCTATATCCTTGAGCGACTGTCTCCATGCATATATCTGCTCGGAGAGATTGACCTTTGCAGGACATACGTTTTCACATGAGCAACACAATGAACATGCGCTTACATTGTCGGAAAACTGCTTTGCATCACGGGCCATACCGAGATTTACGCCTATCGGACCCGGAATGAAATATGTATATGAATAGCCTCCTGACCTGCGGTATACCGGACATGTATTCATGCAAGCGCCGCATCTGATGCATTTGAGTGTTTCCCAATGTACATTGTCAGCAAGCATGCTGCTGCGTCCGTTATCCACGAGGATTATATGCATCTCGCCGCCTGGTCGAGGCTGACGAAAATGAGACGTGAAGGTTGTTGTCGGTTGTCCAGTAGCACTTCTGGCAAGAAGCCTGTGGAAGACTGCCAGAGATTTATAGTCTGGAATAATCTTTTCTATACCTATTGCAGCTATATGGAGCTTAGGTACTGATGTGGACATATCCGCATTGCCCTCATTTGTACATATGACGATTTCACCAGTGTCTGCTATACCAAAGTTGGCACCTGTAAGACCAGCATCTGCTGTAAGAAACTCATTTCTAAGGCTCTTGCGGGCACAATAAGTCAGATAGGTCGGGTCGCTGTTGCCTTTCTCGCTGCCCAGTTCCTTTTCAAACAACTCCCCCACTTCCTCCTGAGTCAGATGGATGGCCGGCATTACGATATGACTCGGCTTCTGATCCATCAGCTGGATGATCCTTTCTCCAAGGTCAGTCTCAACCACATTGATACCATGAGCCTCAAGATAAGGATTCATCTCGCACTCCTCGGTGAGCATGGACTTGGACTTGACAAGCTTACGGATATTATGAGATTTCAGAATCTCCAGAACGATACCGTTAAACTCCTCTGCATCCGCAGCCCAATGGACCATGACACCGTTACGCTGGGCATTTGAAGAGAACTGCTCCAGATATGTATCAAGATGAGAAAGAGTGTGCTTCTTTATTGCTGAGGCCATTTCACGAAGCTGTTCCCATTCAGGAAGAGTGCGCGACATCCTGTCTCGCTTGACACGAACGCCCCAAAGCGTGTTGTCATGCCACTCTGCCCTTTGAACGTTCCTCAGGAACTGCTTTGCTGCCTTACTGTGTTTTGTCGCCATATTATAATCCTGCTGCGAGAATCTGTACTATATGTATGAACTGTATTGGAAGCTTTCCATTCTTGGCAATGCCCTGCATATGCATCAGACATGAACTGTCCGGACCGGTAATATACTCGGCACCTGTTTCCATATGCCTTTTAAGTTTATCCTGCCCCATCTTGACAGAAACCTCCTTCTCCTCCATAGAGAACATACCTCCAAAGCCGCAGCACTCATCCGGGCGCTCAGGCTCCCTGATAGTGATGTCCTCGACCAATGAAAGGAGATTCTTTATCTTGGAAAAAGGCTCAATATGCCTCTCGCTCGGAGAAGACAGACCAAGTTCACGTACACCATGACATGAATTATGAACGCTGACAACATGAGGGAACTTGCCCGGAAGACTTTCAACCTTAAGAACATCATGAAGGAACTCAACGATGTCCATAATCTTGCCTGCAGACTCACACTCATGCTTTCCATGAAGCAGCTGCGGATAATTAATACGAACAAATGCTGCGCATGATGCAGAAGGCCCTACTATATAATCGTATTCCCTGAACAGTTCCTCAAAATGTTCCGCATGCGATACGGCCATATCTTCAAAGCCGGCATTCGCCTGAGGCTGTCCACAGCAGGTCTGATTCAAAGGATAATCGACATCCAGGCCCAGGGCCCTCAGCAGCTTATATGAAGCCACACCTACCTCTGGGTACAAGGCGTCAACATAACAAGGTATGAAAAGTCCGATCTTCATCTGACAGGATTATTTTATATATCCAATAAGGGCTCCTACCGCCCACATGAAGGCAAAGATAGCAATTGATGCGATGAACATTTTCAGAAGACCCTTGCCGACATCTCTTCCTTCAGCGCGTACCTGAGCCTTGAAATTTGCGATGACATCAGGATTCTCAGGTTGGGTTAAGAAAGTTGCGATAAGCCATGCAACAGTTGTCACGCCGATGGTCCAGAGGAGTTTTTCGTAGAAAAGAAGAGTAACGTCGCTGATGTGCGGCCAAACAATCTGGAAGAAGACAGCACAAAGGAATGACACTGCCATTGCCACAATCTCTGTCCATGCATTGATTCGCATCCAGAACCAGCGGAGAAGGAAGATTACACCTGTACCTGCGCCGATCTGTACCATGAGGTCAAAGCCAGACTTGGCACTCTCGATAAGAGATACCATCAGCGAACCGAGGATAATCAGAACGATTGATGACACTCGTGCAACAAGAATAAGTTCCTTATCACTTGCATCCTTTCTAACAAAACGCTTCCATACGTCATTGGTAACGTAGTTCGCTCCCATCGACAACTGTGCTGAAATGGTAGAGAAAAGCGCTCCCATCAGCGATGCGGCTACAAGACCATACCAGCCGTTAGGAACAATGCTTATAAGTGCAGGATATGCCATATCGTCGCCCACGAGCGAAGGGTCCACATTCGGGAAGGCCTCACGGATAGAAGCAAGGTCTGGGAATATCAGAAGCGATGCGAACGCAGCAATATACCAAGGCCATGGACGGAGTGCGTAGTTGAGAAGGTTGAAGAACAATGTTCCACCTACAGCATGCTTTGCGCTCTTGGCTGTGAGCATACGCTGGACGATGTATCCGCCGCCACCTGGCTCAGATCCTGAATACCATACATTCCACCACTGTACTGCCACAGGGATTATAAAGATTGCGATAAATGCCTCCTTGTTTGAAAGTGACGGGAAGAAGTTCAGTCGTGAAGTCACTTCCGGGTTGCTCATAAGGCTTGACCAGCCTCCTACATCAGGATGATTCACACCGTAATACATGACTGCACATGCTCCGCCCATCACCACAGCAAACATGAAGAAGTCTGTGTAGATAGTACCTCTGATTCCTGACAAGGTTGTGTAGATGATAGATACGACAGCAGTCACGGTAAGGATCACAGCAGGAGAGATTCCGAAGAGGACAACTCCGATCTTTACTGCACCCAGAAGCACTGTAGCAGTAACTACCAGGTTATAGATGATTCCGAGGTAGATTGCTCTGAAACCGCGCAGGAACGCTGCAGGCTTACCGGAATAACGGAGTTCATAGAAGGAGATGTCTGTAGTGGCACCTGAACGCACCCACAGTTTTGAGTACACAAAGACTGTAAGCATACCGGTAAGAAGGAAGGCCCACCATGCCCAGTTGCCGCTTAGTCCGTCCTCGCGGATGATTTCTGTAAAGAGGTTCGCACTGTTGGTACTTGTTGTGGCAGCTACCATGGAAACTCCGATGAGCCACCACGGCATTGAGCCGGCAGACTTGAAATACTCATTAGCTCCTTTTGATTTCGACCTCATGGCAGAAATAGCCGGAATAAGGAAAAGTACCGCAAAGAACGCGGCCATCACGATGTAATCAATATAGTTCATTCTTTATAGGTTATTTTAAGTGTTCTGAAACAGTATGTAATGCAAGGAAAAGCTGGTCAGGCATGCCGCAGCCTACCTCTCCGATGAGTTTCAATGCCATTGCGACAGGTTCATCCTCGACAGACATTCCTGATGCGACATATTCCTTTATCTTGCTGTCGTATAATGCCACACGCTCCTTGCAATACTGAAGTACGGCAGACACCTCATCGGCTCCCTTGATCACACTGCCGATGCCGTCATAGTCATGCCCGCAGACGATATTCTCAAGTTCAGCCTCTGAGAGTTTCTGCAGGCTGCCAAGATATGCATTTTTGTCTCTATAAAAACCGACACCCTGACATGGAGTTCCATTCGCCTGAATAGAATCACCTGTGAATGCCGTTCCAGTCTTTGTATCAACCCATGTGAGGCAGTCGTCGTCATGTCCCGGAGTCGCGAGCGCATAGAAACGTCCTTCCAACAACTCTCCTTCAGCCAAGACTTTATCAGGTTCTACACCCTTCAGGTAGCTCTGAGGTGCCGGTGAATTCATTGGAAAACGGGTTCTGACGCGAATTGCGACCTTCACAGGATCACGCAGGGCGTCTGCAGAAGTTTCTATAGTCGCTGTCTTCAGACCGTATTTTGTGACAAGAGAATGATGCCCTCCGATATGGTCGCCATGAACATGAGTATTCAAAAGCCAGTCGATATCGCTGAGCTTCATACCCAACTTCTCCAAAGCAGGAACAAGATAGCTTTCAGGCTCAAGATGTGATGAGTCTATGAGGATATTCTTTTCTCCCTTAATAAGAATTATTCCTGTCCACACCGGTCCGAAAGGCACTTTCAGAAGGTAGGTGTCAGGCAGTACCTCCTCGAATTCAGGATACTTTCTGAAGACCTCACCTGTTGCCAGAGACAGGTATTCAGTATTATCCTTTGATGTATTTGCATTCTCGGCCACAAGCACACGAGCATCCTCAGATACGATGATGTGATGCCAGATGCCTGCGCGTACATTATAATATTTCAGCGGCTCCATCTCAACCCTGTCAGCCTTTTCTCCAACCAGGAGGGTTGCCTTGCCGTGAAGAAGCACAAAGGTCTCATCAGTGAGATTGTGTCTCTCAAGTTCGCAGATATTACTTTCGTCAAATCTCGGGGCCCAGTTAAGGGAAGCAAGAGTCCACTTGGCATTATTCACAAGACGACGGTACTCGATGCCGCAATGTTCCAATATATCTAATCCTTTCATAAAATCTCATTTACAGATAAAGGCATACGGGTCGAGCCTGCGCCCATCCAACCACCGTTCACATCCATCATTCCGCCGTTGATGACAAGACCTTCACCTTCTACTCCGAATTCCGGATTGATCGGACGGATAGTTCCTCCCCATCCTCGGCATTCCACGACAGAACTGTCGCCGATCCATGGAAGCTGATTCTCCTTCTTTGCGCCAGGGGTGAGATATGGTCCTATGATCATTGGAGATGGGGCCACATGCCACTTTCCATCTACCTTGATACCGTAGTCTACTCCATTTCCACCGGCTGCGGTCATGAGGCCTTTCACGCCCTGTTTTTCAAGTCCGAGAAGGAGCGCACGGCTGGCTGCCTGTCCGAAATTATGGGTAAAGCGATTGGTGGTCGCAAAATATTCCAGAAGGTCGTCCTTGTTCTCACATTTCAAGACATAAGGGATGATTGCGCGGGTAAAGAGCGCATCGATGGCCTTCTGTGATGAATGTAGTTCATCTCCCATACGGAGTGCCTCATGGAAAAGTTCCTTCATAGGGAATCCACCAACCTCTTTGAGGACTGCCACCAGAGGCGGAAGAAGTTCATCTCCAATCCACTTAAGGTTTGCAGCAATCTCCTCCGAATATACGCCCCATCCGCAGAATCCGCCTCCGAACTTACCCTCAGCAGGGAAAAGTCCGGCCACGCCGCCTGTTTCACGATCCTCAACAATCAGAAGAGGTACCGACTTAGTGATGATTCCATATCCGGAACCATTGGTATCATAATCGTATGCTGCCTCAACCTTGACTTCTCCGGACTTGAGCATACGCACAGCTTCTTCCTCAGTCTTTGCCCAGCCCTCGAAGAAACAGGCATTGACCATACTGCGCTGATGGCCCAGACACATCCTGTCATACTCAATAGGAGGACCTGCATGAAGCACAGTCTTGTCTGCAAGTCCGAGAAAATCTCCCGCCCTTCTTACATCAATCCAGTAAGGATCACCTTTCCAACGTAATTCTTCCGGTTTCATATTTATCTTTCGTTTTTCACTTCCATTGCGGCCTCGCGTCCGGCAATAGTACCGAACACCATGGCTACCGTGCCACCATTTCCGCCAAGTCTGTTCAGTCCATGTATACCTCCAGTCGCCTCACCGCAAGCGAAGAGTCCTGGTACTATAGATCCGTCAGACGCAAGAACATGACATTTTGAGTCTATCACTATGCCGCCCAATGACGAATGAGGAGCAGGAGCGACTTTGATCATGCGCTCGGAAAGATCCATCTTGCATTCCATGATCTTTTCATCCGGAACATCGGTCAGGTCATAGAACGCATATCCACCCTGATCGAAGATGGCTTTTGACAACTCATCCTTGTTCAGTCTGGCATCCCCCAGAAACTCCTTTCCTTCCATATTCAGAAGCCTTGCACCCTCGTACAGAAGAGTCGTAATAACAGGTATACCACGTTTTTGTCCTTCCACACGTACTGTCGGTTCATATTGGACATGGTCCATATCAACATCCTTGACTGCACCGCCGAGAGCCTCTGCCATAGCCAGACCGTCACCTTTCAGGTATGCAGGATTGGTCGAGAAGTCGTACTTTCCGCACCATCCTCCTGTGGCAATTATTATCTTCATGGAAGGGTATTTCGCACGGATTTCCAGGAGTTCCTCGACAGTCATTGTACGATTTTCGACAACGACCTTATCCTTCAGACGTCTCTTTATATCGCCGAGTGCAATAGCGCCGATGGCGTGTTTTATCGACACACATCTAGGAATGGTGCTACCCAGCGGACGGATGATGGTCTCATCGAAGGCAAACTCATCCTTCAGATGTACAGACTCCTGACACATGGCTTCAACCAGCTGACGGTCATTCTCATACTTTCCGCTTGAGAGAGTATCTTCGATGAACTGCTCCACTGAGTCCTCAGGAAGTACAGGACAGTTAAGTGCGTGGATATCAGGAGAATTACCCGCACCGTTGGCAACAAGAGTGACTGATGCACCACCTGCCACTGACGCCTCGGCTGCCCTCCATCCGGCAAGACCGCCGCCGATTATAAATATGTCGCTGACGACCTTCATTATCTCTGAACTCGTCCTGTTCCGTTTCCTGCTGCAAGGGCCTCCACATCCTTCACCTTCACAAGGTTGAAGTCGTGCTCGATTGAATGCTTCAGGCAGCTTGCCGCAACTGCGAAATCAATCGCCCCCTGAGTGTCCTTTCCTGCAATCAGCGCATAGATAAGTCCGCCGCCGAAGCTGTCGCCACCACCAACGCGGTCAACAATGTGAACCTTGTATTCTGTTGAGAAGCAAGCATTTTTTGTTGCTGCATCGTAAAGCATACCTGCCCAAAGGTTATCAAACGCAGAAAGAGAAGTACGGAGAGTGATCGCAACCTTCTTCACGCCGAAACGCTCGACAAGTTGCTCTGCAACTGAAACATATCCTTCCTTATTGAGCTTGCCTGACTCCACGTCGCTTCCTTCACCTATAATACCGAATACGTCTGCCGCATCAGCTTCATTTGCGATAAGCACATCCACATAAGGTACAAGTTCGGCCATCACGCGACCGGCCTCCTGCTTTGTCCAAAGCTTTCCACGATAGTTAAGGTCACATGAAACTGTAATATTGTTTGCACGGCAATACTCAAGGGCATCAAGGCAGATCTGAGGGAGTTCTCCTCCGAGAGCAGGTGTAATTCCTGTAAAGTGGAACCAGTCAGCACCGTTAAAGATCTTTGCCCAATCGAAATCCTCGCGCTTTGCTGTTGCGATAGATGAATCAGCACGGTCATAAACCACTCTTGAAGGACGCTGTGAAGCTCCCTTCTCGACGAAGTAAAGACCAAGGCGCTTGCCGCCCCATACGATATTCTTTGTGTCAACCCCGAAATGGCGTACAGCATTCCTTGCACACTCTCCAAGAGGATTGTCCGGGAGTTTTGTCACGAATGATGACTCGATACCGTAATTTGCTAGCGAAACTGCAACATTGGCCTCACCACCTGCGTATGAAGCCTCAAACTTTTCTGCCTGATAGAACATCTGATATCCCTCTGGATTCAGACGCATCATTATTTCTCCGAATGTAACTACTTTCATGTCTTAAATTTTTGAATTTTTAACGAGCAGAGCAGCAGTGGCAGTGATCTTATCCCACTCGCTGTTTGCTATCCATTCCTTGTTGGTAAGGTTGCCACCAACGCCTGCGCCAACGCATCCGGCCTTGATGAAATCCGCGATATTATCTGGTCCGATGCCTCCAACGGCAAGGAACGGGATATGAGAAAGCGGAGCCATGACTGCCTTGACGTACTCAGGACCTAGAACTCCTATCGGGAACAATTTCACATAGCTTGCCCCTGCATTGTATGCAGTAACAGCCTCTGAAGGAGTAAGCGCTCCCGGCATGGCCATAAGACCGTCTGCAACGCATTTCCTGATAAGGTCAGGATTGACGTTAGGTGTAACCATGTATTCTCCTCCTGCATCCTCGCAAATCATCAGCTGCTCCTCTGTAAGCACTGTACCAGCTCCGACCTTTACGACATCGCCGAAATTGGTCTTGATTGCCTTGATTGCGGCAGCTGTGTCCTTCCAAGTCTCGGGTGACTTCTGGTTAAATGTCACTTCAACCATATCGATTCCACCCTTCACATATGCCTCTGTAAGTTTCAGGCATGTATCAGGCGCAAAGCCTCTTATAATTGCTACTATCATATTATTCCCAGATTCCACCGTGGGCCATTGAACCCACATTTTTAACGAAAAGATTCAAGAAACGAGGATACTTCGATCCGTCAAACTTCCAGTTGAAATCCTTCTTACGGGATACAAGATCAGCATCAACATCCATCCTACGGTTAGGGATATCGATAGTGATGATGTCACCGTCCTTGACTAGACCGAGAGGTCCCATTAGAGCAGCCTCAGGAGAAACATATCCGATAGAAAGTCCTGAAGTACCGCCGGAGAAGCGTCCGTCAGTGATCACTGCACATGACTCATAGAGTTCTTTGCGACCCTTGAGCATCTCCTGGAAAGTGAATGCTGTTGTTCCGAAACGTCCCTTGAGTCCGAGGAAGCGAAGCACACATGCATCTCCCTCCTTGATCTGACCGGCCTTGAGTGCATTCAGAGCATCATCCAACTCATCAAATACACGTGCAGGCCCCTTGAAGGTCATAAGTTTCTCAGGAACAGCAGCGATCTTGATGATTGATCCCTCAGGAGCAAGGTTACCATAAAGAACACCGATTCCAGGCATCTTCATAACAGGATTATCAAGTGTGTGGATCACATTTCGGTTATATACCTTAGCGTTCTTCACGTTCTCTGCAAGAGTCTTTCCTGTAACTGTGAGACAGTCTCCGTCAAGTTTCGGAAGCAGTTCCTTGACTACTGCAGGCATTCCTCCTGCAAGACAGAGGTCATGAACAGAATACCTTGCACCGCTCGGAACGATATGCGCCAGCAATGGAATTTCATTAGATGCCTCATCAAAGTACTTCCACCATGGTTCGTCATAGCCTGCTTCATGCGCGATGGCAGGAATATGAAGGATCAGGTTAGATGAAGCGGCCAAAGCCATATCCATCTTGATGGCATTGCGCACAGACTGCGGTGTGATGATCTTTCTTGCTGTAACACCTTCCTCTACAAGGCCCATGATACGACGACCGGCCTTATATGCTATCTGATAAAGTTCGCTTGAAGTCGCTGCAACAGTCGAGTTGCCTGGAAGTGACATTCCGAGGACCTCGGCAACCATACACATAGAGTTGGCAGTGGTCATCGAAGTACAGCCACCGCATGAGCCCCATGAATGTTCGATGAGATCGTTGTACTCTTCAGGATCGATTCTGCCAGACTCCATTGCTCCCACCTGATCCTGAGCATGGATATGAATAACCTCCTTACCACGACAGATACCGTGAGGCATATATCCTCCTGTAACCATGATAGCAGGGATGTCCAGTCTGGCCGCAGCCATAAGATGTCCCGGTACAATAGAATCACATGTAGAGAGAAGAACCATTCCGTCGAAGAAATTACCTTCGACAGTAAGTTCCACCTGGTCAGCGATACAGTTGCGGCTCGGAACCTCGATATATTTAGGATCCTTCTCGACCATTCCGTCGCAGATTGCAGTAGTCATGACCTCGATAGGAAGACCACCGGCATCACGTACTCCGGCCTTTACCCTTTCAGCCACCTGCTTCAGGTGAACATGACCGGGATTGTACTCATTCCATGAGTTTACAATAGCAATTCGTGGCTGGGCCTGTTCCTCTGCAGAATAGCCCATTCCACACATCAGTCCTCGGCGGCACTCGCTCGCCTGGCTGAATTCCCATTGACTTTTGAGAGCCATATTATTCTTCACCTAATGTAAAGTTCATTGATTCAATAGATCCGTCGCATGACTGTCCACCGTCAACGCAGATTACCTGGCCAACGATGAAACGAGCCTTCTCGACATCAGAAAGGAACTGGATCATCGGCACAATCTCTTCTACTGTACCACCGCGTCCTACAGGAATCTTATGCGAGAATGAAATAAGGTTCTCCTTTGAATAACGTTCTGCAAGCTTGGTGAAAATAAGACCAGGGGCAACACAGTTTACACGGATACCATATTTTGCCACCTCTACACCCAGTGACTTTGTGAACATATTAAGACCAGCCTTGGCAGCAGAATAAGGAAGCATACGACGATGAACCCATGTCACCTTACCATGAACAGATGAAATATTCACGATGCGGCCCTCAGTTCCCTTCGCAATCATATCCTCCACTGCATAACGTGAAAGATATGCGGCGCTGTTAAGGTTAAGGTTCATCTGGCTGTCCCAATACTCCATAGGCATGTCCTTAAACTCACCCTTTGGACCGCCTGGAATCTGAAGTGCGCCACCGGCGTTATTGATAAGAACATCGATCTTTCCGAATGTCTTGATGAAGTCCTCCATAATCTCCTTGCAGAAATCATGATTACCTACATCTCCCAGATATATCTTTGTCTTGGCACCATATGCCTCGCACTGTCTTGCAATCTCCTGAGCACCTTCAGGATTCTTGTTTCCGCAAATACCGATATTTGCCTGCTCATCACGGGCAAATGCAATTGCACATCCGGCACCGATGCCGTGTGACGATCCTGTAATTAGAATACTTCTTGCCATAATTATATTAAGTTTATTTATTTAGCATAAAAACGATACTCTGTTTCTGAATGATATTTTTCGCCTGGGCGAAGAACAGTGCTTGGGAAACGGGACTGGTTCGGAGAGTCCGGAAAATGGATTGTTTCCAGGAGCATTCCTCCGAATTTCTCGATAGGTCCATATTTGCCATCCGGATACTTCTCTGCGCTGAAAGTACGACCAGTAAAAGTGAGAAGAGTAGGTTCTGTTGTCCATGTCTCTACGCCTCGTCCAGTCTTTTTATCATAGAGATCTGCTGCTCTGCGCAAAGTTCCGTCCCAGTCACGTATGACCCAACAGGCCGACATGCCTTTCATGATACGAAGATGTTCGTTAGGCATATCCAATCTATAATCGACTCTCTGCGGCTGTCTGAAATCAAACGGGCTGCCCTGGACATGCAGAAGTTTGTCAGGACAGAAATGGGTGTTGTTCTGCACACAGGTATCTGCTTCCACCTGAAGAAGATGTTCCATCACATAACAACCCTCACTGCCACGAAGATTGAAATATGTATGATTAGACAAGTTCACAACTGTCGGCTTGTCTGTCGTAGCCTCATACTCCAACTTCACGACATTGTCATCAGTCAGCCAGTATGTGACATAAGCGTGCATGTTTCCTGGAAATCCCTGTTCTCCATCTGGGCTGAGACGATGAAATCTCACTCCGACCCTATCTTGTCCTTCAACTACTTCTCCTTCCCACACGAACTTGTCAAATCCCATTCTACCGCCATGACATTGCACCGGTTCTCCGTCAAAGCGCTCATTTGCATCAACATCATATCTTACACCGTCAAGGATAAAAGATGCGTTATCAATGCGATTGCCGAAACGGCCGATGACAGGACCTAGGAAGCGGTCTTTCTTTTCAAAAGATTCAAGATCACCATAACCGACAACAACATCATCCATCTTTCCGTTACGGTCAGGCATATTTATTCTTACAATACGACAGCCATAGTCTGTCACATCCATAGATGCCCCATTACCGTTTACCATGTGCCAGGTGGTAACTTCCTCACCAGTCGAAAGCTTGCCGAAAGGTTCCGATGTAACATATGCACCCTTTGTACATCCGGCAAGCAGGACTGCAATCGACAATAGAACGAAACATTGTTTCATAATAATTCCTGATTTTAAATACCTGTTACTTCAATCCAGCTTGATGTATCTGTCGACGATGAGGATATTGCATCCGTCTTGTAATCATCAAACTCACCTTCAGAATCCCATCCTAATTCCCAATCAGACATCGCAAAATTCACAAGCAAGCGTCCGTCTGATATAGGTAACGATGATCGTGAGATTTCCATTTCAACTATATATCCGTAATCACCTCCGTCCTCATCCATCTCACCATCATATGCAACAGTTATGACTGCACCTATTTCAGACTTTTCCCATGCATATAAATGTCTTTCGGTTGTAACTACACCCTTAGGTGTAACCTTTATACGCCTTGCTTCTCCAAGTTTGTTATCTCCTGAATCACCTGCCAATGTCAAAGTCACATAATCTTTAGATGAAATATACTCATCAGAAACTTCTATAAGGAAATAGACTTTATCACTATCTTGTGAACATCTCAATGTTGCCCAGTTTGCTGAAATTGATCCAACATAAAGAGCTTCATCAGTATTCTTCCAGTCCGAATTATCTGCGTCTGCCATATGTACTCCAGAAGATGCAGCAATATTATGGTTCAGAGCGAAACGGGCTCGGGAAAGCGCAGGAACATCATTGTCAGATGAATAGCGGCATGCGAGCAACGTATGCGGAGATTCCATTTCCATTCCGCCCCAACTTCCCTTATATGGGAGAACCGGACGAGACTTAGATGAGAAATCAGCAGCACGCTCATTACCTATCTTGTAATACATCTTGTAGTCTGACGAAGAATATGTAAGGACTGTCTCTCCTGAATGGAACTGCACCAGATATGGAGCGCCACCATCACCGACCTTGTCAAGTCTGCTGCACGAGGCCTCCTCATCACCCTGAAGATAATTCCACTGTCCGTTCTCCGGCGAATAAACGACAGATGAAGACATGGTCTCCTGGTTAGAAGTATTTCTTGAATCTACACATTCAACTGCGAAGGCAAGCTGAGATGTGCCGTTCAACTTGATTCCTACAGCCATCTGGTCTGTGTAGAAATAAGTATTATCCTTCTCGCTGTACCATTTCTTACGCATTACACGGTATGGTTCGCTGCCCACTGCAGGTGACCATGATGAACCGCCATCATTTGATATCACAAGCGATGTTCCCGAGTGGCTTCCACTGATCCAAGGACGGCTTTCAGCAAAATAACAATGGATCACGCCTTCCTCAACCTCCATAAGATGAGGCTCCCAGCACGGACCGTTATATATGATCTGCTCGGTACTCCACGACTTACCGCAATCAGTTGAACGTCTGATGGCTAGACCTTGATAAGACTTATATGACTCATTATTATAGATTTCCGGAGCACGGAAGCAGGCAACAGCAAGAAAATCGCCGTTCGAAAGCACTATACCATTGCCGTTTGAGTAATGTCTGGTATCACGATTCAAGATATCATAATATACATTCTTGCTCTTAAAAAGTTCCGTAGGAGTGCTCCAGGTCTTAAAATCCTTACTCAATGAATAATAAACATCCTTACCATTCTTGTTGCCATTGTATGCATCTTCATCAGACGGAGTCTGCCACATCTGGATGTATGATCCGTCAGACATCTTGCGTATACGCGCATAATGAGGGTATCTGTATCCGTCATCCTTTCCTTTGACCTGAAGAGTGCTGTACATCATCTTCAGAGAAGATCTTTCATGTACATCAGCATGAGAATTGAGTTCACCAGGCGACTGGTTGAGTTCAATGAACGGAGTAAGAGAAAGAGTTTTTCTTACAGAAGTACTGATTACACATTCCTCAAACCATGTATCCATCGGAACCATAGGCATGTCCTTGATGCCCTCTATCGACACTGTACCGATTTCCCAACGCACCGATGTAGGATATACTACGCCAGCCTTTGCAGGAAATGTTGCTGATGACTTCAATGTTTTTGTCATACCATTTGCTGATTGCAGAGTAATGGATATACCCTTCTCATATGTGCGTGCAGGTATGGCAATCATTATGGCTTCCCCTGAGGCCAGACTCTGCTGACCAGACACGGTTGTCGAACTTCCATCCTTTTCATTGCTAGACACCTCCTGAGTCTTGAAATCCACAGAAAATTCTCCGCTCATACGCTCAGAGGCATTGCCTGTCACAGATAAAGACTTGAATGACCTAGAATCTGAAGTAATCACATTCACAAGCAGATACGATACGGCATGGTGGAACTCCAAGGTTCCCTCCTGGTCACTATAGCCTACCATCAACGCTGCATCCGGATCAAAGCTTCCCGCCACAAACTTCTGCTCCGATGGGAAAGTTACAGTTCCTGTCAACCCTGAGACAGACTTGCAGGCTGAAGCAGGGTATACGCTGGAATACGGAGGTGTAACGACTCCAAAGGCAAACACCGCACGCTTAGGATTCTCAGCATCAACCACAATAGACCTTGATTGCTGACCATTCACAGATACTTTTTCCGTGCCTGTCCATATAACGGAAAATTTATCGCCCTCATCAGATGCAGCAGTCTTAGAATCTGCATTATCCGATATAGTTACTGCCAACGGCACAGATTCCTGTTCATGAAGCGTATCAAGTTCTGCAGAGCAGGCACAGCATGCAGCTATCCAGACGGCAATGAAACCAATTTTCTTAATAATCATTTTCTCCTTCATTTAAAAAGTTTTCAACCACTCATGCAGGCATGACGGGAAGTCAGGCCAATTGATTGAATGTCCACCTTCAGCATATTCTTTCGCACAATGCTCGACTCCAGCCTGCTTCAAAGCTGTGCACATTGCCTTACCATTGTAAGTCTGAGGCACGACGCTGTCATTAGTCGAATATCCCACATATGCTCTTGGCGTATCTGCCGCAACAAGTTTCTCAGCTGACCATGCATCAATAAGTGCACGTGACGGAGACTCAGAGCCGAGGAAGTTCTTGAGCGATCCATTATGAGTCTTTCCTGGCTCCATTGTGATTACAGGATAGAGAAGTATCTGAAAATCAAACTCATCCTTATGATATGCTGCGGATACGGCTGCAAGATGACCACCTGCTGAGCGACCTGCTGTACCGTACTTTGTATAACCGCCCCACTCTGACGAATGAGCCTTGAGCACTGCCAATGCATCTGTAACATCTGTCAACGGCAGTTCTTTCTTTCCCTGCCACTCTGCCGTCGGTCTTCTATACCAGAGAACTCCTGCAGTGACTCCGGCACCCTTGAAAACAGGATTGGTATCCATGTCAGGAAGTGAAGTATTTGAATAACCGCCACCTGGGCAATAGATTACAGCCTTGTCATTTGACGAATCAGAATAATAAATATCCATTGTGGCATAACTGCTCAAGTGGACAGTCACCATTCCGTTTGCAACTGTGTATGTCGGAACGAAGGCATAGAACACATCAGATACAGCTACATCTCCAGTAGTAACCTGAAGTGGAAGAACATATGATTTCTCGCTTGAAGAAGCATATACCTTATCCTGATCGACCTCAAGTACAAGACTAAGCTGGTCTCCCTCCTTACTGCAACAGCATGTATACATATCTGACGGCAGGAGGACACTATTTGAATAGTGTTTTGTATTGAACATACCCACAAACGAAGAGGCATTTGTCGGCACAGTAAGTTCACATGGAAGATCAACCGAGAAGGTAGCAGACAGCTCCAGTTTGTCATCGGCTACACAATAACGCTCCTGGGCATCAGTCATTGCGAACTTATCTGCAAATGAACCGTCCCAGATTGAAGGGTCAAGCGGAACAATCGGCATATCTTTAAGTCCGTCTATAGAAAGTACGCCTGCCTCAATAACCAAGTCCGTAAGATATACCACACCTGCTTTTGCCGGGAATTCAACAGACGACTTCAGGATGCGTGTC
Organism: Bacteroidales bacterium; assembly: GCA_015060455.1. Taxonomy (GTDB): domain Bacteria; phylum Bacteroidota; class Bacteroidia; order Bacteroidales; family UBA932; genus Cryptobacteroides. Next base: position 91,115 of record SUYM01000001.1, read on the forward strand.
TGACCTTTCATATCTTTCAATGTAACGGAAATTCCCTTTTCATATGTGCGCGCTGGAATAGCGATCATCACAGAAGCATCATAAGGAATGGCAGCATCTCCCACAACGGTAATGACACTTGCATCCTTATCACCATTTGTCACATTCAGAGTTGTAAAGTCAACCGAGAACTCTCCGCTCATACTTTCAGCCAGATTACCTGACACTGTCATAGACTCGAATGGTGTTGAATCAGTTGACTTGACACTCACAAGAAGATAAGACACTGCATGGTGGAATTCAACCTTACCCCCCTGCTCGCTATATCCGACCATAAGTGCAGCATCCGGATCAAAGGAACCTGCAACATATTTCTGTTCTGACGGAAGGTATACAGTTCCGGTTTTTCCTGCCACATTCATGCATGCTGCTGAAGGATATACGCTGGCATATGGAGCGGCAACATTACTGAAGGCAAACATTGCACGTTTAGGATTAGCAGCATCTACATTGATTGACTGCGACACCTGACCATTCACGCACACCTTCTCAGTTCCTGTCCATGTTACGGAATATACATCACCTTCATCAGACACTGCTGTCTTTGAAGCTATCTTATCAGATATTGTCACCTCAAGTTTCACGCTGTCATGCTCCTGAGGAGTGTCAATCGCTTCTGAGCAAGAGCACAATGCGGCAACAAAGGCTATAGAAAAAAACATTTTCGAGATTTCCATTATATCATTAGTTTAGTTTAAACATGACTGTGAAGTTCCAGTGCTTAGGATATAGAATATACTGCTCCAATGGACGAGGTCCGCAACTTTCATTTCCGACGGGACCCATCTTATAATTTATATGCAGTACAGATCCGTTAATCGGAGTCAGGTCATATGGATGCAGTGCTTCAGCAAGTTCCATTGTAGTATAATGTCTCACATTTGCCTCCAAAGGCTGATTTCCAGACACGAACAGTCCATTTCCTGATGCATCTGCAAGCGACACCCATCTCACATCGTACTTGTTGCCATTTTCCTGAGGGAAAATATAATTTACAAACTGCTCATCGACAGTTCCTTTGTATCGGCCAAGAACAACGCCGTCCTTTCTGTCTACATAAGCATCAAACGGACCCTTACCGTACCACTCAAAGCAATCGAGATCCTTAGGCATGATTATCTCATAACCGACACGCGCAACCTCAACAAGCTTTCCGTATGGATTTATGTCACAGTTTATAGAGAACTGGCCTTCGTTATTGAAAGTGAAAATCTCAACGACATCGAATCCTGCTCCGGCAGTCTTGGCAGGCATCTGTGATGTTACAGTTATGATGAACTCACCATCTTCTGTACGGACTGTCATATCCTTCACCACCTTTTTCATATATGGATAACCTGCACGGTCCCACCATTTGGTAAGACGGCCACCCTGGCCATCGACCTGCATCTTGCCATCAACATAACGGGCTTTAAGTCCTGTTCCGTCGTTATCGATCGGAGCACGCCAGAAATCAAGTCTCGGACCTTCCTGCATAATGACCTTACCACCCCTTACAATATTCTCAATGGTTCCTTTTGACTTGCTGAACCTTATTTCATTGTCTGAAGATGTAATCACATAAGCATCGGCTGTTTCATTCACACTTGGAGCGACAGATGACACACCAAGTTTCTTAGATGCAAAGTCCCACTCCTTCAGAACAAACTGCTGCCAGGCAACTTTATAACCTTTCTCACACCAGGTCTTAGCCGCTTTTGTATGCACACTAAGAATAACAGCATATTCTGCAGAATCATCCATCTTCCATTTCTCAACAGGCAGGGTCATTATGCCTCTTGCACGAGGAGCAAGATTGAACTTACCTACCTTTCCAGACTTTACTTCGACACCATCCTTAAGAAGAGTCCATCTGAATTCGTATTCAGAAAGATCCTTGTAATAGAACTTGTTGATGACCTCGATCTTGCCGGCAGCAAGGTCTGATGCATAAAACTCCACCTCCTGGAACACCTTGCGCATCTCGTTAAGTTTTGAGTTGTTGCTCAGATCAGGAGTAACGACACCGTTGCAGCAGAAGTTCTTATCCGTAGGCTTGTCACCAAAGTCTCCGCCATATGCCCAATAGTATCCTCCGTCAGGTCTGAGGCATTTCTTATTGACAGCGGCACGCTCAGACTCCGGAATCATCATTCCATAAACACTCTTATCCTGAACGCTTCTTGCAATGCCCTGGTCCACCCAGTCCCATACGGTTCCGCCAGCAAAGACCTCACTGCTTTCGAACACATCGAAATAATCCTTCAAACTTCCCATCGCGTTACCCATAGAGTGCGCGAACTCATTCAGGAGATAAGGTCTGTGGTCATTTGACTTCAGAACGGACTGCAGTTCAGGAACCGAAGCATATCGTCCGCTGAGAGCATATTGATTCTTCTTTGTGAGACCTCCGCCAAGAACATCGCAGCAAAGAGGCTCATTTGCGAAATGATAGTGAACAGGTCTTGTAGGATCAAGTTTCTTCGATGCATGGTACATCGCTGCGATGTTCACTCCATTGTCCGTTTCATTTCCAAGAGACCACTGAAGCACGCAAGGGTGGTTCTTGTCTCTTTCTATAAGTCTTGTGATACGAGCCACATGAGCTGCCTCCCATTTAGGATCATGTGACATTGACTCAGGAGTGTATCCCATGCCGTGAGACTCGACATTCGCCTCATCTATTACCATGATTCCATAGTAGTCACAGTATTCACAAAGCCATTCGACTGCAGGCATGTGAGCAACACGGACAGTATTGATGTTGTTCTTCTTCATCAGAAGCACTTCTTCCAACACTCTTTCCTTGGTAACATATTTTCCAGTAAACGGATCATGCTCCACTCTATTGACGCCACGCATCTTTACTGCCTGGCCGTTAAGCAGGAATCGTCTGCCGTCTATCTCAATCTTTCTGAAACCGGTATTGCATGAGAGTTCATCAACGACCTTTCCGCTTGCGTCCTTGAGTTTCATCACAACCTGATATAGATTCGGAGTCTCTGCTGTCCACTTCTTTGGACTAAAGACTTTAGATGTAAGAGCACAGTGAAAGCCTTTTACAGAAGATCCGAACTGCGCAACCTTCTTCTTGCCGTCATATAGGGCGACCTCCACACTCATTCCTGCCACATCACCCTCAAGATCAAGTTCAACATTCAGATCAGCATCCTTATAATCCTTGTCCAGATCAGAATAAACATAAAAATCCTTGATATGCGACTTAGGAGCATGATGCACATAAACATCTCTCATGATACCGCTGAGTCTCCATCCGTCCTGGTCCTCAATGTATGAGCCGTCACTCCATCTGAATACCTGCAAAGCGACTGTATTCTCTCCGGCCTTCACATATGGAGTGATATCAAATTCTGACGGAAGGAAAGAGTCCTGGGCATATCCCACCTTCTGTCCATTGATCCATAGATAGTATGCTGAAGATACACCTCCGAACTTTATGTAGATCTTATCATTCATCCACTCCTGCGGAAGAGTGAATGTGCGGATGTATGAGCCTACAGGAGAGCCGTTGTCAAAGAGCCCTTTGATAAACGGAGGATTCTTCTCGAACGGATACTTGATGTTGGTATAGATCGGTTTTCCGAAGCCCTGCAATTCCCATGGTCCAGGGACCTGGATATCATTCCAAGAAGCGCAGTCAAAACCTTCCACATAAAAATCAGTCGGTCTGTCAGCTGTCTCATGAACATACTTGAACTTCCAGATTCCGTTCAGAAGTATGTTCCATTGCTGATTTTCGAGGCTGCCGCCACGCCAATAAGTCGCCCTTGACGGTTCTGTGCCTACCTGAAAGACTTCAGGATTCTCCCAATCGTTCTGCGCCGAAGCCACAAATGATGCGAGCATCAATAAACCGAATACAATAGTTTTCTTCATCTTATTATTTCTTTATTACTTTCCAATCTTCTGCAGGAACTGATGTCCCCTTATACTCAAACGGTGCATCCGAATAATTGCATATAGTGACCGTACCGTCTGAATATGTCGTCTTGTATACTTTGTCCGCAACGCGGCAATGATCTTCAATAAAAAGATACTGCAGGTATCCATACTCCTTCATATAGTCATACCCCACCTTGATAGCCTTTGCCGAAGCCTCAAGTTCTTCCGGCGTTCCGCAATACAGGTCCTGTCCCGGGCGTCCTATCCAATTGTTCTCGTCATCTCTGTGACCCGCATAATAGTAGAATGTCGGATGGCCGCCATACTCCTGGATCTTCATAGCCATCTGAGGGCTCTTTACAGGATAGTTGACTGAATTTGAGAACGGACAGGAATAGACATATCCGTTGTATATCACATGCCAGATCGGATAGTAGTCATCAATCAGCGGGAATTCCCCGACTGTGTTGAGTTTATCCTTGTAGGACATGCATATGTAAAGCGCAAAGTCAAGTGTCGGAATCACATGGTCATATCCGCCTTCCGATGCCACACCACCCAGTTCAGAGCACTTCTCAAGTGTCAGTCGGGCATACTCCGCCGCATCATCTCCATAACAAGGATGATCAGGATCGAAGCACTGATGTGGTGCATCGATCGAGTACACATCATTGTACATCACACCGCGGAATCCCATCCTCTTAAGTGAGTCAACGATAGGAACAGCGAACTTCTTATGCGCCACTTCATAACAGAGCTCATACATCTGTCCACCGCCATAAACGAAATATGTGTACGGCTTTCCTTTCTTAGTCTTCACAATGTCGTCCCAAGAAAAATCAGGGGATATCTCATACGCATCTCCTGTGCAGATATGAGGCACGATCTGGAAACCCTGCTCCTGCGCATATGAAATCAGATGCTTCAAACGTTCTTCTCCTCCTAAAGCAGGCTCTGGCGGGAATACAGTAGGATATCTTCCATCATGTCCGGAAATATTCCAGCCGACCAAGGTGATCTGGGCTCCATTGACACCTTCCTTCTTCAATGCGTCTATAATATCACACACTCTATCAAAAGTCACCTTCACATTCACAGGTGGCTCATTCTCCAAGGTCTGATGTCTTACTTTTGCCGGAACTGGCTTCCAGGCCTGTCTTATACGGATTTCAGGATTCTCCAATGCATACTTTAGTTCCGGTCTTGTCTTCACGCGCTCTGCAAGCGGTTCCATTCCGCTCTCTTTCACCTTCAGGCTTCTATACAGACGGCCCATACCGCTATATGTAGCATTCTTTCCCTTCAGCGGATAATATTTTACTGTAAAATCAGAATAAGGAAGAGTATTCTTTACCGGAACTATGAATGAATTGGTATACTTTCCGCCCTTCACTTTTGTCTGTGTCACTACATCAAATCGATAACCGTCGAATATAGAGGCATAACAGCCTGAAGGAGTCTTTATACCAGTCATGGTAATCTGATTCTTCCTTGGAAGTTTATAGACAGCATTATCTCTTCCTTCCAAGAAATATGTCACATAGCCACGTGGGTTCATGAAAAAGCCCTCATCACCGGCATTTGCGTGAGCAAATGATGGAGTTATAATCAACGAATCCACATTCTCGAACTCAGCCTTATCACGATGATACTCATAACAGCCGACACTCTTCTTCAATGTAATGCGGTTTTCTGTTACTGTACCATCTTTATAGACGATTCTCTCATCAAGATACACATCTCCAACATTACTGCATGCAACAAACAAAGCACATGCAGTAAAAAGATCAAATGTTCTTCCTATTCTCATCATCAATTAAAACGCTTTTGGTACATATACCGAACCGTCAGGATTGATAAGAATATAGCTTATCGGCTGAACCTTATTGCCTGACCACTCGATAACCGCATCGTTATAGTTACAGATTATGCGGCTTCCATCTTCGAAAGTCGTCATATACACATTCTCCATAAGACATTCATGCTTGGTCATAAGTTCCTTCTGAAGATGTCTTACAGGAACATACTCATCCCAAGCACGCTTGATACGAGGCACATCTGCAAACTTGTAAGTATAGAATATCGGACGCGCTCCGAACTCAACGATCTTCAAAGACACCTTAGGATCTACGATACCATCTCCCTCCATCCAACGAGGATCACCGCTCTTCTCAAGTTTGTAAAGGCATTTACCACGGGTGTGGTTCTGTGTTGCTCTATCCGGGTTATAGAAGATGATGCCGTGATATACAAGTTCCCAGAACGGGAACACATCTGTCACAAACGGAGTATTACCCTCCCAAAGGTTCTTCAGGTCACGCTCCACATAGTTGATATAGTCAATATTAGCTGCAACATGATCGTATGCACCCTCACTGGCAGCACCACCCATGAGTTCCTTTGCACGGGTAAGGATCTTGTTCTGATACTGAGCCATGATCTCAGGAGTAGCAGGATGATTCGGATCTGCGCATATGTTCGGATATGTTGCAGAATATACATCAATATAATGTGGGCCAACAGTTCCAAGATCTGCCATCTTTACCATTTCCTCCTGTACCCATCCGTTCCATGATGCCACCTGGCAGACATTGATGTTCCAACCGCCTGCCCATACCATTCCACGGTCGTATTTTCCATTCTTCAGTTTGCCTGCCCATGCCGGATCCCACATCGGAGATACAGTATATCCATCTGTATTTGTAGCATGGAGAGTAATCTGGTAGTCAAGTTTCTTCGCTCTTTCAATCATTCTGCGAAGTCCCTCCTCTCCACCGATAGATGGTTCGACAGGAAAATGCTGAGGAGTGCGTCCGTCATATCCTCCATAATTCCATCCGGCCGAAACGAAGGTTGCCTTGTCTACACCGGCATCCTTGATTGCCTGCATGAACTCTTCAGCCACACCGAAAGGCATGTGCACCTCCAGAGGGTACTCTGTCTCAGGTGTGAAGTCTGCCTGCTCCTTAGGTATCTCAGTGGCAATATGCTTCGAAGCATGTGTCTGGATACGAATTGTAAACGATTCTGCAAGGTAATCCAACTGAGGATAATCCTTAGCACGATCCTTTATGGTCCTCACACCGTTATTGGCCATCTGATACTCTCTGTATGCCTTAGCCACGCCATTATAATCGGCATTCTCTCCCTTTATGCTATTGTAATCAACTACGATATCATCATATAGATCGAAATATGCACGCACTCTGTCTGCACGGAAACGCAGGACTGATTCATATCTGCCTTCTTTCGCCCTGACAATATAATTATAGTCGAAACGCCATTTCTTCACATGTCCATACCATATGACATCACCCTTCTTCATTGCATAAACAGGGGTTACACTACGCTGCTTGTAGAAAGACCCTTCTTCCTTATCATACAGTCCATATACACCGCGACCATTCATCCAATAGCCGGCGTCTCCTTTCTTTGCTGTCATGAAGGTCGGCACTACCTCAACAGCCCAGATTTCTGCAGTGATATCTTCCTTCGGGATAGTAAGCCTGAGACCATCATCTGTCTTTTTGAGACGATACTTTTGGGTGATTACATTTTCTACAGACGGAAGATCTGCCTTTCCGAAAGGCTTTCCTTTCAGAAATCTGACCTCGACACTCTGTGCCTGTGCGGCAATTCCCGCAAATCCCAGAATCAAGGTTACTACAATACTGACTATTCTTTTCATTCCGTTAATTGTTTACAGGTGACATGACAAATCTGAAAGTAAGGGCATCGCCTTTGACAAGATGCTCCTCACGAGGCCATGCGCCCCATGAATTCACGCATGCGACTCCCATCTGCTTGAGATCGAAGTTCACATAAGTCTTACCAAGTGAACGCTGATTCTCGCATGCTAACTTCTTAAGATCCATCGAGTGACGCACATCTCCATTCTCCTTTCTCTCACCTCCGGTCAACGACAGGTCAAGCTGACGGCGACCAAGCGGAAGTGCTGAAGCGGAGAACTTTATGTCAGAGGTTATCATCAGACCTTTACCGTTATCATCTGTAACCTTCATCCACTTAAGTTCAGTCTTTGTACCGGATTCCTGAGGACGGACATATCCCCAATGATACTGATCCTCAACTTTCTGAACATAATGTCCAACTAGAGCTGCGCTGTTTCTGTCGCAATAGTTTTCGAAAGGACCCTTTCCAAAGAACTCGAATACAGAGTATGTTCCCGGCATGGCGAACTCCATTCCGAATCGCGGAAGTGTTCCTGCCTGAGCAAGATTGCCGCCATCGGTCATTGATTCAACTCCTTCTACAGTTCCGTCAGAATATACATTATAAGTCATTGAAACATTCGCAACACACTCCAATGGGCTGCTCTTTGCGTTAACAGTAGAAAGTTTCAACGGTTCATACACAACTGTAATGCTATAGCAGTTCTCGTTCTCTTTCACATCGAAAGCAATGACCTTTAGTTCAGGATAGAACCAAGCAGCAAGTTTTTTATGGAACTTCGCTCCTATATCGTTCTCATTGACTGCTCTACCGAAGCAAGGAAGGAGAGGCTCAGAGACCATCTCGCTGCCACCTACGGTATAACTTGTCAATGCTCCTGTCTGAGCATCAAATACAATAGCCCATGGAAGTTCGCGTTCGGTACCTGCGCCATCCCATGTCGTTTTGCCCTTGAAGACATATTCGTTGCCGTTGTTCAGCATTGATGGTTTGCCACAGTGAGCCACTGTATCAAAAACAGGCATTGCTGCTTCATTGAGAACGATCTGATCATATGCAACCTGTGAACCGGCCTCCAGAATACCATCAGCATTCTTCAGCAGGTATCTTACATTAAGATATGCATCCGAATCAGCAAGAGACATGATCTTTGCTGCCTTCATGACATCAGACTCGCTATATCCAAGCGAAACTGTTTCTGTAGCCAACGGGGGCACATCAAGATCTGATACTACGCCCCTCATGACTTTCCTGCCGTTCACTTCAATGTCCCACTCCATGCAATAACGAGAGAGATCGATAAAGAAATTCTCGTTATATACATTCACCTTACCGCTCAAAGCCTGCTCCGGTGCTGCTGAAGTATGAATAGAACGATACTGATATGCAACCTCATAAGCATGAGGGTGAAGTGTTCTGTCTGTGGCAATTATACCGTTACAGCAGAAAGAATTATCAGAAGGGTCCACATTATTGAACTCTCCTCCGAAGATAAACACATGATCCGACCCTGTCTTCTCTACATCAGACGGCCACCATTGAGCCTGGTCAACGAAGTCCCAAATGAAACCGCCCTGATATGCAGGATACTTTCTTACCATTTCCCAATACTCCTTGAGACCACCAAGAGAATTACCCATCGCATGAGCATATTCACATTGAATCAAAGGCTTTTTCGGATTACCTGAAAGATATTTCTCACACTGCTGGAAATTATAATACATAGGGCAGAAGATATCTGTATGATCCTTGACCTTTGCCTGCTCGTATTGCACTGCGCGTGACTGGTCCATAGACTTGATAAGAGCTGAAGTCTTGACAAAGTTAGGTCCGTCACCTGCCTCATTACCCAAACTCCAGACTATGATTGAAGGATGATTGAAGTCTCTCCTGACCATTCTTCTTGTTCTGTCAAGATGAGCATATTCATATTCTTCACTCTTGGCAAGGGTGAGTTCCTTGTAACCCATACCATGTGACTCGATGTTCGCTTCATCAACGACATACAGTCCATATTCATCGCAGAGAGAATACCATACCGGATCATTCGGATAATGACATGTACGTACAGCATTGATATTCAACTGCTTCATAATCAGAATATCCTGAATCATATCCTCCTTGGAAACCACATAACCCTTATATGCATTCATCTCATGTCTGTTGGCACCTTTTATAAGTATCGGCTTGCCATTGACATGAAGTTGATTGCCTACGATCTGGACATCCCTGAAGCCAATGCGTATAGCAGTCTCTTCTGTCTTGCCCTTATTATCATATGAGGCTACATTAAGAGTATAAAGAACAGGGGTCTCGGCACTCCAGAGTTGTACATCTGCAACATTAAGGCTTGTCTTTACCAACGGAAGACCTCTCTCTGAAAGGACATTTCCTTTCACAGGGACAGATACCGAAGCCACTTCAGCACCGGCAGGATCCATAATCTTAAGGTCAACCTTGGTAACTCCCTTGGTCAACTCAACGCTGACATCTGCAACTCCGGCAGCAGAACCGACTACATTTATATCTTCAATTCTTTTCTTCTCTCTTGCAAACACATAAGTATCTCTCGCAAGTCCTGTAAAGCGGAAGAAATCCTGATCCTCAAGATAAGTTCCGTCGCACCAGCGGAATACCTCCAGCGCAATAAGATTCTCACCAGACTTCACATACTTTGTAATATCAAAACGTGCCTCAAGTTTGCTGTCTTCGCTATAACCGACAAACTTGCCGTTTACCCACACTTTTACATTTGATGTAGCTGAACCGATATGAAGAAATACATCCTTGCCCTTCCATGATCCGTCAAGTTCAAATGTCCTGCGATACTGACCGGCATGATTTCTTTCTATCGGAGCAAATGGCGGATTGTTAGTGTACCATGTTCTCCAGGCATAACCGGTATTAAGATATAACGGTTCGCCATAGCCATTGAGTTCCCACATTCCCGGTACAGGCATCTTGTCCCATCCAGATGCATTATAATCTATCCTATAAAAGTCCAGAGAGCGGTCGGCAATAAGTTCGTACCACTTAAAATCCCATACGCCATTAAGACTGAGTTTGTTTCCGCCAGTCTCAAACGTTGCTGTCATCGGATATCTGTTGATCTCCACGACATTGGCATCCTGCCACTCAGGGAACTTCTGCTCCTGGGCAAAAGCAGAAATGCAGGCTAACTGCAAACAGAAAAGAATCAGTTTCTTCATCACTTATATTACTTTCAACATTATTATTTCAGTTCAGATTCATTCTTGACAGGCATGAAATCAATAACAATATCCTCCTCAGGTTTCACACCGGCTTCACCAAGGCGGAAGATATATTTTGTCTGGTACTCCTGCGCTCCCCTATAGGCCTGAATCCAAAGAGCCTGCTCCATGCCTTTTACATGAGACTTATACATCTGCCTTGGAGTCTTGACACCTAAAGTTGCGCTCGTCATTTCTTTCAGCATAAAAGTCTTGTCATCTCTATACTTGAATGTATAGACTGTACCATCCGGGAATGCATAATAACCGGCTTCACCAAGTTTAGCTCTTCCAAAATCAGGAGTGATGGTAATCCTCTTGACATCCTTCAATTCTGACACCGGGATACAGAGTCTGAGAGCATCACCGGCTGCATTTAACTTCGCGCAAGTGGTGATATTGCGTCCCTTCATCGTAATTTTCTGTATCATGACTGTCTGTGGGATAGCCTGCGGATCCATTGTCTTATCTGCCGTGATCTGCTTGATGAATGTAATCTCATTCTTGTCATACGGAGTTCCATCTGCATGATACAGATCATGGAACCATACCTTAGGCTCTACTGCCCCGGCTTTGCTGTCCCAGTGGAATTTACACTGCATCTTACTGTCAATCAGTCCAAAGCTGAGAACACCGATATTCTCTTTCCTGCAGATTGCGAACATATCGAACAAAGTATTTGCTGGTCGTCCAACGCACTCCGTACAGATGATCGGACGATTCATCTTTTTAAGCGGGGTGATATACTTATCCATCAAAGTATATACAGGATTGTAGCAATGGAAAGACATGATATCACAGTTCTCAGCCAAGAATCCCCATATTGCCAGATTACTTCTGTCATCACTGGCCATAAGGCTGGCATATGGAGCTGTCAACGGCTGGTCAGGATTGATTTCCCATCCCCACTTGAATGCCTCACGCATCAAAGGAAGAGAATTCGCACCACGGTTATCATTTTCCGGTTCATTATACAGACACCAGCAATAGATTCTCTTATCCGTCTTAAATGTCTTGAGTATGTCTTTCACATATCTCTCAAGGCGTCCCCACTGTGCAGGATCATTTACGACCTCAGCGCCAGGAGTTTGTCTCCACTCAGGATTATGAACACCAGGAGTCGGGGCAGGTTGCTGCCCAAGTGAGACATTATCGAACTTTCCTCCATTAGTGAAGAAAGTCATTACAACCTTAATCCCATGATTTCCGCAGATATCGAGCACCTCTGAGATTCTTGTCTTTAATCCCTTCGGATCAGCCTCATACACAAGATCATGCAGGAACAGGCGGACTGTATTGAATCCCAGTTCCTCAGCCATTGCCAATTCCTTATCAATAAGATCCGGGCTGAATGTAGACTCCTGCCACATATCAATCTGATTGATGGCGTTCGATACGATATAGTCACATCCCACAGGCCAGTCCTGAGAATAATACCACTGATTGGCCTTTTCCTCAGACCAACGACCTTTTCTCGGTGCACCAGCTCCCACAAACGGTATCAGTAACGCCAGCACAAGTAAGTTTCTTCTAATCTTCACTTCTATTCAATATTATTTGTTCTTTTCATTTATATATTCAGCAGGCAAAACTCCATATTCCGCCTTGAAGCATTTTGTAAAATATGATGCAGACCTGAATCCAACGGCACGAGCCACTTCATTGATTCTGACATTCTTGTTCATAAGCATCTGAGTCGCTACTGAAAGGCGCTTATGCTTCAGGTAGTCATTAGGGGTCATATCATATATTTCCCTGATCTTTCGTGCCAATGTACTGCGACTCATAAAGAGCGCCTCTTCCATCTGCTTGCTTCCGAAAGTATCGTCAGTCAGATTTTCCAGGATGACCTCATCGAGCTTTTCAATGAATTCCGCATCCCTGTCCATTATATTCATCTTACGAAGTGTCTGCAAAGCCGCAGCAGAATCCAGAATTACATCATCTGACTTCTTGCCCGCCTTTACGACACGGCCTATACATGCCTTGAGATAGCTCATCGAGAAAGGCTTTTCAATATACATGGCTGCACCGTTCTCTATACACCTTGTCTTTATGTCAGCCGACGACATGGCAGACAAGACTATGACAGGTATGTGGCTCAAGGTCCTGCTGGACTGCAGTTCTGCACAGAACTCAACACCGGACATTCCCGGGAGACCGATATCTGTCAGGATCAGATCGACAGATCTTGCCTGGAGAAGTTTTAATCCTTTCTCTGCAGAGAATGCATGAAGGACATTATACTGAGCTGTCAACTCATGGCTCAGATATTGAGAAAGTTCCAAACTGTCCTCAACCAGCAGTAGTGAAGGCAATTTCGAATCTGCTGCAAAAGGCTCCTTCTCATTCTCCATTTCCTCTTCACGCATATTCAGAGGTATCGTCACAACAAACTCTGTGAATTCACTGTTGTCAGTAAGTTCCAATGTACCACCATGAATCTCGACAAGTTTCCTAGCCATAGAGAGACCGATACCAAAACTTTGAGCAGCATATTGATTACCGGCAGTAAACTTCACAAATGGTTTGAAGATATCAGCCCGTCTGTCTGCCGGAATCTGTGGTCCGTCATTAGCAAAACGAATTACCACACTATCCTGTTCCTCAGCAACACATACATTAATCCAAGACTCGGCATACTTGACTGCATTATGGATAAGGTTGTTGAAGATCTTCACCAATGCCTTCCTGTCTGCAGCAACGATAACACTCTCGCTCTGAGAGTCAACATCAATCTGCAATCCCCTTTCTTTGGCTATCTCGGCGAAATTATTACATGTTGACTTCAGGTTAGCCACAATGTCCATATTTCTGAGATCAAGCACATAACCATGCTCTTCCACACTCATGAAATCCAGGAGTTCCCTTACAAGGGTACCCATGTATTCAGTACTGCTGTTGATGATGTTCAAGTTCTTCTTCAAGTTCTCATCAAGTGAATCCTCCGACTCCATGATAGTTCTCAAAGGAGTGATCATCAATGTCAGAGGAGTCTTGATTTCGTGAATCACTTCAGAAAAGAATTCCATTTTCTCTTTGAGGAATGCTTTCTCACGCTCGATTCTGCTTTTCTCTTCCTGCTGCTGGAGTTTCTTTTTTGAGCGTTCATTAAGCTGTCGGGCTATAAGGCCTATCATAAGACAACTCAACAGCACATAAACAGCTATTGCAGCATCACTCTTCCAGAACTCTTCAGCGACTTCGACATTTACATCATTATGTCCGGCAAACCAGGATTTTCCATCAGACGAATATCTGACTTTCAGCTTATACTTTCCAGCCGGAACATTATAGAAATATGCCTCCTGATCCGATGAGATATCAGACCATGCTTTCTCATAACCTTCAAGCATGCATTGTATACGCGCCTTAGGTCCTGTTCCATTCATCAGAGAGAATGTAAATCCAAACGAGTTCTGTCCTGGCTTGAGGGATATCTTATCCACAAGATCTACATTCTTTGACAATGGAGAATCCTCATCTGAAGGTTTTACCAGACTGTCTGCAACAGTAAAACCTGAAATTATGATCTTATAGTTTGCATCAAGCCTGAACTCTGACGGATTGAATCTGACAAATCCGCTCTGAGAAGCAAAGTAAAGATCGCCATCCTGAGTTTTAAGGACTCCTCTTTTCAGAACATCATCCAATAGTCCGTCACGCACCGTATACCAGGCCATATCCATTGTCTGAGGATTAACCTCAAGAAGACCTTTGTCTGATGATATCCATATATTTCCGTTATTATCTTCAATAGCATTGAAGCATACATCAGTACACATGCCTGAGCAGGTCTTGCTGTCATATGACTTGAATCGTCCGAGTCCGCTCTCGTATACAGAAAAACCATATGTCAGACCGACAGCCCACACTCTGTCCTTGCTGTCAACATAAATTGAAGATATCTTATCTGTAGGTATCTTATTGTTTCCGGTCTGAGAAGAAGAAAAATGTCTCAGTATCTTACCTTTACTTGAATCATAGCAGTAAATGCCATTGGCATAAGTACTGATCCAGATCTTTCCGAAACTGTCTTCAGACAGACTTGTCACATTGATGCCGTCAAAGTCGGATATTGACTCGAAACTATCCGTCTGCCTGTTATAATATGACAAGCCTAATGTTGTACCGATGTACAAAGTGCCATTATCGGCAAGATATACAGTTCCCACCCTGTCATCAGGCAGATCAGCCTTGCGGGAAAGGGCGTCATACAGACGCAACGAGCCGGACTTCATGTCGTATCTGTACAAACCGCGCATTGAACCGAGCCAAAGATAATCGCCATCAATACATGGGGAAATAAGATCTATCCCCTTGATGCTTGAAGGTCCGAACTCAGAAAGTTTTCCTGTAGACTGATCATATTTCAGGAATCTTCCGCTCTCGGTAGTTATCAAGATATTTCCTTTGACATCAGAAACCAGACCGCTGATTACATAATCATCCAACGGTCTACCATTGATCATGTAATGCTTCTTGAACCACTTTTGCGCAGTACTGCAGTAGTTTATACCATTGTACTTGGTCGAAACCCACAATCCGTCATACCGGTCAAGATATACATCGAAGACATAATTGTGCGAGATAGAGAAAACATCCCTGGTATCAGACTTGATAAGCGAATATGTACCGGACAATATGTCATATCTGTAAAGTCCGTTTGTGGTTGACATCCACAAAGTCATACCTCTATGGCAGACCAATCCGTTCGGCAAAGAGTCGTCAGAAACAGGGATAAGCCTTTGGATCTGACCAGTCCTTACATTAAGCTGGCACAATCCGTTCTTCACTGATGAGAAATACAGGACATCATTTTCAGTAGGGCTTACTACGATTCCTTCGATATTGTCTGATTCCAATCTGATCCCTTTGTAATTCTCAACCGGCACCAGAGAGGTCATTGATGCATCTGAATGATAAAGACCTGCATAATACAAGGCTATCCACAGTCCTCCGTGATGGTCCGGTTCAAGTGTTCGTATATTAGCGCACAAAGTCTGTCTTCCATCCTCAAAAAAGAAATTTTTGAGTGACCCAGATGCCACATCATAAGAGAACAAGCCCTGACCGTTTACTGCTATCCATATGGTTTCCCTGGAATCCTTCTGAATATAGTTGACCTTATTGTGTATTACAGTGCCTTTATCACTTATCTTGTCAAATACTTTGAATATATCTGCCTCATAATCATAAACCAGCAAACCGTTGTCGGTGCCTATCCATAAATTTCCATCTCCATCCTCTGCAATGGCATGAATAAAATCTGACACTCCGCACAGGTCATCCCTGTCATAGACAGTAAACCTCTTGCCGTCATATCGGTTCAGTCCCTTGTATGTACCGAACCACATGAATCCTCGGGAATCTTGAAAAATTGCCCTGCAGTCATCATATGACAAACCACTGTTTGAACTATTAATGTGAATGAACGGATAGTCATTATGTGCCCTTCCCTCATAGAAGGGAAGGCACATAAATAACGATAGAAATATGTATAGGACTTTATTCATGAGACAAATTTACCTTATTACAGTATTCCAAGCATGAATTTAGACCAAAGGTTGTCATTCTTTAGCTTAAGTGATGTATCGAAGCATTTCTTTGCCTGATCTGCATCACCAAGACCAAGATAACCGAAGCCCATCATGCGATAAGCCATTGTATTGATACCCTCAACTGTAAGGCTTGAAGTTCCTTCTGCACCATAAAAGCTGACGATATCTTCAACAACTGCTGCCTTTCCTTCTGCAAGAAGTGCTTCGTAAAGAGCCTTAGCCTCAGCCTTTCTGCCAAGCTTTTCGAGAGCAAGTCCCTTCCAGTAGCGGCAGAAAGAAAGTTTTGTATTGACTTCAGCTGATTTCTTGTAATATGTAGTCGCCTTTGACTTCTGTCCCATCTTCTCATATGCCTGAGCGATGAAATAATAAGCCTGAGCGTCACGAGGGCTTCTCTCATCTACAAGGAATACCTGGTGGTTCATAGGGTACTCGAATGACTTCTCATAAAGAGCAATCGCTCCCTTATAGTCACCTGCCAGCATCTTCTGATAGCCAGCACAAAGGAGAGCATCCACATAAACCTCATGGAACGAAGCCACACCCTCACGTGTAGGGAAATAGCAGTTCTCAAGAAGATCGAGGACATAATCATATTCACCTATGAATGTACCAGTAACAACCTCCTGAGCAAGAGGATAATATCTCTTGACTGCTGTTGTATGGTGAGACTTCAATATTTCATATCTCTTCTCAACTGACTCACCCTTTGCTTCAAGGACATGCTCCTGCTCCTCAAGATAAAGAGCCTTGTCCGGAGCGATAGCCACAGCCTTAGCATAACACTTGGCAGCCTCATCATAGTTCTTGGTGTATAGCCAGTTGTACCATCCGAGGTTTCTCCACGCAAGATCCATCCGCGGATTAAGTTCTACACACTTGGTCCACTGCTGAGCGGCAGCATCCTGCTGCTTGTTGTAAAGGAGGCAACCAAGATAGTAGTATGGCTTGTCGCTCTGAGGGAAATACTCCTTAGCCTTCTCGAGTACTGGAATAGTCTCAAGACGGAAAGGATTGCAGTAGTCAACCGGCATTGCGAGAGCTGCCTCGTACATAGCCTTGTCACCATTGAGGTAACCAAGCCACATCTTCACTGTAGGATATGCCTTCAATGCATCTGCCTCAGAAAGAATCTTCACAGCCTCATCCTTGAAACCGTTGTGAAGGTAAAGGATTGCAAGTTCAAGATAGTCCTCGATCTCACCTCCCATAAGTTTCACATACGCAGATGTTCCGTTGAGTTTATCAAGTTCATATGTCGAGTAGATATTGAGCGGATCAACTGCAAGAATGTCTTCGAGAAGAGCCTTAGCCTGATCCTTGCGGCCTTCGACACGAAGGATTGATGCCTTGAGGTTCACAGCATTCCAGTTGTTGCCGTTATTCTGGATAGCCTCATCAAGACGGATAAGGGCATTCTGATAATCCTTCACCTGAGAATACATCTGAGCGAGCTGATAGTTTGCAGGCGAGTTATATGCAAAGTTCCATGTAGCCCTGTAAAGAGTATCCATAGCCTCGGCATACTTGCCCTGAGTCTTGAGGATAACTCCAAGATTGTACATAGCCTCGCAATCAGCCGGACGGGTATAATCGTGAGTCTGACGACGGATTGCGCGACGCAGATGCGCTGCAGCTTTTTCAAACTCGCCGTTCTTGCGGAGAATAACGCCCATCTGAGTATTTGAACGTGTATCACCCGGATCTCTGCGAAGTACTTCAAGGAAGTAATCTGCGGGATTCACGAACGGATTATGGAACTGAAGGTTTCTGAGACCTACAAAATAGCACTCCTCATTGTTCTCTATCTCGTGAGGACGACGCGGACGGTCTACGATCTCAGGAAGCGGCTTGTCATAACTTGTATCCTTGCGCGGAGTATAACTGAGTACAGGCTTGCCGTCAGCCTCATAAAGATTCATTGTGATCTCGTATGGCTGATATGTTGCATCAAGTTTCACAGTCTCTACGAAAGGCTTGTCAGGAGCAATTGTAAGGATATTCTCATATATCTTCTGACCACCCTTCACAAGTTCTACCTTCATGCCCTCCTTAGCCTCAGTCGTATTCACTCCGAGGAGGTACTTACCCTTGCCCTGAGGTTCAAAGTTCATTGCAGCAAGCGTGTTACCTGCCTTTACGCCCTTGATGTTGCGGATACCATAATAATACTGAGTGAATTTCTTCACTTCATATGGCTTGTTCCAGTTATAGTCTGGCTGATTGTCAGAGTATGCACCCATCATAAGTTCGATGTAGTGACCAGAATCATCTGTAAGAATCTTTGTATCCCACATTGAGTTAGGACCCCACAACCAGAATTTTCCACCCTTGTTGATGTGGTGATTTGCTGTAAGCATGGTTCCAGCATCCTGTCCGTGGTCATAACCTGCAACGAAATCCTCCTTAAGGTCATGAACAAACATTGAGTTTGACATATAGTGATTCTTCCACCATGACACATCCACATTATCATTGTAGAACTGCATGTCGTTGAATGTCTCATGAGTGATAGGCCAGTGCGCAAACCAATTCTTACAGTGGAATGTCACGAAATCGACACTCTGTGGGAAGATGATCTGGTAGTTCTCATCCACCTTAGTAGCCACGTTAGACCAGTAAAGGAGTGAGTTGTCATCAGCTGTAGAGTTGATGAGACGGCCGTTGATCTCCATATAAGACTTGCCAGGGCGGAGAGTTACTCCGATAGCCCACTGCATTCTGTGACGGAACTCTACCTCACCTACCCAGATAGTCTTGCTGCCGTCCTCGTTCTCCACGATCTTGCAGTCAACTGGCATGTTGGTAGTATTTCTGTGGTGGTGGAACACATTCCACTCCACACCGCCTGAGATCCATGAACCGAGCATACCTACGTTTGCTGGCTTCACTACCTCATTGTGATAGAAGATATCGTAGCCGTTTGTCTTATCTACAGCATAGAAAAGACGGCCTCCGATCTCAGGAAGGATGCAAAGTTGCACATATTCGTTCTCAAGGAACAGGGCTCTATATGTACGGTTCTCCTTCTGGCGTTCCATCTTCTCGTTGACTACATACATATTGTCATCAAGAACGTATGGATATACACTTCTTCGGGCACGCTGGTAAGACCAGTCGCGCTCGAAGATAGGAGCTGTCTCCGGAGCTGAGCCGATGTAGGTCGGCATCTCAAGAGTTCCCTCCCAGGCCTTGACGCCTGCCTCCTGAGCGGAGGCAGCGCAAAGCATAAGAAAAAGTGATGATATCGTAAGTAAGATTTTCTTCATTATCCGTTATTTTAGTCTACCCAAGTTACGTTAGTTACTGTAGTTGCGTAGTTGGTGTTGTCACCAGCAGTTGTAGTATTTACAAGCTCATTATAAACCTTGTAATTATCCTTAGTGATTGTACTCTCAACATTCTTGTTCTTGATCTTGGCCTTTGTTCCAACACCTACAGTCATATCAGAGATAGATACATTTGCAAGTGAAACTCCAACAACAAGTCCTGCACAAAGGTCTACATTGCTGGTTCCGACACAATCAAATGAAGGTTTTGAAGAACCACCTGAGATGGTTACACCATCATATGCAGCTCCTACGATACCACCGGCAACACCGATAGAAAGACCCTGATATGACTCAAGGCTACCTGCCATCACATTGTTTGTGAATGTAGCATTCTTCGAATATCCTGAAATACCACCGATGAAATGTCTCTGTCCTGACCAGCCATCAGTTACAACACCTGAGTTAGTACAGCCCGAAATTGTAGCCTTTGCATCAGATCTACCATTGATAAGACCTGCGATACCACCAGCTGTTGCATGTCTTGCAGCCTTACCATCAGCACCTGCACTCGTCAATTCAATAACAACACTATATCTTGGGTTATGGAGAATTGTACCGCTGTTAGTACAGTTTTTAATTACTGTATTATATCCATTATTCGCCTCCACACAGTGTGGGTTTCCTGAACTGTGGCTCTGAACGCCCTGACCAAGGATACCGCCCACACATGATGAACCGTCATTTGATCCCTCACCATTTGAAATACGTGAGACATGACCTGAGTTAGAGCAGCTGTCGAATTCGACTCCGTCAAGAACTACAAGACCGCAGATACCACCTACAGCTGAAATAGTTGTCTTTCTAGCTGGTCCGACAACAGTAATCTTAAGATCACCTTCGTTGACACACTTTTCAAATTTACCTGGAGTAACGCCAGTATGAGCAGTATAACCTACAGAACTTACACCAGGCTTATCTGTAACTGTGTGTCCGATCGCAGCAAAACCACCGGCGATACATGGAGTACTGAAAGTAGTATTTGCAGCGATAGTTCCAAGTGTTGCATTGACTCTTGTATATCCTGTGTTCTTACAATTCTTGATTGTACCACCGTTCTGTCCTACGAAGCAACCAAGTACAAGACCATTTTCAGCAGGTGCAGAATAGTCAAGTTCAGTGTTTACGCTATTGTTACAGTTCTCGATTGTACCACGGTTGATCTTCGCGAATGATGAAGCGCCACACCAGTATCCATTAGCAAAGCTTGAATAAGTACCGGCTGTATTAAGGTTCTTGACAACACCCTCAGCGCCAATCTCTGCGAAAAGCGGAGTTGTTCTTTCTGGGCTAGTGAGCGTGTGGCCATTACCGTCAAATGTACCATTGAATTCAACGGAAACATACTTGAAGTTTCCTGACTCAAGAGTGATATCAGCCATGAGGTTAACCTCGCCATCTTCACCAATAAAAGCATCGTAATCTCCAGCATTGACAGCATTTGCAAATGCTATATAGTCATTCACTCCCCAGATACCCTTAGGTTTGAGTTCCATCTCTGTCGAATAAACGACTCCAGCGTTAGCAGCGAAAGCTACTGTAGACTTGAGAAGCTTGCTATGACCATTAACATCTGTAAGAGTAACTGATACACCAGAAGCATAAGTTCTTGCAGGGATTGCAATAATCACTTCCTTACCAGAAGCAAAACCGCTCTCGCATACTACTGATACTGAACTCTCATCATTTGTATCATTTACAAGCGTAGCCTCTGCAAAATTTGCAGTAAACTCTCCGCTCATTGCCTCCTTAGCATTACCTTTGATGCTTACACTCTT
Source organism: Bacteroidales bacterium (assembly GCA_015060455.1). Lineage (GTDB taxonomy): Bacteria > Bacteroidota > Bacteroidia > Bacteroidales > UBA932 > Cryptobacteroides. Next base: position 112,648 of record SUYM01000001.1, read on the forward strand.
TACAGCAGCACCATCAGTAGTAGTAACCTTGATCTGCATATATGCAACAGCATGCTCGAAAGCAAGCTTTCCTGCTGTCTCGCTGTATCCTATCATAATAGCAGCTGCTGGATCGAAGTCACCCTCTACATATGTCTGCTCTGCAGGGATAACTACAGTTGCCTGTCCGTCAACAAGGGACTCAGGCTTATATGCTGATGCAGGATAAACTGAACAATACGGAGCAGACACCTCATCAGCAAAAGAGAATACTGCCTTCCTTGCATTTCCTGTATCAACAGTAAGATCTGCTGACTCCTGTCCGTTTACAGAAATCACATCACTGGCAGTCCAATTTACTGAATAATAATCACCATTGTCCACCAATGTTGTCTTAGACTCAACTGCAGAAGGAGAAGTTACCTCAATTGCATATGCGCCATTTTCTGCCTCTGGTGTATGCACTGGCTCATTCTTCTGACATCCGGCAGCTATAAGCGCCAATAAAATAAAAATATTCTTTTTCATATCTCTTAATCTTAATTTTCCCAATCAAATTCGAATGCATTCTTCTGAAGATCATCCAGCTCTCCAGATGAGGTACATAGTACACCCTCGTTATTCACTGTCATGACAGTTACAGTAGGGCAATAATAAACTGTTGATTTGTTGTTTTTCATATTGATTATAAATTATTGATTGCTATCCATTTTTTAGTATCAGTAGCCGCTGTGCCTGATACAGCATCCTCAAAAGCTCCGGCGGAGTCAAAAAGTGCAAAGTTGCATAGAAGTCTGCCATTGGTGATTTCAAGAGCACTTCTTGGTACTGCAATCTCTACAAGATATCCATTATCCTTATCTGAAGTATTGCCTGGAGTACCGTCATAAGCAGCTCTTGCCGTGATACCAAACTCTTTCGATCTCCATCCACCTGAATATTGGTCGGTATTTTTAAGTCCGTTACATCCAACCTTGACTCTCACTGCCTTCGCTGTCAACTTATCATTTTCAACCTCAGGTGAAAGCATGATTGTGACATTGTCTGAATTAGACAGATTATCATCTTTAACCTCAACAAGGAAATAAATATTCTCACTATCATGCGAACAACGAAGAGTTGCCTCTATCGGAGACTCGGATCCAAGGAAGAGAGCATCATCGGTCTTCTGCCACTCTCTATTATCCGCATCCAAATTTGCCTGTCTTGCAGTAGCTCTGATACTATGGTTGAGGGCAAATCTGGCCAGCATAAGAGTAGACCTGTCGCTTCCTGTCACAGATGCCTCTGTTGAAGTCCTGCAGAATATTGCAGAATGAGGAGAATCGACCTCCATTCCTCCCCAACTGCCTTTGTGAGGAAGAGAGATATAATCACCAGTGAAATTGCGAGCGCGCGCATCACCCATTGTATAATGCATCTTGCTGTCCTTTGAATTGGAATATGCGACAACTGTCTCTCCTGACGGGAATTGAACGAGGTAAGGACCGCCACCCGACAAGAAATTATCAAGTCTCTCACAATCTGCAACTTCGTCACCAGTAAGGTGTTTCCACTGGCCATCCTCCGGAGAATATACCACAGATATGAAATATGTCTGCTTGTTAGAAAGGTCTCTTGATGCTACACACTCTGTAGCAAAAGCCATCTGATTTGTTCCGTTAAGAATGACACCGACGGCCATCTGGTCTGTATAGAAATTGGTCTGATTCAGATCACTCCACCATTTCTTTCTCATCACTCTATATGGTTCATTTCCAACAGCAGGTGACCAGATATTGCCACCGTCATTTGAAACTACGAGTGATGTTCCTGAGTGGCTGCCGCTGATCCATGGACGGCTCTCTGCAAAATAACAGTGAAGTTCACCTGACTCGAACTCCATCAGATGAGCCTCCCAGCAAGGACCGTTGTATATAGTCTGCTCATTGGTCCAGGTCTTTCCACAGTCTTTAGATCTTCTGATGACCAATCCCTGATCACTCTTGCTGTTGATGTAATTATATGTATTTGGCGCGCGGAAAGCAGCTACTGCAAGGAAGTCGCCATTAGACAGAACGATACCGTTTCCGTTGGTGTAATGTCTTGTATCGCTTCCTGTAGTTGTCGTCACACTCCTGCTTGCAAAAAGTTTTGCAGGAGTTGTCCATGTCTTAAGATCGCTGCTCAAGGCATAATATACATCTTTTCCGTTATTAGTACTCAGATCTGTATTAGCAGGCGTCTGCCACATCTGGATGTAAGTACCATCTGACATGCGGCGGATACGAGGATATCTCGGATATTGATATCCCTCAGAAGCCCCATGCTCCTGAAGTGTGTTATACATCATCTTCAAGGCAGACCTCGAGTAGTCATCTTCATGGGAATTGATCTCGTCCGCTGTCTGATTCAATTCCATGAACGGAGTAAAAGTCAAGGTTTTCTGTTCACCCTTTAAAGATTGCCCACCGGTAATGCCTCGATTGTCTTTGTCGCATGCAGATGCGACAAAGATCAATGAACATGTCAAGATGGAAATAAACATATCTCTCATAAAGTTAAATTAAAGCCAGCCGTCATTCTGCTGGAGGTTAGTATTCTTCTCACGCTCTGTTGAAGGTATCGGCCATTTCCAATACTCTTCTCCACCCCATGAGTATGTATAAACCGGATCTCCCCATACATGCTGGAGACCATTATTTATTGCAAACTTATCTTTCTTCCATGTTCCCCAGCGGAGTTCATCATAGTAAAGCTGTTCCTCGCAAGCAAGTTCCCACTTCTTCTCCTTGTAGATTCTCTCTCTCATCTGATCCTTGTTCATAACCTGGGTGTACTCGTTTGTTCCAAGAGCCTGAACGCCGGCACGAGATCTTACCTGATTTACATATTGCATTGCCTCAGCATATCTTCCCTGCTCGTTGACAGCCTCTGCGAGTGAAAGGAGTACATCGGCATAACGGAATACAGGAACATCGATTGGATTGTACTGGATGTTAGTGCTTTCTCTTCCGACTGCTACGAATTTACGGATCATGTAAAGCATCTGATTTGTCTGTGATCCTCTAAGGTCAAGTTGCGGAGCCTCCCAGTTTCTATATGGGTAACGCATTGTATAAACGGACTCAGCACCAGATGCACCACCCTTATATTCTGCATAAGGAGTAATTGCTGTAGCGGCAAGACGCGGATCCCTGTTAGCATAAGCAGCCTTGATACGAGTTTCATTTCCAGTTGCATCGTACTCCGACATCTTTGCACCGTATGTTGACATCTGTGAAATCTCACTGTCACTCATATTATTACGGAGGAAATATACGCTTCTCTCTTTTGGAGACATCTCATTATATCCCGGGATATAATCGTTCCAATCAAACGGCTTTCCGTTCTTCTCCTCATAACTGTTCACGAAATTCGTGTTAAGAAGGAACTCGCTATTACCGAATCCGGTAGTACAATAACTTCCATAGAGGAAACTGAAGCAGTTACCATTACCACTCTTGGCAACCATCTGGACTGAGAAAATCATTTCATCACATCTCTCGTTCTCCTCAGTAAACAATTTGTCGTATCCGCCTGTATAAAGTGCATATCCAAGTTTTCCGACCTCTTCAAAATCTGCCTCAGCCAGCTCATATTCCTTCAACCACATATAAACCTTTCCACGGAGAGTATATGCGGCACCCTTTGTAATACGACCATAATCTGCACTGCCCTTGTCAATCTTAGCAGGGAGAGCTTCACACTCGATTGCAGCAGTACAATCATCGATAATCAACTGCCACACCTGCTCCTCTGTAGAACGAGGCTTTGTATATTCAGCCGGAGCATAATTCTCCAGATAGATTGGAACGCCTCTCCAAAGGCAATTCAGACGATAATAATGATATGCACGGATAAACTTACACTCTGCAATTCTTTTTGCCTTCTGTTCATCAGTCATATCAGGAACTCTGTGCATGTTGTTGATAACATCATTTGCACGATTTATACCCTCATAATATCTCTTCCAATAAGTAAGGAAAAGAGAATTATTGGTCTGGATCTTTCCTGTCAGATAGTTATACTTAGATGTGCAAAGGCTGTTTGTCGGGTCCATTACAGATGAAAAGGCATCCCAATTAACCCTGGCAGCATCCACAGTCACATAGTCGTAAATCAGGTTACTATACACACCATTCACAACATTCTCAGCCAAGAAAGCAGATTCAAATGCAGTCTCAGAGCTGATCTTGTCATAAGGACGTCTTCCAAGGAAGTCCTCACAAGATGTCAGCGCGATGAACGCGATGAGTATCAAATATATTTTCTTCATGATAGCCAATTATTTAGAATTTAATATTAAGACCGACAGTGTACTGTCTGAGAGACGCATAATATGTCTCTGAACTTGAGAATGCCGGATCCATTCCAGGATATGAAGTAAAGGTATAGAGATTGTCTCCTGAGAGGAAAATGCGAAGTTTCTGCATCTTGATCTTCTTACTCCACTTCTGAGGCAATGTATATCCAAGTGTCACATTCTGAATCTTCAAATAATCAGTCTTATAGAGCCAGAGCTGAGAATAAGATGTACTTCCGTTCTGATCTGCTCCCCAGTTCATAGTCAAACGTCCATGCTTAGATGTAAGGTTTGTTCTTGGATCTTCAGGATTCTCCGGATCATAGAAATAGTGATCGTACGCGATCTCCTTAGGAAGGGTTCTGTCAGTGGCAGTTGCATAAGCGTTGAATCCAGGAACGCGGAAATATGATGCACCGCCTGCAGCGCCTGTAAACTGAGCGCTCAGATCGAAGCCCTTATATCCCAAATTGATATTGAATCCATAGAAAATCTTCGGAGTAAGGCTGAGATTCTGGAATGTATAGTCATTCTCATCTCCATAGATACCATCACCGTTGACATCATCATAGAGATAGTCACCATACCAGATGCCATCCTTCTTGATCTGCTTGTTAGGCATGAATGTATTGCCTGCCTGAACCATGGCTTTCGCCCATTTCATATCCTCCTCTGTGCGAATCATACCGTCTGTAGGTCCTCCCGACGGGTTCACTGAGCCATCAGAGAAGAAATACTCGCCTGTACCGCGATAAAGGTTAAGGAGATAGTACTCATTGATCATCTTGCCCTCCATGACACGACGCTGCTCACCTACCTTAGTTGTGACATCACCGATGTTTGTCTGATAGGTTCTGATTCCGTTGGCATCTGTAACCCACTCAGCCTGAAGTTCGCCTTTATACTTGCTGACAACATTCCAGTTACGTGTAAAATTACCAGACACACCGTATGTGAAGTCGCCGACTGAATCCTTCCAACCTAAAGTAAGCTCGACACCGTCATTGATAACCTCACAGAGATTCTGTACCGGCGCGCCCTTATTTCCGATTGTTGCATAGATCGGAGCAGCATACAGGATACCGTCAGTAAGTTTATGATAATAATCGGCCTCCAATGTCAATCTGCTGTTCAGGATAGCGAAATCCAATCCAACGTCTGTAGTAGTTGTTGTCTCCCACTCAAGCAGGCTGTTTGAAAGTTGAGAAACGATACCTGCTGCCAATGTACCTCCGAAAGGATAGTAATAACCAGAAGAATATGTCGAGATATATTCATAGTTACTTACTGCGTGGTTACCGAGTTTACCCCATGAAGCGCGGAGTTTCAGGTTGTCAACGCCTGATCCCTGCATGAATCCTTCCTTCGAAATGCGCCATCCGGCTGAAATTGAAGGGAAAAGGCCCCATCTTGTATTCTTTGAGAATCTTGAAGAACCGTCATAACGAAGGTTCACCTCAGCCATATATCTGCCATCGTATGCATATGTCGCTCTTCCAAATACAGATGCAGTAGCAAAATCTGTGGTTGTACCGTTGATATACTCAAGATTCACAACATTGTTCATTTCCTTGAGGATATCATTCTCAAAGCCTTTCTTTCTGCTTTCCAATGACTCATTAGTACTCTCGAATGCCTCAAATCCTACCAAAGCACCTACCTCATGTCTGCCGAATGTCTTGTTCCATGAGAAGTCAGTCTGGAAAGTCCATCTTGCCGTACGGTCATGTGTTTCAGTAAGCATGATCACGCTCAAATCCTGGTAAGTATATGCGTTCTGATTCTTACTGAATGAATGTGCATTCAAAGGATTGTTATGAGTCTTGGTCTTGTACTCGTTCCATGAGTAGTTGAAAGACGCATTGTATTTGATGTCAAATGGCAGATTGATCTTCATGAACGCAGTCGTGTTCATGTAATGTGATGTACGGTCACGAGTAATTCGGTTGATGAAGTACAGGTTATTACGGCAGGCTGTATTCTGCTCGGAATTCTCCATCCATCCGAATTTTCCGTCATAATAAGGATAAATTCCCGGTACGGCGCGCGACATATAAGTATATGCATCTGTCACACCACCCAACTGTGTATTTGCCCTATATCCAAACATCCTGACACCTACTTCCATCCAATCTGTGATGTTTGAACTGAGGTTGGTACGAAGAGATATCTTATCCTGACCACTGTTGTCAACAATACCAGGATTATCCAGATATGAGAGCGATATATTGAAACGGATTTTCTTTGTAGCACCCGATGCAGTGAGTGTATGTTTCTGATAAACAGAAGGTTTATACATAGCATCCATCCAGTCGACATTCGGATAAGCCACATAGTTTGGGAATCCTGACTCAGCTATTCCATATGGATCCTTTTCTTTTTCAGCCCAAAGATCGATCATACTCTGAGAGAACGGAAGAGTCTTATCCACATTGGCTGCAGACTCATTCATGATCATCATGTAATCCTTATAATTGGAAATCACACCGATGTAATGCTCTGGCTCCTGATATGATGCCATACCGCTATACTCAACATTGAATCTTCCTTCATCAGCAAGTTTGGTAGTTACGAGAATGACACCGTTAGCACCTCTGTTACCGTATATGGCACAAGAGGCAGCATCCTTGAGAACAGAAATAGTCTCGATATCGCTAGGATTCACATTATCAAGGGATCCCTCGAATCCATCCACAATCACAAGCGGAGATGAATCATTGAGCGTACCGATACCTCTGACGCGCATTGTAACACCCTCAGAACCTGGCTGACCTGAATTCTGATATACATAAAGACCAGCACTGGCACCTCTAAGCAAAGCAGAACTTGTTACAGCAGGACGTGAAAGCGCCATATCATCATAATTCACTGTAGATACAGAACCTGTGATATTCACTTTCTTCTGAACACCATATCCTACAACTACAAGTTCTTCCATCATTTCAGATGAAGGCAAAAGTTTTACATCTATTTTGCTTTGTTCACCGACCTTCATCTTCTGAACTGTATAGCCCAAAAAATCGAATTCAAGAATCTCATCAGCTGTAGCCGCAATCTCATAGGCTCCATTCTCATCCGTAATGACACCCCTCTGAGTTCCCTGAACTATTACAGAAGCACCTGGAAGAGGCAGATTTGCCTCATCCAGTACTGTTCCCTTCACCGGTTTCATCTGGGCATATCCTATGTGACATGCCAACAGGAGCACGGCGACAACTATATATTTATATATTCTTGTCATAATCAATGTATTTAGTTGTTACTCTGTAGTTATTTCCAAGAAATTGATACTGCCTTGCAGATATCGTCGATATTAACAAAGGCCATCAAACGTGTATCCACATACTCACACTTAGCAATCTGATAACATGTGTTATTTCCAGTTGCAGTTCCCGCAAGTGATGTATACTCTCCTGCAGCACATACAAATCTGATTCTGATATAGCCGCTTCTGATCGGGTTCTCCAATGTCATGGTATGTGTCATGATATGTCCTTTCCATGTCTTCTCCACGTTACCATGAGGGATAACCCATGTACATTCCATTTCAAACTTCTTATCCGGAGATTTCTGGAGTGACTTGTTGCATTTCCACTGAACTCCGTCGAGATATTCAACATTCCAGAATATAGGAGCACCACGACCGAACGCAGGCAAGGTCAAAGTAACCTTAGTTCCTGCTGAAATATTCTTCACCGGCACAGAGAATTCAAGTCCGTCGCCGGTCCAGATTCCCTTGATACATGGACATGCGTAGTTATAATCAGGGAACTGTCCGAATTCAAAACCAATGTTCTTAGGAGTAGGGTTGTCTGAAGAAACAATCCATGTTGCTGTCGCCTGAGGCTGAGACAGATTCTTCCAGATATGCGAATCAGCTGCCAGACCTTTATTCACAGCGTTGGTTGGCCAAAGATCTGCATAATCAGCCTTCAATGCACGAGGGTTCCCGTTTTCATATCCGACTGGCCACTCAACTGGTGAATTGCATGCGATGATACCGTCCTCACCTGGCTTGGTAAGGTTAAACTCGATCACATCACCTGCCTTGTAAGACGAACCGCCCTCATTAACAAGCACTTCAGAGTCGACAGTATTGCCATCAACATCAGTTACGGTCACAAGGAAACCTCCTAATGGAACTGTAAATGGTGCTACAGCAAAAGAAACTGAAGAATATCCGGTCTTAAGTGCAAAACCGTTTTCTCCGAAATTGACCGTCACAGATTTCTTTGCTGATCCCTCCGCAATATTCAACTGATCTGCAAGAAGATCGTAAGTTGCGTTGAAAGCCAGCATACCACCGGAAAACTCTGCCTCATCATAAGGCTTGATTTCAATTGATTTCAATACTGGAAGATGGTCATCACCGAGTATGTTACCCGGAATATTTATCACCATCTGACTTGCAACGCTCTCAAAAGCAAGTTCTACTGGAGCGACAACGCTTGTCTTCGCTGCCTTAGCCACCTGAAGCGATTTTCCTGTAACGCCGTATTCAACTACAGCTGGTACATCAGCAACGAGGGTTGTAAGATCTCCATCGTATGCCGATACCGGAAGAAAGGCACTGAACTTGAAATTGTGGTCGCCGGCATAAGAAAGAATGTTGTCGTCATCTGTTTTCTTGACCAGATTGACAGTCATTCCTGAAGACACCGGAACAAAATGTGCAGGATTGTTCTGACTCATTGGCAGATCAATACTCTCTCCGCGAGTACATGTTGCAATGACAGCCACCTCATCATCGACTGTCAGAGACTCGCCTTGGACAATAGCCTTGAAATTGACATCCAGCGATTCATAATCTAATCCCTTGTTGTCCGCATCTGAGCGAGTACAACCTGAAAGAAGAAGCATCAGCAAGATTGGCCCACTGAATAGTTTGAGAAACTTTTTCATGTTTTGGTTATTTAGTTGTTTGTTGTTAGCATAAACATGCTCAAAGTTATTTATTAAATAACATGGCTAAATAATTCGGTCAAATTTGACTACATTATGAATAAATTTTAACATCGCGTTGCGGACAGAAAACTGATGTGCCATCCCTTGGGTATCCATATCAGTGTTATACGGTTTGGGCAAATGCCCGCCCCAATGTCTTACCTCGAATGCAAAAGATACAAGATAATTATGCAAAAATTGGTAATATGTAAAAAAGTTGTGGGCACGTTATCCCCTGCCAGGTCGTGTATCTTGATCACAATGATGTCGAGTCCTTTATGTTGAACAGTGCTGAGTTCTGGCATTACTCCATTCCTTAGCCATAAAATCTGCTTTATGGCAGAAAAGGAATAATGCTATAGTTATTGGTTATAATTCTAAAATTACATTTCGCCTATTGTCTGTTAAGCGAAATGCTACAATCAAAAAATTGGGCGACCGAACGTGCACGTTCGGTCGCCCAATTTCGATTCTCAAAGAGGATCAGTTATTGGATATCATCCGGAAATTCCAACAGATTCTGATCGAAGCGGCGGTCAAAGTCTGATTCGAGTTCCATTGCAAGTATTGCTCTTTTTCTAACTCCAATCACTTTCAATTTGCAATGATTGATAATGATAGCCAAATGCAAATATAGTCAAATATTAGTATAAATACATTATATTTGTAGATGGGAATCAACTTCAATCCAAACCGTCCGGCATCATGAAGAGAACACTTTCAATCATCGGAATAGGAGCGGCCTTCGGAGCGGTATCGCTGTGGGTATGGCTCACCAGGGGAAAGAACGCAAAAGCGGTCAAGGCAAAGTTCCGTCTTGGCGGAGCTCTCCTCACTCTCACCAGCGCACTCACTCTGGGAAGCTGCGGATGCAGGCCGGTAATCACCTGCTATGACACGCCTTGCACGAACCAGGTACTGATCCAATGCGACAGCACCACCGAGTCTCTCAAGGTCAGGAACGGTGACAAGATCACCATCGAGACAAGCTTTTTCAACGCATACGGCATCAGGGTGGAAATCGTCAGGGAAGGTGCATCTTCAGCAGATGAGGAAGTGCTTCAGAGCGCAGTGTACGAGGTCGCCTCATCAGATGCCAGCGTGTCACACGTTGTCAACGTGGGCCGCTATGCCGGAGCTGCTCAGATAAAGGTCTATCTGCTCGAATCGGCAGATGACGAAGGATACGTATGCGAATTCTACAAGCTGAATGTCATCGGGTAAGCATCATATCCCTGTTATCGTATTTGAGGTGACTGACGCCTGCAACCAGAGGTGCCTGTTCTGCTACAACCACTGGAAGAGGCCGGGCTGCACTGTCGCGCCGCCTGCGCCGGATTTCCGTCTTGCACGCCGGACCCTCAGGCGGCTCCTACGCCAGTGCTCGGTCGGAAGCATCTCCCTGTCGGGCGGAGAGCCTACACTCATGCCTGGCATCCATGACCTCGCCCTGAAGGCGAGATTCGGCGGAGCGAACGTCAACCTTCTGACCAACGGAACCATTCTCGGTGAAGATGACGTGGAGATCATGAGCCACATTGGGGTAGCAGCCGTACAGATTCCGATCCTGGCGACGGACCCTGCCGTGCACGACCATATCACAGGACTTCCCGGATCGTGGGCGAAGGCGGTGCGCAGCGCTAATATGATAAGTTCGTCAAGACCCGGATGGTTTGTCCCTGTGCTGATCGTCAGCAGGCTGAACGTGCATTCGGTCGAGGACACGCTGCGGTTCTACGCCTCAGAGTTCGGTGCCACAACTGCGATGGTCAACCGCTTCAACATAGGAGGACTGGGACTGCAGCACGCATCGGAGCTCAGTCTGTCCATAGAAGATCTCAAGGATGTATTCAAGCGCATTGACAAGGTGGCCGGCGATCTCGGCATGACCGTCCAGAGCGGAGTGTGCACACCCATCTGCGTCCTGGACCCGAATGAATACCCCAACATTCGTTTCTCCCACTGCACCACCGACCTGTCAAGCCGCCCTCTGACAGTCAACTACAAAGGTGACGTCCGGTTCTGCAACCATTCGCCCCGAGTCATTGGCAACATCTACGAAAAGCCTATAGGGGATATAGTAGCCGAATCCCAGGCCGACGGATACTTCAATTCCGTTCCCGACCACTGCAAGGAATGCACACTATGGTCCCGCTGCCGTGGAGGCTGCCGTGCCGCCTCGGAGCAGCTCTACGGCACCTTCGACAGGGTGGATCCTGTTCTGGAAGGCTGTTAATCGTTTCGAACATATTGGAAAAATGTATCTAATTGCATATTTTTGCATTGGAAAAATGTCAGATAAGTGTGTATTTTGCACTGGAAAAGTGTAAAATACTAAAACTAAGCTGATAGAAAAATGTAATTCTATGCTATCCAGGAAACTTGACGCCTTCATCGAAAGGCATTACGCAAACAGCAGGTCGGCACTTCTCCTGAAAGGAGCCAGACAGGTCGGCAAGACATCAGCAATAAGGAAATATGCACAAACGCATAAGATGAATCTCATAGAAATCAACTTCTATGAGGATGACTCCGCACGTAACATATTCAAGGGAACCCAGAATGCAAAGGATGTACTGCTTCGCATTTCTGCACACACAAAGAAGAAGACCTCCTTGCCAAACACCATGATATTCTTCGACGAGGTCCAGAAATGTCCGGAGGCGATAACCTGGATAAAGTTTCTTGTCGATGAAGGAAGCTGCAGATATGCGCTTAGCGGCAGTCTGCTTGGTGTGGAATTGAAAGGAATAGAGAGCGTGCCTGTGGGATATATGGCCGTCAAGGAAGTGTTTCCATTGGATATGGAAGAGTTCTCTCATTGCCTCGGCCTTTCGGATGAAGTCCTCGCAAGGGTTTCGGACGCATTCGAGAAAACGGTTCCGGTGGATGAAGTCGTCCATTCTGCACTGATAAAGATGGTTCATCTATATCTTGTCGTAGGTGGCATGCCTGCTGCAGTGCAGGCTTACGTCGATACGAATGACCTTAATGTCGTGGAGGAGAAACAGAAGGAGATCCTGGATCTGTACAAGTGGGACATCAGCCAGTATGACCCGGAAAAGAAACTTGAGATAAACGAGATCTTCAACCTCATACCGTCAGAACTTGATGCGAAGAACAAGCGCTTCATTCTGAAGAATCTTAACGAGCACGCCCGCTTCTCCCGCTATGAGAACAGCTTCCTATGGCTTAAGAACGCAGGGGTCGCTATCCCTACGTTAAATATTCAGGAACCGACTTTTTCATTCAAGTTGAATGAGCTGAGAAATCTATTTAAGTTGTTCCAGAATGACGTAGGGCTATTGACATGCCAATATGCCTCAGGAGTCCAGCTACAACTTCTGCAGGGCGAGGTGAAGCAGAATTACGGTGCAATATATGAAAACCTTGCAGCTCAGGAACTTTATTGCCACGGATTCGGTGGAGACGAGCATGAACTCCACTACTTCAATAGCAAGAAACAGGGCGAGCTGGACTTTGTGATAGCCCAGAACGGTAAAGTCATTCCTATAGAGGTGAAGTCAGGAAAAGAGTACGAAAGACACAGTGCTCTGACCAACGTACTGGCCAACCGAGACTACAACATAGAATCTGCCTATGTTCTGACCAACGACAACCTGCATGTGGAAGACAGGCGAATCTACATGCCGATCTATATGCTGATGTTTATCCGGAAGTCACCGACTCCCGCAAACCAGATTTTCAAGTTGGATCTGCACAACCTATAGAGCAGAGGCAATCCGATAACCGGCAGACATAAGAAAACAGCCAGGGATGACCGACAGGCGCGAAGCCTTTTGGTCATTCCTGGCATTGTTACGGGGACGTGTTGTCCGATATACCCTTAGTCCTCGAACATATCAATTTCGCCTTTGTAGTATCCGCTTACAGGATTGCCGTTTGAGTCAACTCCACCGCTGAATCTGATCTCATAGATGTTGCCGCTGATGTGTTTGACCTCGATTACAAGTTCGCTTTCCTCTACATAATATTGTCCGAATTCAATATATTCAGATCCAGTGAAAACTCCATTTTCATCATAGAAGCCATAATCTGAATCTCCGTCGTGTACGAAATTTCCGGGCTCTGCTGAATATGTGTATTTACCCGCTGCTATTTCACCTGGAGTCGCGCCATCTGCATATATGGCATATAAGTTCACTTCAAATCCATTTGCATTATTTGATTCACCAGGCCAAATACCTTTGTCATCCCACACCTTCTTGTTTGCAAACCAGATGTCATAGGCAGTGTGTCCGTAGTCCTGACCCCAGTAGCAACACGCCGCTCCAATTTCATAGGTTCTATCTCAAATCTGAAGAATGTCAGGAAGATCCTGCTCCGGTGCCGGGTCCTTCTTGCAGCCCGCCAGTGCGACGAGCGCGAGGGTAAGTATGAATAAAAATCTTTTCATGGTATTTTACAGGGGGTTCGAACCACAATACACATAATCCACCTCACCGGTGTAATCAATCTTAACCAGTTTACCATCATTAGTTACAACAGAACCCTTGATTGTGTAGATATCGCCTTCCTTGGAAATTGTGACATCCCCACTCTTGAAGGCTGTAACATACATTTTATCGTAAACATAGTTGTAGTCGTAATATACACTACCTTCATATTCCGAATCAATCTCGCTGATATAGGTATTTGCAGCAAATGGTTCAGCCGGATCCGGTGACAGCACGCCTGTACCATCTGTAACATCAGGTGACACAAAGTACAGGATACTTACTCCCACCGTCGAGGTTACACCATAACCTTCCTTATAAGCCTCCTGTTTCCAATAGAGGAGAAAGTTATTCAGACCATTTTCGTAGTCATTGCCATAACCTTCCAACTGTGCTTTACCGTATGTTTCTGCATCCACCACATGAGTAATAAATTTTGCAATTCATCAGAGTTTCACTATTTTTGCCTCATCAAATAAGCCGGACTCTCCCGGCAGAACAATCCATCAAACATATCCGACGGCTGTCAAAGGCCATTACGGGGTATTGTATCCCGTTCTGTCTGACCAAATCAGTCAGTTGTTCTTTGACATATCGACAGCCGCACTCGGAAATGATCAATGTCAAACCTTTAATCATTTATGTTATGATGGAAAAAAAGTATCAACTGGTTGCATGGACCGAGAACATCTGCGAGGTGGAGAACGCAAGGCTCCGCATGATTCCTTCCCTGGAAAGTGAAGTTCAGGCTTCACTGATCAGCGATCTGGCGATGATTCACAGAGAGGAATACAAGTGTCACGGTGTAATCAACATCGATCTTGCCAGAAGAGCGGTCAGGGCTTACGAGAACATGTCACGGTTCGAGATTTTCACAGGACATCATAGTGATGGGATAAGATATCTCTTCTTCGCCGCAAAGTATTGCATCTGGGAAGATGACTGCAACTGGATATGCTGGGATACAGACTTGGGCAGTTACTCATATTTCTGCGGAGAACTCCGCCAGGAATTTGTCAGACTGTGTGAAGAAGGCCTGAGACTTGTGAAGAAATACAAGCGAGAGGACATCCTTCAGGAGAGAAGACCTAAACAGATGCTTGAACTGTATTATGAACATACCAGGGAATATCTGTAGGAAACTGGCAGAGCAGAAGCATTGTGGATGACTGATTAGTCACTCTTTTTTGGGGTCACCTGCAAAATCCTGTGGCGATTCTCACCGCTTGTGCGAGAAATGCCCCAAACTTGCACAAGCGATATCCATTTTCGCATCAAATGCAGATTTTGGTCACCTCTTGTGCGAGAAATGCCCCAAACTCGCATAAGCGGTGCACCACTGACGCAAAGCAGACTGTGCACACCTCGTTCACGAAAGACCTAGGTTATCCGAGGTGTAGTTTGACGTATTTTCAGTACGTTCGTGACATAAATTGCCGCAAAACATGTCACGGAGGCGGTCTCTTACGTCAGTCATATTTATTGGCGATGATATACATGTTTACACTACATGTCATTCTTTATCTGCGCTTCAGCGACTTCGTCGATTACTGAGCGTTAGCGAAGAATCTGTAACAGATGCTTCACTACGTTCAGCATGACAGGCTGGAGGTAATCCATTTTGTGTAAACTGATATATCATTCCCTTATAAAATCCGGAAAGATAATTTGGATTTTATAATCTGACTTTTGGATAATCCTACCTATACATATACTAATGATGCTACATAAAAATGAGGGCAGCCAAACATGGCTACCCTTATCGAATTCTCAATAACAGTTGTTTACTTTTTGGAAATAACTGATTGAACATATTAAAGTCCTACACGGCAAACACTATATGCGCATCAATCTTAAGAATCGTAGCTTCCGGACGTTATTCAAAATCAGTTTAGAAGAGTTTACTTAATTGAATCCTCAATAGATTTAATAGAATTTAAGTAATCGCGTTCCACGTCACTAATAGTGCGCTGCTTATATTTGCGATATTCTGTTGTTACGTGCTCCATTGCCTTTTCATGTGTCACGGAACCAGCGCCTTCAAGCAATTGTTCACCGGACATCGTCAGGATTCTATCCAGATACGCAGCCCAGTCATTCATTGTCATGACCTGTTCGCGTTCCGCCTGTCGTTCAGCAAAGTCCAGATATCCGGACACGAGCTGTCCCATAGCCCGTAATTCTTTTTCATCAAGATAGTTCTTTGCCGTCTTGGCTTCAAGCAAAGTAGGATGGTTACCCTTGAAGGTCATCAAACCCATGAAATCCTTCTCAGCGTCAGCACGTTCTACAATCAATTCAGCTGCCGTGTGACCATGAATCGCATAGTGAATCTTGTTCTGCACCTTCTTGAAGAAGTCCTGTGAAACCTGTGCTCTTGGGTCGTAGTCAATACTTGTTGCGTATATTTCAAGCACCTGGCGATATAGAACCTTCTCGGAGACACGGATGTCCCTGATACGTTCTAAAAGTTCCTTCCAATAGCTTCCGCCACCTAACTTTTTCAGTCGGTCATCATCAAGGGTAAAGCCTTTAACTATATACTCTTTAAGACGTTCAGTCGCCCACTGCCGGAATCTGGTTGCTATGATGGAGCGAACACGATAGCCAAGAGCGATTATCATATCAAGATTATAGTGTGATACAATGTACTCTTTCCCATCAGAAGCAGTTGTTCGGAAATTCCGAACAACTGAATCTCTATCAAGTTCCCTTTCCTCAAAAATATGCTTGATATGCTCACTTACATTTGATTTGCTCGTCTGGTAAAGTTCACACATCTGAGATTGAGTAAGCCATAGGGTCTCCTCTTCAAGCTTTACGTCAATTCTGGTTTTACCATCATTTGCCGTATAGATTATTACCTTATTTTCTATCATACAATCAAATTCTCAGAGCAAAGATACTTACTTTTTCGGACTACCGAAATATCCGCGGCTGTTATCAGAAAATATCATTGTTTTGCAACTCCACCACACCTGAATACTACCAAGTGCAATTTTATAGGAAAAGTGATGCGAAATCTGCGAAATCCCAAATTTTGGTAAAGAATTTTATCGCTTATCCGATATTCCAAACTTCTTTTAACTTAAGGTAAAACGGGAACCTCCATATATCTTACATAGTGGGTTCATGGCGAAAGTCAGAAAAATTTTCATATCTTTGCACGCGGAAAGCACAAAGTTTTCCATATAAAATGAGAGACAACTTAACATTACACCACTTCTTTTCAGCATCATTCATCTATATCCCATACCATCGGAACATCAGTACCAATTGGGAACAGTAAGGTCGGTGTAATTCTACTTCGATTCTCTTTTTTTCAATATCTAAACTAAATATCATTTAATTAAGTATGAGTAAACTACGCTTGCTCATAATGGCGCTATGTGCGTCATTATGTAGTGTGGGTATGTATGCCCAACAACCTCGTGTCTTGTCGTTGGAGGAGATCTTTGCATTGGCGGATGAGAACAGCAAGACAATCCAGGCTGAAGATGCTGCAGTAACAGAAGCACAGCAGGAAATCCGTGAAGCCAAAAACGGAAGACTTCCTGACATCGAGTTGTCGGTCTCTGCCAGTTATCTTGGCAACGGTTATCTCCTTGACAGGAACTTCTCCAACGGCCAAAGCATAAAGATGCCTCATTTCGGAAACAACTTTGCAATCAAGGCTACTCAGCTGATTTACGGAGGAGGAGCTGTCACGAGCAGCATCGCCATGGCAAAGTTAAAGTACGAAATGGCCGGAATCAACCGTGACGCTGCACGTTCCAATGTCCGTTTCATGCTGGCTGGATTCTACCTTGACCTGTGCAAACTGCACAATGTCCTGAAGGTCTATGACAAAAGCATCGAGCTCGCGAAGGTAGTCATCAAAGACACAAAGGCACGCAATGCAGCAGGGGTCGTGCTGCAGAACGATGTCACCCGCTATGAACTTCAGCTGAAGAATCTTGAACTGGCGAGAAAACGAGCTGAGAACGCCCTGGAGATCCTCAATTATGATCTTGTCACAATGCTGGGATTACCTTTGGATACCGTCATTCAGCCAAGCTCTGACATTCTGGATCACTCCTTATCCCTTCATGATCTGACTTACTGGCAGGATCTGGCACAGGACGAGTCACATGCTATAAAGCAGACGCGAATGGCAGTGCAGATGAACAGGACAGCAGAACAGCTTGCCCGTGCCGATCGCCGTCCGAGCATAGCCCTTATTGCCGCCAACAACTTTGACGGCCCTATCACCATTGAAGTGCCGGTAATAAACAAGAACTTCAACTACTGGTATGTCGGAGTCGGTATTTCGTGGAAGATATCTTCTCTATATAAGGCAAACAAGAGCATAAAGAGGGCGCAGTATGCAACCCGGACAAGTATCCGCAGACAGGAGGAAGTCACCCAGCAGATAGGGATCGGCGTTCAAGCGGATTACACCAAATACATGGAAGCGTACGAGGAAGTGGCAACATTAGAGAAGAATGTGCAGCTTGCATCAGAGAATTATGCCATTATCGAAACTCGCTACAGCAACGAGGTAGCCCTCGTGACAGATATGCTCGACGCATCCAATCAGCTGCTTGAGGCTGAACTCCAGCTCGCAAACGCACGCATAAACGTGATATTCAACTACTATAAACTCAAACACACATCAGGAAACCTATAATTCCTCACAGTCATCCTGAACTCCTCACTGTCATCCTGAACTCCTCACTGTCATCCTGAGCGAAGCGAAGGATCTTTAAACCATTAAAAATATGAAAATCAGAACAAAGAAAATAATCTACAACAGTATCGCCTGCATCCTCCTTCTCGGAGCCATCTCTTGGGTATGCGCAAAATTCATCCACATCGGAAACGTGGAATTCACCGAAAACGCACAGGTGAAGCAGCACATAGTACCAATAAACTCACGAGTACAGGGATTTATCAAAGAAATCCGTTTCGACGAATACACCAAGGTATCCAAAGGTGACACACTGGTGATCATCGAAGACGTGGAATACCGTTACATGGTAGCACAGGCAAAAGCCAATCTTGAAAATGCAAAGACCGGCAAGGATGCCATGCACAATGTGATATCGACCACTCAGACAAATATGTCAGTGACTGACGCAAGCATTGAAGAAGCCAGGATCCATCTTGAGAACGCGGAACGTAACTATAATCGTTTCAAGGCTTTGCATAAGCAGAAAGCTGTCACTCAGCAGCAGTACGACGACATGTACACAGCCTACTCTGCAGCCAAGGCAAGGTATGAGATGCTCAAGCGTCAGAGGGAAAGCGTTCAGGCAGTCAGCCGCGAGCAGAACACCCGACTCGGTCAGAATGAAGCCGGTATCAAGCTCGCTGAAGCAGCATTGGAACTTGCCCGCCTCAATCTTTCATATACTGTCGTGATTGCACCATGCGACGGATACACAGGAAGAAAGGAGATTCAGGAAGGACAGCTGATCCAGCACGGTCAGACACTTCTGAATATCGTTGATTCCGAAAACAAATGGATCGTAGCGAACTATAAGGAGACTCAGACCGCAAACATCAACGTTGGCTGTGAGGTAGAAATCGAAGTTGATGCAGTTCCGGGATATGCATTCAAGGGAGTTGTTACTTCAATTTCTCGTGCAACTGGATCAAGCTTTTCGCTTATGCCACAGGATAATTCGTCAGGAAACTTTGTCAAGATAGAGCAACGCATCCCGGTACGTATCGACTTTACCGAAGATAATAACGCACAGGCGTTGGAACGCGTGAGCGCAGGTATGAATGTAGAATGTAAAGTGCTTTATTAATGAGTCATCATCACGATCCGAACCAGCCTTTTTCAATCCCGCAGATCCGATTCATCCCGGAAAAGCTCAAGCCTTGGCTTGTGATTCTGTTCATCATCGTCTTCAACTGTACAGGAGGAGTCTATCTTGCCGCCGTCAGCGAGATGGTAGGCTCAACTCAGCTCCTGCAGGAAGACATCATGATGGCAGGATATGCCTCCCTGGTAGGCATGGCACTCTTCTTTGCCATAATGTTCAGACTCAAATGGGCTGTGAGACCTAAAACGGCCATGGGTTCCTGCATTCCTGTATTGATTGCCGCCAACCTTATCTGCATGCACTCGTCCAGCGTGCCGGTATTGGTTGGAGTCAGTCTCGTGGCCGGCTTCTTCAGGATGTGGGCCATATATGAATGCAACTCCACCATCCAGCTCTGGATAACCCCGAAGCGAGACATGGCGATATGGTTCTGCTACATCTATCTTATGGTGAACACCACAATCCAGTTTACCGGAATCGGTGTGCTGACATTCTCGATATGGTCATCATGGGAATATATGCATTGGTTCATAATAGCTGCATTGCTGGTAATATGGCTCATTGTAATCATCTGCTATAAAGGCATATCCATAATGCCACGCCTCCCTCTTCTGGGCATCGACTGGATCGGAATGCTCCTATGGGGTGCCACAGCCATGTCCATCCTATTCATATGTGTTTATGGAGAGCATTATGACTGGTGGCAGTCTGACCACATCTGCTTTGCAACTTCATTCGGCCTTGCGGCTCTTGGCCTGAACCTGTACAGAGCTACATTCCTGAGGCATCCATACATATCACTTCAGATATTCAAGATGCCGATAGTCTGGAAATGCGTGGCGATCATCCTTGTGATGGACCTTCTTCTTGCACCTTCGCACATCTGCGAACATGCGCTGATGGAAGGAGTTCTTGGATATGACCATGCTAACGTCATGACCCTGAACTGGATATCCATCATAGGTGTCATAATGGGCATTCTGTTTACGTGGCAGACGTTTGCCCGACGCAAATGGACCTATCAGAACATGCTGGTGATAGCATTCTCGTGCTTTGCATTTTACCTGGCATACTTCTATTTCCGCATTGACTATAATATTCCCAAGGAGTCCCTGTACATGCCTGTCATAGCCAGATCCGCAGGATATGTAATGGTAGCGGTCATGATGCTCACAGCAAACACAAGACTGCCCTTCCCTTTCATCTTCCTTCACGGACTCTCGTTTCAGAATATGTTCAGCGCAGCACTGGCAGCTCCTATCGGAAACGCTATTGTAGGACGTGCACTAAAGGTCATTATGACCCGTAACACGATGCTCCTGAGCCAGAACATGGATACGGTAACTTTATCCACCATTCGCACCCCTATGAGTGAACTTTACGGAATGGTCCAGGCACAATCCCTCATGGAATCAATGAAAGAAGTTTATGGCCTGCTGCTCTTTGTGGCAATACTATGTCTTGTCATCCTTATGGTACGGTACAGCAGCTTCCGCCCGATTCGTGTCATCGAACCGACGTACCGTTTCATATACAATTTCTGCAAGAAAGAAGTCTTCGCCCGCCTGCGCGTACGGCGAGTAAAACAGTAGACGGATAACACCTTCCACATTTTTATAAGGAAAGTGTGGCAGATACCGCCTTTGAGATGGGTATCTACCACACTTTTTATGGTTTTTCGTGGAAGATCTCTGCGAGGAACCTCACACAAATGGAATTACCACTCCAGAATCTTCTTGAAGTCGTAAGCCTCAGGGTTTGAGATACCGAGAGCGCGAACTGCTTCGTAGTCCTCAGGGGTTACGTAGTGAGCGATGTAGTTGTAGTAGTTCTGAGCTGTACCGCTGTTGATGTCAACTACGCGTGGCGGAATCTTGCCTGTCTTAGGGTCCTGGAGGTCTGCGAGGTAAAGTGGCGATACGTTACCGTAAGCGTCAACATAGACCATGCAGCCTGTCTTGCCTTCGCTGAAGAGCTGATAAACACCCATAGCGAGTTCTGTACAATATGTAAGGTCATAAGCCACAGGATCCTGGCAACGTACGTCGTATCCGATCTCTACAGGACGGCTCTTTACCTTAAGACCGATCTTCTTGAACTCAGCTTCGAGGAGGTCGTTGAAGAGAACTGCCTTTGAAACCTTTCCGAGTTCAGGGTGACCATGATCGTCATATGAGAAATGTACACCGGCAGCTTCCATTTCCTCTGCCTTGAACTCGTGGAAGAGTCCCTCTGCAGCAACGATAGTACCATAGTTGATACCCATTACCTTTCTCTTGAGGATAGCCGAAATCGAAAGTTTCACGACTTTCTCAAGGCAGATCTCAGTCTTGTTGAACATCTCAGGAATGATGGTCATAGGGCAATGAGTTGCCTCACCAATACCAAGTGCAAGAGAACCACAAGTACGTCCCATTGCGCTGATTACAAGCCAGTTGCCTGATGTGCGGGCATCTTCATACACTGTACGCGCAAGATGTGCACCCTCGTTCTTTGCAGAGTTGTATCCGAAAGTCGGAGCATTTGCAGGAAGAGGAAGGTCGTTGTCGATTGTCTTTGGACAGTGGATGTTTGCGATAGGATATCCCTTTGCAGCAAGGAACTTTGATATGCGGTTTGCAGTAGAAGCAGTGTCATCACCACCGATAGTCACGAGAAGCTTGATGTTGTTGTCCTTGAAGAGGTCAAGGTTGAAATTGTTCTCGAAATCTGCATCTGTCGGCTTGAAACGGCTCATTTCAAGGTATGAACCACCTCTGTTGAAGTAACGGTCTGCGATGAAGAATGTGAGGTCTTCTGTGCGTGCGTTCTTGCTGAAAAGGCCTGAATATCCGCCGTGAAGTCCGATCACACGATATCCCTTTGAAAGGAAAGTTTTTGCTACACTCATTGATACTGAGTTCATTCCGGGCGCGGGACCGCCGCCACAGAGAATGATAACTGCATCTTTCATAATTCTGATTATATTTAATTGTGAAACATATATCTAAAAATCCGGGCAAAATTATCAAAATTTATATAGAAATACAATATTTATCGGTAATGATATACATGTTTACACTACATGTCATTCTTTCGCATACGCTTCAGCGACTTCGTCGATTACTGAGCGTTAGCGAAGAATCTATAACAGATGCTTCACTACGTTCAGCATGACAGTCTGGAGGTAATCCATTTTGTGTAAACTGATATATCATTCCCTATTTATTTCGTTTTAAGCGCTATTGCAGTTGTGGAAACGAATTTGTATTTTTGTAGTTTATTTCGCCAACAAAACGTCAAGGCAAAAAAGTATGGACAAGACTAAGGCAAATATCAGGATCAGCGAGCTCAGAGACATTCTCAATGAGGCTAACAGGCGTTACTATGTAGATAACGCCCCGACCCTCAGCGACTATGAGTTCGACATGCTCATGAAAGAACTTGAAGCTCTGGAAAAAGAGTATCCTGAATTGCGGACTCCTGACTCCCCTACGCAGAGGGTCGGAAGTGACCTGTCGGGTGATCCGACATCAGAGAACCTTCAGAAGAAGGAATTCGAGCAGTATCCGCACAAATATCCCATGCTTTCCCTGGGCAACACATACGACATTTCAGAGGTAGAAGCATTCGCAGAAAGAGCCGCCAAAGGAATAGGAAATTCATTCACATACTCCTGCGAACTGAAGTTCGACGGCACAGCCATCTGCCTTACCTATCGTAACGGCAAACTCTTTAGAGCCCTTACCAGAGGTGATGGCACAATTGGCGACGATGTCACAAGAAATGTCCTGCATATCAGCAATATACCACAGTACCTCAGTGTGCCTGAGGGCTTTATCCCGTCGCAGTCAAAGCCGAACCCTTGGCCGGAAGAATTTGAAATAAGGGGTGAAATATATATGCCGTGGGCTGCATTTGACAGGCTAAATGAGGAACGCCTCAAAGACGAGGAACAGCCGTTCGCAAACCCAAGAAATGCCGCTTCGGGATCGTTGAAACTCATTGACAGCAGGATGGTTGCAAACCGCGGACTTGAATGCACTCTATATCATTTGCTAGGAGAAGATCTTCCGTTCCAGACTCATGATCAGGCGCTTTCTGCCGCTCAGACATGGGGGCTTCCAGTCTCTGACAAAAGAAAGACATGCAGAGGCATAGATGAGATTGAGGATTTCATAAACTATTGGGACACAGAGAGAAAGAATCTTCCGTTCGCCACTGACGGCATAGTCATCAAGGTCAATGAACTCCCCTATCAGGCAGAACTCGGATACACCGCGAAATTCCCACGTTGGGCGACTGCATACAAGTTCAAGGCGGAACAGGCCCTGACAAAACTCATTTCCATTGACTATCAGGTGGGCCGCACAGGGGCAGTTACCCCTGTCGCAAACCTGGAGCCCGTGCAACTAAGCGGAACAATAGTCAAGAGAGCCTCCCTTCATAATGCAGACCAGATGCAACTCCTTGACATACACATCGGGGACTTTGTATATGTAGAAAAAGGAGGCGAAATAATCCCGAAAATTACAGCCGTAGAGTTGAGCCAAAGACCTGAGGACGCACATCTTCCCCACTTCCCGGCAGTCTGCCCTGATTGCGGAACCCCGCTGGTGAAAGACGAGCAGGAAGCAAAGTCATTCTGCCCGAACCAGGACGGATGCCCGACTCAGATCCAGGCTAAACTAGTGCATTTCCTCAGCAGAAAGGCCATGAACGTCATTGCAGGAGACGCGACCGTCGAGCAACTCTACAACAAAGCGCTTGTCTGGAACATCGCTGATTTCTATGAACTCAAGAAAGAACACCTCCTTACCCTCGACGGGTGGAAGGAAAAATCCGCTGACAGATTCCTCAAAAGCATACAGGAGTCCCGTAATGTGCCTTTTGAAAGAGTTCTGTATGCTCTCGGTATCAGGCATGTCGGTGAAACCACAGCGAAATCAGTGGCAAAGCACTTCGGTAACATAGACGCCATCGCAGCCGCAGACATAGAGCAGCTTCTGAATGTTGATGACATCGGAGAAATCATCGCAGAGAGCATATATTCATATTTCAGAAATCCTGAAAACATTGAAATAATATCGAGGTTGAAGGCCGCAGGACTTAGATTCGAAATCGGTGAGCAGAAAGTCAGCCTGTCATCCTCTCTTGAAGGACTGACAATCGTCATTTCAGGCAACTTCAGCATTTCACGGGATCAGATGAAGGAACTGATAGCCCTGAACGGAGGAAAGAACAGCGGAAGCGTCAGCGGAAAGACCTCATACCTGCTTGCTGGCGAGAAGGCCGGTCCGGAAAAACTCAAAAAGGCTGAATCACTGGGAGTCAAGGTCATATCAGAAAAGGAATTCATGGCAATGATAGCAGTCAGCCACGAAGCAGAAGAAAACAGTCCGCCAGCAGTTGAGACGGAAAATATCCAACCGACATTATTTTAACCACAGTCAGACAAACCTGATTACCCATGAAGAAGTTATCGGAAAAGACCACAAGACTTAAACAGTTTTTCAGAGAAGATATCTGGATTCTGGATTTGGAAGAACTTTCCAAAGCCAGGGCTCGTTTTATCAAGTATCTGAAAGTCATGCTGATAACTATAAAGACCTTTGCCAATGAACGCATCGGTTTTCAGGCTGTGGCACTCAGTTTTTTCAGCACTATGTCTGTTGTGCCGTTCATCGCCATTGTCTTCGGCATCACAGGAGGTCTTGGTCTTGAAGATCACTTGAAGGAACTGCTTTATGACAATTTTCAGAACAGTCAGCAGACAATAGATACGATAATAGGATTTGCAGACAATATAATAGCCACGGCGGAGAGCGGTCTTATGGGGCTGATCAGTTCATTGTTCTTCTTCTTCACTGTAATTATGCTGATGCTTAATGTAGAGAAGGTCTTCAACAATGTATGGATGGTGGAAAAGGCCAGGAACATAATCAAACGCCTTTCCGTCATCATCGCGATGCTTCTGCTCTCCCCTTTTGTGGTAATGGCTTTCTTTACCGGCTCGTTCGCATATTCCAGGGTGATAGATTTCCTTGGACTCGGTTGGGAATCATACGGATTCGTCAAGACCATACTTGTCTGGACAATCTTTGCAATAATAATCACTCTTGTATTTTCTGCGATGTACAAGTTCATTCCAAATGCGAAAGTGAAATATGGAGCAGCGTTCAGGGCGGCAGTACCGGCTGCTCTGGCCTTTACCGTAGTACAGTACGGATATGTTGAAACTCAGGTCTTTGTATCCCGACTGAGTGCTGTATTCGGTGCATTTGCGGCAGTGCCGCTGTTTATGGTATGGATAAACATAGGATGGTTCATCATATTGATAGGAGCACAGTTGTCCTATGCTTTCCAGAATGTGGATAAATATAATGTGGAAGAATAATACCTGATGATATGGGCAAGATATCAGAGTTCAAGGAGCATGATTACGAGGTCATAGCAAGAGAATATGCTGACCTTATGGAGGTTGCACGAAAACGATGCAGCAATACAGAAGAACAGAAAATAATACATAAGGCATTTGAGTTCGCCAACCAGGCACACAAGGGCGTCAGAAGGCGCTCAGGCGAGCCCTATATAATCCACCCGATAGCGGTTGCCAAAATAGTCGTGACCAACATAGGACTTGGCTATAAGTCAATAGTTGCCGCCCTTCTGCATGATGTGGTGGAAGATACCGACTATACGGTCGATGACCTGCGAAACCTGTTCGGAGACAAGGTTGCCACGCTGGTGGAAGGTCTGACAAAGATCAAGACCGTACTCGACAATGAGGACAAGGCCGAACAGAAAAGCATGCAGGCTGAAAATTTCAAACGTATCCTCCTGACTCTCAATGACGATGTCAGGGTTGTGCTCATCAAACTTGCCGACCGCCTGCACAACTGCCGCACCATCGACTCCATGCCCGATCATAAAAGAGACAAGATTCTCAGTGAGACCATGTTCGTATTCATTCCATTGGCTCACAGGCTCGGACTCTATGGAATCAAATCCGAAATGGAGGATATATGGCTCAAATACAAGGAGCCGGAAGCCTATAACGACATAAAGGCAAAGATCAACCGCAACATCTCTGACAAGGAAAAGGAGATCGACCAGTTCATAATCCCGATCAGAGAAGCCTTGAAAAATGCCGATATGAATTTCGAGATAAAGAAAAGAGTGAAGACCCCATATTCAATCTGGCACAAGATGAACACAAAGGGGGTGACATTCGAGCAGATATACGACCTTTATGCCGTAAGGATAATATTCGACCCGAGTGGTTCCAAGGAAACGGAAAGAGATATATGCTATCATATCTTCTCCATCATCACAGCGATGTACAAATATAAGTCAGACAGGGTGCGCGACTGGGTCAATTTCCCGAAGAGCAACGGTTATGAAGCCCTGCACTGCACCCTGATGAGCCACACCGGTATATGGATAGAGACCCAGATACGCTCTACCAGAATGAACGAAATAGCAGAGAAAGGCATTGCGGCACACTGGCTCTACAAGAAGGACGGTCAGACGACTGAGGGTGAAAGCGAGATGGACAAATGGATCACCAAGGTCAAGGAAATACTTGTGAGCCCGGATATAAATGCCCTTGAACTCCTTGATCTGATTCATGATGACCTCCTGAAATCCGAAATCCTGGTGTTTACACCGAAGGGAGACCAGAAAACCATTGATAAGGGAGCGACAGCACTTGATTTTGCATATCTCATCCACTCGCATATCGGAGCGAAGGCTATCGCAGCCAAGATCAACCTTAAACTTGTGCCGCTCTCGACGGTGCTAAGGACAGGTGACCAGGTGGAGATCATCACTGCGGAGAACGAGCGTCCGAAACAGGACTGGCTGCATTTTGTCCAGACCTCAAAGGCGCGCAAACTCATCCTTGACCAGATAAAAAGTGAACGTCACACCTTTATAAAGACTGGTCGTACAATGCTGACAGAACGTCTGAAAGAAATCGGCAAATCACTTAATGACAAGGTGGTCGGGTCGCTTATGCATGATTTCGAAATGTTCGACAGCAAGCCTGAGGAACTGTTCTTCAAGATCGGCTGCGGTATGATTCCGCTTGATGACCTGGCAGAAAGGCTCAAGAAATATTATGGAATCAACAGTGAATCCTATTTCATAGTTTCCAACAGCGATGCCAACCACAAATTTGTGCTCGCTCCGTGCTGCACCCCTATTCTCGGAGAAAGTGTGGTGGGCTTCAAGTCGGCAGACGGCACAATAACTGTCCACACAAGGACCTGCAAGACAGCAAATTCGCTTGCGGCAAAATTCGGAGACAAGATAGTGTCTGTGAAATGGGGAGTTGAAGCCAATTCCGGAAGCAACTATCTTGCACGTCTGGCTCTGAGGGGAACAGACAGGATAGGAATGATCAATGACATAACCCGCATCACATCCAAAGACCATGATGTGAATATCAGAAGATTCAATCTGGGAACGGAAGATGGTGTCTTTGACGGATTCATCGACCTGTATGTGCACAACATCAAGGATCTTGAAAAACTGATCGACGAACTTAAAGGCATCAAGGGAATTGAAAGCGTTACAAGAACAGAATTATAAATGAGATGAAACATATAACAAGTGGAATATTACATGCTCTGGCGGTCCTGACTGTTATCGGGTCTGTGATCTTCTCGCATTCCTGTGCGAACACCACCACTCCTCCGACAGGAGGTCCCAAGGACACCATACCGCCGCTTATCGTTGACCTCTATCCTGAGATCGGGCAGACGAACGTACCCACCACCAAGCCGAAACTGGAACTCAAATTCAATGAGTATGTGGTTGTGAAGGATCCCAAGAGCCTTTTCCTCTCCCCTCCTCTTGAAAAGTCAGCCCAGTTCAAGATCAAGGGCAAGAGCGTAATTGTGTATTTCGAGAACGACCTTGACTCAAACAAGACATATACCCTGGATGTCACCAACGCCATCGCGGACAACAATGAGGGAAATATGTTCCCTGGCTACACCCTTGTGTTTTCGACAGGAGATGTGATAGATTCCATGATGGTGACGGGAGTTGTACAGGACTGCAACAGCCTCCAGCCTATCAAAGGTGCGACTGTAATGCTCTATAAGGACCACGCTGACTCGGCTCTCTTCCTTAAAAGACCGGACGCAGCAGTCAAGACCGATGAATGGGGATTCTTTTGTCTTAGAAACATACAGGATACAATATATCGTGTATATGCAATCGTCGATGAAAACAATAACAACAAGTATGAGGCTGAAAACGAAAAGGTTGCATTTATTGACACATTGTTCCGTCCGACAGGCAGAGTCGTGGATTCGCTTCCTGAACTCATGAAATATGACATGAACGACACTGTAAGTTGCATGGCAAGAAAGACAGAACTGACCCTGAACATCTTCCGTGAGAAGCCTACAAAGCAGATGATTGTAAACAAGGAGAGAATCGGTGAAAGGACGGCATATATTACCTTCATGGCCCCATATGCCCAGATTGATTCCATCTGGATCAAGGGAGTTCCCAAGGAAAAACTCATCACCCAGTTCAATCTTGTTCAGGACAGTCTTGAAATATGGGTCAATGACCCTAAGCCGCAGCCGGATACACTCTTCCTGAACGTCAAGTACATGAAGACAGATACGCTCGGCATGCTGAACAGTTTCACAGAGGAGATAAAACTTGCAAAGCCAAAATCTCTTCTTGTAGGAAAGACAGCGAAGAAGGATATCAAGAAGGAAGACACTACATGCGTATTCACATTGGAGGCGAAGCCTGAACTTGTTGAACAGTATGGATTTGTCATGGAATTCAAGTACCCTGTCGTTGAGTCACCCTTCGATACACTCATATACAAGAGCATAAATCCTCGCCAGCAGGAAAGCATCGGCAAATTCACAGTCATCCGGGATTCGTTGAATCTCAGGAAATATACAATCATGCCGAAGGATAAATTCCAGGCCGGCTGGGAATATATACTCAAGATACCTCACAGGGTGTTCAAGGACATAAACGGATTCTACAACGACAGTACAGAGGTTAAGGTCTCGCTTCCGAAGGACGACAAACTCAGCAGCATTTCGCTTGTACTGACCGGAGTAAAGACAAAATATATAGTGGATCTCCTCACGGAGAAGAGGGACAAGGTCATACGCTCCTACATCATCGACAAGGACCAGACATTGCTCTTCCCATATTTAAAAGCCGGCAAATACTCTATCCGCTTCACCGAGGATGTCAACGGCAACGGTCTTGTCGATACCGGTAATCTTCTTGAACACAAACAGCCTGAGAAGGTGCTGTTCTATAAACTGGAAGACGGAAAATATCTCATTGACATACCTGAAATGACAGAACTGGAGCAGAATATAGATGTGGAGGAAATGTTCAAATGATGCATCTGAATATGAAGAAATGGACTATCATAATGTTTCTGACCCTTCTGCCTGTGACGATCTTTGCCCAGGAACCGGACAAGAAACAGAAATTGAAATCAAAAGGAAAGTTGGAGATCATAGATACTCTGACAGATGAATTTCTTGACACAGTGCAGGTAAAGAAGAAACTGAAACTTAATGATTACTCCATGATTGGTTTTCAATATGGAGCCTCGTTGAGTCAGGTCATGTGGAATCCCACCCAGAAACAGGATATGGTCTTTGTTCCTGTCAATCTCGGCGTCACATACACGCTTTACGGAAAGATGTTCGGATATATGCCGTATTTCGGTATTCAGACAGGAGTGTTCTATGCCCGTGAAGGATATAAATTCAAATATAACGAGGACAGAGACTATACCTACACCATCGAGGGTGCCGAAAAAGCCATAATGGACGTCATCGAAGTCCCTGTGCTGTCACATATCCACTTTGATTTCTGGCATTTCAAGATCATAGCGCAACTGGGTCTGTTTGCCGGATACAGAATGAAGATCGAAAGATTCCCTGGTGATTCCGGATACGTGAAGGATGAACTCAAATACTCATTCACCAAGACGGACAACCGATTTGACTATGGACTCAAAGGCGGACTCGGATTCGGACTTGTATTCGACCCCATCGAAATACACATCCAGGCGATGTATAAGCACTCCCTCTCGTCATTATATGAACCGGATCATTACAGTCCATATTATTACAGATTCGCCTATCCTTCCAACATCATCATATCTGCTGGCGTTCATTTCCAGTTGACAAAGCGCTCCGGAATGACCAGGAAGGAACTTAAAAGACAAGCACGTGAAATCGTATATGGAAACGAATAATCTTACAGCGAAAGTAGGAAATGTACTTATCGGAGGTGGAAATCCCATTGTTGTGCAGACCATGTGCAACACCCATACCTCTGATGTCCAGGCATCTGTCGATCAATGCGTGAGGCTTGCTCAGGCCGGGGCACAACTCATAAGGCTTACAGTGCCGTCATTGGCACAGGTGGAGTCTTTGCGGGAAATAAAGAGCAGGCTCATTGACATGGGTATAGACACTCCCCTTGTGGCTGATGTGCATTTTTCGTCAGAAATTGCCATAGCGGCCGCCGAGGTAGTAGAAAAGGTCAGAATCAATCCGGGCAATTTCCATAAGGACCACGAAAAGGCCAAGGAACAGTTCGCAAGACTTGTCGATGTGTGCAAATTGCATGGGACAGCAATCAGAATAGGACTGAATCACGGTTCATTGGGTGAGAGGATAACGAATCTCTATGGCAACACTCCTCTTGCAATGAAGGAGGCAGTAATGGAATGGTTGCAGATGTGCATCGACAATGAATTTTATAATGTGGTGGTGTCACTGAAAGCAAGTAACACTATTGTAATGGTTGAGGCTTACAGGCTGCTGTACAAGGCTATGCAGGAAAATGGCACGGTCTTCCCTCTCCATCTTGGTGTCACGGAAGCAGGAAACGGGGATTCTGGAAGAATCAAGTCGGCGGTAGGCATTTCGGCACTGCTTTCCGAAGGTATAGGAGATACAATCAGGGTCTCTCTGACAGAAGATCCTGAAAATGAAATCCCGGTGGCACGTTATCTTGCTGACAGATATGGCAGACGTCTTCACTCGTCGATGATATCGCTCAAACTCAATGGCAGCACCGCTCAGGCTGAATACTGCTGTGATGACAGACAGAAACTCCTCCTTGACATATCCTGTGATTTCGGTCGCAGACTGCTTGACAAGGAAATCGATGAACTTGTCATCAAGGGAACAGACGAGGCGGATTATATCGTTGACGAGGTTATGCAGGCGGCAAGAAGACGTTTCTATCGTCCGGAATACATTGCATGCCCCGGCTGCGGACGCACAATGTACAACCTTGAATCGACATTTGAGGAGGTGAAGCGCAGGACCGCCCACCTTAAAGGACTTGTGATAGCGGTCATGGGCTGCATAGTCAACGGTCCTGGTGAAATGGCAGATGCTGACTGGGGCTATGTCGGCGAAGGAAACTGCAAGGTCTCCATATATAAAGGGAAAACCCCGGTCCTGAGGCATGTTCCTGAGGCCGAGGCAATCGACAGACTATTGGAAATGATTGAGGCTGAGTAATTTACTCAGCCTTTACTAATTCCTTCTGTGCCTTTTCCCACTGCTCCTTTGCATATTCCTGCATATCGACCACTTCGTCCGTCTCATCTACAATCTCGTGTCCGAGCATAGTCTCGATGACGTCTTCCATTGTCACGATACCGCGGACCGAACCGTATTCGTCAAGGATCACAGAAATATGTTCCTTCTTGGAAAGCATCTTTTCCCAGATGTCGCTGACACAATCCTCTTCCGTGAATGTCATGATCGGGCGGATGATGTCCCTAAGAGGGGTAGTGAACTTGTCCTCAGCCATCTTTTCCAGAATCTCCTGCCTGAGGACATAGCCTATCACATATTCATCATTCTCCTCATCATAGACCGGGATGCGGGAGTGTGTAAGATCTTCTGAATCATAGAAGTCACGTATCGTCATATGTGCCTCGGCCATCTCCACCACAGCACTTGGAGTCATGATTTCGTGTGCAGTGACCTCATCAAGTCTGAGAAGATTCTGTATCATCTTCTTTTCCTCCTTCTCGATCACCTCCTCCTCAGTTGCCACGCTTACCATGGCAGATATGTCTTCCCTGCTGACACTCACCTGTGTAGAGTTCTTTGAAATGAGTCTTGTGAGTCTTTCAAGCACCCATACCAATGGGAAGGTGATGAAGATCATCGCGCTGATGATGGCAGAAGCCGGAATCGCAAGTCTTCTCCAGAAACTTGTACCTATGGTCTTGGGGATGATTTCAGAGAATATGAGAATCATCAGCGTGAATATTGTGGAAAAAAGACCCAGGAACGCATCTCCATAGACCTCATAGACGAGAGAACCTACGATGGAGGCTCCTACGGTGTTGGCTATGGTATTAAGACAAAGTATTGCAGAGATCGGTCTGTCCGGATGCTGTTTGAGCCTTTTCAGACGTGATGCACCCTTGACTCCCTGATCTTCAAGACCTGTGATATATGACAAAGGTGTGGATAACAATGTCGCTTCAAGAGTGGAACATAATGCTGAAACGAGTATTGAGGCCAGCATTATGATGTATATCAATGATTCAGAGTATAGTGACGCTTCTTCCATATTTATTTTTTCAGTTCGGCAATGACTGATTCACATGCCTTTACGTAATCTCCAATCTTTACCTTTATCTCAGCATCCAGCGGCAGGAATATATCTATTCGTGAACCGAACTTGATGATTCCGCATTCGTCAGCCTTCTCGACAACCATGTCCGGCTTTGCATGATTGACAATTCTTCGGGCAAAGGTGCCGGCAATCTGCTTGAAGAACACCTCTCCGTACTTTGTGGTCATACCGGTCGAAGTATGCTCGTTGAGTTCAGATGCCTTCGGCAGATACGCAAGCATGTATTTGCCCGGATGATATCTGTAATATCTGATCTGTCCGTCTATCGGCCAGAAATTGACATGTACATTGAAAAAGTCCATATACACCGAAACCTGGATGCACTCCCCTTTTATATATTCGTCCTCATAGACCTTCTCGATTACAACAACCTTACCGTCAGCGACCGAGGTCACGACATTGTCTTCACCGACTCTTTCCCTCTGAGGTACCCTGAAAAAGAACAGGACGAATCCCATGAAGAAAATGGGAATGATAGCGAGCAGATATGAAAGCACAGGCCAAGGAATTAACTTAAAGGAAGCAAACACCAAAGGCAGGCAGATGATCCAGACAATAAGTATTGTACCGTAACAGTTTCTGTGTATAACCATATAAAAAAATCTAGCCGCACCTGAACACTCCGGATGCGGCTGCAAATTTAGCAAATATTTGTCAATTAGCAAAATAGACTATCTATGGCGACAAGGTATATGATGGCGACAGGAATTGCTATCAATGCGCTGTCAAACCTGTCCAGAAGGCCACCATGACCCGGAATTATGGTACCGGAGTCCTTGACATCATAATGCCTCTTCCACTGCGATTCTATTAGGTCTCCATAGACTCCTGCGATATCTATCAGAACTGCTATCGCAATGCAATGAAGCAGATCATATGAACCGGCCCTGAGCGGTAGAAGATTTGTGAAATACAGGGCGAGAGTCACTCCTATGGCCACCAGCATGCCTCCCCAGAAACCTATCCATGATTTCTTCGGCGATACTGACGGGAAGAGTTTTCCGCCATACTTCTGCCCCAATGACAGACCGAATACGTATGCTCCGACATCCGAGCCCCAGATGATGCAGAAGAAACATAGGAGAAGAATGCCATTGTATGCACCTGTGAAGGGGTTGAATACCGCAAAGTTAAGCAGCGACCATGGCACAGCGATATAGAGTATGGCTGTGTAGAGGTTGGCAAACTTGTCGAAACGGGTCTTGTCCTTGACATACAGGGAGTTGATCATCAGCACAAAAACCGGTATGAATGCGAGGATGACCATACGTCCGGGGATGTCAAATGCCTTGTACAGGAATACGAGGGTGAAGAGCGTTGCACCTGCCACGATGGAAAGAATCTGAGAGTAGCGATACTCCTTCCCGCATGTCATTCTCAGGAACTCCTTCATCATTACGACCAGGGCAAAGAGGAAAGTAGCACCGAATATCAGTTTTGAGCAAAGTTGAGTGGTCTGCGGGTCCAGCCATCGGATCAGTATCTTGTCCGACAGAAATGCAAACAGCATGATGGCTGCAAATACAACACCCGAAACAGTTCTTTTCAATAGGTTATTCATGGTTGTCCCCTTATTATGTTTCTGTATTTACGGTTTCCTCCTGAGTGGCTTCCTCTGTCTGCCCGACTGGCTCAACAGTCTCTGCTCCCACGGCACCGGCCCTCGGTCCGAATATGTTTTCAAGATCCTCTGCAAATATGACTTCCCTTTCCAGCAGGAGTGCAGCAAGCGTCTTGAAGCCTTCGAGGTTATCGTTCAATATCTTACGGGTCTTGTCGTGGATATCGTTTATAAGTTCCTTCACCTCCTTGTCGATAAGTTCCGCCGTCTTTTCGCTGTACGGTTTTGTCAGGTCATATCCACGTGCCCCTGTCGAGTCGTAGAAGGAAAGATGGCCGACCTTGTCGCTCATTCCGTAATATGTAACCATACCGTAAGCCATCTTCGTAAGACGTTCAAGATCGTTCAATGCTCCGGTTGAAGGCTGTCCGTTGATGATTTCTTCGGCCACACGACCTGCAATGAGCGAACACATCTCATCCATCATCTGCTCCCTGGTCACCAACTGACGCTCCTCAGGCAGGTACCATGCTGCTCCAAGAGCCTGTCCGCGAGGTACGATAGTAACCTTGAAAAGAGGATTGGCATGAGGAAGCAGCCAACTGACAGTGGCGTGACCAGCCTCATGGTGTGCAATGGATTTCTTTTCAGCAGGTGTTATTATCTTTGACTTTCTTTCAAGTCCGCCTATGATCCTGTCAACCGCGTCGAGGAAATCCTGCTTGCCGATTGCAGGCTTGTCGTGCCTTGCTGCTGTCAGAGCCGCCTCATTGCATACATTGGCGATATCAGCACCGGAGAAGCCAGGGGTGTGTTTTGCAAGGAATTCAAGATCGAAATCCTCAGCAAGTTTGAGATTTTTCAGATGCACCTGGAATATCTCCTCCCTTTCCTTGAGGTCTGGAAGTTCAACATGAATCTGACGGTCGAAACGGCCTGCTCGCATGAGCGCCTTGTCAAGAATATCGGCGCGGTTAGTTGCCGCAAGTATGATGACTCCTGAATTTGTTCCGAAACCGTCCATTTCGGTAAGCAACTGATTCAGAGTGTTTTCTCTTTCGTCATTTGAAGAAAAGCCTCCATTCTTGCTCCTTGCACGGCCGACTGCATCAATTTCATCGATGAATACAATGCACGGAGACTTTTCCTTTGCCTGACGGAACAGGTCGCGTACACGTGAAGCGCCCACTCCTACAAACATTTCAACGAAATCAGAGCCGGAAATTGAGAAGAACGGCACATTTGCCTCCCCTGCTACTGCCTTGGCAAGCAAGGTCTTACCTGTGCCCGGAGGGCCTACAAGGAGGGCACCCTTAGGTATCTTTCCTCCAAGTGACGTGTATTTCTTAGGGTTTTTCAGGAAATCAACGATCTCCATCACCTCATCCTTGGCACCGTACAGACCGGCAACGTCCTTGAATGTCACGTTCATACTGTCCTTTTCAGCAAGTTTTCCGGTAGATTTACCTACGCTGAATATGCCTCCCGGACCACCGGCACCGCCATTGCGGCCCATACCGCGGAACATGAATACCCACATAAGTATGAAAAGCAAAGGGAATATGATCCATTCCAGCATGCTCCACCAACTCTCGTGGTTTTCAATGACCACCTTTACCTGCTCATTCTCAGGCAGCCTGGCGTTCAACTCACCGAACTGCTCCTCTGCATTGAAACTGGCGGAAACAAGAAATATGAAATGAGGTGATTTCTCCGGGACCTTTCCTCCGAACATACTTTCGTATTGTCCGAGTCTGTCCGGTTTCAAAGTTACACGACCTTCATACTCATTCCTGATGAATACAACCTCCTTGATGTCTCCTTTGAGCCACTGCTTCTGCACATCGGCCCACTCCTCCTTCTGGGGATTGGCACCGCTGTCAGTAAACAGCATATATCCTATGCCGATAAGCAACAGGATATATATCCACGAGACGTTGAACTTGATTTTTATCTGTCTGTTTTTCTGATTGTCTGCCATTCTTTGACTTGTACGTTAATTTGATTGATACGCAAGATTACTCTTCATAGACTGTCCTGTCCGCATCTGCCCATAAGTCTTCGAGACGATAGAACGACCTGTATGGGGTCTGAAATACGTGGACCACTATTTCACCGTAGTCCAGAATCACCCAGAAGGCGTTTTCCTTACCCTGGGTGCGTATGACTTTCCGTCCGCATTTCTCTATCATCTTTTCTTCCACATTGTCGGCGATTGCCACCACGGCAGGTGCCGAATCTGAATTGCAGACTATGAAATAATCTGAAATTGCCGTACCTATCGGTCTGAGGTCCAATGATATTACATCCTGCGCCTTCTTGTCCAACATTGCATCAGCAATTACTTTAAGTGTCGAGTTGTCCATATAAATAGTTGTTATTTTTTCATAAATCTTTCAAATATAATCAATTTCTGCACCATGACCAATTTGATTATCCGGTCATGACAAATTGTCAGCCTCTCATTGCAGCAATGACAGCAGAAGGATCCTCAGCCTTGAACACTGCGCTCCCGGCAACAAGGATTTCCGCTCCAGCCTGCACAAGAGCCGCCGCATTTGATGCCGAGACTCCCCCATCAACCTCAATCGGGATATCAAGTCCCTGAGCAATGATTTCAGCCTTCAAGGCACGTACCCTGTCGTAAGTCTCCTCAATGAATTTCTGGCCTCCGAATCCGGCAAACACGGACATCAGCATCACGAAATCACAGTTTTTAAGATAAGGGAAGAGACTTTCAACAGGCAGATCTGGATTGATTACCAGTCCGGCCCTGGCACCGCCGTTACGGATCTGTGTGAGCACTGCGTCCGGGTCCTTGGTAGCGTTTACATGGAAGGACACCATTGCTGAACCCGCCTTTATGAACCTGTCGACATATTTTTCCGGCTCGACAATCATAAGATGTGTATCAAGAGGCCTTGTTGCAATCTTTGCTATCGCTTCCACGATTGGAAATCCGTATGAAAGATTCGGAACAAAGACTCCGTCCATTATATCAAGATGAAAAAGGTCTGCATGTTCATTTACCATCCTGACATCCTTCTCCAAATGAAGAAAATCCGCAGCAAGCATCGAGGGTGCTATCTGAATCATAACTATCTGATTATTTGAAATTTACGACCACATCATTCAGTAGGGCTACAAACTTGTCCAACGAGGCAAGGTCAAGCCTTTCGCCCGGAGCATGGACCCCGCGGAGTGTCGGTCCGAAGGAAACCATATCCAAGCCCGGGAACTTCTCTGTGAACAGACCACATTCAAGACCGGCATGAATCGCCTTCACCTTAGGCTCGCAGCCGAAAAGTTTCTTATATGAGGCCACGCAGGCATCTCTGATCGGAGAAACTGCTGCCGGTGCCCAACCGGGATATTCGCTTTCATGGGTGACGACAGCACCTGCAAGCACGAAGCAGGCCTCCATCTTTGCGGCAGCAGCCCTACGCGCAGCAGTAACACAACTTCTCTGGCTTGAACCTATCCGGATCATTCCCGGCTCCACCATCTTCACAGATGCGAGATTTGTTGATGTCTCGACAAAATTCTCAATCTCCTGACTCATGGCAAGCACTCCATGTGGTGATGCACAGAGCGCTGTAACAAGATTCCATGCAGTCATTTCATCGATTGCGCTTTCCTCAGCGAGGTCATATCCAGCATAGCCGAGATTCAGATTCGTTTCTATCGCGCCATAGTCCTCAGCCACATCAGCAGCATAGACTTCAAGGCGCTCGTTGATGATGTCAAGAGTATCCGGTTCGGCCGCTATCACTGCCTTTGCCTCACGGGCGATAGCATTGCGTTTGTTACCGCCATCAATTCTCACCAACTGCCAGTCAAGGTCGAGGATGCTGTACAGGAACCTTCCGAGGAGTTGCACAGCATTTGCCCTGCCCTTGTTAATATCATCTCCGCTATGCCCGCCCATTGCGTCCTTCACAAAGACTTCTTCAAGTTCAAAGTCCTCACACACAGGGTCGTATGTATGATTGAACACGGCAGTGGTATCCAGACCGCCTGCGCATCCCACGAAAATCTCTCCTTCATCTTCCGAGTCAAGATTCAGCAGCACCTTGCCTTCGAAAAATCCCGGTTGAAGAGCCATGGCGCCGTCAAGACCTGTCTCCTCGGAAACGGTGAAAAGGCATTCGATCTTTCCGCATGGCATATCGCTGTCAAGCAGAGCGAGTTGTGCTGCCATTCCGATACCGCAATCCGCACCCAAGGTGGTGTCAGGGGCAATCATCCAGCCGTCTTCAATGACGTATCTGATAGGGTCCTTTGCAAAATCATGCTCCACTCCCTCGTTCTTCTCACAGACCATGTCTGAGTGACTTTGGAGAACGATTGCAGGCCTGTCTTCAAAGCCGGGAGCGGCTTCTTTGACTATAAGCACATTGCCCGCCTCATCAGTCCTGCATTCAAGGCCGCGGTCGGCAGCGAATTTCTGTAAATAAACTATTATCTGCTCCTCATGTCCCGACTCGCGAGGCACTGTGGTTATTTCCTTAAAGAATGAAAGTACTTTTTCTGAATTCATATGGACTATATTTTTGATATTCTGCAAATATACATAAAAAAGACCATGCATCAGCACGGTCTTAATATGATTCTGTGGTCTTATCGTTTGACCGGAACAAGCATCTTCTCAATGTCAGTAACATATTGCCTGAATGACTTGTCCGTGGACATGAGGTCTGACACTGTCGTACATGCATGCAGCACAGTCGCGTGATCCTTTCCTCCGATTTCGGCTCCGATGGTCGAGAGCGAACAGTTTATCAGATTTCTCGACATATACATCGCTATCTGTCTTGCCTGCACTATCTGACGCTTTCTCGTCTTTGACAGGAGGTCGTCCCTTGTAATGTTGAAATAGTCACATACGACTTTCTGAACCTTGTCTATGGTCACATTTGACTGCTCCTCGCCCACAATCTTTTCGGTGATGTTCTCGGCAAGTTCAACAGTAATCTCCCTTTGCGCCAGAGTGGCGTTGGCTATCAGAGAGATCAGCGCTCCTTCAAGTTCCCTGAAATTTGACTTGATCCTTGTAGCAAGGAAATGGAGCACATCGTCACTGAGTTTCACACCCTCCCGGAACGCCCTTGCCTTGAGCATATTGAGACGTGTAGTGAAATCAGGTCTCTGAAGTTCAACCGACAATCCCCATTTCAATCTTGATACAAGACGCTCCTCAAAGTTTTCCAACTCCACTGACGGACGGTCTGATGTAAAGATGAGTTGCTTGCCGGACTGGTGCAGGTGGTTGAATATGTTGAATATAGCACCCTGGGCACCCGGGCTTTGGAGATCCTGGATGTCATCGACAATCAGGACGTCGATCTTCATATAGAATGCAAGGAAATCCGTGAGTTTGTTCTTTACGCTCGTGGCATCCATGTACTGGATCTTGAAACGGTTTGCCGGAACATAAAGCACTACAAGTTCAGGATATCTCTTCTTGATGGCAATACCTATGGCCTGTGCAAGATGGGTCTTGCCGAGACCCGGACCGCCAAAGAGGAAGAGCGGATTGAAAGCAGTCTTTCCTGGCGCCGCAGAGATGCTTTCTCCTGCTGTGAATCCCATCTTGTTGCACTCACCTACTATAAGGTTTTCAAAACAATATGTAGGATTGAGTTGTGAATCTATGGTAACCCTATGAACTCCAGGGAAAACGAAAGGTCCAGGGTTGGATGACTTGGAGAAAGTCTCGACAGAAACGCTCTTGTTGACAGGAACATTACCGTGAGCGGCAGGATAAGTCATCGAAGGCTGCTGGTGCACAGGTGTCACCATATATATAAGTTTGGCTGCAACACCGAGTTCCTTCTTCAAGGCCGCCTTCAAAATCCCGAGGTAGGTATCCTCTATATATTCACGGAAGAACTCAGACGGAACCTCCACCGTGAGGGTGGAGTCATCTATGGACACCGGCTTGATGGCACGGAACCACAGATTGAACTGTTTTGGATCAATATTCTGCTGAATGAAATTCAGACAGTTGTTCCAAACAGATATGTGTCTATTGTCTAACATGAATAAGGGTTATGGATACTGATTTTGTTTTCGGTTACAAAGGTGGTGAAAAAAAATATATAAAAAATAAATTTTTCTATTGTTTTTTAATTTTATTTGACTTATACCCGTTTTAAATTTTCTCAAACGGCTATTTTATCAATTTCTTGATAATCAACACAATACAGTTTCTGAAAACACGCAACGCACGCGAATATACGTGCGTTACAATTTTGAATTATTCTAAATTCTATGTGCGTGAGAATCAATGGGGTTCGGGTTAAAATACAGAAATCTTCAGGTATTTTCGAGGGTTCTCCTTTATGTTGTCAACAAGAATATTTATGTCGTTAAGAAGAGAATCGACAGAGTTATAAACAGAGTCTTCGGTCAAAAGTTTGCCAAGCGAACCTTCCGGATTGTTGAGATTCTGCAGAAGTTCCTTCAATGATGTGACCGCCCCTTTGATGTCTGCTTCATTAAGAGTGCCGACCGTAACATTGAGTCCATCGACAGTTGAATCGACCTTATCTGCGATAGGTTTGAGTTTCGCAGAAAATTCAGACAGATCCGCTATAAGGGATGTAATCTCATCAGACTTTCCATTGACTGACTCTGACAACTCATTTAAATTGTCTATCGTTGACTCTATATTCCTGAATGTCCTTGACAGGGATGCAATATTGTCATCGCTGAGCAGTTTGTTGATGCCTGCTATTGTGGTCTGGAGACTGTCAAGAGTTGTGGTAACCGTCGCAATCAGCGGTGAGATCGCTTCGCCTATATTGTCTATCATTCCTGTCTCAAAGACCAATGAAAGGGTATCTCCGTCTTCAACCGGCGCATCGGATGTCCCCTGCTCTATCCTCATGCCCTTTCCGCCCATGATATCGACATTATATATGACCATGCGCGAGTCCTTTGTCAGGTCAAACTCCTTTCTTACTGAACATACAATATCAAAACGGCTCTTCTGCGGGTTATATTCAACACTTGAAACCTGTCCGGCCTTGTATCCTTTTATATATACAGGTGCGGACGCCACAAGCCCCTGTGCATTGTCACAATATCCCACAAGGTCGATTTCCTTATTGAATACATCCTTGCCGCGCAGATAATTCAGAACAAAAAAACTTGCAACAATGACAACGACAGCGAATATTCCAATCTTCAATTCCTTTTTCATACTCAAAAATTTATTTGATACGCGTTACTTTTGTTCCCTCCACCTTTACTGCAAAGGCATCCGGGAATTTTTTCCTGACGTCAGCCAGACTGCTCTTAGCCCCGGCCAAGTCATCATGACGGCCACAAAGATACTTATATATATTGGAATCCGGTGCTTTCACAGAATGAATTTTCAATCCTTTGAAGGCCGGGTCCGAGTTTTTAAGCAATCTTCCCAGTCCCATGATCTGGACGGAATAATATGGATTTTCAACGGCAACTTTTGCCTCCGAGGACGTTTCCGACGGTTTTTTCGTCTCAGATGGAGCATCAACCTTCACACTTGCGTCATATTTTGTCTTATATGACTTGAAGGCCTTGAACAGCCTTCCTGCAATCTCATTCTGCCCCGAATCCGATGAAAGGTATCTGTATTCTGTCGGATTGGTCACGAATGCAAGTTCTATGAGCACAGCCGGCATATTGGCCTCCACAAGGACCTGAAATATATCCTGGTCTATGACTATCTTCCTTGGAGTCAGAGGATCCTTGATCATATTATCCACAACTTCAGAAGCAAAAAGGAGGCTGCTTTCATAATAGGCCATCCATTGAAGTTGGTGACTTATGTACGATTCGGGAGATGACGAGTCAAATGACTGATATTTGGTCTTATAGTCATCTTCAAGGACTATAACCGAGTTCTCGCGCTGGGCAACGGACATGTTCCGTTCAAAATAATCAGTCTTGTTCCTGGAATTGTTGGAGTTCTGACCGAGGATATGGACTGATGAGCCTTTCGCTTCCGAACTGCTGCTTCCGTTGCAATGAATGGAAATGAACAGGTCGGCATTATTGCGTCTTGCAACCATCGCTCTTTCATGCAGACCGATGAACACATCCGACTTTCTCGTATATATGACCTTCACATCAGGATATGCTGCATTTATCTTTTCACCAAGTCTGGTCGCCACGGAGAGTACAATCTGCTTCTCGTTCACCTTTCCGCCTTTACCCAATGCTCCCGGATCCTTGCCGCCATGTCCGGCATCTATGACAACTGTCTTCAAACCGGGATGGACCTGATTCTGAGCGTTCAGGGAAGTATATATATTTATAAGGAAAAGAGTGCAAAATATCATCAATACACCTCTCATAACAAACTGATTTGGTATTAAACGAAATAATAAGTAAATTTGCAGGTTGCAAAATTAGCAAAAACTTGACAATTACAAGGTAGATTTGAGGTCATTTTATCATAAAGGTGTATTTGCAGGATGGTTGAAACTGTTCGGTATGGCGCTTGTCATGCTGCTTGTTTTCAGCACCTTGGACGCAGATGCGCAGAATATGAAGAAAAGAAGGAGAGACCGCTCAGGGCACTCACATGGCCAGACTGAAACCATTGCAGACACCCTTCCGGCTGCTGTCAGAGACTCGATAGAGACGGCAAGAGACTCCATACACCGTGCGGATTCGATCCATCGTGCTGACTCCATTGACCTCCTTTCAAAAAGTTCACTTGATGCTCCTGCATTCACTACTGCCAGAGACTCCATAGTCGAGGATTTCA
Source organism: Bacteroidales bacterium (assembly GCA_015060455.1). Taxonomy (GTDB): domain Bacteria; phylum Bacteroidota; class Bacteroidia; order Bacteroidales; family UBA932; genus Cryptobacteroides. The sequence continues at coordinate 156,149 of SUYM01000001.1, forward strand.
GCGACGGAAAGCAGATAATACATTATTATGGAGATGTTTCCGTAACATACGGCAACATGAAGATGACTGCCGATTATATGGAATATGACCTGAAGACCGGAATTCTCTTCGCGCGAGGTACTGCTGACACGACAGGTAACATTGTCGGCAGACCTGTGATGGAGCAGGGCGGAAAGTCCTACACAATGGACGAGGTGAGGTACAATTTCAACACCCAGAAGGCACGAATCACAAATATGGTCACCCAGGAACAGGACGGTATCCTTCATGGAAAGAACATCAAGATGATGCCTGACCGTTCCATCAATATCACGAAAGGAAAATACACCGTCTGCGATTGTGAGGAACCGCATTACTATCTTCATCTGACAGCGGCCAAGGTCATGACCAGACCATCTCAGAAGACTGTTTTCGGACCGGCCTACCCTGTCATTGCAGATGTGCCGCTTCCTATCGGTCTCCCGTTCGGTTTCATCCCCAAGAAGCCTGACAGGGCATCAGGTATCCTCTTCCCTACCTTCGGTGAGGAGACCTCCCGCGGTTTCTATCTCAGGGACCTCGGACTTTATTTCGTCTTGGGACAGTATTTTGATATAGCCGTAACCGGTGACATATACACTCTCGGATCATGGGCGGTGGACGTAAATTCCAGGTATAAGGTCAATTACAAGTGCAACGGCAGTTTTTCCCTAACATATTCGAATGACCAGGTCGGCGAAAAAGGAAGTACGGACTTCTTCCAGACCAGGAACTTCGCATTGAGATGGAACCATTCACAGGACCCTAAGGCAAGACCGGGAACAAGTTTCTCGGCCTCGGTGAACTTCTCCAGCCCTTCCAACAGCCGATACAACTCGACATCGGTGCAGGAAGCGCTCCAGAACCAGATTTCGTCATCCATCTCATACTCGAAGAACTGGAACGGCAAGATTAACCTGTCGGCCAATATCCTGCACAACCAGAACTCACGAGACAGTTCATATTCATTTACCCTGCCTAATATCACCTTCTCTGTCAGCAGATTCTATCCTTTCAAGAGAAAGAACAGGGTGGGAAAAGAGAAATGGTATGAAAAATTCTCATTGGGATATAATACTTCATTGCAGAACAGGATCAATTTCAAGGCCTCCGAGTTCAACAAACCGGGATTCTGGGACAAGTTCCAGAACGGTATGGCGCATAATTTCCAGATCGGACTTCCGAATTTCTCCCTGTTCAAATATATCAACATCACCCCGAGCGTCAGTTACGGTATGAACTGGTTCTTCCGGCAGACGACCAAGGAATATAATCCTGATACGGGAAAGGTAGAAGACATAAAAGGAAAGATGTTCGGTGCTTTTGGAGCCACGCATAACTACTCCGGAAGCATCTCCATGAGTACCAGACTCTACGGTATATTCAATTTCGGCAAACATAGAAAGTTGCAGGCGATAAGGCATGTGTTGTCACCGTCGATCTCAGCATCGTTCAGTCCGGACAAGGCAAAATATTTCAACGGATACCGCACACTCACCTACACCGACAGAAACGGACAGGTCAAGACTCAGGAATATAACATATATGCGGGCCAGTTGAATTCCGTACCTGGCAAGGGTAGTTCGGCGACAATGAACGTATCCCTCGGCAACAACTTCGAGGCCAAGGTGCGCGACCTCAGGGACACCACAGGAACGGGCAGCAAGAAGATCAAACTCATTGACAACCTCAATTTCTCGACGGGTTATAATTTCCTTGCTGACTCATTGGGTATGAACAACATAGGCATCACAATGTCCACTTCGGTGTTCGGAAAGGTAGGACTTAGTGCGAATGCCAATTTTGACCCATACGGCATCCTGGTCGATAAGAACAACCCTTCAGGAAAACGAATCAATACCTTTGCAGTGGAAATGGGACAGGGTCTGGCCCGCCTTACCAATGCCAGCGTGTCACTCTCCTACTCTCTCTCCGGTGAAGGCAAGGGAAAGGGTGATGACGGCACAAAGCAGGCGGGAGGAAATCCGGCTGACCATTATACAAGAATATACTACCACCCGATAACCGGAGAATATATTCCGGGAGGATGGCTGTATTATACCAATCCTAACGTTCCATGGTCCGTCAACTTCAACTATAGTTTCAGTTTCAGACGTGGATATCAATTCGCCAACGGCAAGGTCATAAACAAGGACACATACACCCAGACCTTAGGTCTGAGCGGAAACGTGAAACTGACGCCGCGTCTGTCGATGCAGATGAGCACAAACTTTGACCTGATGGCCATGAAGATTAGTGCGACCCAGATCAGTGCTTCATATGACCTGCACTGCTTCAATATCAACGTGTCATGGATTCCTAACGGTCAGTGGGAGTCATGGAATTTCCGTATTGCGGCTAATGCAGCGGCATTGGCAGACCTTTTGCAATTCAAGAAGAGCAGCAGTTACTGGGATAATAATTATTAAAAAGTTGCGAAACTTGAGTAATATGTTTAACTTTGCGAAGTCTTAGAGATAAGATTTCGCACAACTTTCATAAAAATTCCTGTTTCACAGGTGATTTTGAAAATCAAATATCATAAAAAATATCTATGCACAAGATTTTTGAGTTAAAGGCAATGGAGTTGGAGCAACTTCAGAGTCTTGCAGCAGAACTCGGCATAAAGGGATTCAAAAGATTGGAGAAGGATGATCTCGTTTATGCAATCATTGATGCTGAAGCGATCAGGAGCGCACAGGCACCAGTTGAGAAACCTGCTAAGAAGAGGGGACGACCAAGGAAGGAAGAGTCACAGAAGGAAACTGTAAAGGAAAAGCAAACGGTTCAGACTGATCAGGCCAAGACTGATACGCCTGCTGATGAGCAGAAGGCGGATAATCAGAAATCAAAGTCAGATAAGCCCAAACGAGAGAGGAAACGCCAGGAAAAGCCTAAGGCTGAGGTGGTTACAGAAACCAAAGAGGAAAAACCGGTTCAGGTCATGAATGAGCCTCAGGCTCCGGTGCCGGCGGAAACCAAGGATACGCCTAAGCAGCCGAGAGCAAAACGCGAAAGAATCAAGAAGGGACAGAAAACAGCCGTCGAGCCGGCACCTGTTGCAGATGAGAATGCGGCGGCACCTGTGGAAAATGCAGTTCCAGCACAGACAGAACCGGCCGCAGAAAATCAACAGAAACAGCAGGAACATAACAAGCAGCGTAACAACAAGAATCACAAGCAGCAGAACAAGGACCGCAACAACGAAGGCCAGCAGCAGAACAACGAGCCAAAGCCTGAAAAACCGGCAGAACCTGTATTGGAGTTCGACGGTGTGGTTGAAGCGACAGGAGTTCTTGAAATCATGCCTGACGGATATGGATTCCTTCGTTCTTCTGACTATAATTACCTCAATTCTCCTGACGATATCTACGTGTCGCAGCATCAGATCAAGCAGCATGCGCTCAAGACAGGTGACACTGTGACGGGAGAAATCAAGCCGCCAAAGGCCGGCGACAAATATTTCCCGCTTGTCAGAATCAAGTTCATCAACGGACGTACACCGGAGTATATACGCGACCGTATTCCATTTGACTTCCTTACACCACTCTTCCCTGAGGAGAAATTCAACCTTCTCGGAAATGGTCATAACGATATGTCATGCCGTATTGTGGATATGTTCACCCCTATCGGAAAGGGTCAGCGCGGACTTATCGTGGCACAGCCTAAGACCGGTAAGACAATGCTCTTGAAGTCTATAGCAAATGCTATCGCCGACAACCATCCTGAGGTCTATATGATTGTTCTCCTTATCGACGAGCGTCCTGAGGAGGTTACCGACATGGCCCGCAGCGTAAAGGCAGAGGTCGTTGCATCTACATTTGACGAGCCTGCCGAAAGACACGTAAAAGTGGCAAATATGGTGCTTGAGAAGGCGAAAAGGATGGTAGAGTGCGGACATGATGTGGTCATTCTCCTTGATTCGATTACACGTCTTGCGCGTGCATATAATACTGTACAGCCTGCATCAGGAAAGGTGCTTTCCGGTGGTGTGGATGCAAATGCGCTCCATAAGCCTAAGAGATTCTTCGGCGCCGCACGTAACATTGAGAACGGTGGTTCTCTCACAATCCTTGCGACTGCCCTTACCGAGACCGGTTCAAAGATGGATGAGGTCATCTTCGAGGAGTTCAAGGGTACGGGTAACATGGAACTCCAACTTGACCGCCGTCTGAGCAACAAGCGTATATTCCCTGCGGTTGACGTCACTCTTTCATCTACACGACGTGACGATCTGCTTTACTCCCCTGCCCTGGCGAACCGTATCTGGATCATGCGTAAGTTCCTTGCAGAGATGAACTGCATCGAGGCCATGGAACTGCTGCAGAACAGGATGAACAGGTGGGGTACGAATGAGGCGTTGCTGCAGAATATGGATAAGGACGACATGTAATCTATTTAATACAAATAAAAAAGATGCATCAACGCAACCTGTATCTTCACGACCCTATCCGGGTAAATGGTTGCTTATGATGCATCTTTTTTATTTATTATAAGACTACTTTTTATCGCATTTTCCTTTGTCACATTTTCCTTTGTCCTTGCAGCAGTTCATATCATTTTCGATATACTGACCGTTTCGCTTCAAATCGGCTTTGGCATCGGAAATCTGCTTGTCAAACTTAGCCTTCAACTGCTCCTTGGTCAGTCCCTTGGTCTCAAGTTTATACTGATCCTTCTTAAGGTCATATTTAACCTTGTTCTTCATCATCTGGATGTCATCATAAAGTTCCGCCTGCTCGACCGCCCTTCTGTAATGTCTGAGGGCACTCCTCTGATCCGGGAATACATATACCCTTTCAGCCTCGACGCAGACATCATTATCGAACACATATGTCTTGATATCGACGACTCCATCGGCAATATGGGTATATACAAGTGTATCGCCTACTATTTCAACAGACTGAACATCAGGGCTACGATGCTTTATGGCTTCCTTCAAAACCTGTTTTTCCTGTGCAAAAGGATTCTCAGAAACATTCTGTGCATCCTTACATCCTGTCATTCCGGCCAACACAGCCAGAGCCGACATTGCTAAAATCATTTTTCTCATGGCACTAATAATTAATTAAACACTGCGTGCTACAAGTCAATTTCTGTGCCTTACCTCCTTAAACTCATGGTTTTGTGGCGACATCCGCAACTATAGAACCCGTAAATGCGATAAGAGCCTTCGGAGCGATCTCTATCTGCAATCCCCTCACACCTGCACTCACATATATGGTTTCGAAATCGGTAGCAGTAGTGTGGAAATATGTCGGGAAACGCTTTTTCATGCCCACAGGCGAGCAGCCACCACGGATATAGCCGGTCACAGCCAGCAGATCCTTCATCGCAATCATCTCCACCTTCTTGTTGCCCGACACCTTTGCCAGCGCCTTGAGGTTTACCTCCATATTCCCCGGCACCACGCACACGATATGCCCGGTCTTGTCGCCGTGCAGGACCAAGGTCTTGAACACGCGCGCGACATCCTGTCCCAGACTGTCCGCAACATGCTGAGCAGCAAGGTCATTCTCATCGTACTCGTAAGGTATCAGATTATATTTCACGCCCGCCTTATCCAGCAGCCGCGCCGCATTGGTCTTTTCGGTTTTCTTTGCCATGTTCCTGTGACTTTTCCGTGTTCCTGTGACATTTACGCGCAAAAATACGCATTCCCTGCAAGAGAACAAAATGTCGTCACGATCACACATCAAGAAGGCATATAATGAACTGGCGAAAAAACATATCTATTCACACTCTAAATTACTCTCGGAAATGGAATTTGGATTATGGAAATATATGTTTGCTAATGTCCAGTACAGGCTCTCTGGTGGAATTTTTCTACGAATTTTCCCAAACAAGCCGAAATCCAGCCAAAGTCTTAGATTTGACAACACTTATGTATTTGGCGAATTGGACTATATCAACAATCTGAGAAATCGAATTGCCCATCACGAGCCCATATGCTTTGGTAATCCGGTGTGCATTGACACCTTCTATGCAAAGAACAGGTACAATAGAATCATGGAGTTATTCAGATGGATGGATATTGATGGGGCATCACTTTTGTATGGGTTGGGACATATCAGTAATGCTTGTGAACAGATAGACAAGTTATTACAATAAATAAAAATACGAGTGAATATTTGCATATTATTGTGAAAGTGTCTATATTTGCGATGGTATTCCCGGTAGTCCCTGATTCGTCAAACTATCGGGTTTGGTTTTATAGAAACTTCCCTCGAAAGGTATAAAAAAAAGAGTTATCCGAACTAGATAACCCTTTTCCAACCGGGGACACCCCAGTTCCCGCTACCGCTCGTCCCAGTCGGGGTGGGCGGGATCTTCGGCGGTGAGGGCTTCCTGCAGGGAGAGGCCGAGGGCGAGAGCGACTCCTTCGCCGTAGGAAGGGTCGGCGCGGTAGCAGTTGCGGATGTGGCGCTGCTTGATGAAGAGTGCGGCGTCGCCCATGGCCCGCGCAGTGTTTTCGCAGGTCTCGATCCTGTCGCGCAGACACATCAGACGCCAGAGTTTTCCCGGCTGGGTGTAATAGTCGCGGTCATATTCGCGTTCGTCATAACCAAATATGTCACCCATGGATGCAAGTGGCGGCTCCTTTGCCGAAGGCGTCTCCTTCCATTGTCCGTAACTGTTTGGTTCATATGAAATTGTATCACCGAGATTGCCGTCTGTGCGCATCTGACCGTCGCGATGGAAGGCGTGGAACGGACAGCGGGGACGATTGACAGGTATCTCGTTGTAATTCACTCCAAGTCGGTATCGTTGGGCGTCACCGTATGAAAAGAGTCGGCCCTGAAGCATCTTGTCTGGAGAGAAGCCTATGCCCTCGATTACATTTGCCGGATTGAAGGCAGACTGTTCCACTTCTGCAAAAAAGTTCTCCGGATTGCGGTTCAGTTCCAGAATACCTACGTCGTGAAGCGGGAAATCTCCGTGATACCACACCTTTGTAAGGTCGAAAGGATTGATATAGTAGTCTCTCGCCTGCTCTTCGGTCATAAGTTGCACCTGCATGAGCCAGCGCGGATAATCCCCTCTTTCAATGGCCTCGAAAAGGTCACGCTGATGGGATTCGCGGTCCTTGGCTATGACTGCTTCCGCTTCAGCGTCCGTCAGATTCTTAATGCCCTGAAGGCACTTCAGATGGAATTTCACCCATGTGCGTTTGTTATCTTTGTCATAGAAACTGAAAGTATGGCTGCCGAAACCGTGCATATGGCGGAACGATGCCGGAATACCTCGTGGCGACATAGTTATAGTCACCTGATGAAGAGCCTCCGGAAGCAGAGTCCAGAAGTCCCAGTTGGAATTGGCCGAGCGCATGCCCGTGCGGGGATCGCGTTTGATGGCATGGTTCAGATCCGGGAATTTCAACGGATCACGCAGGAAAAACACAGGGGTATTGTTGCCCACAAGGTCCCAGTTGCCGGTTTCTGTATAAAATTTCATGGCGAAACCTCTGATGTCCCTTTCCGCATCTGCGGCGCCACGCTCCCCTGCCACTGTGGAGAAACGCACGAAGCATGGAGTCCTTTTCCCTATCTGCGAGAATATCGACGCACGGGTATATTGAGAAATATCATGTGTAACCGTAAATGTGCCGTATGCTCCCGCTCCCTTGGCGTGCATTCGTCTCTCCGGTATGACCTCGCGGTCAAAATGAGCGAGTTTCTCAAGAAGCCATGGATCCTGCAATGTCACCGGGCCTCTCTGCCCTGCTGTCTGAGTGTTCTGGTTGTCGGCTATCGGACGACCATTCTCTGAAGTAAGCCGTTTCTTGTCGTTCTTTTCCATATTGTAAAAAATTGATGAAACGGCGCTTTCCTAAAATTATGCCAGATGTTTCACTTCATCCGTGATCTCCTTGAATCTTTCCACCATGTCACCGCTCTCATCTTTTACTTTACTGAAGAAGATATTGTATGGCCGCACCCAAATATGCTCCGCTCCATAGAGGGCTTGATATATTACCACATCTTCAAGAGTCTCCGAGTCTTTACCGAAGCCAATGAGTTTATATTTTCTGCCACGGAAATGCTGGAAATAGCGATCTGTAGAAAGTCTGCGTTCAGCAACAGCCTTCCTCCACTCCCTCTCCTTATCGTATGGATATTTTAAGCCTGCGGCGACCAGGTCGGCAACAACCTTCCTGACCAGAGGCTTTGTCAGAGAGGCATTCTGAGTTCGAGCATAATGTTCCAGTCTGTTTACAGCCATATCCATATTGTCAAGAAATTCGTTGATGTCTGTTGTCGGAGTAGTCTTATGATTATATGCCGCAGGAGTAACCCGGCATTGTGACTCGTCCCACGCCTGCGGAGGTATCGAAATTCCTGCAGTTGTCTGATAGCGGTCACCATTAAAGGACCACACTACCCTTATAGGGGCCTCTCCGTGCCTGTTTTTGCGTTTATCCAGATAGAATTTAAGTGGCATAAAATTGTTTTTTGCAAAGATAAAAACTCGCTGGCGTTTTTACAAGCGTGACAGAGATGGTCATATTACCTATTTTGAAAAGTTTTTTAAGATAAAAGCAACTTTTGACATAAAATCAACCCGAAATTTTTACCCCCATTTCGTATTATATATTAGTAGAAGAATATTATTTTAAACATGGATAAGTATATGAAAAATAAAAACAACAGAACGCTCCAATCTCGGATCAATGAAGAAACGGAATGGATGGCAGCAGACCCCGGACACAAAAGTCTAATCGATCTTCTGCATAAGATAGCAGATGCTGTCAGAAGAGCCGGAATCGTAATCAGCCCAGGATACAGTTTCCTTCCTGACTCTTATCTCCTTTATGAGAATGGAGTTACCAGCGTCGATCCTATAGAATGGAACTTACCGTTCAGCCGCTTTACCCGCTCTGTACATGATGGCGCGGTGATTCCTTTCGAGGCCGGAACCGGCTGCCTGGAAGTAGTCCGCAAAGTCCTTTCCAACAGTGAAGACGAAACGATATCCGAGATCGAGCCGGGCTACTTCGGCATAACCTTCCACAGAGGAAAACTCCTTAAGAGTATTCAACTCAAGATAGTCACCTATTCTGCCCTCGACCAGTTCCAAAGCACTATATGTCAAGGCTGGCATCCGCTGGACAATGATACCCTGCAATTATTCCGCATGGGTAAGACAGACGGCACCATCTTCTTTGAATCGGACATAATGCGTGAATGGCTCAAGGAATTTGAACCGGAATCCATGGCAGATCTTGTGCTTCTTAACGCCATTTACTGGCCAGGACGAACAGAACTCTTCGAAACCATCAGGGAGGCGAAATCACAGGCGTCAAAGGTGACAAGGAACAAGTTCATGGACAGTTACGGGATCCCTATCTATCAGGAACAGAGGCTATTGCAAATGAAAGAACTTGCTCCCAAAGGACATTTCATCGGTCGTACCATGATGGCGGTAGAATCGATGCGCAGACGAAGAAGGAAAGTTTCTGATATTCAGTGGGAGTGCGGAAAAGGATGGTGGCCTTTGATCGAAAAGGTTGCAGAATCCATAGACAGATTCAACGAAGCCCATCGGGCAGAATTCATTGAGGTGACACAAATAAAACAGAAATCAGGCGGTCTGCGAATTTATCACTACAACACTCCTGACGATATCAGACTCATCATAGACGAAGCAATAGCCGCCTCATGGAACACATGCGAGATGTGTGGATCCACCCGAAATGTCACAACTGATACTGAAGGATATCGTCGTACCCTCTGCCAGGAGTGCAGAAATAATATCAAACCTAGAAAAATAATGAAAAAGAACACTATTTATGGTATCTTCAACATGGACGTGCTGGAGAAACACAAAATCGGAAAAACCATCTGGAAGGGCGTTGAATCTGAGCACTCACTCCAGATATATACGAAAGACACCATGTCACCGGAAGATTTAATCAGAGTATTCAGTCTGAACCCTCATACATTTCGGGATAAATTCAAACAGGCAATTTCAGGTGATGGGCTAGAGCATCGAAGAATCAGGACTTTGCACTCATCTTCACTGTTATGTCTGTTGTGTTTCTATAATATCTCTGAAGAGTTTCCATTGGAAATCACAATAGAAGGATGTCAGGCGAGGTTCACCAGTTCCAGATTCGAGATAAAGAATAACATCCCTAATAGCACTCGCCCCTCCAATATAGATGTCGTACTAGAAGGTCACTACAAAGAATCGGACAAGAAAGTTGTCCTATTTCTGGAATCCAAATTTTCGGAATATCTGTCATGGGGGAAATATAGCGGTATCTCCGAGATGGTATATAAGGAAACATACGACTCGCTTAAAGAGTGTCTACAGAAGATGGGACTAAAATATGAAAATTCTGAACTTACCTCTTTAACTGGTCCAACCCGCCACTATGCCAGCGGTATCAAGCAGATGGTTTCTCATGCTCTCGGCGTCAGGAATGCCGCCAATGAAGACAAATACAAGAACTGTGATATCTATCTTGGTGAGATACTGTTTCGTTTTCCTAAAGAAATAGACTCCGAACAAAAGAAATTCAACGACTATACAAGCCTGTATGAAACTCTGGCAGAAGGATTAAACTCCATTTCTGATTCAAAGTTCAAGGTTCTAAGCGAATGCCTGACTTACCAGGATCTATTCGAATCATTCAAGTTAGACGAAGCAGTAAGGAGATTCTACTCCCTTCCAGAATTATAATGTTTGAAGAGCACTGATTACCGAATAAATTCGTACATTTGCCGCGAATTTAAGTAGTGTAGTAAATAATAGAATAAATCATGGATTGGCTGGAAAATCTTCTTTTCAATTCCGACTCCATCGCGCACATTGTTCTCCTTTACTCGATAGTCATTTCGTTAGGAGTGCTGCTTGGCAGGGTCAAGATTTTTGGAATATCTCTGGGAGTAACCTTCATACTGTTTGTTGGCATCCTGATGGGACATTTCGGTTTCAATGGGAATCTGGAAATAATCAATTTCGTTCAGGATTTCGGACTTATCCTCTTTGTTTTCTGCATCGGACTTCAGGTGGGTCCATCGTTTTTCTCAAGCTTCAAGAAAGGCGGTATTTCAATGAATATCATGTCCATCGTGACGATATTGCTCAACATTATTGTGATGGTCGTTCTATGGCTCTGCCTTTTCGATAAGGAAGACCTGCCTATGATGGTCGGAGTATTGTGTGGAGCCGTTACAAATACTCCCGGACTGGGTGCAGCAAATGAAGCCCTCAGTCAGGTCGGTTACTCCGGAGCGCAGATAGCCAACGGATATGCGTGCGCCTATCCCCTTGGAGTAGTGGGAATAATCGGAGCCACTATCCTCATAAGGTTTTTATGCAGGATCAAACTTGATAAAGAGAAGGAGGCCCTGTCTCAGGAGGAAGCTGCAAATCAACCGGGAAAGCCACACAGGATGTATGTTGAAGTGACAAATCCCGCTTTGGAGGGTATCACCATCAAACGCCTGCGGGAACTGTCTAACAGGGATTTTGTCTGCTCCCGCATACACCAGAACGGCATAGTGAACATTCCGAACAAAGACACGGTGCTGCACCTGGGAGATCATCTTCTCATCGTGTGTGCATGTGATGAAACAGAAGCAATAATCACGTTCATAGGCAAGGAAGTTGATGCCGACAAGGAATTTGATATAAGCCACTCCCCTATGGTATCACGCAGGATCCTTGTAACTGAAGAAGATGTGAATGG
>SUYM01000042.1 GCA_015060455.1 Bacteroidales bacterium
CTCGCCTGCTACCGTCGAGAAACGCACAAAGCATGGAGTCTGCTTTCCCACTTCTGAAAATATCGATGCTCTGGTATATTTGGAAATATCATGCGTAACCGTGAAAGTGCCGTATGCTCCCGCTCCCTTGGCGTGCATTCGTCTCTCCGGTATGACCTCCCGGTCAAAATGTGCGAGTTTCTCAAGAAGCCACGGATCCTGCAATGTCACCGGGCCTCTCTGCCCGGCCGTCTGAGTGTTCTGATTGTCTGCTATCGGACGGCCATTCTCCGAAGTAAGCCGTTTCTTGTCGTTCTTTTCCATATTGTATGAATTTAATGAAACGGCATTTCCCTAAAATTGTGCCAGATATTTCTGAATTAATTTCTACCTTTGCCGCGAATTTAAGTAGTGTAGTAAATAATAGAACAAATCATGGATTGGTTGGAAAATCTTCTTTTCAATTCGGATTCTATCGCGCACATTGTGCTCCTTTACTCAATAGTCATTTCGTTGGGAGTGCTGCTTGGTAGGGTCAAGATTTTTGGAGTATCCTTGGGGGTTACCTTCATACTGTTTGTAGGCATCCTGATGGGACATTTCGGGTTCAATGGAAATCTGGAAATCATCAATTTCGTTCAGGATTTCGGACTTATCCTCTTCGTATTCTGCATCGGACTGCAGGTGGGCCCGTCATTCTTTTCTAGCTTCAAGAAAGGTGGTATTTCAATGAATCTCATGTCCATTGCAACTATATTGCTAAATATCACAGTAATGGTTGTTTTATGGCTCTGCCTTTTTGACAAGGAAGACCTGCCGATGATGGTCGGAGTGTTATGTGGAGCCGTAACAAACACGCCCGGACTGGGTGCCGCCAATGAAGCCCTTTCACAGGTCGGCTACTCCGGGGCGGAGATAGCCAACGGATATGCCTGTGCCTATCCTTTGGGCGTTGTGGGAATAATCGGAGCTACTATCCTCATAAGGTTTTTGTGCAGGATCAAGCTTGATAAAGAGAAGGAAGCCCTATCTCAGGAGGAAGCTGCAAATCAACCGGGGAAGCCACATAGGATGTATGTCGAGGTGACTAATCCCGCTTTGGACGGTATCACCATCAAACGCCTGAGGGAACTGTCAAACAGGGATTTTGTCTGCTCGCGCATACACCAGAACGGCATAGTGAACATTCCGAACAAAGACACGGTGCTGCATCTGGGAGATCATCTTCTCATCGTATGTGCATGTGATGAAACAGAAGCAATAATCACTTTCATAGGCAAGGAGGTTGATGCCGACAAGGAATTTGATATAAGCCACTCCCCTATGGTATCACGCAGGATCCTTGTAACTGAAGAAGATGTGAATGGAAAGACTCTGGCACAGTTAAGTCTTAGCGGAAAATTCGGTGTCGTGGCCACAAGAATCTATCGTGCCGGCATAGAACTCTTCGCCAAGCCAAGTCAAAGAATTCAGGTCGGCGACCGCATCAGAGTAGTAGGCCCGTCGGATGCAGTTGACCGTCTGGCCAGCAGGCTCGGTAATTCACAGAAACATCTGGATCATCCTAATATACTCACAATCTTCATAGGAATATTTGTCGGTATCATCTTCGGAAGCCTCCCTATTGCTATTCCGGGAATGCCGACCCCAGTAAAACTAGGACTCGCGGGAGGCCCGCTGATCATTTCCATTCTGATATCGCGTTTCGGATATAAGATGAAACTCGTCTCATACACGACAGTCAGCGCCAATCTGATGCTTCGGGAAATAGGACTTTCACTGTTCCTTGCCAGCGTGGGCATAAAGGCTGGAGGCAACTTCATAAACACAGTGGTCGAAGGAGACGGACTTCTGTATGTACTTTGCGGATTCCTTATCACTATCATTCCTATAATCTGTATAGGGCCTATAGCAAGACTTAAATGCAAGATGAATTATTTCACCCTCATGGGCATGATTGCCGGCACATATACGGATCCGCCTGCTCTGGCATATGCCAACCAGGTAGCAGGTAATGACGCACCTGCATTAGGCTATACCACCGTATATCCCCTGTCCATGTTCTTGAGAATAATCACAGCACAAGTCCTGATATTGATTCTCGGGTAATAACAATGTCTATCAATCGATGAATAAACTACAAAGAGCAATTGAAATTGCGACAGAAGCACACAAAGGCCAGGTTGACAAATCCGGCAAGGACTATATAGGTCATCCCCTCCGCGTGATGGAGATGGGAAAGACTGAAGAAGAAAAGATTGTCGGAGTGCTTCATGACGTAATAGAGGACACTGACTGGACCTTTGAGAAACTGGCAGAAGAAGGGTTCTCTGACGAGGTGATTGCTGCTCTGAAATGCGTCACTAAAACATCTGAAAACGAGGACTATGACGATTTCATCGACCGCGTCAAGAAGAATCCTCTGGCCGTAGCCGTAAAACTCAACGACCTTTCGGACAATATGGATATCCGCCGTCTCCCCTACCTGAGCGACAAGGATGTCAAGCGTCTCAAGAAATATCTCAAGGCATACAAGATGCTCACCGGAGAACCCATATATTCAGTATAAGACTCAAAAAGTCAGGACTATAGACTATGAAAATCATCATTACTGGCACTACAGGATATGTGGGAGAAGGTGTAATGCTCGCCTGCCTCGACAATCCGGAAATCGAAAAGGTCCTCAGTGTCAGCAGAAGACCATGCGGACACACTCATCCGAAACTGGAAGAATATATCGTTCCGGACTTCATGGCTTTGGAGGAAGGTGATCCGAAACTGCAGGGCTATGATGCGGTGTTCTTCATAGCCGGCATCAGTAGTGTCGGACTTAAGGAAGAGCAGTATGTCGGAATCAGCCATGATATCCCTCTGCACTTTGCCGATATAGTCGGACCGAAAGAGAATATGACTTTTGTATATCTGAGCGGAGCCGGAAACTATAACAGCAAGACCCAGATGTGGGTGCGCGTGAAGAAGAGTACCGAGGATGCACTGGTCGCAATGCCGTTCAAGGGAGCCTATAACTTCCGTCCGTGCATCATGTGGAGATACAAGGGTCAGAAGCGCATCCAGACGATGCAGTATTTCTTCTGGGCCATGTACCCGTTCTTCAAACTGGTCGGCATGTGGAACAGGATGAGCGAGGTCGCAGAAGCAATGGTTGCCGTATCCAAGAGAGGATACCGCAAGGCGGCTATCGAATGCAGAGATATTTCTATATTGGCAAGATAAATGGAAAAATTCTACAGACACTTCAAGGGCAATGTTTATCGGGTCCTTCATATAGCAAAGCACTCCGAGACGCTTGAAGAGATGGTCGTATATCAGGCCATGTACGGAGACCGTGATATATGGGTAAGACCGAAGGTCATGTTTGAAGAGGTGGAAGAATCAACCCGTCATTTGACAGTCACTGACGGTATGTCACTCCAAAGGGTGATATAATCCGGAGACTGTCTTTCGCTGGAGAAGGATGGACATATTTTACATAATACTGCTTGCTATGGGGGCCAGTTTCGTGCAGCGCACAACCGGCTTCGGGTTCGGTATTTTCATCATGACCATGCTGCCCTTTCTGATGCCTTCATACGGAGAGGCCACCACCCTGTCTGGTCTGCTGGCACTCACCACCTCGACACTCATAGCCATCAGGTACTACAAATATGTAAATTGGAAGCGTCTTCTGCCCATACTCATCACATTCGTTGTGGTCTCTGCCGTGGCGATATGCCTGCTGACAAAAATTGAGGGAATAACCATGAGACTCATACTCGGAGGAGTCCTTATCGCCACCAGCCTGTACTTCAGTTTCTTCAAGGAGAAGATAAGGAAATATATCCGTCCCACAGCGCCATGGCAGGTCGGTGCAGGCACCCTCAGCGGCATCATGGGCGGCCTGTTTGGAATGCAGGGCCCGCCGGCCGTCCTCTATTTCATATCATCGGAACCGGACAAGGACCACTATATGGCCATGACACAGATGTATTTCCTCATCGGCAATGCCATGATGACCCTGGTCCGGGCATACAACGGCTTCCTCACTCCGACGGTAGGCACTACATACCTGTACGCCCTGGGCGGAGTCCTTCTCGGCACTCTTGCAGGCAGTTGGGCTTTCCGCCACATCCCCAACCGAGTCTTCACATATATAGTATATGCCTACATCGGCATCAGCGGAGCGGTCATCCTGCTGACCTCTTCTTGACAAGTCTCTTGAGGCTCTGCTCGGATTTTTCCTTTCAACTTATCTGCTGAAATGCCCGACTCAGAAGCAATGAGGTAGTGACCGGCAATATATCCTACAATTTGGACATTTCACGTCTTATCTCATCACGCACACGACGGAACTCCTCGATGACCTGCTCTTCGGGGCCTGCGAATGCATCGGGATCGTCGAAGCCTATATGCAGACACTTTCCCACCTCGCCGATAAACATCGGGCAACTCTCCTTGGCTCCGCCACATACGGTGATGACATAATCCCAACTCCGGTCAAGGTACCGAGAGACATTCTTGGGATAATGAGTACTGATGTCAATTCCTATCTCCGCCATCACCTTGATGGCAAGAGGATGGACCTCAGATGCAGGCCTTACTCCTGCCGAACAGACTTCCGCCTCCGGATGAAGACGCTGAAGGATGCCGTGGGCCATCTGACTGCGGCATCTGTTGCCGGTGCATAATACAAGATATCTCATACTTTATCGACCAGAAGGATGGAACGGACAGCGCCTGCCGATGCACTGACTGTTGGATGACATATGGCGGCAGACAATCTGCGGCTTCTGCATCCGGACCCCGGTAATCTCTTCGGCATATTCAATCGCAGATAGGATAGACATATAGGAGTTGCGCTTGCAGCAACGCGGGCCGCCGATTTCACCGAGTTTTGCCAAAGAACGTGAAGTCATAAGATTCGAATGTCCCCATGCCTCATTCATCAGAGGGGTCGAGCCGGTGATGATGGAGATGAACATACCTGTGCTTATGGCTGCGCCGCAGGCTCCCCAGAATCCGCAGGCCCCGCCCGGGACCTTGCTTCCTCTGCTAATCATCTCGCTGAGAGCCTTCGGAAGGTCAATCTCTCCCCCGGCATTATGATAGGCAGTCAAGAGAGCAGCGCCTACCATGATGTGATGCTCCGGGCCGTGCATATGGCAGAACGGCATATCCATCATCTTCCCGATGATCTCTATAGGGTCGCATGAAGTCTCGCTAAGGCATAGGCCTACAATGGAATCCACTCCCTTGGAATGGCATTCGTTGCAGACATAGTGACCGTTGACACATCTGGTCTTGCTGAACTCACTCTTATGGCATATACTGCATTCCATCAGGACATCCTCCTGAAGGTACTCCAGTGAAGCCTTGCATATCAAACATTCTTCTTTCATATCAGATAGTTTCACTTTCCACAAAAATACACCTTTATCTGGAAATTCTTACAACCTGTAAATCCAATCTTTCATCTGCAGAATTTGACTCTTACATCAGTTTCTTTCCATCCGCAAAAGCATTGCCCACGCGCTCGCCGAGGGCCACATAACCATGACTGACCGGTTCGTATGTGATCAGTCCCATCTTTGACACGTCAGGTTTGCCGTCCTCACCAAGATATTTCTCATCAACAAGGATATTAACTATTTCTGCAACTATGTAGTAGCCTTCTTCGCTTTCATCAATCTTGCGGATGATACGGCATTCCATGGTCATCGGGAAGTCTGTAAACACAGGTGCATCAACATTTTCCGCTTTCACAGCCGTCCATCCCGCCTTCAGCATCTTCTGCGGATCTTTCCTGGCGCTTACAATACCAACGAAGTCTGAAGCTGTCATGGTGTCGACAGTCGCAAAAGCCACCGTGAAGTCTGCACATCTGGCAAGATTCTCTGTTGTGGCGTGTGCTCCCATGCTTATCATTATCTCCTTGGCATCCCATTGTCCGCCCCATGCAGCGTTCATGGCATTGGGAGTGCCGTCACTGTTGTATGTGCCGATGATCAGTACAGGCTGTGGGAGTACCCACGGTTTTGCTCCAAAACTTTTCATGATGTTTTATGACTTTATTGCTCAAAGATATGGATTTCTTGCATAAAATCTACACTCATCAAACTATATATTCAAATCGCATTCCCGCCCGATTACCCGAAAAAATATGTAGATTTGTCGAAGAATACTCATCAACATGAAAACAATCCTCACTTTTCTCCGCAGTCTGGAGGCAAATAACAACAAGGCGTGGTTCGACAGCCATAAAGGCGAGTACCTTGAGGCACGAGCGCATTTCAACAGTATCGTAGAGAAGCTTCTGAATGGGATTTCGGCCTTTGATCCGACCATAAAGGGCATCGGTGTGAATGACTGTACCTACCGTATATATAAGGACATGCGTTTCTCTAAGGACGGTCTTCCTTACAAGACTCATTTCGGGGCATTCATCGCAAGAGGGGGCCGCAAGTCGGGGTACAGCGGATATTATTTCCATATCGGGACAGGATCCGGCGAGGAATATCCGTGCAGGAGTTTTCTGGCTGTGGGCAATTATTACACGGAGCCTAAGGTGCTGAAGATTCTGCGTGAGGACATCGAGCTTGGAGGCGGAGACTTCGACAGTATCATCAAGGGACTCCACACTTCCCTGTCGCTTGACCAGGACCAGAAGCTGAAGCGCTCTCCCCTGGGTTTCAATGCGGAAGGACCATACATCGAATACATAAAGTTGAAGAACTTCTGCCTTTCAGGACATTTCGATGACATGCATTTGGACATCAACCACATCTGCGAGGTGTTCAAGAGTGCAAAACCCTTCCTCGACTATATCAACCGTGCTATCGAATATTCAAGAGAAGAACTATGAAACGTTTGATCCTGCTAATAACAATCCTTTCAATTTCCAGCATAACCGCGGTCTCCAGAGAGTATGAAGTCTATGGTCCTCAAGGAGGACTTGCAATGAAGGTGACCTTACCTAAGAACTTCGACACAGAGACTCAGAAATGCCCGATGGTGATACTCATGCACGGGATATTCTCAAGCATGAACATTACCCCGATGCCTGCGATTGCCAATGCCTTGGCCAAGAAAGGTATAGCATCCATTAGATTTAACTTCGGAGGACACTGGAGCAGTGAAGGAGAAATGGTCCGGATGACCATAGAGAATGAGATCCAGGATGCATTGGCAATGTGGGAATATGCCAGGTCTCTCCCCTATGTCACAAAGCTCGGCCTGCTGGGTCACTCACAGGGAGGAGTTGTCGCATCCATGACAGCAGGACGCCTCAGCTCAATGTCACCGGCAGGATGTACAGCCGGACTGGTACTCATAGCACCGGCATCAGTATTGAAGAATGCATGTCTGAACGGTAAACTTCTGGGGGCTGAATTCGACCCGGTGAATCTTCCGGAATACACCAAGTGCTTCGGCATCATGAAAGTCGGTAAAGAATATCTGCAGAGCACACAGAAGCTTGACATATATGGCACTGCAGAGGCATACAAGGGACCTGTTAGAATCATACATGGCGAGAAGGACAGCCTTGTGCCTATGTGGTGCAGTGAAGATTACAGTAAGATATACGGAAATAACGCAGAACTGATTGTAGTCGAAGGTGAAAATCATAGGATAAGCAGAAAGACACGGAAGGTTGCAGAGATGGTAGCATTATTCTTTGCAAATTTGTTAGGGTGAAATGTAAAGGAGTGACGCACAGTACTTTAGTATCATAAAGGTGGGTCAAATTACCCCACCCTTACTTTAGCAAATCGCTAAAACTCAGCATATTACATCACACCCACTGTCGATCTACTTCAGTCAAGGAACTCCTGAGACATACGTATCAATGACAGTCATGGTGACTGCAAGCCTCACCATTATCCTTTACATTTCCTGACAGATAGGCATCAACCAATTCCTCCACATCCCCGGAGCAGCCTCTTACGACTTCAATCCGCTGGGCTTCCAATACATTCTTTGCACCCTGGCCCATATTGCCGGCAAGCATCACAGTCACGCCCACCATCTTCAGGACAGGGGCTATGCCGCTCTTGCAGCCGCATCCTTCCGGAGAGGCCATCTTGCTGACCCCAGCCACCTTTCCGTCAATGATATCGAATATGGTATAATAGGCGCAATGACCGAAATGGTCATCTACACGTCCGTCTCTTGTTGGCACTGCTATTTTCATGGTTCAAATATAGAGATTTTCCTCAAAATTCGGAAAAGCATTATAAAAATATGTAGATTTGTCAAAAATTATGAAGAACATGAAACGACTTGACTCAAATGTAACGATAATCACCGGTGGCGGTAAGGGCATCGGTTTCGGTCTGGCACAGGCTTTTGCAGAGGAAGGCTCCAATCTTGT
>SUYM01000022.1 GCA_015060455.1 Bacteroidales bacterium
TCTGTTAAACATTACCAAATCGTAACCTTTGATATTTTCTGGCAGGGGATCCAGGATTCGAACCCAGACTAACGGTTTTGGAGACCGCTGTACTACCCTTATACTAATCCCCTAAAAAAGTGGGTGTTCTTTTCAGGACACCCACCTGAGTATTTTGGACTGTAATTAGTCGATAAGTTTAGTTACCTGACCTGCTCCTACTGTACGTCCACCCTCGCGGATAGCGAACTGGAGACCTTCGTTGATAGCGGTAGGGTAGATGAGCTCAACAGTGATAGTAACGTTATCACCTGGCATTACCATCTCTACGCCCTCTGGAAGTGAAATCTCACCAGTGATGTCGAGTGTACGGATGAAGAACTGTGGACGGTAGTGGTTGTGGAATGGAGTATGACGACCACCCTCGTCTTTCTTCAATACGTAGATCTCTGCCTGGAACTTTCTGTAAGGCTTGATCTGACCTGGCTTTGCAAGTACCTGACCTCTCTTGATTTCCTTCTTGTCGATACCACGGAGGAGGAGACCTACGTTGTCACCAGCCTCACCCTGATCGAGGAGTTTGCGGAACATCTCAACGCCAGTTACGACAGTCTTCTTAGGCTCTTCACCGAGACCTACGATCTCAACCTCGTCACCTACGTGGATAACACCAGTCTCGATACGACCTGTTGCTACTGTACCACGACCTGTGATAGAGAAGATGTCCTCGATTGGCATAAGGAACGGCTTGTCGATATCACGTGGAGGAAGTGGAATGTACTCATCAACTGCTGCCATGAGTTCCATTACCTTTGCCTCCCAAGTTGGGTCACCGTTGAGTGCACCGAGTGCAGAACCGCGGATAACCGGAGCGTTCTCACCGTCGAAGTTGTAGAATGAAAGAAGGTCGCGGAGCTCCATCTCTACGAGATCAAGCATTTCCTCATCGTCAACGATGTCAACCTTGTTCATGAATACAACGATCTTTGGTACGTTCACCTGACGAGCGAGGAGGATGTGCTCACGAGTCTGAGGCATAGGACCGTCAGTAGCAGCACAAACAAGGATCGCACCGTCCATCTGAGCAGCACCAGTAACCATGTTCTTTACGTAGTCAGCGTGACCTGGGCAGTCAACGTGTGCGTAGTGACGGTTAGCAGTCTGATACTCAACGTGAGCAGTGTTGATAGTGATACCACGCTCCTTCTCCTCTGGAGCGTTGTCGATAGAGTCGAATGAACGAAGCTCTGAAAGACCAGCCTTTGCAAGTACAGTTGTGATTGCAGCGGTCAATGTAGTCTTACCATGGTCAACGTGGCCGATAGTACCAATGTTAACGTGTGGTTTCTCTCTTTTAAAGGTTTCTTTAGCCATATCTTTATGTTTTTAAAGTATATATACAACAAAAAAAGCAGAGCCGGTGACGAGATTTGAACTCGTGACCTCTTCCTTACCAAGGAAGCGCTCTACCCCTGAGCTACACTGGCGTAGTTTTGAGCGGAAGACGAGGTTCGAACCCGCGACCCTCAGCTTGGAAGGCTGATGCTCTACCGACTGAGCTACTTCCGCAATTCTCGTTTCTTTCTGGTGATTTCTTCGTTGGACTTCGTGTCGTCAGTCGGTCATTACCGCAAGGTAACTCCCTCCTTCCTCACTCGTCCGCCTCGAAATCCCTCAAAAACAAACTTCGACTTTGTCCGTGGCAAACTCCACTTTTCAAAGTAAAAGCCCGATCGGATTCGGTACGGGCTTTTTGTGGGAGAAGATGGATTCGAACCACCGAAGGTATAAACCAGCAGATTTACAGTCTGCCCCATTTGGCCACTCTGGTATTCTCCCTTTTCTCGTTTCTTTTGGCCCATTGCTGCGTCGTGCTTCGCATCGTCGGTCGGTCATTACCGCGAGGTAACTCCCTCTCTCCTCGCTCGCTCTCCTTGCACTGAACCAAAATAAACTCCGAAATGTCTTATTTCTAAGAACTTTTGAGCCGATGGAGGGAATCGAACCCACGACCCCGAGATTACAAATCACGTGCTCTGGCCAACTGAGCTACATCGGCATTGTTGTTTATCCGCCTCTTGAGAAACGCTCTCTCGAATTGGGATTGCAAAGATAGATATATTTTTCATTCCTGCAAAACTTTTCCATCTTTTTTTGATAAATTTATTGATCATCCGCAAAAGGTGTGGGCTGGAATTACATCTGCCAGCCGCCGCTATACCTTATAATATTATATAGGCCTTACCTTCGATGCTGTACCTTTCCCTTCTGACTGCGAAAATCACTACTTTCCGCTGAAGTTTCTTGACTTTTTATTTGGTATTTTTAATTATATTTAATGATTATCCGTTATCAGTGCAGTAAACTGTTCGCGCGTCCTACCTGCTCCGTCCGTAAAACAGGCGAAATTACGGACGGAGCAGGCATTTCGCTGCCTTGCATCCGTAAAACAGGCGAAATTACGGACGGAGCATGCATTTCGCTGCCTTGCATCCGTAAAATAGGCGAAATTACGGACGGAGCATGCATTTCGCTGCCTTGCATCCGTAAAATAGGCGAAATTACGGACGGAGCAGGCATTTTGCTGCCTTGCATCCGGAAAACAACCCCCGAAACCCGGATGAGAAGCCAAATTTCCCATGTTCATCCGGAAATACGTACCCAAATCCCGGATGAGATTATAGATTGTAATCAGGTAAGTTTTCCTGCACCGTTTGCGGATAGTCATTTAAATTTATTGATCATCCGCAAAAGGTGCAGTATATCAGAGTCAGCCGACGATTTTTGGCTGACGTGTAACTGGCTGCTGATCGTCAGCGAAGAATCTGTAGCAGATACTTCACTCCACTTCGTGCCGTTCAGGATGACAGGGGGAGTTCAAATAATCAGTGTATTTTTCAAGAACTTCCTTTATCCGGGAGGCGGTCAGTCCGCATTCCTCCCTCTGCTGCTGTTGCGTGGCCTGACCGATATATCTGTCCGGGATGCCGACAGGAATGACGCGTACAGAAGGGTGATGCTCGGCTACATATTCCGCCACTGCTCCGTGCAGTCCACCGATGACAGTACCGTCTTCCACGGTTACTACAACGGAGTGTCTGCGACAAGCCTCGTCGATAAGGTCCGTATCCAGCGGCTTTATATACCTTATATTATATATGGACGGGTTCCAGTCTGCTCCGGAGGCTTTCAAAATATCGGCAGCCTCCATAGCCCTGTATGACACCGGTCCGGCACAGACGAGCGCCACCTTGCTGCCTTCCAGCATTCTCACTCCTTTGCCGAGAGGGACTTCTGAGAATGGATGTTCCTGCCATGGGGCGCCTTCCCCATATCCGCGCGGGTACCTTATTATATAAGGGCCGGTCGTAGCCAGCGATGCCGAGTACATCATGTCCTTGAGTTCGGTCTCGTCTGCAGGGACTGCAATGACTGCTCCGGGAATGGACCTGAATATAGCCATGTCGTAGCATCCGTGGTGGGTGGCTCCGTCCTCGCCTACAACTCCGGCCCTGTCCAGACAGACCACCACAGGAAGCCCCTGCAAGGCTACATCATGCATGATCTGGTCGTATGCCCTTTGTGAGAATGACGAGTATATGTTGCAGAACGGCTTCATTCCGCCGGCTGCAAGACCTGCTGCAAATGTGACTGCGTGCTCTTCCTCGATGCCGACATCATAGAATCTTTCCGGCATTGCCTTCGCCAGCGTGTTCATGCCGCACCCGGAAGCCATAGCCGGGGTGATGCCCACCACCTTTTCGTTCATCTTTGCGAGTTCGAGAAGCACCTCTCCGAACACGTCCTGATAACGGCTGACTCCTTTGTCGCTCTTTATGCGCTCACCTGTTTCAGGGTCGAATACTCCGGGCGCATGCCATACGGTCTGGTTTTCCTCGGCAGGGGCATATCCCTTGCCTTTGGTCGTGAGGGTGTGAAGCAGCATGGGACCGCCGAGGTCCTTGACTTTCTTCAATGTATCGACCACCTGCTCGATGTCATTGCCGTCGATAGGACCGAAATATCTGAATCCGAGCGCCTGAAAAAGATGTCCTCCGCTGTCCCTGACTATATATGCCTTGGTGGTCCGGACTATTTTCTGGATGTTGCGTCTGAACCAGTTGTCACCGAGTTTGTCCCAGATCTTCTTCTTTGCCTTGTTGTAGCGGGGGTCGGTGGTCATGCGCAGAAGATAGTCGTGCAGGGCACCTACGTTTCTGTCAATGGATATGTTGTTGTCATTGAGGACCACCAGAATGTCGGTGTTGCTTGCTCCCGCATTGTTCATTCCCTCGAAGGCAAGACCTCCGGTGAGGGCGCCGTCTCCGATCAGGGCGATGGACTTATGGCCCGATCCCTGCATCTTGGCAGCCTCCGCAAAGCCAAGCGCAGCAGAAACGGATGTCGATGAATGACCTACTCCAAATGCGTCATATTCACTTTCGGAGCGCTTTGGGAAGCCGCTGATACCTTCCTTGGTGCGGTTCCCCCTGAATGCTTCGCGACGGCCGGTGATGATCTTGTGTGCGTAGGCCTGGTGACCCACGTCAAATACAATCTTGTCTTCGGGAGTATCATAGACATAGTGCAGTCCGACAATCAGTTCCACTGCGCCCAGGCTCGGTCCGAGGTGGCCGGGATTGACTGCACAGCATTCTATCATATATTGGCGGATCTCCTGACATAGCGTTCTGAGTTGTTCTGTGGAGAGACCCTTGATGTCTGCCGGGGAGTTTACCTTATCCAAAAGTGTATATGCCGTATGTCCCATTGTTCTGTAATAATGCGATTTTGCAAAGGTACTGAAAAACGCTATCTTTGCAAAGATTTCTCCACTCGCTTTGCTCGGTCGAAATGACATGGAAGAAGGTCGAAATGACACGGAAGAAGGTAGAAATGACATGGAAGAAGGTCGAAATGATATGGAAGAAGGTCAAGATGACAGAATAAAATAAACCAACAATATGACACAGACAATCAAAAAGTATCTTAATGACAGTTTCGCCGCGAGGTGGGCTGCCCTCATTCTCATTGCTCTTGCAATGTTCTTCGCTTATATGTTCGTGGATGTGATGTCTCCGTTACAGTCCCTCATAGAGACGGCCCGCGGATGGAACGGCTCCGTATTCGGAACTTATGCGGCATCTGAATATATCCTGAATGTCTGCGGCTTCCTCATCGTCGCCGGCATCATTCTCGACAAGATGGGCGTACGTTTCACAGGTATCCTTTCCACATCACTCATGGTCGTTGGAGCCGCAATCAAATATGTCGGCATTACTGACTGGTTCCAGACAACAGCCTTCTGCACATGGCTTGACTCATGGTGGGTTGCTCTTCCGGGCAGTGCAAAGATGGCGTCTCTTGGTTTCATGATTTTCGGATGCGGCTGTGAAATGGCCGGCATAACAGTCTCAAAGGCTATTGCAAAATGGTTCAACGGCAAGGAGATGGCTCTTGCAATGGGGCTTGAAATGGCCATCGCACGTCTGGGTGTGTTCGCAGTGCTTTCTGTTTCACCTCGCCTTGCGGCTCATTTCGGAAATATAGAAGCCCCTATTCTGTTCTGTGTGATACTCCTTCTGATAGGTCTGATCAATTTCATCGCCTTCTCGGTGATGGATGCAAAACTTGACAGGCAGATGGGCATTACGGCTGGCGGAGATTCAGAAGAGGAGTTCAAGGTGAGCGATCTCGGAAAGATATTTTCAAGCAAGATGTTCTGGTTTGTCGCTCTGCTCTGCGTGCTTTATTACTCGGCGATCTTCCCGTTCCAGAGATATGCTACAAATTTCCTTGAAGTGACACTGAATATCCCTAATACTGAGGCTGCTGACCTGTTCAGATGGTTCCCGATTCTTGCTATGGTGCTCACGCCGTTCCTCGGAGCCTATCTTGACACAAGAGGAAAGGGCGCGTCAATGCTCATGGTTGGTGCGATAATAATGATTGCATGTCATCTGAGTTTCGCATTCCTTCTTCCTGAGTTCCCGAACAAGTGGTTTGCTCTGCTTCTGATCGTGGTTCTCGGAGTGTCATTCTCCCTTGTTCCTGCCGCTCTCTGGCCGTCAGTGCCTAAGATTATCGACCCGGTGATTCTCGGAAGTGCGTATTCGCTCATTTTCTGGATACAGAATGTGGGACTGTGCTTTGTTCCGCTCATCATCGGTATCGCTTTCGAGAAGACAGGCGGCTATCTTGTGCCTATGATCATCTTCGCTTCATTCGGTGTCCTGGCATTCATAATGTCATTCTTCCTCAAAATAGAAGACAAGAAGAAGGGTTACGGTCTGGAACTTCCTAACATCAAGAAATAATGAACCTGAAAAATACTCTCAGGGACAACAGATGGGCATGCTGGTTAGCGCTGGCGTGCCTTGTTGTTCCTATGTTCGCGTCGTATTTTTTCGACGATATGTTCTCGTCTCTTTCGGAACTGTTCAAGAACCCTCAGTTTCTGGAACTCGGCTGGGATATGGCTGATTACGGATTCTATTCCAGCGGATATTCCTTCCTCTGCATCTGGGGCGGACTGATAGTGTGCGGGGCCCTGCTGGACAAGTTCGGAGTGAGGCTCGTGGGATCCATATTCGTGGGTATGATGGTCGGCGGTGCGGCGCTTGTGACCTTTGCCATATCGGCGGGCTTTGAGCCAAGGACATCTCTTATGATAGCATACGTGGGCTGCATGCTGTTCGGCCTGGGAAGCGAGATTGCTGGAGTGTCGGTGACACGCTCCATCGCAAAATGGTTCAAGGGCAGGAATATGGCCCTGGCTATGGGACTCCAGTTGGCGATAGCCCGTTTCGGCACAGCCACAGCAATTCTTGTTGCGCCTATGATAGTCAGGCAGAAGGCTTTGGGCGAGGTCTATACCTTGGCGGAGACCAACAGGCCGGCGCTTATAGGTCTTGCAGTGCTTGCTGCCGGTGGTCTGCTGTGGGCGATATTCGTGGCTATGGATGCAAGGTTTGACAGGCAGACAGGACAGACCGACAAGGTGAATACGGCAGAAGAGGACAAGTTCAGATTTTCGGATATATGGAAGATACTCAGCAATCAGCGTTTTCTGATGATTGCAGTTCTGTGCGTCACCTTCTATTGCTGCGTGATACGTTTCAAGAAGTTCGGCGTGTCCATACTCCTGCCTCTCTTCGGAGTGAATCTTGACATCGCCACTGTGCTTCTGGCAATGATCCCGTTCTTTACCATCCTCTTCACCCCGCTTTTCGGAGCGCTGGTGGACAAGGTCGGAAAGGCTACGCTGTGGATGATCGTGGGCTCGGCTCTGGTGTTAGGCTCGCATCTTATCATAACCTTTGCACCTCAGGGAGTGCCTGCTTATGCCTATGTGGCCATTGCCCTGCTTGGAATAGGATATTCACTTGTTCCTTCCGCCATGTGGCCCTCGGTGCCGAAAATCGTTCCGGAAAAGAATCTCGGTACGGCATATTCCCTCATCTATTGGGTGCAGAATATGGGTATGTGGGCAGTGCCTATCCTTGTGGGCAAAATCTTCTCACGCGAAATCACCTCTCCCGGCAACCATACTCAGGAAGTGACCGCCGCCCTGCACGCGGAATATGTATTCATCGCCCTCGGAATCATAGCGATTGCCGTGGCGCTCATGCTTTTCCGATCTTCACGACGCAATCCGCAACTTGGACTTGATGACAAGGTTTCCTAACGCTCTGCCTGCCGGGTGTGGTATTCCACCAGTCCGTCGATGGGCTTTTCAATGAAGCGCGATATGGTCAGCCCTTCTTCCTGTGCAATCTGCGTGAATATTTCCCTGAGTGCGTAGCCGAAACCTCCTACGATACTGACTGGCAGTCTGTCGGTGTCGTATTGTTTCAGGGTGCGTCTGATGAATGAGCGGAAGTTGCCATCCACCAGATTCTTTATGTAGGGATGGACGTAATGCTCCATTATGAAAGGTGCCAGAGAACCCAGATAGCCGGAAGGGGATTCTTCATGGCTGTACACTTTTGAAATTATTGCAGCATAGTCGCTGGGATATCTGGAAGAGAAATCTTCAGAGATGGAATCAGGAACAAGTCCCTTGATGAAATCGGCAATGAAAAGTTTGCCGAGGGCGGCAGCGCCACCTTCATCTCCGAGTATGAAGCCTCCGGAATTGACTTTCTTTACAATTTTGCCGTTTTCCCATTGGCAGGAGTTTGAGCCGGTACCGAGGATGACCGCTATTCCCGAGCCGTGTCCGCAGACTGCTCGTGCGGCTCCGAGTAGGTCAGTCTGGATTTCGAGGCTTGCTACGGTCAGATGCGCCTCAAAGGTGCTTCTTATCTGCGATTCAAGGTTTTCGCTGGCGAACCCGGCTATATATAAATAAATCTCAGCGGCAGAGACTTCTGTCGCTGAAATCTGTTCTGCTGTTTCGGATATGACTCCGATTATGGACTCTGCAGATATGGCGCTTGCATTGATTCCGCCTGTTGTAAACCGGTGGATGTCACCATTGGAACAGATCACCGCCCAATGGCTTTTGGTTGCGCCACAGTCTGCTATTACCTTCATCGCATGATGGTTGCCTCGCGGTCAGGACCCACTGAGATGATCTTGATAGGCACTTCAAGGTACTGCTCCATGAATGCGATATAGTCGCGGAACTCCTGCGGCAGTTCCTCTTCCGTGCGGCAGTGGGTGAGGTCTGACTTCCATCCCTTGAACTCTGTATATACAGGCTCGATATTGGCGAATGTGTCAAACGGCCACTGGTCGGAAGGCTGTCCATCGACGATGTATGATGTGCAGACCTTGATGGTCTCGAAAGTGTCGAGGCAGTCTGACTTCATCATGATGAGGTCGGTCACGCCGCTGAGCATCACAGCATATTTGAGGGCCACAAGGTCAAGCCATCCGCAACGGCGCGGACGTCCTGTCACTGCTCCGAACTCATGTCCGATGCGGCGGAGTTCCTCTCCTGTCTCGTCAAAGAGTTCGGTAGGGAACGGACCGCTGCCCACGCGTGTACAGTATGCCTTGAAGATTCCGAAAACATGTCCGATAAGGTGAGGGTTGACTCCGAGACCTACGCAAGCGCCTGAGCATGAGGTCGTTGATGATGTTACGAACGGATATGAGCCGTAGTCCACGTCAAGCATTGAGCCCTGAGCACCTTCTGCGAGGATATCCTGCTGCTTGAGGAGTTTGTTCACATAGTATTCGCAGTCAACAAGTTCGAACTTTCTGAGGTATTCCACGGCTTCCATGAATGCCGCATCCTCTGCGTGAGGGTCGCACTCATATCCCATCTGTTTCAGGAGGGTGATGTGCCTGTTCTGGAGTTTTGCATATCTTTCAGGGAAATCTGCTGCAAGAATATCTCCCACACGAAGTCCGTAACGGCCGATCTTGTCTGTGTATGTAGGTCCGATGCCTTTGAGGGTGGAACCGATCTTGCCCTTGCCCATTGCCGCCTCATTGGCTGCGTCGAGAAGTCTGTGTGTAGGAAGGATGAGGTGCGCCTTCTTTGCAATGACAATACGCTCTGTCACAGGAATGCCTGTCTTGTCAGCGATATTTGTACATTCTCCCATGAATGTGATAGGGTCAAGCACTACACCGTTTCCTACGATATTCATGGCACCGTCACGGAAGATTCCTGATGGAACGGATCTGAGAACAAAACTCTTACCGTCAAAATGCAGTGAGTGTCCTGCGTTAGGACCGCCCTGAAAACGTGCCACAGTAGGATATCTGCCTGCAAGTACGTCAACTATCTTACCTTTGCCTTCGTCGCCCCATTGGAGGCCGAGTACAACGTCAAGTTTCATTGTAATATATTTTATTGTTTTCTTAGAATGGAAGGTCGTTGCCAGCGTCGCCGTCCTCTATGTTCTGCGGTGCTGCCGGCTGCTGCACAGGCGCCGGCTGTGGTGCCGGTTGCTGATAGGCAGGCTGCTGATATGGCTGTTGCGCCTGCTGCTGGTATGCAGGCTGGGTCTGCTGATATCCGCCCTGCTGCTGACCATAGTTCTGCTGATACCCGCCCTGAGGGTTGTTCTGTCCGTCAGACTTTCTGCCAAGCAGTTGGAGAGTGTCGGCCATAATCTCAGTAGCATATCTCTTGTTGCCGCTCTGGTCTTCCCAGGAACGTGTGCGGAGGCGCCCCTCAATATACAGTTGGGTGCCTTTCTTCACATATTTCTCCACAAGGTCAGCAGTATTTCTCCATGCTATCACACTATGCCACTCTGTGTGCTCCTGGAGATTGCCGTTTCTGTCCTTGTATCTCTCTGTTGTGGCGAGGCGTATGGTCGCTACCTTTGCGCCGCTTACAGTGTCACCGGTGTAGCGGATATCCGGCTCCTGTCCGACATTGCCGATAAGTATAACTTTGTTTATCATATATGTTGTCTTTTGTTCCCTATCAAAAACTTTGCAAGGTAGTGATAAATTTTGATATAACCTCTGAGGATTATAACAATTTTCATTCTTTCATGCCTCAGCCCACCACCTTTCGCATGGCTTCCGCATCAGGCTCTTCCGAGGTGAAGATACGGTATGCCTCAATGGCCTGATAGAGCAGCCACTCCTTGCCGTCTATGCAGGTGAAATGAGGGTTTATCCTCTGGAATCTTTCTGTCATCTTGGGCGTGACTGACGGATCCCTGTAATTGGCTTCAAGCAGAATCTTGTGATGCCCGTCGCCTATGATGCATCCTTTTATGTCTCTTACAGAGAGTTTGTCAAGGGCCTTCAACGCTATTGGAAGCGAATATACGATGACTCCCGCCTTGCGGAACAGTCTGCGGAAATCTTCGAGACCCGCCGCGTGAATTTCAGCAGAGAGAGCCTTTGAGATACGCCCGGCTACAACTTCCGCCTTCGGAAGACTCCTGTTGATGATGGTCGTGTGATAGCCGAGACTGCCTAAGGCGTATGCTGCCGCCATGGCCGCGCCGCCGCATCCGACCACCAGGGCGTACGGTCTTGTCCTGGTCAGGTCTGCATTGCATGTCAGTGCACCTATGACACCTGCGATATCGCTGTTGGCCGCCTCGATGCAGCCGTCATTGTTTTTGAACAGGATATTAGCTGCTCCTGTGGCCTCGCATCCCTGACTTCTGACATCTGCCTTTGCAAATGCAAGTTCCTTGAACGGAGCAGTCACGTTTATGGCAGTATATTCTTCAAGAAATCTCCGGTATGATGCTTCAAAGTCCTCGCCCTCTATCAGATCATAGGGGTATCTGCCCTCATAAGCCGCCTTGAAAAGGGCAGGGGACAGCGAATGGGCTATCGGGTGACCTATAAGTCCGTACTTATTCATTTGTACCTGCGACGTTAGACACTTTTATACATTTTTTGTATCAGATGCATTACGCTGACGCACTGCTTCGTACATGAGTATTGCAGCGGACACCGAGACGTTGAGCGAATCGAGTTTTCCGAGCATCGGAATCTTTATGTGAGCATCAGCAGCCTCTCTCCATACGTCCGTCAGACCCGTCGCCTCTGTGCCCATGACTATTGCCGTGCCGCCTGTCATGTCGGTGTCATAATACCATTCCGAGTCCTGCAACTGTGCTGTATATATCTTTATGCCTCTGTCCTTCAACCAGCCTATGGCCTCCTGTGATGTGGCGGCGGCTGTCTGCACTGTGAATATGCCTCCGATGCTGGAGCGTATGAGGTTGGGATTATACAGGTCGGTCAGCGGGTCGCAGATGATCACGGCATCCACCCCGGCAGCGTCGGCGCTTCTCAGAACGGCTCCCAGGTTGCCCGGCTTCTCGACGGATTCCAGGACGACCACAAGCGGATTTTCTCCGGCATGCAGCGTCTGTAACGTGTGGCTCTTGCATTTCAGTTCGGCTATGACCCCCTCTGTGCTTCCCCTGTATGCCACTTTTTCATATATCTGTCCCGGTATTTCAAATACAGGGCACTTCCCGCAGCACGCCTCCTCAATCTGAGCAAGGGCCTCCCGTGAAAGGATGTCCATACAGACGAACAATGAGTGGACCTCATATCCCGCTTCCACGCAGTGCAGCAGTTCCCTCAGTCCTTCCACCACAAAGAGCCCTTCTCGACGCCTTGCCTTGGATTTCTCCTGCAATTCAAGCATCAGCCGCACTTTGGGGTTCTGTGGTGATGTTATGATTTCCGTCTTCATGGGATGAATTAGAAGAAATATGTGTATCTGCAGCCTATATAAAGCAGGTCTGTGTCAATGTCAGCACTCAAATATAAGTTGAAATCATGATGTCTTGCACTGACTCCAAAAATGTTGACGACCAGTCCATATCCCCATCCTTCTTCTCTCATGCCGTAATATGTTGTCTCCTCTTCAGATTCATCCTCAAATACGTTATATTTATAGCCAAACCCAGATGGATAATATAGTCCTTCAACACCTATACCAAGGTAGATGCCACATGTTGTATCCCAAATCTTTCCGTAATTGAAATTCAAGACAAAAGGGAGTCCGATTACGCTATGTCCGGAGAAATTATAGGCGTATCTTGCTCCTATTGTCGGTATCATCCAACTATTACATTTGCTCATTCTGATTGTCATCCCGGCTCCAACGACAAAATTATCCGGACTGCAATATGCCAGATCACCGGTTATGCCTATATTGAACCAGTTCCAGCCCTTTTTCTTCCTGCTGTAACTGTTGTATCTGCTGTAACTGCTTGACTTGCTGCTGGAAGAACTGCTGTAGCTGCTTGTTTTGCTGCCGGATGAACTTCCCGTATATGGTGTCACCGAACTTGAACTTATTACCCTTGGAGAATTGGACATGTCGATGACTTCAGGGGTCGAGCTGTTGACGACTACCCGTCTGCCATAGAACTTACCAGTCTCAGGCTCCACTGTTATTATATGTGTTCCATGAGGAATGGTAACCTGTCTGGTCGTACTGCTCATGAATTTGCCATCCAAATACACCCAGACAAGACTTCCTGATTGTGACTGTGGATATTTGATAGTATATGAACCTTGTCCTGATGAGCCTGAATAGGAACTGCCCGATGAGGAATATGAACTGCTCGAGGAAGTGGACCTTCCTTCCTCCAATGTCACTTGCACCGTCGAAGCCTCACCCTCCTTCACCTCAAAGGAACGGTTCTGCGTCTGGAAACCGTCTTTTCTGAATGATACGGTATGCTTGCCGATGATCAGGTCCATGCTCAACGGGGTACGTCCGACATTGTTTCCGTCAACATATACGTCTGACATAGGTGAACTTATGAAATTGACCGTTCCGACTATCGGAGCCGGTGCCGGAATCTCATAACTCTGCACGGAAGGTGTGGCGGAGATGGTCTGGGATATGGCGGAATTGCGGTGCCCGGTCTTGCGGGCCTCAAAGTTATATACGCCGGACCTGAGGTCGCCTGTCCAAGGGGATGTGCCCTTTCTCGTGCCGTTGACATATATATCAGTCCCGGCTGTCGATTTCAGTGTTACCGTTGCAAAGTCGGCTGTCAGTTCAGGTTTGCACTCCGTGGTTTTGCCGTCATATATGTTGACTGTACCGAAATATTCCTTGTACAGAGATTTGATGATGCGGACTGTGTGCTCTCCGCTTGAAAGGCGTCCCGACTTTACAGGTGCATTGCCGATCAGTTTGTCATCCACATATACGCTTGCCCCGCTCAGGACACCCTCGCCTGATATATTCAGAAATCCATGGGCCGGTTTGAGGCTGACATTCATATCCACCTTGTCTCCATCAACCGTGAATGTACCCTTTTCCTCGTGATAGTCTTTTGCGGAGATGATGTAGGTGTAAGTGCCGTTATTAAGCATGAGCGCTTCCGATATCTCTCCATATCTGTTCAACATATATGGTTTGCCGTCGATGATCAGGTTGGCATCTGCGGGGCTTATCTTGAACGCCACAAATTGAGGCTTTGCGGATTCGAGGTCAAGGATTATGCGGAAATGTATATTGGAACTGCTGACCTCCACATTCTGCTCTTGCGAGATGGAACCGAATTTTACCCTTATGCGATGAGGCCCTGGATAGACGTCGCTGACCGTAAGGTCGTATCTGTTGCTTATCTGCCCCTTGTAGTTGTCATCCAGATACACTTCGGCTTCCGGTTTGTTGCAACTGACGACTATGGAGTAGGTGGTGTTCAATGCCGCATCGATCCTATACTCCTTGTCGCCTTCAAGATTCAGGCTGACCTCATTGGAGTCTCCGTATTTGTCGTGGTGCAGATAGAATCTTGTCGCTTCCTTTGCTGTGAGTTCGATGATAAGGCCATTGCCTTGTCCTGTAACGGTGAGTTTGTTGACCACAACATTACCACCGACCGGGCGGACTGATATACCTTCTATCTCCTCCTTGGTCATGCGGTTTATATGCATCTTGATTCGGGCACAGGGCCTTCTGGAAGGGTCGAGCCCTATCTTGTCGATGCTGACACCGCTAAGGACATCTGTCTGGACAGGCTCGAACGAACTTTCGTCTATTTCCAGAAGATTATTTGACTGGGCATAGGTTACAATGGGAAGTATCGTGAACAACAGGGTAAATAATCGTTTCATCTTTCAATTCTATAATTCGTTTTCTACTGCTACAGTGCGCTCGATCATGTCTTCCGCCTTATATGTGACATCGCGGGCCTGCTGCCACACCCTCACTCTTACAAGAGGGTCTGTAGTCTTTCGCATATCCACGGCAAGGGTAAGAATGCCGTTGTCAGCGTAGTTGTTCGAGTAGTACAACTGGTTTACCTGTACGGCGTAGATTCCCTCCTTTTCGCCATAGCCCTTTGCGACGTTGCACTCCTCGAAACGCAGGTTGATGAACTCCTTGCTTATGAAACTCTTTCTGAGGTCTGAGATATACTGCTGCTTGCTTTTCCTTTCATATACCGCAGTGGTGCCGTTGATTGCCTCCGGGGAATCTGAAAATTTGCGCGTGCTTACTTTAAGGATGCGACCGGTTATGATATATGCGTCATCAGCGAAAACCTTGTTAATGTAGTCAAGGTTTTTAAGGCAGTATGCGCTTCTATAATCTTCAAGGAAGGTTATCAGGGTCAGTCTGGCGGCATCGTCCCACCGCATGCCCATGATTGAATGTTCAGTCTTCGCGCTTAACTTGTATGCCACGGACTCGACCTTGTTTGTCCTGTTGTTTACTCTGAAGACCACATCCTCGACAAAGGAGTGGTTGCCCGGGAAACTGAGTTTTACAGGTATTGATTGACAGATGGTCAGGGTGTCGTGCAGGATGAACTTGTACTCCGGTGTCCTGGCAAGCATAGGAGCGCCGTTCGCCACAATGCGCTGATATTGGCTCCATCCCTCCGCCGTGAAATGGTGGACTATGTTTTTGTTGGACGGGTCCGATATGGATGATGCGATGTCATTCATGATGGCTTCGAATGTCTGAGTCGATTGCACCTGAGATGAGAGGGGCGCATACTCGGAGTTGTTTCTCGCCAACTGCTGGTTTACTGCTGAAGTGACCTTCAATGAGGTCGTATTTACGTTTTTCTTGGGTTTTGCTGCCTTTGTGTCGGTGGATACATTCTTATGACCTTCCTCGAAGGACGAAGCATACTGCTTGTTCTCTATCAGAAGGGCGACTGTCGGCTCGATCTGGCGCGCCAGGTCCTTGCTGAGGCAGTCGATGTCTATGCCGATCTCCGGTTCAAGGTGCTTGACCATGATGACAGCGCGTCCGTCTTTTACGGATTCGTTCTCGACATATCCGCCGCCGTCAAAGAATCCGAATTTCAAGTAACTGACAGGATCGCCTTTGTATGTGAAGTCCAGGAACAGTTTGTACGGATAGTTCCTGTTTGACTTGTCCTCTTCTGTTGCGATGATTGTGATCTCTATGTCGTCAAGGGCCTCTCTCAACTGGCTGTAAAGCCATTGCTTGGCAGGTACGGAGTCAACAGTTATGGGGTCTGCCGTGTCCGGGTAGGTCTGAATGAGGACATGAGCCCATGTGTAGTACCGTATCTTGTCCTCCACCATGGATGCATATTTTCCGGACTCTATGTATTCCTCGATCTTGGCTTTCAATGCGTCATGTCTGGCTTCCCAATCCTCGACGGTGACATACCTCAGGACCCTTATCGCCTTGTCCTTCCTGTTCAGAGTCGGCAGAATCTCACGCCTTACATCTTCAAGATACATGTTCGATATGGCGAGCATGTTTCTCTGGAATTTGTCGTCGGTGTAGTTGTCCTGATTGGTGTTTCTGACAGTCAGAGTGTGCCTGTCTGTCGATGTCAGGTTGACTGCGCGGGTGGCCAGGGTGTTCATTGCGTCATTGTCGGCCTCTTCGACGGTTTCGCCGTATCCCACTGCCCACACAAATTCGTTCATCTCTATGTCAGCCATTACCCGGGCGGTTGACACGGCCTGAGCAGAAAGTGCCTGACAGACTGTTGACAGACAGAAAATTACAAGTGTAAGTCTTTTCATATTACGGTTATATGCAAATACAACGGGACGACAGCCTATACAGCCACCGCCCTATTAAACGGGTTGATATTCAATGTTCGTCTTTGAGTATATCAAAAACGTCGCAAATTTATCTATTTTTTTTTAAGAATACATCTATATTCGCCATAAATATACACCTACCATGAAAAAACTATGTCTGCTGATTGCTGCGCGGTCCTGTCTGTCCTGTGCTTCGGGACACCATGATGAGTCTTATTCGCAGCAGGAGCGTAAAAAGTGGATTCCATATGACCTATAAGGGTGGTGATTCCAAAGAGGTGACCTATGAGTGTACAGATGGCAGACTTATGCTTTCGTATGATGGAGAAAGTATGGTTTCCGATAT
Source organism: Bacteroidales bacterium (assembly GCA_015060455.1). GTDB lineage: Bacteria > Bacteroidota > Bacteroidia > Bacteroidales > UBA932 > Cryptobacteroides. The sequence continues at coordinate 16,778 of SUYM01000022.1, forward strand.
TGTCGGGTTGACCGGAAAATCATTGGTGCTCCTGTATGAAGAAGATGGCTTCAAGGTTACATATCATTTCAGCAAATAGACGAAGGCTAAATAATTTGAGGTTTATGCTTGCTTATCCGAAACTTTCATTAAATTTGTCTGTGATGAAATTGTTCGGATATGGAAAAGGATTTTATTGACCTCTTACAGTTGCAGCAGATGCTGAAAGCGGGGGTGGAATCGCTTTTTCCGAACCGCGTGTGGGTGAAGGCTGAGGTGAGTGCCGTGAAGGCGCGAAGCGGCGGGCATTGCTATCTTGAACTGTCACATAGCGACCAGACAGGCCTGAAGGCGAAGGTAAGCGCCATCATCTGGAGTTCCAAATATCGCCTGATTGCTCCATATTTTGAATCAGTGACCGGCTCTCCTTTACAGGAGGGGCTGGTCATTCTTGTTAATGTACAGGTGAATTATAGTGAACTGTATGGCCTGTCTCTCATTATCAATGATATAGACCCGGAGTACTCTGTCGGAGTAAAGGAACTGGAAAGGCAGAAGACAATCGAGAGGCTTCATAAGGAAGGTCTCATGGGCATGCAGAAGGAACTGTGCCTGCCTGTGCTTCCATATCGCCTTGCAGTGATTTCCGCTGAGGATGCTGCGGGCTATCGCGATTTCATGCGCCATATAGAGGAGAATCCATACGGCTTCAAGGTGGCTCCTGTGCTTTTCCCGGCGCTGATGCAGGGTGCGGACTGCCCGGCCTCGATCATTGCTGCCATGGATGCGGTCCTTGATGCGATGCAGGGCGAGGGTGCTTCTGCCTGCGAGTATGACGCTGTGCTGATTCTTCGTGGCGGAGGAGCGAAACTTGACCTTGCCTGCTATGACGATTATGACCTTGCTGCGGTCATCGCTCAGTATCCTCTGCCGGTGCTGACTGCGATAGGTCACGACCAGGATTATCATGTGTGTGACATGGTCGCTCACGAGTTCCTGAAGACCCCTACGGCGCTGGCGGATTTCATCCTGGATATATATCAGCAGGAGGACGAGCGTCTGTCTTCCTTTGAGACGCGGATACGGCTTGCTGTGTCCAACCGTTTCTATCGTGAGGAGTCGCTGCTGGATGCACTCTATGCGCGGATCAGAGGTGCGTTTGCGCTGAAGATAAATACCATGGAGGCGGCCCTGAACCTGCTGCAGACAAGAATTGAGGCAGCGGATCCGCGAAGGATACTTGAGCGTGGCTATGCGCTGGCGACAGATGGGAACGGTGTCGTGCTGAAAGGTGTTTCGGGACTTGCGGCAGGGGATCGTTTGTCTGTCATGTTCGCCGATGGCACGGTTGACTGTACTGTCAATGATGTCATCTCGACCGACCGAAATTGAATATGTCATCTCGACCGACCGAAGTTGAATATGTCATCTCGACCGACCGAAGTTGAATATGTCATCTCGACCGACCGAAGGGAGTGGAGAGATCTATAAAATAAATGAAAATGAAAGAATTTGATTATACGAAAGCCATAGCAGAACTTGAAGCGATCGCTGCCAAGGTTGAGGACCCTAAGACAGGGGTGGATGATATAGATAAATACGTAAAGCGTTCCAAGGAACTGCTTGAAGCCTGTCGGGCATATTTACGTGGAACAAAAGAAAAACTTGACTGATATGTGCGCAAAAAAGAAACAGATGATCTATGATCATGACAAATGGCTCAAACCATACAAGGACGTCATCGACAGACGCCATAAGATGATCATGGACATTAAGGAACGTTACAGTGTGGACGGCTCCTTGTCAAAAGGCATAAACAACCACCATTATTATGGTATGCATCGTGATGCCAAAGGAAACTGGATATTCCGCGAATTTGCTCCGAATGCTAACAAGATATACCTCATAGGCGATTTCAACAACTGGAAACGCAGCGAGGTCTATGCGCTCAAACCGATAGGTGGAGGCAACTGGGAGATAATCCTCCCGGCAATGTTCCTTGACCATTGCAGCCTCTATAAATTATATATAGAGTGGCCTGGTGGAGGAGGAGAAAGAATCCCGGCATATACGACCCGTGCGGTGCAGGACCCTGTGACCAAGCAGTTCTGCGCCCAGGTCTGGGACCCGGAAACACCGTACGTCTGGAAGCACAAGGGTCCGGGCAAACGTCCGCATCCGCTCATCTACGAATGCCATATAGGTATGGCAGTGGAGGAGGAAAAGGTGGGCACTTTCGAGGAGTTCAGGCTCAATATCCTGCCTAAGGTTGCCGATCTGGGCTACGACACCTTGCAGATAATGGCCTTGCAGGAGCATCCATATTATGGCTCCTTCGGCTATCAGGTGGCCAATTTCTTCGCCCTCAGTTCCCGTTTCGGCACACCGGAGGAATTCAAGGCCCTTGTAGATGATGCACACGGGCTCGGCATAGCCGTGGTCATGGATATTGTCCACTCGCATTCGGTTGATAATGAGGCGGAAGGACTTGGGCTCTTCGATGGCAAGGAGACCCTGTATTTCTATGACGGCTGGCAGGGACACCATCCTGCATGGGGCTCGCGCTGTTTTGACTACGGCAAGGACGAGACCAAGCATTTCCTCCTGTCCAACTGCAAGTTCTGGATGGAGGAATACCATATCGACGGCTTCCGTTTCGACGGCGTGACCAGCATGCTTTACTGGGATCATGGTCTGGAAAAGGACTTTGTGGGATATGAGAACTATTTCAACCAGGGAGTCGATGACAATGCGATCGCATATCTTGCCCTTGCAAATATCCTGACCCGTGAAATCAATCCGGCTGCCTTTACAATCGCCGAGGATGTCAGCGGAATGGCAGGACTGGCTGCGCCGATAGAAATGGGAGGAGTCGGATTTGACTTCCGCATGAGCATGGGTGTGGCGGACAACTGGATCAAATGGATCAAGGAACTGACTGACGACCAGTGGAGTGTAGGTGAGATATGGTGGCAACTGACCAATAAGCGCGAAGATGAAAAGACCATCAGTTATGCCGAATGTCACGATCAGGCGATGGTGGGCGACAAGACCATAGCATTCCGCCTTATGGATGCCGAGATGTACACATCCATGAACAAGGAATCGCAGTCTCCGATAGTTGACAGAGGTGTGGCGCTTCACAAGATGATCCGCCTTGCTACCCTTGCCACCTGCGGCAACGGCTATCTTACCTTCATGGGAAATGAATTCGGACATCCGGAGTGGATTGACTTCCCTCGCGAGGGGAACGGATGGTCGCATAAGCATGCACGCAGACAGTGGTCTCTGGCAGAACCGGACTATCTGAGATACAGATATTTGAGAAATTTTGACAAGGCGATGGTGCATCTGGCGCAGCAGGAGGGCATTCTTGATGAACGTCCGGAACTTTTTGTGCAGGATGAAGAAAAAAAGATACTTATTTTCAAAAGAAAAAATTGTATCTTTGCGCTCAATTTCAACCCGGTGTCTTCTTTCGCCGATTACGGCTTTGCTGCACCGGCCGGAAAGTACGAGGTTGTGCTTAGTACAGACGAAAACGAATTTGACGGCTTCTCTCGAGTGAAAACTGGGGAGGTGCATTTTAGTATGCCGGTGGTGAATGAAAACGGAAACGGTAAATATAAGGACAGCCTGTCGCTTTATCTCCCGTCCCGCACTGCCATAGTACTTAAAAAGGTTGATTAGATTTCTCGTCTCCGCCCGGAATGACATGTCATCCTGAGCGCGGCGAAGAATCTGTATAATGATAAATTTATTAACAATATAATATATGGGTTTTCTGAAATTCAACAAGTCAGAACTTGTCAACCTGGAATATTCGCTCAAACGCGAGATCATCGCGGCGAATGAGAAGGGTGCGTATTGCAATACGTCCATTGTGACATGTAATACCAGACGCTATCACGGCCTGCTTGCCGTGCCTGTTGATGAACTTGGAGGTGGAAAGTATATGCTGCTTTCCGCTCTGGATGAAAGTCTGGTCCTCAGAGGAAAACAGTTCAACCTCGGCATTCATTGCTATGGAGGCACTTATGACCCGAAAGGACATAAGTACATCGTCGATTTTGACGCAAATCCAGTTCCTGTCGTGACCTATAAGGTAGGCGGAATCCTGTTCACCAAGACCATAATGATGGTGCCTGACTCCGATCAGGTGCTCATCAAGTACGAACTTCTTGAGGCTCCGTCCAAACTTACACTGATCCTGAAGCCTTTCCTTGCATTCAGAAGTGTACACAGCCTGACCAATCAGAACTCGGATGCGGACACAAGGTATGACGAAATCGACGGTGGTGTGGCTTTCCGTCTCTATGACGGTTTCCCATATCTGAACATGCAGGTTTCGGGACAGCCTTCATTCAAGTCTCAGCCGTATTGGTACAACGGAGTAACCTATTCCGACGAGTATCGCCGCGGATTCGACTGCCGTGAGGATCTCTTCGTTCCGGGCGCCTTCTCCCTTGAAATGAAGCCGGGAGATACGGTCGTATTCTCCGCTTCGACATCTGAGGTCAATCCGAGAGGCCTGAAAAGAAAGTTCACAGACACACTCAAAAAGATCGATGTCATAGAGGATTATCATGATCTTCTGGTACATAATGCAGAGATGTTCAAATGCCGCAAGGAAGACAAGATCCGCATCAATGCCGGCTTCTCATGGCTTGAAACAGGTCTTCTGCGCGAGACCATCGCTTCTCTTCCTGGTCTGACTCTCTATGCGGACGGCAATACGGAAGACTTCGAGAACATTCTTGATACACTTATCTCCGATGAGCAGGAGAGACTTCTGCACAGGACCACCCAGTGTGAGGCTCCGTTGAGGCTTACCGACACCATCCAGCAATACATACGTTTTGCCGGCAAGGAAAGAAAGGTGTGGAAGAAATATGGCGAAATCCTCAAAGCCATCATCGAGAGTTATGCTCCGGGATGCCGCAAGGAAATCGCAATGCACCCTAACGGACTGCTCTGGGCACAGATGGACGGTGTTGCGCTTTCGTGGATGAACGCATATGTATATGGCCGTCCGGTGACAGAGCGTGCCGGCTATCAGGTGGAGACAAATGCCTATTGGTACAACGCTCTCTGCTTTGCCATCGACATGGAAAACAAATATGGTCCTAAGAAGAGTGAATTCGTGGCTAAGTGGTCTCCGGTACGTGACCTTGTCAAGGAGAACTTCCAGCCTACATTCTGGAAGCCTGAGTGGGGCTATCTTGTTGACTATGTGGGCAACGGACCTGCTGACCCTGCTGTAAGACCAAATATGCTCGTGCCGATATATCTTGAATATTGTCCGGTTGACGAAGAGGTGGTGTCAGAGGTGGTAATGACCATAAACAGCGAACTTATCACAAAGAGAGGACTCCGCTCGCTTTCTCCGCGAAACGAGGCTTACAGGGGCGTGTATGAGGGCTCGCAGATCGACCGCGACCTTGCCTATCATCAGGGCTGCGCCTTCCCGGACCTTCTCGCACCATATATAGATGTATGTTTCCGCATGATGGGCTCTACATTCTACGGAAGGGCCAAATACCTTGTTGAAGGTTTCTTCGAGGACATCAGCAAGCATGGTGTCGGAGCCTTCTCGGAACTTTATGACGGAGACCCTCCTCACGAACCGCATGGAGCGATTGCATCGGCTATGAGCACGGCTGCGCTGCTTCATATCGAATATGTTATGAACCAATATAAGAAGGAGGACAGAAAATGAGAGTATTGATGTTCGGATGGGAGTTCCCTCCTCACATTGCAGGAGGTCTCGGAACAGCCTGCTACGGTATGACCAAGGGTCTTGCCTACAATGATGTTGATGTTCTTTTCGTGATGCCTTCGGCTTCGGGTGACGAGGACGAGAGCGCGGTGAAGATCATCAACGCAAGCGACGTGGCAGTCGATACGGTAAGTGCGACTGTTGACGAATTTCTTGGAAAGGTTCAGTTTGTACACATAGGCAGCAACATGGTCCCTTATGTGGATCCTCAGGACTTCACCACAATGGTGGAGGAGGAGCGCAAGAGACAGATCAAGGGCTTCCGCGTGCAGTATGGACAGAAATATAAATTCTCCGGCAAATATGGCGCAAACCTTATGGAAGAGGTGGCGCGCTATGCCATGGTAGGTGCGACCATCGCCATGCAGTATAAGGATCAGTTCGACGTGATCCATGCGCATGACTGGCTTACCTATCTTGCGGGAATCGCTGCAAAGCAACTTACAGGAAAGCCGCTCGTGGTGCACATGCACGCGACTTCATACGACCGTGCGAGCGACGACCAGGTGGATACACGCGTGGTTGACCTCGAAACAAAGGGTATGATGGCGGCAGACAAGGTGATGGCCGTATCTGAACTTACAAGAAATATCTGCATCAACCGATACGGAATCGAGCCGGAGAAGGTTGTTGCCGTGCATAACGCGGTTGATTTCAGCGGACGCGAGAAACTGGAAGTGGAGCGCAATGTCAAGGAGAAGGTGGTTACCTTCCTTGGCCGTGTGACCTATCAGAAAGGTCCTGAGTATTTCATCGAGGCTGCTGCAAAGGTGCTCAAAAGATGCAAGGATGTGCGTTTCGTGATGGCCGGCAGCGGTGACATGCTCAACAGATGTATCCGTCATGTGGCACGCCTTGGTATCTCGGACAGGTTCCATTTCACAGGCTTCCTTCGCGGTCAGGAGGTGCACAAGATGTTTGCGCTTTCTGACGTGTATGTGATGCCGTCCATTTCGGAGCCTTTCGGAATCTCGCCGCTTGAAGCGATGCAGACCAATGTCCCTTCAATCATTTCCAAGCAGTCGGGATGTGCCGAGATTCTTCAGTACGCCTTGAAGGTTGATTTCTGGGATGTGGATGCGATGGCTGACCAGATTTATGGTCTGCTCCAGTATCCTGCGATAGCAAGACTTGCCGCACGCTGCGGTTATGATGAGGTAAACAGCATCAAATGGAATGATGTCGCTGCCAAGATCAAGGGTATTTATCAGGAAGTAATTGACAAGAATAAATAAAACACAATATCATGAAAAAGAGTATTTGTCTGTATTTTCAGGTCCATCAGCCAAACAGATTGAGACTTTACAGATTCTTTGACATCGGAAAGGATTCGCATTACTACGATGACTTTGCCAACCGCACCATCCTCCGCAGGGTGGCTCAGAAGTGCTATCTCCCTATGAATGCCCTTCTCCTTGAGCAGATCGAGGCTCACAAGGGTGCATTCAAGGTGGCATTCTCTATTTCGGGTTCAGTGCTCGAGCAGTTTGACAGATATGCACCGGAGGTTATCGAAAGTTTCCGCAAACTCGCCCAGACAGGCTGTGTGGAGTTCCTTTCAGAAACATATTACCACTCTCTTGCCTCTCTTGCATCGGAGTCTGAGTTCAAGCATCAGGTGCTCAAGCACAAGGAAGCCATCGAGCACTATTTCGGAGTGACCCCTAAGGCTTTCCGCAACACTGAACTTATCTACTCTGACGCTATCGGTGAGATGGTGTATGAAATGGGATTCAAGACCATGCTTACAGAGGGTGCAAAGCACGTTCTCGGTTGGAAGAGCCCTAATTTCGTATATAACTGCGCAAATGCATCGGGGCTTAAACTTCTTCTCAAGAACTCGGCTCTCAGTGACGACATCGCATTCCGCTTCTCAGACAGAGGATGGCAGGACTGGCCGCTCACAGGTGAGAAATATCTTGCATGGCTCAAAGCGGCAGGTCAGGATGAGGAAATCATCAACCTGTTCATGGACTATGAGACATTCGGAGAGCATCAGAAGGCTTCAAGCGGCATCTTCGAGTTCATGAGATTCCTTCCTGAGGTTGTACTCGCAGACGGTGAGTTTGAGTTCGTCACTCCTTCACAGGCAACCAAGAAGCACCGTTCGGTAGGTGATCTTGATGTGTTCGATCCTATTTCATGGGCTGACGAGGAGCGTGACGTCACTGCATGGCTCGGAAACGAACTGCAGAACGATGCGTTCAACAAACTCAACGACCAGGTTGAGAAACTTGCGATTCTTGATGACGAGGCGCTCTGGTCAGATTATGGACATCTTCAGGAGAGCGACCACTTCTATTATATGTGTACAAAGTTCTTCTCGGACGGCGCTGTGCATAAATATTTCAACCCGTATGATACTCCATATGAGGCGTTTATCAACTATATGAACGTTCTTAGCGATTTTATTTTGCGTGTTGATGATGCAATTTCCGTTTCAGATGTTAACTTTGCACCTGCAAAACAGGTGAAGGCCCCTGCAAAGAAGACCGCAAAGGCTGCTGCAAAGACAGCAAAGAAGGCGGCTCCTGCGAAGAAGCCTGTAGCCAAGAAGGCACCTGCAAAGAAAGCTGCTAAGAAATAGATCTCTCCACTCGCTACGCTCGGTCGAGATGACAGGATATGATAGTCGGTCGAGATGACAGGATATGAAAGTCGGTCGAGATGACAGACTGTCATTCTGAGCGAGGCTGAAAGCCGAGTCGAAGAATCTATTCCATATACACGATTACTAATATCCCCGGACAGAACCTGACAGTTCTGGCCGGGGACACTAAATAATTTTATTCTTACAATGAAAACAGAACTTATCAAACCGGATTACCTGTTTGAGGTCAGTTGGGAGGTCTGCAACAAGGTCGGCGGAATCTATACTGTCATCGCCACCAAATCCCTTTATCTGAAAGGGGAGTACGGCAGACACCACATCATGGTGGGACCGGACGTGTGGATGAACGAGGAAAGCAATCCTGATTTCATCGAAGATCCGACACTTTACAGGTCCTGGAGGGAGCAGGCTGCATCTGAGGGCATCAGGGTGCGTATCGGACGTTGGAACGTGCCGGGCAAGCCGACTGCAATCCTTGTCGATTTCAAACAGTATCTGACACGCCAGAATGAAATAATGACAGAATTCTGGAAGCGTTTCGGTGTTGACTCCCTGACAGGAAACTGGGATTACCGTGAGTCTGCACTCTTCGGATATGCAGCAGGAAAGGTAATCGAGAGCTTCTATAATTTCAATCTCGAATCATCTGACAAGGTTGTGGCTCAGTTCCACGAGTGGATGACAGGTACGGGTCTTCTTTACCTTAAATCTGTGAATGCCCCTGTCGCTACTGTGTTCACGACTCATGCAACCGTTATCGGAAGATGTATCGCAGGAAACTATCTCCCGCTTTACGACGGTCTGAACGGATACAACTCCGATGAGATGGCCCGCAGGTTCAATGTGGTGGCACGCCATTCACTTGAAAAGAAGGCGGCACAACACTCTGATGTATTCACGACTGTGAGCGACCTTACAGCGCAGGAGTGCCGTCAGTTCCTCGGCAGAAGGGTGGATATAGTAACTCCTAACGGATTTGAGCCAAGTTTTACTCCATCAACGGAGCAGGAGTATGATAATCTCCGCGCCAAATCAAGAAAATGCCTTGTGCGTGTGGCTGAGGCCATGTGTGGCGAGCATATTGCAGATAATGCAGTTCTTGTGGGTATCGGCGGACGTTATGAGTGGAAGAACAAGGGTATCGATGTGTTCATCGATGCGCTGGATTCCCTCAACCGCTCGGACTACAAGGGCAGGGAGATACATGCTTTCATTATGATTCCGTCAGGACATAACGGACCGGACAAGCAACTTGTCGCCAAACTTCAGGGCAATGATTCGACATATGTGACCATGTGCTCACATTATCTGATGAATCCTGAGTATGACAATGTCACCCGCAGGCTCGCGGAGGTGCAACTTAAAAATGCCTCAGGCGATAAGGTGAAGGTATATTTCATCCCGTCATACCTCAACGGCAACGACGGTGTGTTCAATATGCCTTACTATGACCTTCTTGCAGGTCTTGACCTCACGCTCTTCCCTTCTTATTATGAGCCATGGGGTTATACTCCGCTCGAGAGTCTTGCTTTCAGCGTTCCGACCCTCACCACCACCCTTGCCGGTTTCGGACTCTGGGTGCGCACGTACTACGGAAAGAAGCATCCGGGCATCACAGTCCTTGACAGAACCGACTCGAACTACCATGAGGTCGTGTCAGGCGTAGTGGAGCGTATCAAGGAGATCGCGGCTCTTCGCAAGGACAGCATGAAGAAGTATATGAAGAATGCCAAGGAGGTATCTGAGATAGCACTTTGGGAAAACAATATAGTATATTATAAGGAAGCCTATTCACAATCAATAGAAAAATTAACAGCGGCTGGCGGCACATATCCGTCAACCAGGAATGATAAACATATGCAATACAAGAAATTTGAAGTAAACAATCCGACATGGAACAGCGTTTTCGTGTCTCGCCATCTTCCAGAAAGTCTTAAAGATCTGGAAATACTTTCCAAGAACCTTTGGTGGTGCTGGAACGAGTCAGCCAAGAACCTTTTTGCCTCTGTGGATCCGCAGGCATGGGCTGCATCAGGACAGAACCCTATCGCAATGCTTGACAAGGTAAGCCTCAAAAGGTATCAGAAACTCGAAAAGGATACCAAGTTCCTTGCAGACCTCAAGACTGTGATGGAGGAATTCAATGCCTATATGGCTCTCAAAGCAGAGCGTACAACCCCATCTGTGGCATACTTCTGTATGGAGTATGGTCTTGACACTTCGCTCAAGATCTATTCAGGTGGTCTGGGTATCCTCGCCGGCGACTATATCAAGGAGACATCAGACATGAACACCAACCTCGTGGCTGTGGGTCTTCTTTACCGTTTCGGATATTTCAACCAGAAACTTACCGCTCAGGGCGAGCAGGTGGCTGAGGACGTGGCACAGGACTTCATGAAGATTCCTGCAACTCCGGTACGTGACGAGAACGGCAACTGGGTGTCCATCAGCGTGGCATTCCCTGGACGTAACCTCAATGCGCGTCTGTGGAGAGTGGATGTGGGACGTACTGAACTCTATCTCCTTGATACTGATATTCCTGAGAACCTTCCGGAGGACAGGTCAATCACTTACAACCTCTATGGAGGTGATTGGGAAAACCGTCTCAAGCAGGAACTTCTTCTCGGCGTCGGAGGTATCCGCGCACTCCGTAAACTCGGTTTTGCTCCGCAGGTATATCACTGCAACGAGGGACATGCTGCGTTCATCGGTCTTGAAAGACTCCGTGAACTTATTTCAGAGCAGAACCTTGAATTCCAGGAGGCTCTTGAAGTTGTAAGGGCATCTTCACTCTTCACCACCCATACTCCTGTACCGGCAGGACATGACGCATTCGACGAGGGCATGCTCCGCAAGTACATCGGCCATTATCCTGAGCGTCTCAAGATCGATTGGGAGACCATGATGGGTCTTGGCAAGGACAACGGTGCTGATGTGAACGAGAAATTCTCGATGTCCATCCTTGCAGCCAACATATCACAGGAGGTCAACGGAGTGTCATGGCTTCACGGAGAGGTGAGCCGCGATATCCTTGGTCACATGTGGCCTGCATATCTTCCTGAGGAACTTCATGTAAGTTATGTGACCAACGGTGTGCACTATCCTACATGGACTGCACCTGAGTGGAAGGATGTTCATGCAAAGGTGTTCGGCGAGGCGTTCAAGACTCACCACTATGACAAGTCATGCTTCGAGGGCATCTACAAGATTTCTGATGAGGAGGTATGGAACATCCGCACAGCACTCCGCAAGAAACTCGTCGAGGAGGTGAAGAACCGTCTTTCTGACCCTGCTGCTGCAAGCCACTATTCTCCTAAGCAGGTGGTTACCATCAAGGAGACCCTTCGTGACGACGTTCTTACAATCGGTTTCGCACGCCGTTTCGCGACATACAAGAGAGCACACCTTCTTTTCCGTGACCTCGACAGGCTGGCGGAGATCGTGAACGACCCTAAGCAGCCGGTACAGTTCCTCTTCGCAGGTAAGGCTCACCCGGCTGACAAGGCAGGTCAGGATCTGATAAAGATGATCGTGGAGATTTCAAAGCAGCCGCGCTTCATCGGTAAGATAGTATTCGTTCCGAACTATGACATCACAGTAGCCAAGTATCTCGTACAGGGTGTTGACGTATGGATGAACAACCCTACACGTCCTCTTGAAGCATCGGGTACATCAGGCGAGAAGGCTGCCATGAACGGTGTAATGCACTTCTCGGTACTCGACGGATGGTGGGTTGAGGGCTACAAGCCGGGTGCAGGCTGGGCTCTTCCTATGGAGAGGACATACGACGACCAGAACTACCAGGACGAACTTGATGCAGCGACAATCTACAATATCATCGAGAACGAGATCGCTCCTACATTCTACAACAAGAGCGTATCGACAGGACGTTCATCTGACTGGATCGAGATCATCAAGAACTGTGTGGCTCAGGTGGCATGCAACTTCACGACCAACCGTATGCTCACAGACTATATCAACCAGTACTATGTGCCTCAGGCTGCAAGAGTAGATGGTATCGTCGCTGATGATTTCGCACAGGCACGTGAGATTGCGGCATGGAAGAAGAGACTCCGCCGTGAGTGGAAGAACGTGGAGGTCGTGTCGGCTGTAATGCCTGACAGCGTGAACAGCGACGTGGCCCTCGGAAGTGAGTTCAAGGCAGAGGTTGTACTCAATATCGGTGACCTCAATGCTGAGGAAATCGGAGTTGAGGTGCTCTTCGCTACCACTGACAAGAAGGGTAAACTTCATATTCAGGAAAGATATGATTTCGTACCGGTAGAGTCAGTTGACGGAACAGCCAAGTATGTGGCTTCCATCAACCCGGACCGCTCAGGACTCTATCAGGTGGCTGGACGTATCTATGCAAAGAACTCAAAACTTCCTCACCGTCAGGACTTTGAACTTGTAAGATGGTTGTAGCAACCGGATTTTTCGACGGTGTTCACATCGGACACCGTCTTGTAATAGAGCAGTTGGTTCAGGCTGCTGCGGCAGGCGGGGATGAAAGCATGGTCGTGACTTTCTGGCCACATCCCCGCAATGTGCTGCAAAAAGAGGCGCGCTCTTTAAGGCTTCTGACTTCACTTTCAGAGAAAAAGGCAATGCTTGAGGCTCTTGGGGTGAACAGGGTGGAGGTCATGCCTTTTACCAGGGATTTCAGCACAATGACAACAAGGGATTATCTTAGTCGTCTGGTGTCTGATTTTGGAGCAAGGGCAGTCCTGATCGGTTATGACAACAGGATGGGGTGCGACGCCGCAGGGGCGGATCAGGTCGCTGAGATTGCCGCAGATCTCGGATTGGAGGTCATAAGGACTCAGATGGTGCCTTCGGGACTGGGTTATGCCGTCAGTTCCACCAAGATCCGCGAAAGGCTTGAGGCGGGAGATGTCCGTGCAGCATCGGCTATGTTGGGGTATGATTATTCGCTTCATGGCGTTGTTGTGGCAGGAAACAGGCTGGGACGCACAATTGGTTTTCCTACTGCAAACATGCAGATGTATGAACCTTTGAAGCAGGTTCCCGGCAATGGGGTGTATTATGTGAAAGTGGAGACACTTGGAAGGCAGTTTCATGGCATGTGCAATGTAGGATGCCGGCCGACTGTCTCTTCCGGAAACCACCGTACGATAGAGACCCATATCTTTGATTTTGATGAAGATATATATGGTCTCGACATCAAGGTGACCTTCGTGGAGAAGATAAGGGATGAGAAAAAGTTCGAGTCGCTTGACGCTCTGCGCAGTCAGTTGGAAAAGGATAAGGAATCATGGAGCGGTGCTCCGAAAGTATTATGAATAAAATCAAATAATTATGGCACTTCAGTATATGACCCAGGAGGGTCTTGATAAACTTAAGAAGGAACTCGCGGAGGCTCTTGCCCAGCGTCCTGTCATCTCTGCGGCGATTGCAGAGGCAAGGGATAAGGGTGACCTGTCGGAGAACGCAGAGTATGAGGCGGCTCGTGAGGCGCAGGGTCTTCTTGAACTTCAGATTGCGAAACTTCAGAATCTTGTTGCGAATGCACGTGTGATCGACGAGTCACAGATCGGAACAGATAAGGTGCAGATGCTTAATAAGGTAAAGATTAAGAATCTGAATACCAATCAGATAATGAACTTTACCCTTGTGAGTGAGCAGGAGGCTGACTTCATGGCAGGCAAACTCGCCGTGAAGACTCCTATCGGACAGGCTCTTATGGGCCATTCTGTGGGAGATGTTGTCGAGGCGCAGGTTCCGGCCGGCGTGATCAAGTTTGAAATTCTTGATATTACCTTGTAATATGTCAACAATATTCACTAAAATAGCCAAGGGCGAAATTCCGTCATACAAAGTGGCGGAAAACGAGGACTTCTATGCCTTCCTCGACATCGCTCCTATGGCAAAGGGACACACACTTGTGATTCCAAAGCATGTTGAGGATGATTATATCTTCAATCTTGATTCCCGGACATATATGGGACTGTGTGCATTTGCCCGTGAGGTCGCTGTGGCCATAAAGGCTGCTGTTCCATGCAAGAGAGTCGGAGTGGCTGTGCTCGGCATGGAAGTGCCTCATACCCACATCCATCTTGTCCCTCTTCAGTCTGAGGCGGACATGGATTTCAGAAAGGCTAAACTTGAACTTTCTTCTGAGGAATTTGCTCAGATAGCTTCATCAATCTATCAGGAATATGTCAAGGTTAAGTAGGCTTTTTGCACTTGCAGTGCTTGCGGTCATGACTGCCGCGTGCTGCCGTTCGGCAAAAATTGATGGTGTCATCACTGCCGCCCCTTCATCTGAGGTGGTTGTGAAGGTGCTCAATTCGGGCGCTCTTGAAGTCGTTGATACTGTCGCCTGTGATGATGCAGGTAAATTTTCATACAGATTGGATATTGAGAAGGGACAGGTGGAGTTCGTATATCTCTATCGTGCAGACAGGAAACTTGCCTCACTTCTGTTGCAGGCAGGGGATAGGGTCGATCTGGTGACAGATACCCTGGGAGTATATACCGTGTCCGGGTCCGAAGAGTCTGTCAGACTCTCAGAGGTCGAGAACGCTTATGCGGAGATCCTCAGGAAGATGAACGCTTTAAGTGTGCGTGCAGAGAATGCGGCCGATGTGGATGAGGCGATAGCAGTGCGCCAGGCCATCAGCGACGAGTATGTTGCATATTATCGCGACAGGGTCAAGTATGTGATGGCCAACAGCCGTTCCATGGCAGTCATACCTGTGCTTTATCAGACATTGGGAAATAATTTCCCTGTCTTCGGTCAGACAACCGATGCCATCCATTTCAGGAATGTTGCCGATTCCCTTGCTCTGGAATATCCCGATTCACGTCATGTTAAGGCTCTTCGTCAGGAAGCGGAGCGCAGGTTGGGCTACCTTGGTATGGAAAACCTTATCAGGACCGCTCCTCAGGTGGGTTATCCGGAGATAGAACTTCCGGATCTGAGCGGTCGGAAGCAGAAATTGTCAGAGGTTGATGCAAAAGTCGTGATGATTCATTTCTGGACGGCAACCGATGCTCAGCAGAAGATGTTCAACCTTGATGTCCTGAATCCTTTGTATGAGAGATATCATTCCAAGGGATTTGAGATATATCAGGTTGCCCTTGATACGGACAAGGGCCTATGGGCAAGAGTGGTGAAGGAACAGAAGCATCCATGGGTGTCAGTCTGCGATTCTCGCGGCACGGCCTCCCCATATGTGGCTACATACAATATCCCTGCTCTTCCGGCCTTCTTCATCATCAATGATGGCGCTCTTGTAGATGGCTCGGTCGTGGATGAGGCGTCTCTGAGAAAACTTCTGGACAAACTCCTGTAGTTTTTGACAGTCATCCGGCGTCAAAGGCACACGAATCGGATCTTAGACATACATTTTTGCCTGATCCGTCCGTAATTTTGCCTGTTTTACGGATGCAAGGCGGCAAAATGCATGCTCCGTCCGTAATTTCGCCTGTTTTACGGACGGAGCAGGTAGGAAGCGCGAACAGTTTACTGCACTGATAGCGGAAAATCAGGTAAAAATTTGTGATTATCCGCAAACAGTGCAGAAAAACTTATCTGATTACAATCTATAATCTCATCCGGGATTTGGGTACGTATTTCCGGATGAACATGGGAAATTTCGCTTCTCATCCGGGTTTCGGGGGTTGTTTTCCGGATGAAAACGTAATATTATGGAGGGCGTCAGCAAGGTGTGACGTCAAGCTGCACAGCGGATGTCTCCATTTGACCCTGTTCAGGTATGACGGCTCGGCATGACGATGAGAGGCATAGTGCAAATCTACCGGAACTGCTGCCGAGTTATTAATTCGGGATACCACTGCACTGATAGCGGAAAATCAGGTAAAAATTCAAATAAAATTTGCAGGAATAAAAATTCTTCGTATATTTGCAGTCCCAAATGAGGGAGACATATTGGAGAGATGGCAGAGTGGTCGAATGCGGCAGTCTTGAAAACTGTTGATCTTCACGGGTCCGGGGGTTCGAATCCCTCTCTCTCCGCAGAAAAAGGCGTTACAGATATCTGTAGCGCCTTTTTAATAATCGTGTGACAAAAAGTGTAACAAAAATGGTCGTGAGACACTTTTTAACTCCAAGAAAATTCAGGTGGGTTTAAGTGTTTGTTTTATGCGATTTCTAATAGTTGTCAAGATTACGTCTGTGCAGAATATCCATGTGGACGTAGTTGTTGCGACGAACTGGTTTGATTCCCTTAATTACAGATTCTGCAAATGCAGTTATCGCCTTATATGACTGCTGGGAAATATGCCTGGTGACCAGATATTCGATATTTCCATTTTTAAGGCTTTCGAGGTTTCTTTGAAGGTCATCGAAACCGACCACGATCCTGTTTGGGTCCGGGTTAAGTTTCAAGTATTCGTCAATCAGCCAGATACGTGAGTTGGTCATTGCTATGTACTTTATACCTGGATGTTCAGCAAAGAAACTTTTTAAAGTTTCTATGTTTTTGACTGGGTCGTCTGGATGAATAAATACTGTGTGGATAATACATTCTGGGAAGTTTTCCTCAATGTAGTCTATGAATCCATGTCGGCGTGGAGCGTTAGGGTCGGCCTTGTTCTGCGAGTCTCGTATAAGACGGATCAATGCAATTTCGTCTACTTCGCATCTTGTTGTCAAGAGAAATGCTCCAAGTGTGCCACTCTTGTAGGGGTCGACTCCGTAGTACAGCATATAGTCCAGGTCGTCAACTTTGTTGTCAATAAAGGCATATGGAATATGCATGGCTGACAGGGTGTTGGCAAAGTCCGTTACTGCTTCCTTGAAGACAGCATTCATGATGACGCCAACAGGCTTGTTTTCGATGACCTTTTCGCAAGCATCAATGAATGATGCTACATCTGTCTGATCGTATAGATGTATGTCAAGGTGGATTAATCCTACTTTGATTGATTCAGCACCTTCTATGAAGCCTTTGTTGATTTCCTCCCAATAATCTCCCTTGTTGAACTTCGGAATAATGCAGGCAAATCGATATTCCTTTCTGTTTGCTAATGAAGATGCGTTAGGATTTGGGGTATATCCCAGTTCTGAAATGACCTTTCTGACTTTTTCTTTTGTCTTTTCAGACACGCGCCCGCGACCATATATCACTCTATCTACTGTTCCCCTTGAGACTCCAGCATGTCTTGCAACGTCAAAAATTGTAGGCGCTATATTGCTTATTTGCTTCATTATTAGGTTTTTATCCGTCGTTCGATTTTGTTAATACTGAACAAAATTAAGAAAAAATATTGTCATTCATAAAATAATAATTACCTTTGCAAAGTGCGTGCGCGTGCACTTAAAAGAAAATCATTATACTAGTATATCTATGAAAAAGAAAATTACAATTATCGGAGCAGGTATGATGGGGTCTGCTCTTGCATTCCCTGCCGCTGAAAACGGTCATGAGGTACACATAGTGGGTACATGTCTTGATGATGAGATCATCGACGGTTATATCGCTACGGGCAAACATGAGAAGTTCTGCCGTCCTTTCCCTGAAAACGTACAGTATCACTATTTCAAGGATTGGAAAGAGGTCGTGAAGGGTTCGGACTTCGTTATCGGAGGTGTCTCTTCATTCGGCGTTGACTGGTTCCTTGATGAGATCCTGACGAACCTTGACCCGGATATGCCTGTGCTTTCAGTGACCAAAGGTCTTCGTGCGACAGAGGACGGTACTCTTCTTTCTTATCCGGGCTATTGGGAAAGCGAGCTTGCAAAGCGCGGAATCAACCGTACCATCTGTGCGGTGGGAGGTCCGTGCACATCGTATGAACTCGTTTTCATGGATCCTACTGAAGTCGGATTCTGCGGTAAAGACAGTGATGCTCTCCGCATGATGAAGGAGGCTATGGCTCGTCCTTATTATCATATATCTCTCACTAATGACGTGATAGGTCTTGAAAGCGCGGTTGCTCTGAAGAATGCTTATGCAATGGCGGTTACTCTTGCAGTCGGACTCAATATCCGCTGGCATGGTGAGGATGAGCCTCAGCACTATAACTCACAGGCTGGTACATTCTCCCAGGCTGTTCGTGAGACACACGCCCTTATGCAGATTCAGGGAGGTACATTTGAGTCAGAGTGCATTGGTCTCGGAGACCTTTATGTAACTATTTTCAGCGGACGTACACGCAGATGTGGAGTGCTCATGGGTAAGGGACTTGATTATGATCAGGTTACAGAGGCACTTGCTGGTATTACTCTCGAGAGCCTTGTCATCACCAGAGTGATGGGTCAGGCTATCCGTCGCAAGGCAGAACTCGGAATGGTTGACCTCAGAAACTTCCCGCTCCTTATGCATATTGTGGATATCCTTGATAATGGTAAGGCTGACGCTGATATGCCTTGGGAAGCATTTACATATGAGCATATCGGTTAATTCCCCATTGAATGTTTCTAGAATAACTATGAAAAGGATATTGATGCTTATTTTCCTGTTTGCAAGCGTATTTGCACTGCAGGCAAAGGTGGAACTACCTCCGATTTTTGCTGATAATATGGTTCTGCAGCAACAGACGGATGCAGCTATTTGGGGATATGCAAAACCAAATGCCAAGGTGACTGTTACAACAACTTGGTCGAAAGTGAAGACAACGGCCGATGCAGATGCCGAAGGAAAATGGTTCGCACGAGTGGCGACACCGGTTGCCGGCGGGCCCTATGAAATCACATTCAGCGATGGTGAGAAGACTACATTGAAGAATGTCCTTATCGGTGAGGTGTGGATATGTTCAGGCCAGTCCAATATGGAAATGCCGATGAAGGGTTTCAGCGGGCAGCCGGTTGACGGAGCTACTGACCTTATATTGGGCGCAAAGACCACGACTTTGATCCGTTCATGCAATCTTGAGCGTGTCAAATCCTTTGAAATCCAGGAGGAATGTCCTGCTACCTGGTATGAGCATACTCCTGAAGGGGTTGCAGAGGCGAGCGCAACTGCATATTTCTTTGCAAAGAGGCTTTACGAGACTCTTGATGTTCCAATCGGCATTATCAACGTATCCTGGGGCGGAACTCCGATTCAGGCTTGGATGAACCCGGAGCTTCTGAAGAAAGAGTTTGTTGATGAGATAAAGCTCAACCATCTTGATACAAAGGAGTGGCCGCAGAAACATGGTTATAAGCTACCAGGGGTATTGTATAATGGTATGCTTCACAGTCTGGCTCCGTTCACCGCCAAAGGTTTTATATGGTATCAGGGCTGCGACAACCGTATGAAATATGAGCAGTACAAGAGACTCCAGCCGGCGTTTGTCCGGATGCTGCGTCAGGAGTGGGGCAACGATAAAATGCCGTTCTATTTTACTCAGATCGCTCCTTATAAGTATGAGGATCCGGGTAAGCCGGAAGGAGGCTATATGATGTGGGCACAGGCTCAGACTCTGGAACTTATTCCTTATAGCGGCATGGCTTGTACTCATGATGCAGGTGAACTGGCATGTATCCACCCGGCGAACAAGAAAGTCGTGGGTGACCGTCTTGCATTCAATGCCTTGGCAAATGATTACGGATATGATATGTTCGATGGAAAGACTCCTGTACCTGTGAAATTCGAATTCAAGGACGGAGAGGCAATCGTTACATTTGATGTGGGCCAGAAGGGGCTCGGACCTATCAGTACGGATCTGGACGGCTTTGAACTTGCCGGTGAGGATAGGGTGTTCTATCCGGCGAAAGGACGTTCGCTCAGCAGCAACCGCAATCAGATCAAGGTATATCAGTGCCCTCAGGTACCGAATCCTGTTGCCGTACGTTATGGTATGAAAAACTGGTCAGAAGCGACCCTCTTCAACTGTTTCGGCATTCCGGCAACACCTTTCCGCTCAGACAATTGGTAGTATGATAATAGCCATAATATGAAACTTAACAAACATACACTAACCGTAGTTGCCATACTTCTCTGTGTTGTGACGTTCGCTGGGAACGGATACTTTATGGAAAGTATCGGCAACGTACAGCCTTCAACTCTGACATTGACTGTCCTTGACGCAAACGGACAGCCAGTTATCGGAGCTGCCGTAATGAAGGCTGATGGATCTGGAGAAATTACAGATCTTGATGGAGTATGCACCATCTCATTGTCAGGCTCCGATGAGACTCTTACAGTGGTCTGCATGGGTTATCAGACAAAAACCTTGACAGTGGGGGGGGCAGGTAATCCTTCTACAATGACAATCTATCTGGAAGAAGATAGCCAGCTTCTTTCAGAGTCCGTGGTAGTCGGCTATGGTGTCCAGAAGAAGGTCAACCTTACCGGTGCTGTGGCTGCTGTGGATCAGGAACAGCTTCAGAACAGACCGGTTGCCAGCGTAGGACAAGCCCTGCAGGGTGTGGTTCCAAACCTTAACATCACCAATACTTCCGGCCGTCCCGGTGCATCCTCAAACTTCAATATCCGTGGTAATACCTCTCCTAACGGAGGTAATCCGCTTATTCTTGTAGATGGAGTCGAGACTGATCTTAGTAGGATCAATTCAAATGACATTGCGTCGATATCCGTGCTGAAGGACGCCTCGTCTGCTGCCATCTATGGTGCGCGTGGTGCATTCGGAGTAATCCTTGTCACTACCAAGGGTGGCGATTTTGACAAGGCTCCTACCGTGACTGCTGATGCACGCTTCTCATTCTCTGCACCAACTACTTCGACAGATTATGAGACTCGAGGCTACTATCACGCGAAGATTGCCGACCTGTTCATGGAAACCTATTCAGGTGTTCCATATACCAATTATACAAGTTATGACTATCAGCGCTTGTGGGAGCGTAGAAATGACGTCACAGAGCACCCTGACAGACCATGGGTGCTGACCGAGATGCGTAACGGACGCCTGGAATACCTTTATCTGGCCAATTTTGACTGGTATAATTACCTTTATGACGACACCAGACCTACTCAGGATTATAATGTGTCTGTAAGAGGCGGTTCGAAGAACGTATCTTATATGGTCAGCGGACGCTACTATCATCAGGACGGTATCTTCCGTATCGGACCGGATGATTATGATTCGTTCAACACCCGTGCTAAGGTGGATGTGAAGATATGTCCTTGGCTTAAGCTGTCAAGCAATACCAGATTCTTCCATAGCAAGTATCATTATGCGGGTAACGAATATCGTCGTCCTACCCTCCATGCGCTTGCCAGCTTTGTTCCGGTCAATCCGGACGGTACTTTTGTCTCTCATACAACCTTGACCCAGAGTGCTGCACACTATATTATGGACGGTTATAGCGCAATGCTCCATAAAGGTGTACAATATGGCGATCAGAAGATCACGGAACTCACGACATCCTGGATACTGACGGCCGATATTACTGACAAACTGAAGTTCAATGTTGACTTTTCTTATAAGTTCGGTTATTTTCGTTCGCCATATAGGGATGCGACAGTCCAGTATTCTCAGTATCCCGGAGAGATTGCGACGGAGTCAACCTTGTATATCGACAGAATATCAGATACCGTCAACGAACATAATGACTATATCGCCAATGCTTATCTGTCCTATGCTGATACATGGAAAGAAGATCATGACTTCACAGGAACGGTAGGAGTCAACTATGAGGCACGTAAGTACAATGATATGTCAGTCCGTCGTCAGGATCTGCTTACAGAGGAACTGAATGACTTCAATCTTGCAGTCGGAAATGTTGACAATCTGACAGGAGGTATAAAGGAGTATGCACTTGCAGGCCTGTTCTATCGTTTTACATACGCATGGAAGTCACGTTATCTTCTTGAGACCAACGGACGTCTGGACGGATCTTCCCGTTTTCCTAAGGGAAATCAATGGGGATTCTTCCCATCTGTTTCTGCTGCATGGCGTCTGAGTGAAGAACCTTGGATGGCCAATGTGAAGAACGTCATGAATAATGCGAAGCTCAGGGTTTCATACGGATCACTTGGTAACCAGAACATCGGATATTATGATTATTATCAGACAGTCGATACCAATGGACTCCTTTCATATACCTTCGACGGAAGCCAGAAGAGTCAGTATGCCTTTGTCAGTGACCCTGTCTCGACCGGAACATGGGAGACTGTGACAACATTTGACGTCGGAGCTGATCTGGGATTCTTCAAGGACAAGCTTACATTCTCGGCTGACTTCTATATAAGGAATACAAAAGGCATCCTTGCAGTAGGAAAGCAACTCCCTTCTATTTATGGCGCGGGAGAGCCTAAGGTCAATGCAAACGATATGCGTACGACAGGCTGGGAGATACAGTTCGAGTGGCGTGACGGCTTTGAAATCGGTTCCGAGAGGCTCGATTATAGCATCGGAGGTTCGCTGGCTGACTATACCGCAGTATATACAAAGGCTGATAACCCTGACGGCATCATCGGATCTCCGTATGTGGGCATGAGACTTGGAGAAATCTGGGGCTACCGTTCCGGAGGACTCTTTGCCAGCGATGAAGAGGCCGCACAGTACATAAAGGAAATCGACTGCAGCAAGATATATACTGAGTACATGAGCTGTACTTCAGAGTATGGAAAGGGTGTCCGGGCAGGAGACCTCAAGATTCTCGATATTGACGGCGACGGAGTACTCGCGTGGGGAAACAATACCATTAATAACCACGGAGATGCTGAAATCATCGGAAACAGCCAGCCGCGTTTCTCATACGGCTTCAACGCGGGATTCAATATCCATGGCTTCGACTTCTCTATCTTCTTCCAGGGTATCGGACATATGGACTGGTATCCGGGAGAGGACAACCAGAGATTCTGGGGAGCATATTCCCGTCCGTATTCGACATTCATAGGCCGTGACTTCATGGCGGATGTGTGGAGTGAAACCAATCCGGATGCATATTTCCCTCGTCCTCGAGGCTATACGGCTAACTGGGGAATGCTCAGAGGAAAGAATGACAGGTACTTGCAGAACCTTGCCTATCTGCGTCTTAAGAATCTTTCCATCGGTTATACATTCCCTGAGAAATGGATGTCAAAGGCAAAGATATCCAAGCTGAGAGTCTATTTCAGCGGCGAAAACCTGTGGTATTGGAGTGCTTTGCATTCGAAGTATCTGGACCCGGAGATGGCTATCTCAAATGTGCAGTCCACTACATATTCGTTCTGCAAGACATTCGCTTTTGGTCTCACCGTGGAATTCTAAGGAGGAAATGACAAATGAAAAATTATTTTGACATAAAATTCAGCCATATCGCACTTGCAGTCATCTTGCTTACTCTGACTGCCTGCGAAGATTTCCTGGTAAGAAAACCCAAGGATCAGCTCAGCCCCGACACTTATTTCAGGACGGAGGTGGAGTGCCAGCTGTTTACCAACAATTTTTATACGATACTGCCGGCTGCGAGCGACTTCTATCATGAGGATGATGACTATGTAATTCCTAAGTCACTGTCAGACAAGGTGAAGGGAACCAGAGTCGTTCCGGCTACTGCCGGCACATGGAACTGGAACATGCTCAGGCAGATAAACTTCTTTCTGTCCCGTTCCCATCAATGTGAAGATATTGAAGTTCGGCAAAAGTACGAAGCATTGGCGAGGTTCTTCCGCGCATATTTCTATTTCGAGAAAGTTAAGAGATATGGGGATGTTGCCTGGGTTGACGAGCCGATTGATGCCAATGACAAGTCCCTGTATCGTGCCCGTGATCCACGTGAAATGGTAATGGAGCATGTCTTGGATGATATAGATTTTGCGATAGCACACCTGCCTTCGGGAAAGGATGTCTACCGTGCTACAAAATGGACAGCTCTGGCATTGAAGTCGAGAATCTTCCTTTTTGAAGGTACATTCCGCAAGTATCATGGACTTCAGGGATGGGAGGCTTGTCTTCAAGAGGCAGCAGATGCGGCATCAAAGTTCATCAAAGAATCAGGATACACTATATACAAGCAAGGCACGACTCCTTATCAGAGTCTGTTTACATTGGAAGAATCAGATAGGAGTGAAGTGATTCTTACCCGAGCATACAAGCAGTCTATTTCCCTTGTGCATGCTGCCAACGAGGCGTTTACCTCGACATCCTCCACACATGCCGGTCTGGCCAAGGATGTCGTCAATATGTACCTGATGGCTGATGGCAGTCGTTTCACTGATAAACCTCGATACAGTGCGTTGGATTTCTATGAAGAGACTCAGGGTCGTGATCCGCGTCTGGCTCAGACCATCCGCACTCCGGGCTATGTGAGAATCGGGGAAACAGATCTCCTCGCACCGAATATGGCGGCTGTCACCACTGGTTACCAGCCTATAAAGTATGTATGCGAGAAGAAATACGATTCCTATAATTCTTCGGAAAACGATATGCCGATATTCCGTGCTGCAGAAGTCTATCTGAACTATGCGGAAGCGAAGGCGGAACTGGAGCAGCTCACACAGGCAGATCTTGATATGTCTGTGAATAAGGTCAGGGCGAGAGTCTCTATGCCTCCGATTGAAGCTAATGTCGAGCCTGATCCTTACCTTCTTGATGAAGTGACCGGATATCCTAATGTGACTAAAGGTAAATATCAGGGAGTGATTCTTGAAATCCGTCGCGAAAGGACAGTCGAACTGATGCTCGAAGGCTTCAGATACTGGGACCTGATGAGATGGAAGGAAGGAAAGAGGTTTGAAAGACGTTTCTATGGAATGCGTCTGGATGGAGCCGGTGAGTATGACCTTGATAGAAACGGAGTCGTGGATTTCGTGGTGTATGAGCGGGATGCTCCTCCGGCAGTTGATGGTGTGGTCTATAAGTCGTTGGAAGAACTTAATCTTTCTGAAGAAGGATATATCGTTCTGCATGCGGATATCGAAAGGAAATTCGACGAATCCAAAGACTACCTCTATCCTATCCCTACCGAGGATATTGTTCTGACTCAAGGTGTCGTCAAGCAGAACCCCGGATGGGATGATATGGATGGACTCGATTTCTAACATAGATTGATATGAAAAGAATATTTATATATGTATTGATTGCCGCGGGCCTGTTTTCCGGCTGCAGCATGGAGGGGATATTTGCTCCTATACAGACTCTTGAAGTGGACTGTGAAGAACTTCTGGCACCAGCGATAGGTGCAAGCTATTCAATATCAGTCAACAGTAACACATCATGGAAGGCAGAACTGACATCGGATGGATGGATTTCATGTGATGTGGAAGATTTTGTGGGTTCCAGGTCATTGAATGTGGTCTTTCGTGAAAATGAAGGTGAGGCGCGCAACTGTGACCTTGTGCTGTCTTTGGCAGACGGAAGCATAACGCGTCGTGTGAACCTTCGCCAGGGAGCCAGAACAGAGGAGGGACAGATAACCATAGCCCAGCTGCGTGACAAAGAAAAAGATGCTGACGGTGGAGAATACAAATTTTCAGGTCCGGCTTTGGTGAAGGGCTTTGTTACTACCGATCTGACAGACAAGAACTTCTATGAAGATTCATTTGCGATGCAGGATGGATTTTCGTCTGGAACTTCAGGTATAACAGTATGCTGTAAAGAAATGCTGCCTGATTTCCTGCGCGGTGACGAGGTAGAGATAGATCTGGATGGCGCTACGCTTAAACGAAATGAATACGGAGTGCTGACACTTTACCCGGAAAAGTCACCTGTCAGGACTCCGACAAATAGAATAGATGTAAAGCCGATGCCTATCATGATGACATCCCTTGCATCCGGTGAGTATGAGTCAATGTTCGTGTCCGTATATAATCTGCAGCCGATAAAAGCGGATAACGGAGGAACTCTCGAAGGTGGTATTCATGTAGAAGACCAAAAAAGTGCGTCAGCCTTCGTTAAAGTATTCGAGGAGTCTCTTTTCAAGGAAGCGACTTGTCAGGGTGGAAGGGGAAGCGTTACAGGTATTGCCGGAAAGGCAGCGGAAGGAGAAAATGCTGCCGTTATCATACCGACAAAAGTTTCGGACCTTGCCTTCGAAGGAGTGCGTTTCGAAACTCTGACCGGTGGCGTCTCGAAGTTCCCATATATGCTGTCTCTTTTTTCATATAACGGAAAAAATGACACAGAAGTAACACCGGAATACATTAATTATGAGGTGATTCCATATAATTCAGGGACCAAGTTCATAGATGCTTACTATTATGACAAAGACGAGGATACAGATGTGTCCCTGCATGTACATGCCGCCGGCAGAACTGAAAGCGAAGTCAGAAGTGAACTCTATTGGGGAAACAGCAAGGGATTCGACAGCGTACCTGCAAAATCCTTTGTGACAAGGCAGAGCGCTGCGGGTGAGTATCCCGGCGATTCTTATTATCTGCTTACAATGCCGTTGAAAAGTCATTTCATAGATGCCGGAGGCACTTTCAGCGTGGCTTTCTACATTTGGAATACCGACTGGGCTGTCAGGGATTGGAAGCTGGAGTATTCTCTGGATATGCACAATTGGTATGGGTATGATGAGATTTCCGGGACGGGCGAAGGCGTGGTGGAATTGATGCCTGCCGGAAACTTTGCACTATACAATGTCAAGTTTACTGCTCAGACAACGATTGATGAGTCGGATATCCTGTATATAAGGTTTTCACCATTCGGTAAGAGAGCGAGCAAAGGTGGTGCGTCGATTGCAACCGGTTGGGGCAGTGATGTAAGGCTTTCGGTGGGAATGCTGGTGTGCCCTCATGTCGAAAGGCGTTCTGATACAGAAATCCCCGCGAATGCGGTATGGTATAATACATTCGACTCGCTTACAGAGGGCTCCGATTATATGATGGGAAACAGGTTAGGTGTACTGGACAATCTTAACGGACCATTGATCGGTTTATGGAGTGAGACCCAGAAAAACGGAATGACGGGAACTAACGTTGCCATGCGCCCCGGCTATGCCCAGGTAGGATATGTGGAATATGCGACCGACGGCCTCAAAGTTATGTCGTACAAGGGAACATTGCAGACTCCTTCCCTTGAAGTGGAAGGTGAATTCAATCTCAGTTTCAAGGCGATGACATTCCGGAGTTCCAGAGTAGGAAGGATTGAGATGCATGAAAGCATACCTGAAAAGGGTCCTGATGCACAAAGAATAGATATTGAGATAGCTGATGGAGGTAAGATTGTAGAACTTGATGGCAAGCGGATTGACGCCGTTTCTAAGCTGACAATCTTCGGGTTGCCATTCTCTGAGTTCAAGACATATAATATCAAGATTGAAGGGGCGACTAAGCAGACGAGTGTAATATTCAAGAGTGCTGAGAATATAAAATTCACTCGCTGGTTTATAGATGACATCATAGTTACACAATCAATATGAAACCGAACATGAAAAGATTTATATATATGTTTTTATGTCTTCTGGCCGCTATCTCCTGTGGTCAGAAGGCGGATAACCTGGGATTTGTTTCGGGAATGGGTGACGGTACGCTTGCCCCGGACCAGAATTCGTCCGGACCTCAGGCTCCCGATGAAATCCTTCCTAATCAGGTAAAGGTCATTTCATTCAATGTAAGGGTCGGAACTCAAGACGGAACTGATCCTCAGGACTGGCCTGCACGACGTAAATCCGTGAAACCATTGCTTACTAAGGAAAATCCTACTGTTATCGGACTTCAGGAGGCTCTCAGCCATCAGTTGAACTATATCAGTGAAATGGAAGATTATGATTCATATGGACTTGGCCGTGATGATGGAAAACTGTCAGGAGCAGGAGAGATAATGGCGATCCTATGGAACAAGAAACAGGTCTCTTGCGAGAGGATGGGAACATTCTGGCTTTCTGCCACTCCGGATCAAGTCTCCAAGGGATGGGATGCCGGATATATGAGAACCGCGACATGGGGTGAGTTTACGGTATTGGCAACAGGCCTGAAGTTCTTCTTTCTCAATACGCATGTGGATAATGAAGGAGCCCAGGCAAAGATCGAGTCGATCAAACTTATAAAAAGGAAGATTGAAGAACTCAATCCTGACGGATATCCTGTGATCATTACCGGAGACTTCAATGCAGGACTTGAACATGAAATGTTTGACCCTTTTAAAGAGGAAGAGTGGCTCTATGATGCCAGGTCGACAGCTCCGGTTTCCGATACGAGGGCAACCTATCACGGATTCGGAAACTATAATTCCAAGATCGACCATATATTCTACAACGGGTTTGATCCCCTGGAGTACAGGACTGTAAACAAGACATACGAAGGCGTAATGTTCATTTCAGACCATTATCCTATTGCCGCACTCTTTGAGTTGACCAAGTCTGCCGATCCGGATGCGCCTAAGGTTCCTGGAGACTATGGTGACATGACAGAGGAGGACCTTCCTCTTGATGATAACAATGAAACACCTCAAACAGGTGCGGGCTATGGTGATATGACCGAAGAGGCATACCCTCTTGAATAACGTTAATATGGAAAAACCGATATATATGAAGACTATAAGGATTTCAATCTATGTTTTGATGCTTCTGATGGGAGTGTCATGCATGAAGGCGGAACAGGAGATCGCTGCTCCTGCCGCCGACGATACAGATGCGCTTTCTTTCAAGGCTCTTGGCAGTCATGTTGAGAGCAAGGTCTCTCTCAAGGATGGTACTTCAGTCCATTGGACCGAAGGCGATCTGGTGGCAGTAGCCGATGGAAGTGGATATTTCTATAAGTTTGCTTCTCTGGAAAATGGAGCAAACGTTACTTTCCGCTATCAGTCAGATGGGGCAGAATTGTGTATGTTCAATAAATCCGCTGATGCGTACCTGATGACTTATCCTTGGGCTCCATCACTTGCAATAGATGTGGCCGAAGGTGTTGTGACATCAAGTCTGCCGGCAGTCCAGAATGCAGTCAAAGGAAACTTTGAGGGTGCTTATGCCGTAGCTGTTGCATCCGGGTCAGATATTGAGGCACCTTTTGCATTCAAATGTGCCGTTTCTATGCTCAAGATTGAAATCCCGGAAGATTTGAACTGCAAGATTGCAGAACTTGTTGTCAAAGGCAATGGAGAGGAGGAACTGGCGGGAGATCTTAAGATATCAAGCACTGAGGGTGGACTTGTGACAACCTTGGGAAACCGCAAGTACCGGGAGGTAAGGCTGGTTCCTGAGACAGGAACTTTCGAGGCCGGTACATATTATGTCGCTATCGCTCCTGTCACTGTGTCAAGGGGAATAAGAGTCGTGGCTGTTTCCAAAGATAACTTCGATGAATTCCAGATCAGCACATCACCTGAACCAAAGACCTTTGAACCTGGAGTGATATACGATCTTGGTATCTTGGATGCGAAAAGGATAGAATTTGAAAATGGTGGTGTCGGAAGGCTTCCTTATGTGTTCTCGTTCTTTGCGGAAACCGGAGATAGTAATACGCCTAAATATGTAAGTACTCCAAAAGTGGAAGGCGCTGGAGCAAAACTGCCGTTGACAGATGCAACGACAGGAGCCGTGTTTGATGCCAAGACTACAGGTAAGACAACTGTATATTGGTCTAACAAGTGGTATGGTCATGATAACATACTTGGTCAGTATTTTACAACCAAAGAATCTGCAGGTGATCAGCATAAGGATTCATATTTCATGCTCAGTGCTCCTTTGAGAATGTTTCTGCCGAAGACTTTCAGAGTATCTTTTGGATTTTTTGTAGATGCTGCTAAACCGGAACCAATAAAGGACTGGAAACTTGAGTATTCGAAGGATAAGGTCACTTGGTATGAGGGAGCTGCTTTTGAATTCCCTAAAATTCTGAAATATTATTCTGCCGAAATTACCTCTGAAGTAGACTTCTCGCCAAATGAAACTCTATATTTAAGATGGATTCCTGTTGGAAATTTGAACTGGAATGGCGGGCAGACTACTGGTATGGAGAATGATACACGAGTACATTTTGCAAGTGGTGTTGTCATTTCTGATGTGGTTTCTCCTGAATCAGACCTGTCAGGCAATGTGTATGCAGAAGATTTCGATCACATCAATGGTGGTGTGGATTATCGTCATGCAGGTCAGGAAAACGGAATAGAGAAACTGGGACTTCTCGGCGAATTGTATGGCGCTGACATCAATAGCTGGACAGAAGATCAGAAGAAGGGCATGACCGGAACAAGAGTCGTAGAGCGTCCGGGGTATGTTCAGATTGGTTTTGCCACCTATGCAGATGACAACAGAAATAGTGGAGGAACAAATCAGGTCGGCTCGCTTGTGACGCCGGAATTGACAAAAGCTTTCGGAACTGTCAACCTTTCATTCAAAGCTATGTGCTACCGTTCTCCGTTCACAGGTAGAGCAAAAATGTCTGCAAAAGCCCAGGAAGATATCACAGATATCGTGGTGAATATCAAGGGTGCGGGCTCATTCAAAGAATCCTCCTCCGTCACTTCGATGACTCTTAAGGATATTTCAACAAACAAGTTCGACACAAGGACCTTGACGATCCACAATACAGATGCAACCACTCGAATCGAATTTACCAGCAATGCCGTTGCAGGAAAGTTCACCCGCTGGTTCCTTGATGATATCTGTATATCCAAATGAAACAACTAATTTAAACCGATGAATATGAACACAAAAGACAACAAGACCTGCCTCCTTGTGAGCAGGCGCGGGTATGAGACTCCGGTTTCACGTCCCGTAACATTTACAACGGAAGGTGTGTTATGCACCAGTCTGCCGGGTACTTCGGTAGAAAATTATCAGGAACAGGAATTTGAATGGTAAAGGAGGAAAAGTCATGAAGAAATTTACAATTTTTACAGCAGCCCTTGCACTTCTTGCAACGGTTTCATGTATGAAGGAGACT
>SUYM01000023.1 GCA_015060455.1 Bacteroidales bacterium
TTTATTCAAAGGGACCATCACACCTATCTACAATGATGAAATACTGAATGAATACTCCACAGTACTGACACGATCTAAATTCAAAATCGCGAAAGAGAAGATTGATGCAGTATTGACTGAAATCAAGACAAAAGGCATCCACTCCGAAAGGGTCAACAGCGGAGAAACATTGCCGGACGCCAAAGACCTTGTATTCTACGAAGTGGCACTGAGCAAAGAGGACTCGTTTCTTGTCACCGGCAACCTGAAGCATTTCCCGAAGAAGCCGTTTGTGGTTTCGCCGGCGGAGATGATGGAGATCATTCATGCTGCTATGTTCGGTGGCGGAAAAATTCTTAACGAGCCGGGAGCGATGTATGGCAGAGGCGTTTACGGAAACTGGTGACAGAACATCTATGCTTCCACCTTCAGCAGATTGATACCGTTGATCTGACCTGCCACGTATGAAGGGGTATATTTCCCGCCGCGAAGAATGCGCGATATATACAGAGGATAGCCTACGATGATTTCCGAGAGTTCGAATCGGTCACCATTCTGTAGTTGTGAATTTTCGGAACACACCACCTCAAACTGAAATGAACCGAGATAATTAAGGACTACAAGACGGTTCGGTGCCCATCCCAATGTCACCTTAGCCCCTTCGGCAAGCTCCGCTACAGTCTGACATTTGGATGAAAAGAAGGTCGATGTAAAGGCCTGAGAGTCTTTCAGCCCATCGCAGAAGCCCTTGAAATCCTTATATCCGATAAATCTGGACAACACATCCAGCGTGGCAAGACGAGGAGTAGGATTAAGGGTTACATATCCCCACAGCCTCTTGAGGGTCGATGAAGATATAAGTTCGCCGATAGTGTGTTCAATGACAACGGACAGCGACTCAAAATCCGTTGTAGTCGCTATCCGTCGTCCGTATTTCTTCTCTACCTCCGTCAGGAGATATGCAAGTTCCGGTATGTGTTTCTTCGCCATGTCGGCAAAGGTACTCTCAATGGTCTGTGCAGTCAAGTTCACAATGGTTCATTTGTGGTTGAAGCACAAAGTTAAGCATTTCGGTCTAAAGTTTCGCTCCACATTCAGGACAGAATGCACCTCCTGCAGGCACAGACTTGCCGCATGATGTACAGAAAGCCATCTGAGGCGCATTGCTTTCAGACGGAGCGGTTGGCGCCTGAGGCAGGGATTCAAATTTCTCTGCAATTGCCAATGCTTTATTATCCAGTTTAGCCTGTTTGACCAATCCAGTGATATATGTTATTTCCATTGCAAGATAAAGCAGGAAGAGTACCGGAAGCACAAGTTCTGCTATTGTCAACAGCACCTGATATAGGATAGCCTTTCCTAAAATATTCGATCTGGCATCAAAGAGAATCTTATCTCCAGACGCCTCTATCTTGACATAAAGTCTCTGGTCAAGTCCAAAGAAAGTCCTGAAAAATCCCTTTTTGTTCATCACCAGAGAATAACCTCCGCTGATGTCCGACTGAGAAGTCACGCTGAATCCATCCTGTTTGAAATCATTTTCAATCATTTCGGCAATATACGGAATCTGTGTCGGGTTTGCCATTAATGTTTTTGTTGATGTAAATGCTGACATGATATTTTATTTTAGAGTTTAGTACCACAATTTTTACAAAAGGCCCAATCAGGGAGGACCGGTTGTCCACATGAAGGACAACGATCTGACAACTCCAAAAGTTTCAAATGATTCATGATCTTCCTGTACTGATCGGATGCTATCCATTTGGAAATCTCATAGGCCCTGACAACATTATACGGATGGGAATCCTCGAGACGGTTAAACTTCTGAAGAAAATCATTCCACTTGCTTCCCTGCTGCAATTGTTCCAGTTCCTGTGCCTGTGATGCCCACTGCTCCAGATTCATTCTATCAACTATACGCTTCGGATACTGCAGCAATGCCATGACTCTGATCAGAACCTGTGGACTTGCCGCTACGCTTGCGGCCCTGTCTGCCGACAGTTCTGACGCCCTGCTCCATGCCATCATTGCAAATTTCAATGGGATTATCGCAGTGGAACTTAAAGTACCGAACACACCCAAAGAATTCACCAGTTCATCAGTTCCCATCAACAGGAAATCCGCCAAGGTGGAATAAAGCACATGATGGCAAAGTATATGGCCGCACTCATGGGCAATCACGGCTTCAATCTCCTCTCCGGTAAACTCATTCATAAGTTTCTCGGTCAGGACTATGCAAGGTCTGGTATCTCCCGTGGTGTAGGCATTCAGAACATCCGTCGTATCCATATATAATTCAGGAACAGGCATTCCCATCTTAGCACACACGGAAACAAGTCGCGAATATATCTCAGGCATCTGATTTTCTGTCAATTTAATGCAGTATGACAGATTGTTTATCCGCTGTATCATTTCCAGTCCATATTCCATGGCCTTTTTTGTCAACATAGGGAAGGCCGGCAAATTTTCAAGTTGCCGCAGGGCTGCCGCGTCAGCAGGATGCACGAAATCAATATAATTCATAAAACTAACATTTATAAAGGTTCGTGATATTTATGAGGACTTCTACAGTGATGGGATGTCAAGGACAGGATCGTCCTGGACTTGAAACCACAAAATTTACAGATATATTCCGGTTTGGAACCTCCCGCATAAATCTGATGTTTCTTTGTCGGACTTTTTGGACAGTACCCGCACGTTAAACCTTGAGGCGAAAAATTATGCTGCCCACAATATTTGCAATAGAATAAATTTGCCATAAATAAATAACAAAAAAGACCTGCAAATGTAACCACTCGCAAGTCCCTTATCAAGTTCATTTTGGTTCATTTGAGGCTAAAAGCCGAGCATTCGGTGAGCATAGGCCGACCAGCCGGGTGCGGTCCTATAGGCTTCCAGCGAGGCGGCAGGTACATGAATGATGGTGCCGGGTTCCAGAGCAAGAGATGTCCCCGGATATACTGTCGGAGGTTGCGGGGAATTGAAGGTAACTGAAGTGAGATCCTTGCAGTTGAAGAGGGCATGTTCATGGATTTCTTCGACAGATGGGCCGAAACTGAGTTCCTTTAT
Organism: Bacteroidales bacterium; assembly: GCA_015060455.1. GTDB lineage: Bacteria > Bacteroidota > Bacteroidia > Bacteroidales > UBA932 > Cryptobacteroides. Next base: position 3,049 of record SUYM01000023.1, read on the forward strand.
GGTCGCGCATCCGGAGAAAGCGCAGTCTATGGTGCAGCAGTCTATGGTGTAGGCCTCGATTCCCTTTGGTGCGAAAGCCTTCGCCGCACCGTCAACTATAAGGCATCTGCCGTCCTGTGAGGCATATCTGCCGGAGAATTTCTCAAGATTATAACATGCTATAAAGGCATTGTAACCGATAGTTTCCACACTTTGAGGAAGGACAACCGTTGTCAGTTCCATACAGGAATCGCAGAGGTAACTTCCCAGGCCGACAGTGCCGAAAGGTATTTCCAAACGGGAGACACCATGCGGAGCCAATGCCACGACCGTTCCGGCGACTATCAGGAATTTTCCGTCCGACGAGGCATATCTGCCGGAGAATTTTTCCAGAGATACGCAACGGGCGAATGCAGATTCGGAAACCCAATCGACTGTGTATGGAATATCTATTTCCTTGAGGCTCTTACATTCATCGAAGGCAAAATCACTGATATGTCTCAAACCGGTTGGCAGTGCAATATGCTCTATGGCATGGCAATATGTGAACCCATGATATGTAAGCCGTTCCAACCCAGCAGGCAAGGTGACATCCGTGAGCGAGGTGCAGGCTGCAAGAACAACTCCTGCGCCACCCACTTCCCTGACGCTTTCAGGCAGGACTATGGATGTGAGACGTGAACATCCGTAGAAGTCTGCTGTCTTCAAGGAAGTGAAATACTGAAGTTCATCAAAGGAGGTGATAAGTTCGTGATAGCCGAAGTATTCATGTATTGCCGGAATATGTGTCACTGCCGCAGCCTCAGAGTATGAAAGTTCGCCGTCCCCATCGGTGTCAAATCTGGCCACACACATTTCCTTGACGAACCTGTCGGCAAATACTATATTATCCGGATCGGGGTCATCAACCTCTCCGCCTCCGGTGTCGGGTTTCTCGCCAGAGTCCCCTCCGTCACCACCTGAGGGGTCTGAACCGCCCTGCTGACCTCCATCGGAAGGCGCCGGCATAGTCTGGAACATTCCCCAAGAAGATGTCTTGTGACTGTCACCTTGCGAGAGATATGCCCGGAAAAGATACTCGGTATCATACGGCAATCCTGTCACCTCGGCTCTTATGGTGCTGCCTTCAAGCGTAGCCGCGCAAGAGATTGTCTGCGAAGCATTTACGCCATACATAAACCCATACGCCATACCCTCGTCAGGCACCTGTGAAAGTTCCGCCTCCATTATATAGGTCCCCTCAACATTTCTCACCGCAACACGCACAAATTCGTAATCCTTTTCGGTATCGAAATAATAGAGAGCTGAGGTCTTTTCCGATTCTCCGTTGCTGATGAACGCCTTGTAGAAATACCTTGTCCCAGGGGTCAAGCCGCTCACATTCAGATAGAAACTGCCCTCTGATATTGCCGACAAGGATTTTCTCAGCCTGGTCGGGTCGGTTCCATAGTAAAATCCGCAGACAGTCACTTCATCCGCATTTCCTGACACAAATGCCTCCATTTCAGCATGAGAATCAGAGGCCGACGCCTCTACCACCTCTATTTCAGCCTTGAATGAGACATTCCCGGACAGAGTACGGAATGAACTCATAACCGAAAGCACCTCCCCGTATTGAGTTATCAGATATGCCCGGAAACTGTATTGAGTTTCGGGAGAAAGCCCCTCTATTGCCAATGTGATTGTATTTGAGTCCATCTGACCCGGACATGGTCTCATTTCTTCCTCAGACACTCCGTAGTAGAACCCGGCTCCGATGATATTCTGAGGCACATTCTTCAGACTTGCAGTCAGCACAGCCCGTTCCGCTTCCGGCTCAGCCCCGATGCTCAGGAAATCATAACTCTCACGGGTCGTGAACTCGGACATATCCGAATATATGTAAGTCTTTCCGTTGGTAATATATGCCTTGAAAAAATACTTCGTAGAAGCCTCCAGACCCTTCAATTCTGCAGTGAATGATTTTTCATCGGGCAGAGCAGCCACTTTTTCAAGAGATTCCTTATCCGAGCCATAATAAAAACCATATTCACACACCGCTTGGAGTTCAGAACTCAGGGTCGCCTTCAGTCGGGCCGAATTGGCGGATGGTTGAGACTCCACTGACACGATTTCAGGCGTCCAATTTTCATCGGACACAGGTCCGTCTTCACAGGAAAACAGGCCCGCCAGGCATAGCAACGGTATTATTCTTAAAACAACGCGCCTCATATTTCAATGTTTTCTACATACTGCCTTCCAACAGGAAGCACCTTGCCGCCGGAAAGATAGACTTCCTTCTTGTTGAAGCTGGAGACTTTGTCCGCCGCCACGACAAAGGAGCGGTGTATGCGCACGAAGCCTTCGGCGGGAAGAATGTCTATGAGCGACTTGAGGGTCATGCGGGTCTGGGTGACGAGGTTGCCGGTGCGGAAGATGCGGCAATAGTTGTTCATTGCCTCTATATATATGATTTCAGAAACCGGGATCGGCACATTGAGGTATTCTTCCTTGACTGTGATGACCCGAGTGTTCATTTTCGAGCGCACATATTCCACGACCAGGGCAGCCTTTTCGAAGGCTTTCTCAAAACGGGAATATGAAAAAGGTTTATGCAGGAAGTCAACCACGCCCAGATCGTATCCGTCCAACGCATATTGGGCATAGGCAGTGGTAAATATGACGGCACAGTCTTTCGGAAGACTTTCAGCCACATCCAGGCCGCTCGTCCCATCCATTTCTATATCAAGAAAAACCAGTTCGGGACGTATCTCATCAATATGAAGAAGGGCCTCATGAGGATCTGTGAAGGTTACCAGGCGGCAATTCCCCTTCCTTTCACAAAAGCCTGATATGACAGACAAGGCCATTGGCTCATCATCTATCGCCACACAAATGATATCCTTTATCATAATTCTATCACAAGTCTCACTTTATATATGTCCCCATTCTCCGATATGGAAAGTTCATATCTTTCCGGATACAGGAGTTCCAGACGGTTGCGGCAGTTTTCCAGTCCTATCCCCCTCTTACTTTCAAGAGGTCGCTTCATGATCCTGTTCTCAGTTTCAAAAATAAGTCTTCCCTCATGTTCTGAAGCCTTAATGCTTATCGTACAGTCGCGGCTGGAGGATGAACCATATTTGAATGCATTCTCAACGAAGGTTATCAGCAGCATGGGAGGTATCAGACAAGAAGGGTTGTCAATGCTGCACCCCCACTCCACCTTGGTGTGACCGTTATGCCTGAGTTCCTGAAATTCCACATAATTGCCTATGTACTCCACCTCTTTTCCCAGACTGATCTTCTCCGCCACAGGATTGTCGTACATATACTTGAGCATATCCGTGAACTTTACGAAAGCCTCCTCTGTCTTCTCCGACCGGCTGACGATCATCCCATAAAGAGTATTAAGAGAATTAAAGAGGAAATGAGGATTGATCTGTGCCTTATACAAGGCCAGTTCGGCCTTGTTTCGGGCTTCTTCCACTTCCTTTCTTGCTATCACCTGACGGAAAAGTTCAAAGGTCAGGTCTATCGACACGCTGAACCCGCTCACGACAAGAAACAGGAACCACACACGCTGGGCACGATGCGCACTTATGCGCGGAACTTCACCTTCAGGAAGTCTCATTATAAAATCGTCCGTAAGCGGGAAATGTGCAAGAAGCGAAGTAAGCACCAGCAGGATACCGACAAAAAGAAAGGCCTGCACAAATTTTTTCTTCATCAACAGCGATGGCACTCTGACCTTTCTGTAAAGGAAATATACGCCATATAAAAAAATTATGAGAACCATCGTGAATATGGTCGAACTGGCAAACATCTTCTCGATAGGAATGATGCTCAACACCAGCGGCAACACCACCAGGCAGAAGACAAGGTCGATATACACGGATATCTTATGCGTATTCACTGACATATCCAAACTGAATTTCGGCAAATATACGAATTTCACCACCAGAAAACAGCAATATATCACGCAAATTACCAGTTTTGACTTTTTTGTACGACATTGCGCCCCGTTTTTGTAAAGCGAACGACTTAAAGGATAATTATGAGAAAACTCTTATGTTGCCTGATTACAGCATTTGTAACCTCGGGCATTGTCACGGCTCAGACGGACATGAAGAAGATTACAGGGTCGGTGACTGATTCGCAAGGGCAGCCGATTCCGGGCGCAAGCGTGATTTCCACAGACGGTTCATACGGCACAATTACAGACACAGACGGAAATTTCAGTCTTGAGGTGCCGGAAAAGACCGTTCTGCTTTTCTCCTGCCTCGGCTATAATGACCAGAAGACCAGGGTGAGCAATCTCAGGAATGAGTATCATATCTCATTGAACGAAGACAGCGCCATGCTGCGCGGAGTGGTAGTGGTCGGCTATGGTTCGGCCAGAAAAAGTGACCTCACCGGCTCGATCACCTCGGTAAACTCCGAGACATTCGCCAACCAGCCCGTGCGCAAGATCTCTGATGTTCTGCAGGGACGAAGCGCCGGCGTGCAGGTGACAACTACAAGCGGAATGGCAGGAGCAGGCGCCAAGATACGGGTCAGAGGAACAACATCCATAAACAAAAGCAGCGACCCTCTGTATGTCGTCGATGGTATCATATCCACAAGCGGCCTGGACGGCATCAATCCTCAAGACATAGAGTCCATGCAGGTGCTCAAAGACGCCTCATCCACAGCCATCTACGGTTCCCGTGGAGCAAACGGCGTCATCCTCGTGACCACACGCAGCGGAAAGGAAGGAAAGGCAAGCATCACCTTCGATGCCAAAGTAGGGCTTTCCCAGGTAAGGAAGGATTATGACCTTCTAGACCCTTACGAATATGCACTGGCCCTGAACGACATCAGAGGAGCCGGAACGATTTCGGACACCGACCTTGCCGCATATAAAAACGGCACCAAAGGCATAGACTGGATAGACCTGATGACACGCAATGCCATATCTCAGGATTATAACCTCGGTATTTCCGGGGGCAACAGCAGCGTGAGATATCTCATATCCGGAAATGCTCTTGACCAGCAGGCCGTGACCATCAATGCAAAATACCAGCGTTTCGGCCTGAGGGCCAACATCGATGCCGATGTACGCAAATGGCTGGCCATATCAGCAAAGCTCAACGCCTCAATGACCCACAACAAGAACGGAGCACCGAACTGGAGCCACATCCTCAACCTCTCCCCTACCATGGAGCTGAAGGATCCGGAAACCGGCATCTACAACAACGACCCGTACAACATGGGAGCAGGAGCGAATGTATATGGTGCCATCATGGAGAACAAAAGCGACTCATATGCCTACAATCTCAACGGTAACCTCAACTTCCTTTTCAAGATAGCAAAGGGACTGACTCTTTCTGTCCAGGGAGGTGTCGATTACGCGCACACACCGTCATATTCATTCACCTCCTCCAAGGTCGCTCCGGGCAATACCAGCAGCATGAGCAACTCAAGCAATATGCACCGCTACTGGCAGAACACCAATAACCTTTCGTACAGCGGGACTTTCAACGGCCACACAATTTCTGCAAATGCCGTATGGGAGATGAGCGGGACATACGACACAGCCTTATCCATAAGCGGAAGAAATCTGAGCAACGAAAGCGTAGGATATTGGAATGTCAACAATGCTGCCACAAGAAGCGAAAGCAACTCATATTCATCTTCCACACTCGCTTCAGGAATCGCCCGCGTAAGCTATGACTACGGCAAAAGGTATTTCATCACCGCCGCGTTCCGAGCAGACGGGTCGTCCAAATTCCAGGGCCGGAACAAATGGGGATTCTTCCCTTCAGCCGCAGTAGCCTGGGATATTGCCGCGGAAGAATTCATGAAGGGACAGAATGTAGTGAGCCAGTTGAAACTGCGCGCAAGTTACGGTGTGAGCGGAAACGAGGCCATATCTGCCTACAGCACCATGGGAATGCTTTCAGAGACCATCTATGGCTGGGGAAGCACCGCGGGCTACACCGGATATTGGGGCAACACATTCGCCACTCCGGGGCTGACATGGGAAAAGACCACGCAGTATGATGTGGGAATGGATATGAATATAGGCGGAGTGGAGATTTCCGTGGACTGGTTCAGGAAAGATACAGAAGATCTTCTGTTCCAGAAACAGGTGCCGGGCTATAACGGAGGTGGAACATATTGGGTGAATCAGGGTGAACTCCTGAACACCGGAGTCGAACTGTCAGTAAATGCTTTTCCTGTCAAGAGTTCTATCGTATGGGAAATGGGATTCAACGCCGCATATATACATAACGAAGTGGTTGACCTGGCAGGCAACGAGTTCATCCTGCAGGCCAATTACAGCGATCTGGGAGGAGCCATGCAGATTATGAAGCCAGGATATCCGCTCGGTTCATTCAATGTATATAGATGGAAGGGATTCGATGAGAACGGAGCCAATCTCTACCTTAAGAAGGACGGGACGCTGACCACCTCGCCGACATCTGACGATCTGGTGATAAAGGGAAATGCAAGCCCGAAATGGACTCTTGGATGGAACAACACCCTCACATGGAGGAACTGGACGCTGAATGTCTTCTTCAATGCCGCCCTGGATTTCGACAGGCTGAACATAAGCCGATACACAACCGCATCCATGAGCGGCGGTTCAAGGTTCATAACCTTGCGTGATGCCTATTTCAAGGGCTGGGACTATGTTCAGGACAAGTCAAAGGCAGAATATCCGAATGTAAAGAACTCTGAAAACAAGGTACTCACCAACTCGGATTTCTGGCTGGAAGACGCTTCATTCCTCAAACTCAAGAACATAAGCCTGTCATATTACATCCCTCGAAGGGTGACGAAATTTGCAGGTATCAGACTGACCCTCAGCGCACAGGACCTGTTCACATTCACGGGATATTCCGGTATGGACCCGGAGGTATACAGCAGTTACGACGGCCTCGACTACGGTGCATACCCTGTGCCGCGCACCTACACTTTTTCAGTTCAATTCAGATTTTAGACCATGAAGAGATTTATATATATCATCGCCATATTCAGTCTGGCATCATGCAGTTTCCTGGATGAAAATCCCCAAGGAAAACTGACGACAGAAGGATTCTTCACAAATGCCTCTGACCTCGATGCGTCCTTGAACTCGCTGTATTCAGTCGTGGCGACATCACAGCAGCAGAACAATCATGTAGGGACCAATTTCCTTCATGGGGACGATATATCCACCCATCCGGCAAGCAACAAGCAGTCCCTGCGCGAGTTCGACCAATACGACGTGGCCGACAACAATGCATGGATGCAGACTCTCTGGGAGCAGAGGTTCAAGGTCATCAAGGCCGCCAATTTCATAATCAACAATGCCTCACGCACGCCTGACGTGGCGCAGGAAGACATAGATGCTGCAATAGCACAGGCCCATTACTGGAGAGCGTTCGAGTATTTCTATCTTGTTACCACATGGGGTCCGGTGCCTGTGATGCTTTCGGAGATGATAGACTATAATGCACCTCTTGTCTCCGAGGAAAAGATCTATGAACTCATCATTTCAGATCTTAAGACGGCTGAGGCCGGGTGCCCTGTAACCTATTCCAAGGCTCCGTATTTCCAGAACGGAGTAAATATAGCCGTCAGCCAGGCAGCAGTGAAGGCAACGATGGCCTATGTGTATATGTGCATGGCCGGATGGCCGCTGAACAAGACGGAATATTATGAAAAGGCCGCCGACAAGGCACTGGAGGTAATTGAGGGGGTTGAAAATGGGACATATTACTATCAGCTTCTGCCGTCATTCAGCGACATACATTCCATCAGGCACAACAAAAACAACAAAGAACTTCTTCTTGGGATATATTACAACCGCGACAGACATTCCAACGCATCGGCCGCTACAGATATTCTTCTTGAAATGGGAGGATGGGGAGACACCCAGGGAGAGATAAAATTCTGGTACGACTTCCCTCCCGGTCCAAGAAAAGATGCCACATATTTCCCTAAACTCATGCTGAAGAACTCAATCTCCGAGAAAGACAGCAACGAAAACGACGAACAGGAAGGAGACGACAAAGAAGAACAGCAAGAGCCTGAATGGGTGGAAAGAGACTGGTGGTACTCACCAAAGGATGATAAGGGTGATGACAAAAGAGAAGTAGTCGCGCCCATATTCATGAAAAGTGCTGAAGGACTCAAACAAGGAGAGGAATTCGACTATAAGATTCCGGCCGGATGTATTGCATACGGAGAAAAGACAATCCAGATTATCAGGCTGTCGCAGGTATACTGCTGGTATGCCGAAGCTGTAGGACGTGCCGGAACCGGCGACAAGGCAAGGGCCGCTGAATTGCTTGGTAAAGTTGCAGCTCGGGCATATAACGCCGACAACATGCCGGATTTCTCAGCGCTGTCATACGAAGATCTGGCAGAGGCGGCGTATAACGAACATGGCTGGGAGGTGGCCGGATACTACTGGAGCGGATTTGCCACACGGGCGCGCGACATGTTCAGAATGTACAGGTATAAGGATCACTTTGAATATAGGGTGGAGAACCCACTGATAGAAGTAGCCGACGGGGTGTTCAGAAAAGAAGTTGTTCCTGTCACAGGAGTCTGGGACGACTCGAAGATGTATGCCCCATACCCTTACACAGATTCGGCAGTAAATCCTTCAATGTAATGGCTCTGCCGGCTTGAGTGGCCGCAGGAATCTGGAAGAGAGGTTTGAAGTCTGATCGAATTGATAGTAATACGGAAATGGTTGAGATCATCAACGCCATGAGATCAACCGAGGGCAAATTTTTGAATGAACCGCAGGCTGGATATAGCGGTCACTGTCACAAAGTCTGTCTGAAATCTCAGCAGACCGGTCCTCGTAAAATCAGTCCAGATGTCCCTTGGCAACTGCCTCTGCGTGTTCTTCGGCGTTGTTGATTCGCTGCGGGCCGCCGGCCTCTGCGCGGAGGAAGGCTGCGGAACGCTTCAGGGTGAAGTTTGAGCCGAGGTACTTTGTACGGACCTCGTCGTCCTCTGCAAGTGCCTCAGGGGTGCCGCTCTGGAGGATGGAGCCTTCGTAGAGGAGGTATGCGCGGTCTATGATGGCAAGGGTCTCGCCCACGTTGTGGTCGGTGATGATGACACCGATGTTCTTGTATTTGAGTTTCGCGATGATGTACTGGATATCCTCGACGGCGATAGGATCGACTCCTGCAAACGGCTCGTCAAGGAGTATGAACTTAGGGTCTATGGCAAGCGCACGGGCAATCTCGCAGCGGCGGCGCTCTCCTCCGGAAAGTTGGATACCCTTGCTCTTGCGCACCTTATGGAGGTTGAACTCGTCGAGCAGGTCTTCAAGGCGCTGCTTGCGCTCCTCCTTGGTGAACTGCTTTGACATCTCCATCACGGACATGATGTTGTCCTCCACGCTCATGTGGCGGAATACGGACGCCTCCTGGGCCAGATAGCCCACTCCTTTCTGGGCGCGCTTGAACATAGGAAGTTTGGTAATTTCCTCGTCATCAAGGAATATCCTGCCTTCATTCGGCACTATAAGTCCTGTGATCATATAGAAACTCGTAGTCTTTCCTGCTCCGTTCGGACCGAGAAATCCTACAATTTCACCCTGGTTCACTTCCATTGAAACGCCCTTCACAACTGTCCGGGGTCCATATTTCTTAACAAGGTTTTCGCAACGTAATTTCATGAGTCTGCTGAATTATTAAATTTCAAGGCCTAAGTCCTTGACCAAACTGTTGACCTCTGTATTTTCCTTCATAAGCACCTCTGCGCGTTCGCTCGGCATATATATCACCTTTTCCTTCGGTGCATCATCCGGCTTTATTGAAGTCCTGAGGTACAACTTGACTGTCTTCAACATCGCACGCAGGTTACCTTCAAGGCTGTAAAGCATCTTTGAATCTATCCAATCCTTCTGAGCCTGGTTGAGCACCTCGAAGACGACTGTCCTGCATGTATCATCACCTGAAACTGTGAGTGTTGTGGATTTGAGCATGGCCACGAGGCGCGGCATGTCGGCATATTTCTCGGAAAGTTTAGGCCACGCGGCGCGGATGGCTTCTTCACTTGGTGCAGGATCGTCGGATGGACCGACAGGGGCCTGAGCCGCTTCCTCAGAAAGGATGGCCTTCATGGATATGCCGGCCTGGCGCGATGCCCTTGTCTTGCGTTCACGAGGTGCAGCGGGTTCCGCAGCGGGAGCCTCAACCTCTGGTGCCGGAGCAGCAGGTGCCGAAGCGGCAGGTGCTGCCTGGATGGCTGGTGCAACGGGAGCAACAGGCTCAGACGCAACGGGCGCTGGTGCAACGACGGGAGCGGGTGCCGGAGCAGGAGCCGGAGCGGCAGGTGCCGGGGCAGGAGCGGCAGGTGCAGACACGACCGGAGCAGCCGTCCTGCACAGGAACGCAAGCCTCATGAGCGTAAACTCGATATGCAGCCTCTGATTGACACTGGCCCTGTAACCGGACTCGCACTGGGTTGTAAGCCCGAGGGCATCGTAGAGGAACTGCAACGGACATCTTCCTGCCTGTTCCTTATATCTGACCTTCAGCGACTGAGGAAGTTCAAGCAGAGCCTCCAGACCGCCACTCTTGCTGACAATCAGATCTCGAAGATGCGAGGACAGGGCCGCCACAAAATGCAGGGCATTGAATCCTCTTGTCAGCACCTGGTCAAAAATCGTCAGCGCAGTCGGATAATCCCCTTTCAGGAAGGCATCCACAAGAGAGAAACTATATTCATAATCCAGCACATTCAGGTTTCTGAGCACATCCTGATACTTTATGTCAGTGCCGCAGAAGGCGATTGTCTGGTCGAATATGGTCAGAGCGTCACGCATGGCACCGTCCGCCTTATGCGCGATCACATGCAGAGATTCATCATCCACAGTGACACCCTCGCTCGAAGCCACCATACGGAGGTTCTTCACTATGTTGTCCACCGTGATACGGTTGAAGTCATAGGTCTGACAACGTGAAAGAATCGTCGGGAGGATCTTATGCTTTTCTGTGGTCGCGAGTATGAATATCGCATGTGCAGGCGGTTCCTCCAACGTCTTCAAAAACGCATTGAATGCAGACTGTGAAAGCATATGCACCTCATCGATGATATATACGCTGTATCTTCCCACCTGAGGCGGCACCCTCACCTTGTCCATAAGCAGTTTTATATCCTCGACTCCATTATTGGAAGCCGCATCGAGTTCATGGATACAGTAGGACCTGCCTTCCGCAAATGACAGACAGGACTCACATGCTCCGCAGGGCTCCATTTCCCCGGAAGGGTTGGAACAGTTTATCATCTTTGCAAAGATACGTGCAGTGGTGGTCTTGCCCACGCCGCGAGGTCCGCAGAAGAGATAGGCATGCGCCAGTTGTCCTCTCAAAATAGAGTTTTTGAGTGTCTGGGCTATATTATCCTGACCGATGAGCGTCCCGAAGGAATCCGGCCTGTATTTTCTTGCTGAAACTATATACTCACTCATAAATCTTCAACCGTTAACTCACAAAGATAGGTATTTATTTTGTAACTTTGCCACGAATTGAGATACACATAATCATATATGAAGAAATTTATAATTTTTGTCCTGTCGCTGATTGTTCCTGCCGCAGCGTATTCACAGGCACAGATTGACACGAAGAAGGTAAAGATTGCAGATTTCACCCAGAAGACCACAAAGGTTGTCCTGACCGGCAATATGCTCCACGACGCCTCGCTGAAGAATCAGATTTCCGCAAGATGGAACATATCCCCGTTTGAGTTCTGCACATTGAGTGAGTATGAGACAATCAAGACCGACAGCAATTATTATTTCCTTGTAACGACAGACGGTCAGTTCAAGAAGGAGACCGAAGCCAACCTCAAGTTCATCACATTGGTCAAAGGTGGTCAGGAAAGCCTGAACGAGATGATCGAGGTGATTTCGTTCCCGTTCGCGTGTGCAAATGAACCGTCAGGACGTGAATATATATTCCTGCCGACCATCCTCGATATGATCCAGATCCATGCGACAAAGTCTATGGAAAACGACATACTCGGTTACACCGGGCTGCCTAACTATTCTATGAATATCGCAAAATCCGGAGATATGACCATAGTGTTTTCATCATCAGACCTCAGTTCCGAGATCACTCCGGAAGTCATGGACGCATGCTTCGATGAGAATATTCTTGTTCTTGACGAGGACGATGCAGATGAGTATCTGTCTCCTGACAAGTCCAACACCCTTGTCAGTTATGTAGTTGCTCCGACAGATGCAAAACCGGGCTCCTACTGCTACAAGATGCTGTTTGAGACCGGCAGCGGCACCCTGTATTATTTCCGCAAGCACAAGATCTCCAAGAAGGCAGGCGTCGGATTTCTTGCTGAAGACATAAAGAGGATATGCACGCCAAGACGCAAATGATGCTGACGGGAAAGACCGCACACGGACTGCAATATGCCGTAAGGAAAAGTTCCTCAGCTGTGGCATACCTCGCGCTCAGCATAAGATGCGGCACACGCGATGAAGAGGGGTTCCACGGCGGCATAGCACATTTCGTGGAGCACACCATATTCAAGGGAACCACCCGCAGGAAGGCCTCATCCATAAACGGATACCTCGACCGATTGGGCGGAGAACTGAACGCCTTCACCACCAAGGAGGAAATCGTATTTCATGCCACCGTACTGAAAGAGGATATCGGCAAGGCGGCTTCATTGCTGTTTGAACTTGCCACCTGCCCCACCTTTCCGCAGCACGAGATCGAGGTGGAGAAAGGTGTGGTAATAGATGAGATCCATTCATATAAGGACACGCCAAGCGAAGACATATTCGACAAGTTTGAGGAAATGCTCTTTGCTGGACACCCCCTGAGCGGGAACATCCTCGGCAGTCCGGCATCCGTCAGAAAAATCACAAGAGAAGAACTGCTCAGATTTGTCAAGGACAAGTTCAGACCATGCAGAATGGCATTTACCATCGTGGCGGACATTGACCGGAAGAGGATGGAAAAGAGTATCATCAGACTTGCCGACGAATTTTTCGCAGACCATGTAAATGACTGTGGTGTCGTTTCGGAATGCACGCCGGTTCATTACGCGCAGGCTGCATCTGTTCGCCCCGACACCGGCAATGTCCCATGCGGACAGCACCAGCCCCCGCAGGCCATTGCATTCGACAAGACCCTCAACAAGCGCAACCACCAGGCCAACTGCATCATCGGCGGCCTCGCCCCATCGCTTTACCAGGAACGCGAGCGACTTGCCACAGTACTTTTATGTAATATCCTGGGAGGTCCGGCGAACAACTCCATTCTCAACTCGGTTCTAAGGGAAAAGAACGGCTGGGTGTATAGCGTGGAGTGCGGATACAACCAGTTTTCCGACACCGGCATGGTCACAATCAGCCTTGGATGCGACAAGGGAAATGTTGACAGATGCGTGGAGGCCATATACCGTGAGATCGCGAAGTTGCAGGACAAGCCACTCTCAGACAGAAGGCTCAAGGCTGCCAAGAAGCAACTCTTGGGTCAGTTGGCAGTCAGCGGTGACAATGGAGAGACGCAGTGCCTGTCCATGGGAAAGTCATTGCTCGCTTACGGCAGGATCAATTCGAGTGCGGAGAACCGGGCGCTGGTGGAGGCTGTGACGGCAGAGGATATCCGCCGGGCAGCACAGGAGATATTTGACCGAAGCAGATTGTCAAAATTGTTGTATATTTGAAAAAATGGAGTTATTATCCGCAAACGGTACAGTAAAACAGGTAAATGGAAACCATTTCACAAGGACCGTTACAAAAATCCGCCTATTTTTGTAACAAAGGTCTGGTTTTCAACGGTAAAATATCCCGTTTTGAGGGCCTCCGTGACAAATTTTGCCATTTTTTTGACACGGTCCCTGCCCAATTCCACTTACTGCACTGATAACGGGTAATCATATCATTTGAAATTGAAACAGTCTCTGAAAACGCTATGGAGAAGATATATAAATATATAGAAGACCATGCCTCAGTGCCAAGCGAGGCGCTGGACTGGGTTGTACGCCAGACTCATATCAGGACCAATCATGCCCGCATGCTCTCAGGGGCGGCCCAGGGGCAGTTGATGAGGATGTTCGTGCAGATGACGGGCGCAAGACGCGTCCTTGAATTAGGCACGTTCACCGGCTATTCTGCAATCTGTCTGGCTTCCGGCCTTCCTTCTGACGGCCACCTTGACACCCTGGAACTCAACGACGAACTTGAAGACCTGATCATGGAGGGTTTCGACAGGGCGGGGCTTGCTGACAGGATCAGGCTGCATATCGGAGACTGCAAGGACACGCTTCGTCGGTTACGTAAGCAGATGGGACTGTCTGGCTTTCCAGGACCGGACGGACAGGAGGCCGCGGATGAAGGTCTCCTGTACGACATTGTATATATAGATGCCAACAAACGCGAATACTGCGAATACTACGACCTTGTATTCGATATGGTCCGCCCCGGTGGCCTCATCCTCGCCGACAACGTTCTCTGGGACGGCAAAGTCTGCCAGGACCCTCTTCCGCAGGACAAGCAGACCCTCGGCATCGCAGCCTTCAACGACAAAGTGTCCTCAGACCCTCGCGTGGAATCAGTCATAATGCCACTGCGAGATGGACTTAACATAATCAGACTAAAACAATAATATTATGAAACGATTTTTTACCATCATCGCTACACTGGTCTTGGCAACGACCATAGCAAGCGCCGCTCCACTGAGCAAACGCATGAACAGATACGTTGAAGACACTATCGAAAAATGCGAAAATTGGAGCAAGGCAGACTGGGACAAATCCAAACGCGAATACAAGTTGTTCATAGAGGAGTACAAACTCTACAAGGACAGTTACACACAAGAAGAGAGGGACGCAATCAACAAGGAAATAGGACGTTACAACGGGCTTCTGGTCAAGCATGGGATAGAGGAACTCGGAGATTTCCTTCAAGGCATAGGAGAGCGCATCCCGTCTCTATGGGAGGGCTTCAAAAGCGTCTTAAACGACAACACAAAACAGTGAGGCTGATGATATTGTTGCGAGATATTATTGGCGGACGATCTTTGCGCCCAGAGCGTTCAGACGTCCGTCAATATCTTCATATCCACGGTCGATCTGGTCGATATTGCTGATCACGCTCGTGCCGTTGGCGGACATTGCGGCAATCAGAAGGGCGATACCTGCACGGATATCCGGAGAGGCCATTCTGCCTGCACGGAGGCGGTATTTGTGGTCATGACCTACGACCACTGCGCGATGCGGGTCGCAAAGAATGATCTGAGCGCCCATATCGATAAGTTTATCTACAAAGAACAGACGGCTCTCGAACATCTTCTGATGTATAAGCACGCTGCCCTTGCACTGAGTCGCCATTACAAGAATAACACTGAGAAGGTCCGGAGACAGGCCCGGCCATGGAGCATCTGCCACATTCAGGATAGACCCGTCGAGGAATGAATCGATAACATAACTTTCCTGTTCAGGAACATATATGTCGTCACCCCTTCGTTCAAGATTCACCCCAAGTTTGCGGAACACTTCCGGTATCATACCCAACTCGTCATAAGCCACATTCTTGATGGTGATTTCACTCTGGTTCATTGCGGCAAGTGCTATGAACGAACCGATCTCGATCATATCCGGCAGAATCTTGTGTTCTGTGCCACCAAGCGTCTTCACGCCTGTGATGGTAAGCAGATTGGAACCGACACCTTCAATCCTGGCGCCCATACGGTTGAGCATCCTGCAAAGCTGCTGGAGGTATGGCTCACATGCCGCATTATAGATAGTCGTAGTTCCTTCAGCCAGAGTCGCAGCCATAAGGATATTGGCAGTTCCTGTTACAGAGGCCTCGTCAAGAAGCATATACTTTCCTGTGAGGGATTTTCCTTCCGGCACATGTAGATAGAAGGCCTTGCGGTCCTGATCATATTCCTGCTCGACACCGAGATTCATGAATCCGAGGATATGGGTATCAACCCTTCTGCGTCCTATCTGGTCTCCGCCGGGCTTTGGGAAATATGCCTTTCCGAAACGTGCAAGGAGTGGTCCCACGACCATCACAGATCCGCGAAGTTTAGCACACCTTGACACGAAATCATTGCTCATGACATAATCCAGGTCGATATTGTCTGCCTTGAAAGTATATCTTCCTTTTTCATGACGAACAACCTTTACTCCCATTCCCTCAAGCAGAAGAATAAGGTTCTTGATATCAAGAATCTCCGGAATATTGGATATGGTTACTTCCTCATCGGTGAGAAGCACCGCACTGATGATCTGGAGTGCCTCATTCTTGGCACCTTGGGGAGTTATTTCTCCGCTGAGCCTATGCCCGCCTTCTACTACAAATGAACTCATATTTCAAATTAGATATGTTCTACTTCAGGATGGAGTCCGACTCCGAATTTCTGTTTTACGGAGTCGATGATACGGCGCTCCAGACCTATGATTTCCTCGGGATAGGCCTCACCGGTGTAGTTGACGATAACAAGAGGCTGCTTGTCATATACTGCCGCGCCTCCGCTTCTGCGCCCCTTCCATCCGCACTGCTCAATCATCCACGCTGCAGGGACCTTCACCATGTCATCCGGCAGGTCATAATGCGGCACCTTATAGTCAGGGCCGTACTCTGCTTTCGCCTCCGCCTCGATCTTGCGGAAATGATCCGGGGTGATGACCGGATTCTTGAAGAAACTGCCGGCGCTGCCCATCACAGACGGCTCTGGAAGTTTTTCCTTTCGGATCTTGATGATTACCTTTCGTATCAGGGCTGGAGTCAAGTGATTTGTCTCACTTTGAGGCGATGTGCCATTTGTATGGAGGAGGCATTTTCCCACCTTTTCGGGGTCCCCTAAAATCTGTGGATTTTTGGGGTGGTTGACCGGGTAGGGGGAGGGGCCCAACGGTAGTTGGGAGGGGGCCTCCGGAATACTATGGCACTCGCCGCATGCTTCGGCTACTGCTGCGGCAAGATGTCCGTACTCCAGCCGCGGCTGAGGCTCGCTGCTGAGCGCAAAGACCACATGAGTGACTATGTAGCGGCCCTTGATCTGTGGGTCCTTGAAAATGGAATCACGATAGCCGTATCCGCACTCCTGGACCGGGAAACTCACAAATTCCTCCTCAACCGTATCATAACAATATACCGTATGGATAACATCCTTCACCTCAACCCCATACGCTCCGATATTCTGAACCGCCGAGGCTCCCACCTCACCGGGAATATATGACAGGTTCTCCACACCCCAGAGGCCTTGCTGCGCTGCCCACTGACAGAAATCGTCAAACACAACGCCCGCGCCTACAGATACCAGAACTGGGGCGGCAAATCCTTCGCTTCCGCTCAGGATGACAGAGGGGCACTCAGGATGATAGTCTGAAAGGCTCTCTTCCGGAAGGAATGAGGACGACGAGGCGAGCATATCCCCATTTTCCTGCGAGGCGAGACGACTCATCCCTTCCGGATGATTCTCCAGAATTTCTATGAAATTGATCTTCGAATGGAGGACTGTTCCTTTGAAGTCGTCTGTAAAAAGAAGATTGCTGCCGCCGCCGATATGAAGCACCGGACGGGCCAGTTCAGAAAACTCTATATCCACAAGATCCGCCACCGAATCATATTCCATGAAACAGCGGGCCTTCACCTTCATTCCGAAGGTGTTCATCTTCGTCAGATCCTTATAGTATTCGGTCTTGATCATAGAACTCTGCACACAATTCCGGTGAAACACAAAGCATTGCAAATCAGTCGCTTACAACATTTAAGGTGGGGTAAAATCACCCATCCTAAATTCAGGAACAGGCTGATTGCCAGAGACTTACGCTCCACCCTATCCTATCTCCGCTCCGTTGCAAAGAGCCTCGGCAGGGGTGATGAAACGCATCTTGCCATCATTCTGACGAGCCATAAGGATCATTCCCTTGGACTCGATGCCACGGATCTTGCGAGGAGCAAGGTTGGCAAGAATGCATATCTGCTTGCCCACCATCTCTTCAGGAGAGTACTGCTCCGCAATACCGGATACGATAACGCGAGTATCAATTCCTGTGTCTATGGTGAGTTTCAGAAGTTTGTCTGTCTTAGGTACACGCTCAGCCTCAAGGACTGTAGCGGTACGGATATCCATCTTCTCAAAATCGTCGAATGTACACTCTTCCTTCTGCGGTGCGGAGGTTAGCAAGTCGCTTTGCGACCCAGACGGGCAGTCTGGCAATCCCCCTTTAGGGGGTGCAGGGGGTTGAGACTCAGAGGCTGAGGCTTTAGCCTCTGCCTCACGCTCGGCACGGATCGCCTTAAGACGGGCAATCTGAGCATCCACCACCTCGTCCTCTATCTTCGAGAAGAGCAGGGTTGCAGGGTTGAGCTGGTGGCCTGCAGGAAGAATGGACGGGTTGCCGAGGTCTGCCCATGAGAGGGTGAGAGATCCCTCGACTGCGCTCGGGATGACAGAAGAAGCGCTCTGGATGGCAGAAGAGGTATGGAGAGCTGCTCCTTCACCGGCAGTGTAGCGGTTTATGGTTGCCTCTCCTTCTCCTGCACGGTGGTCAGTACCTGCCACGATACCGACATTCAGAATGCTGCGAAGTTTCTCCGCAGAGAACGGAAGGAAAGGCTCGAATGCTATTGCAAGAGCGGCACAGATCTGAAGGGATACATTCAGTATGGATGCAGTCCTGTCCATATCTGTCTTTGCCACCTTCCACGGCTCGGTATCAGTGAGATATTTATTACCGAGGCGGGCGATGTTCATAGCCTCCTTGAGCGCCTCACGGAACTTGTAGGCGTCGAGGTATCTTTCCATCTCCTCCTTCAAAGGCTTGATCTGTGCAAGTGTCTCAGCATCAATTGCCTCCGGCTTGAGGTCTGCAGGGACGCGGCCTTCGAAATATTTATGAGTCAGAACCACAGCACGGTTCACGAAGTTGCCGAGGATGGCAACAAGTTCGCTGTTGTTACGTGCCTGGAAATCCTTCCATGAAAAGTCATTGTCTTTTGTTTCAGGAGCATTGGCTGTCAGCACATAACGAAGCACATCCTCCTGGCCTGGGAACTGCTGCAGATATTCGTGAAGCCACACAGCCCAGCCACGTGATGTCGAGATCTTGTCGCCCTCAAGATTGAGGAACTCGTTTGCAGGGACATTGTCCGGCAGGATATAACTTCCGTCAGCCTTAAGCATAGATGGGAACACTATGCAATGGAACACGATGTTGTCCTTTCCAATGAAATGAACAAGTTTTGTATCCTCGCTCTTCCACCATGTCTCCCAACTCTGAGGCAGAAGTTCCTGAGTGTTGGAAATATATCCGATAGGAGCATCAAACCAGACATATAGCACCTTGCCCTCAGAGCCATCTACAGGTACAGGCACTCCCCAGTTAAGGTCACGGCTCACCGCACGCGGCTGAAGCCCGCCGTCAATCCAACTCTTGCACTGGCCATACACATTGCTTCTCCACTCCTTGTGACCGTCCAGAATCCACTCGGAAAGCCATTTTTCATACTGGTCGAGCGGAAGGTACCAATGCTTGGTCTCCTTCTTCACAAGTTCGCCGCCGCTGAGAGCCGACTTCGGATTGATGAGTTCATCCGGACTGAGCGTCGCTCCACATTTCTCGCACTGGTCGCCGTAAGCGCCTTCTGCTCCGCAACGCGGGCATGTTCCTGTGATGTATCGGTCAGCAAGGAAAGTCTTCGCCTCCTCGTCGTAATACTGTTCGCTCACCTTCTCGATGAACTTGCCTTCGTCATAAAGTTTCCTGAAGAAGCCGGCCGCATTCTTATGATGGACAGCCGAAGATGTCCGTGAATATATATCGAAGTTGATACCCAGACCCGTAAACGAATCCTTGATGATCTTATGATAACGATCGACTATATCCTGCGGAGTGCATCCTTCCTTCTGCGCCTTGATGGTGATCGGAACGCCATGCTCATCAGATCCGCATACATACAGCACGTCCTCCCCTTTCATCCTGAGATAACGCACGTAAATATCCGCTGGCACATAAACACCGGCAAGGTGGCCGATATGCACGGGACCGTTCGCATAAGGCAGCGCACAGGTCACAAGAGTTCTTTTGTGGTTTCTGCTCATATATTTCGTTCTTTTATATTTTCGATCAAGATCCTTCGCTTTGCTCAGGGCTAAAGGGTCAGGATGACATACAAGATGTCCAATCTGCAAAGATAAAAATTTTTCGTTGCAATCCGCAGTATTTTTCTGTATCACAACTCATCCCAGTGCATAGGGATCAAATAACCGGACCCCTATGCACACAAACATGCTCCACAGTGCCTATAATGCAGAAAAGCGTGCACGGTGGTCGGTTCAAATGACCCCTATGCACGCATTATGAAAAATCTGAATGTAAATCCCCTACTCGACAGTCACTGTAAGCACCACCGGAAGATGGTCAGTTGCTGTAGCGACATCGGCAGTCTGCAAAGCAACCGGAATCTCGGCAGCCTCGACCGAAACCTTCTTGCCGTGAGCCCTGACGAAGATGTAGTCGATGCAGCGGTCAGGAGCGTGTGACGGGAACGAATTGGTCACAGGAGTGAGAAGTTCCCATGTCTTCTGCATGAGGGCGATAGGCTCGCTGTCAGGGAAGGCATTGAAGTCACCTCCGAGGAACACTGGCTTGCCGCAGTCTGCATATACGCTGTCCATATAGTGGTTCAGCACTTCTATCTGGCCGAGTTGTGACTCAAGCGTGAGGTCAAGGTGGGTCGAGCAAAGAACGAAATCCTTGTACTCTACAACCGCCACGGCTCTTGGCTCGTGTCCGTCAAGTTTAGGAAGTGCGATTCGGTCTGTACGAAGCACTTCGAGTTCAGGCTTGCCTGCGACACCGACACCGTAAGCGCCACCCTTGTAAGGCATTGCGGCAGCATAATGCTGATTCCAACCGCCCATCTCACCGGCGAAGGCAGCCATCTGGTCCACCACGCCTGTGCGGGTAGTGCAACTGTCGACTTCGTTGAATGTAACGACATCGGCAGCCATTTCCTTCACGGCACGGGCGATGTGCTCGACGCTGCTGCTGTCATATTTATGGAATGCGCCTACATTATACTGCACAAGTGTATACTCTGTTGCCGCCTGCCGGCATGAAACAAGGCAGAAAGCAAGGCTTGCGATTGTAATGATTTTCATATTCATGATTCTATCAAATTATCAAGAGACTCTTGGCTTCATGTATCGCACCGATCGCACCATATGACTCTATTGTACTGTAATCAAAAACTTCAATGGCCTTTTCAAGAGCTTTCAGCCTCGCAGTATCGCCCGCTACAGTCCAGTGGTTATATGCCCATCTGAGATAGCCATCATAGCCCTTGTCGACAACCTGCAGCTTGACAGGGAGAGACATGGACCACAGAGCGCTTCCCGTTAACTTCAATATGCCGGAATGATGCCATTTTCCGACACAAGGTCACTTACCATCACCCCAGGAGAAGACAGCCTCCTCCTGAACGCCGATACAGGAGAACAGCAGTGACAAAGCTGAAAAAAACAAAGTATACGCATATGATACAAAATTATCTACCCTCACTAGTCTATCGCAACCGTCATGACCGGCGCAAAGACAGAGACTCCATAAGTCTGACTTTCGGTTCCGATGGCCCCTGCTCCTGCTTCCACATTTTGAGGTGTCAGACGAATCATGCGTGCCTGCACAGGAGAGTCAAACATAACTTCCTGTGAGACAGGATTATTCACAATATTGTCAAACATCTTGTCTCTGGCAGCCACCTCCCATCGATTGCCATCTACACTGGTCTCAACCATATAAGTTACAATCACACCACCTTCTCCATTGTCTTTCGGAGCATATACGAATCCTTTCAGCGGCTTAATCTCTCCCAAATCCAGAATCAAGGGCTCGGCAGCCGGCTTTATTTCTCCGGAAGGGACATTCCTCTTTTCATCGCTGACATAGATGTCGTCCATAAAAAGGGCGAAACCGTTCAGGACGGGACATGCTTGAGCTTCTTCTATATTCACTCGCACCGCTGTAGTCGTAGTGGTCGGAACATGTACAATGCGTTTATAGCCTATGGTGGTCTCAATGGCAATCGGTTTCCACTGCCCGTCTTCTGTCAGTGCATCAATCGAGAAGGCTGACACTCTCTGACCAAGAGGAATATACTCCTGAAGCTGCACACGGTTGAATGTACGCTTTTCCGGAAGAGTTACCGTGAACGACACTTTCGTCAGGCTATCGTCTGCTGCCCAATATCTGTCATAATTGTCATTGAGCATATTGCCGGCACGGAACTTCCTTGCTCCACCCCGGACATTTTCTGCCTCGACAGCGGCTCCTTCGGCAAGGTCGACACTGAATATATCATCCAAGGCCGCACGGAGCTCCATCAGTCGTAAAAAGTCTGTTTCATGGATAAGTCCGCTGGTATCAGGCGGGACATTGAGAAGAAGTACGGAATTCCGCCCCACACTTTCGTAATAAATTTTAAGCAGATGCTGAAGGGACTTCACAGTGGAATTTTCCTTTTCTTTCCAGAACCATCCCTTGCGGATAGAAACATCAGTCTCTGCAGCCGCCCATATATTTCCATCCATCGTACCCTCATTCAACTCCTTTCGGGAAAGACGCGGTCCTGTAAAGTCCTCATTGACAACAGTTCTGCTCCAGCATGTACGTCCTGCATGCCCTCTTTCATTCCCCACCCAACGGCAGCCCGGGCCATAGTCACTGAAGATGACCGCATCTGGCTGCATCTTATGCACAGTAGAGTTGAAAAGAAGCCAATCATAGACCTGTTTCTTTCCGTTAGATCCTTCTCCGCAAGCACGGTCGAACCACATCTCAAACACGGGTCCATAACCGCCCAATGCGTGTTCAAGCGTCTTGACAAACACCTCATTATACTCATCCGTACCATAATGCGGATCATTCCTGTCCCATGGCGATATATATATGCCGAACTCAAGGCCATCTGCTCGGCATGCTTCGGAAAGTTCCTTCAGGACATCGCCTTTGCCATCCCTCCATGGACTCCGGGCCACTGTGTGCCGCGACACAGGATTCGGCCACAGGCAGAAACCGTCATGATGCTTCGCTGTGATTATCACTCCCTTCATGCCGGCAGCCTTGGCGATGGATGTCCATTGGCGACAATCCATCGCTGTGGGATTGAACATTTCCGCCGTTTCCTTACCCGTACCCCACTCCATACCTGAAAAGGTGTTCGGGCCAAAATGCATGAACATATTGAATTCCATCTTCTGCCATTCCACCTGCTGCCTTGTCGGAAGTACGCCGTATGGGGTCGGCGCCGGGGTGCAGGATAATGCTGCACCCAAAGCCAACGCCAATAATGCTCTATTTTTGATATATCTCATAATCACATACTTAATATACCGCTATCAGGTTCGGAACCGTCCGCTCTCCCTCATGGTCAAACCTTCTGTTGTCGCAAGGATGGGAAATCACTCCCGTTGTGCTTGTCCACAATGCAGATGAACCGCCACCGTCAAGATTGATTGCATCAGTCATGCCAAAAAGATGGCATATGTATGCTGTTTCATATATGCTGGCTCCATCAGCCGCCCCTTTGAATCTTCCATCTATGACCACCAGATAAATATTGCCGGAATCATCCGTACCTATGGCTGTCCTGGGGTGGCGACGGTCATCGAGACAGGTTCAGGGATTACAGTAACTTCGCTCTGCGTACATGCCACAGCAAGCAGGACGGCAAAAACAAAATAAATCTTCTTCATATTCCGGGTATCTGTCAGTGTCAATAAGGCTCGTAAAAGTACTCAACATTAACGAGTTTTCAAAATTTCTAAGACACCTAATAACGTCTTGAAAGCCAAAGGGAGAAAAAGCGGTTTGTGATGAAATATGAACCATTATTAAACGCTATGGTCTCATCCTCGATCAATGGTCTCATCGCACCCTGCACAGCACTTGCGCTTCTGAGAGAGTATTTGGAAATAAACTCCTCTCCTGTCGGAGCTGTAACCTTACGCTCCTTGGAAATGGCAACAAGCAAGGCCCGCTGTTTTTCCGACATCCGGGCAAAGATCTCCTTGAACATAGGCGAAAACAGGCTTAGAATGTATGAGACTGCTTCGTCTGCCAGTTCCTTTGTGGCTGGAGTATCCTTGCCGCTCATCTCATACAGGCGGTTGAATACATATTGAATAAACCATGTGTGTCCATCAAACCTTTCATATACATACTCTATGCTCTCTGTCGTGATAGGCTTGTCCGCCTCTCCGAAATGGGCTGAGACAAATTCAACGTACTTTTCCTTGTTTATAGGTTCAAGCATAATCGGTGAAGTGCTCATAAAAAACGGTTCGGAGGGGCTGTTAAATAACTTACTCATCATACGGCGATTGCTTCCGGAGAAGATGAATCTGGTCTTTACACATGATTGAACGAGGGTGCGGAGTGTAGCTATATGCTTTTTCCCTTCCTTATAATCCGCTATCTGCTGAAACTCATCTATAGTCACCACACACGGCTTAGACGACGATTCCAAGAATGAAAAAATCTGCTCCAATGTCTTGACCGGATTCTTGATATCCTGCAAAGACACCTCTATAGACGGCTGACCTGTAACCGGATCGGAACCGAACGACACCCTCATGGAATTTACTATCGAAATGAATTTCTCAATAAATTTCATTCCTTGAGACTGAAGCCGGGAAACCACCTCCTTACTGAACAGAAGCACAAAATCATCTATGGAAGTCGTGTCATATATATCCAGAAAGAAACATTCATAGCCGCGCCGGATTTCCTCCTTATTGTAAAGATGAGAGACCAGTCCTGACTTTCCCATTCTTCTTAATGAGATCAGGACTGTATTTCTACCATTCACTATATTAGAAAGAAGTTCAGCAGTTTCTGTTTCCCTATCACAGAAGTATTCCGGTCCAACGTATCTTTCCGTAACCACAAACGGATTGGTCATATCTCTTTATTTTAAACTTGGAGCAAATATAATTATAATTTTTATTATAACAAACTTTCTTATAATAACACTTGCGATTCAAACAACCTATAACTCAAAATCAGGGCAAGGCAAAATGCCCCACCCTGAACCACATATATAAACTAACCAAGAATATTACTCTATCGCTACCATCAGCACGACCGGAAGATGGTCAGAGGCAGTGGCGGGATCTGCACTCTGGAGTGTCTGAGGAATGGCGGCCTCTTTGACTGTGACTCGAACTCGCCTGCATTGGACACGGTGCTGTCCCAGACTCTTTTCAGTGCATCATATTTTTCCTGATTGCCTTCCGCTGAAAGCCACTCGCCAAGAGCCGTCTTTTGAGAATCGGTCAAATCGCCTCTGAATGAAGCAATTATAATATCCGTCGGAAGTTTTCCCGCTTTAGTGTTACCATCCATTGTGACATGTCATTTTACATATGACACACCAAAACAGGTGATACCCTATGAAAAATTTCAAAAATTTTCTCAGAAAAGAAGCGTGAAAATGAAGTTACGCTTGATGGTCAGATGAAGAAGTTTGCGGATACGGGTGACATCGGCCTCTACAGTCTTTTCTGAGACATTGAGTTGCTGGGCGATCTGGGCATTGGTCTTGCCCTCTTCCCTTTTCATTTTCCAGATAGAGCGCGCACGTTCAGAGACTGTCTCAAGAGCAGCGCTTATTACAGCAGAAATATCTTTTATATCGATATCGGCGAGAGCCGGATCCAGCACCGGCATATCGAAACTATCCTCCAGTGTTTCCAACTTGACGCCTCTGATATGATTCAAGGCACGATTTCGGACGGAAGCAAAAAGATATGAGCGGATGGACTGTTCCACATTTATGCGGTCTGAATTCTTCCAGATGAAGATAAACAGATCCAGAACCACATCTTCAGCATCCATCTTATCCTTCACTATCTGAAAGGCATACTCACACAGAGATGGATAGAAACACTCAAAGAGAGGGCGGAACGAATCAGGTTGCCCCTCCCTGAAGTTATTCCATAATATGTTCTCTCTGTTGGTATCCATCATTATCGCGTAACTGCCGCAACGATATAACTTTTTATGGTATAATCACACTTATTCCAAAAAAGCCATTACACCTTGCAGCGTAATGGCTTTTTTGAAACTGACTGAAACAGTCTAGTACAACTTCGTAGGGCACTCGTGATTGAAGCATGCCAGACAGAGGTCGCTTCGGCGGCCTGCATCCAACATTCCCTTGTGGGAGAGGAAGGCCAGCGAGTCCGCGCCTATTAGTTCACAGACCTTCTCGACGCTGTTGCTGTTGCTTATGAGTTCTTCAGGAGTGTGGACATCCACGCCATAGTAGCAGGTGTATTTCAGCGGAGCGCTGGCAATGCGCACATGCACCTCTGCGGCTCCGGCCTCACGAAGCATTTTCACGATCTTGAGGGAAGTGGTTCCGCGCACGATGGAATCATCCACCAGCGCAGCACCGCAGGCGGAATAAATGATCTCCGCATGCACGAAGCAGGCGAGCGATACCTGACGGGCTCGCTCGCCTGCTTCGTGCCGGGTCCGGAGGGCGCACATCAATTTTGTTTGCTCCGTCCGTAATTTTGCCTGTTTTACGGATGCAAGGCGGCAAAATGCATGCTCCGTCCGCAATTTTGCCTATTTTACGGATGCAAGGCAGCGAAATGCTTGCTCCGTCCGTAATTTCGCCTGTTTTACGGACGGAGCAGGCAGGAAGTGCGAACAGTTTACTGCACAGATAACGGATAATCATTATATCTTATCTGTAATGAGGCGCCAATAAACGGTAGCCTTCTTCATTAGGATGGAGTCCGTCCGTAAAGAAGGATTCGTCAATCTTGCCGTTCTTCATGAGGAAGACCTTTCCGGGGTCGGCAAATCTGAGGCCCTTTTCCTTTGCAAGTTTCTTTATCAGGACATTGAGGCCCTTCACCCTTGCCTCGCGGTTCCTGCATGGGAATATTCCCATCAGTCTGAGTTCCGCTTCCGGACGCCTGTACCTTATTGCGTCAATGACCATTGACAGGCCCTTGATGATATCCTCATCACAATAGCGCGGATTCGTGTTGTTCACTCCTATGGTCAGGTATATCCTGTCCGCCGTGAAACCGTCAAGTTGACCGTGATAGATACGCCACAGCAGATTCTCTATCCTGTCATATCCACAGCCCATATTCAAGGATTCGCCATCGAACTCAGACCATGTCTGAAGGCCGTTCTTTGCAGGCGCGTCATCGGCGCCACCCCAGAAATGCATGATCGAATCACCTATCAGGACCCTTGTATAATGTTTTCCGGCACTCTCGGTCAATATATGACGATGCCTGTCCATCCAGTTATACGGATCTCTCTGCTGCACCACCGGCCTTGTCGTCGCACAATCGCCCACCGGCTCGTTCAGGATCTCGCGGAGTTCCCTTTCATAGGCGTCAGCATAGGCCACCATACCATAGTCTGAAACATGACTACCCTCGACAGTGGCATCCAGAGGAAGGGCTATCTCGTCGTATGAGAGATAATACAGGCCTGTCAGACCCTCTGCAAGCAGTTGATCATAAGCCTGTTTCTGCATATTGAGGGCGTTGTCCTGCTTCTGCTTTCTTTCCGGATTGGCCTTGCTTTGAGGATAGCCGAGATGGTCTGCTATAAGTATCGGTGTGTCCGGACGCTTCGAGCGCAATCTCCTTATGCCGTTCAGCACAGTATCACGGATAGCATCCGGAGGGAGAGAACATATATTCGGCATGGCATCGATGATATAGACTTTCGCATCAATCTCCGCGATCAGATCCACCACCTCATTTTCAAGGAAGGCATTGCCGGAGAAACCGAGATTCACCACCTCATGTCCCATCCTTCGTTGCAGGATATTGCTCCATGCCATTGCAGGACGTGATGCACATGCTCCCTGACATATTGACGTTCCATAGGCCACAATCGGCTTGGATGGCATGAGCGGTTCGAAACGGAAAGACGCCCCGTCCTCCACACCGATTTCCAACCATGACACCTCATTGTAAAGAGGAAGGAAAAGCGTATATCTATGCGCTTTCGGCTTCTTTTCTATGCTGATGGGGGCGTAACGACAAGTCAGAGTGTCCTTCAAGTCATATTTTCCCGCAAGCCAGACCTCCTTGCCGTCTCTGTCAAAGGTATATAGGTCCAGTCCCGATACGCCTGTTACCGGCATATGATACATGGCCTGACGTTCGGTGACCTTATATCTTACCACGATTTCCTTGGCATCTGTGGAGAACACTATGCTCTCGCCGGCACTGTTCCTGGAAAGACGCCAGACCCTGTCTCTGACAACCCCTTTGGCCTTCGCCGGGAAACGATGATAGAACCCTTCCCTCTCCTGTCCGTGGAACGCCTGGCCCTGCACAACCTGCACGCCTGCACTCTCCGGGTTATGCCATACGATCTTCGCGCCGCAAACCGCCGAGGTCATGAAAATGACAGCCACTACAACTGCCATTCTATTAAAAAACCTACTCATATGTTATTCGATTACAATCTTGACAACCACAGGAAGATGATCTGATGCAGTCGCAAGATCCGCAGTCTGGAGGGTCTGTGGAATAGAAGTCGCCTCAACTGTAACCTTCTTGCCGTTTGGTCTTACGAAAATATAATCGATACATCTGTCCGGTGCATGCGACGGGAAAGAGAAAGTCTCAGGAGTGAGAAGTTGCCATGACTGCTTCATCAGCGCAATAGGCTCGCTGTCAGGGAAGGCATTGAAATCTCCTCCGAGGAATACAGGCTTGCCGCAATCCGCATAGACGCTATCCACATAATGGTTGAGAGTTGCAATCTGACCGAGTTGTGACTCGAGTGTAAGGTCCAGATGGGTCGAGCAGAGCACAAAATCCTTATACTCGACAACTGCCACAGCGCGCTGCTCCTTACCATCAAGTTGCGGAAGGGCT
Organism: Bacteroidales bacterium; assembly: GCA_015060455.1. Classification (GTDB taxonomy): domain Bacteria; phylum Bacteroidota; class Bacteroidia; order Bacteroidales; family UBA932; genus Cryptobacteroides. Next base: position 31,917 of record SUYM01000023.1, read on the forward strand.
ATCCTGTCCGTACGGATGATCTCAAGGCCCGGTCTGGAAGCCACTCCTATGCCATATGCGCCACCCATATAAGGCATTGCAGCCGCATAATGCTGGCTCCAGTCTCCCATCTCAGCAGCAAAAGCCGCCAACTGATCAACCTGGCCGGTGCGGGTGGTGCAACTGTCAACCTCATTGAGGGTCGCTGCATCGGCACCCATTTCTCGTACTGCCGCCGCCACAGCCTCAACGCTGCTGCCGTCATACTTGTTGAAAACTCCTACATTGTACTGAACAAGGGTCAGTGTAGTCTGCTGAGCCTGGCACGAAAGCAACATCAGTGCAGAGGCAATGAAAAATAATCTGGTCGGTTTCATTGTGTTTTGGTTTTATTACGCAATAATACAAAGATTTATCTTACGATACACCAATTTCCGTTTATTTTCAGACCTATTGAACGATTACCGCCATCAGCACAGCAAATTGTTCGGAACAGGAACAGAGACAAGACCATGGACCGTGACAAAAAACAGGCGGAATTTGTCACGGAGGTCCCAAAAAACTTCATTTTGGCGACGAAAACGGCACGACCGTGACAAAACCAGGTCGATTTTTGTAACGGTCATAATGAATTGTTTCACATTTACCTGTTCCACAGAACCTTTTACGATGCGTGCAGCATGCTGTTTTCACAATAATTTTGTTAAATTTGCAGGTTGTGCTGTTTGAGCATATAAATTATTGAAATAAAACATCAGCAATGAGAGAATTATATATCACCAATTCGCTTTCCCGTAAGAAGGAAATATTCAAACCTATCGAAGAAGGACACGTAGGGCTTTATGTCTGCGGTCCGACTGTCTATGGCGACGCTCACCTCGGCCATGCCCGTCCGGGTGTGACATACGACGTGTTCGTCAAATTCCTCAGGCATCTCGGTTACAAGGTGCGCTATGTACGCAACATCACCGATGTCGGACATCTTGAACATGATGCTGACGAGGGTGAGGACAAGATTGCAAAGAAGGCCCGTCTGGAACAGTTGGAGCCTATGGAGGTAGTGCAGAGGTGTACTCTCGCATACCATGAGGCCATGCGTATGCTTAACGTCGCTCCGCCATCCATCGAGCCGCGGGCATCCGGACACATCATCGAGCAGATTGACCTTGTGAAGAAGATTCTTGATGCAGGGTATGCATACGAGAGCAACGGTTCGATATATTTTGACGTATTGAAATACGATGCAGACCACAAGTACGGCATCTTGTCGGGACGTTCCCTTGACGAGGTCAAGGAAGGCACACGCGACCTTGACGGACAGCAGGACAAGAGGGCGTCATACGATTTCGCGCTCTGGAAGAAGGCTTCACCGGAGCATATAATGCGCTGGCCTTCACCATGGAGCGACGGTTTCCCGGGCTGGCACCTCGAATGCTCTGCAATGAGCGAGAAATATCTCGGCAAGGAGTTCGATATCCACGGAGGCGGCATGGACCTTCTGTTTCCGCATCATGAGTGCGAGATTGCACAGAACACCGCTTCGCGCGGTTGCAGCGGAGTTCGTTACTGGATGCACAACAACATGATCACCATCGAAGGCAAGAAGATGGGCAAGTCTCTCGGCAACTTCATCACCCTTCCGGAACTGTTTGCTGGCCGCCATGCCAAACTCGAGCAGGCCTACTCCCCTATGACAGTGCGTTTCTTCATCCTTCAGGCACACTACCGTGGCACACTCGATTTCAGCAACGAGGCATTGCAGGCTGCGGAGAAGGGCCTCAAGAGGGTGCTCCAGGCAGGAAAGGACCTTCGTGCCCTGGCTGCGGCTGCGGGAGTGCAGCAGACCGTTCTCGGCGAGGCAGGACACACAGCCAATACACTTGCTTACGGCGAGTTCCTTACCGGGATTGCGCCTTCTGAGGTTACGGCTTCCAATGCAGAAGTGCGCAGACTGATCGAGGCCGTGTATGAAAACCTCTGCGATGACCTCAACACGCCTATGGCTCTGGCTCAGATATTCGAAGCAGTACGCATCATCAACACAGCGAAGGACAGGAAGGTCGTTCTTGACGCTACCGACTATCGTGCACTTGTAGATCTCTTCGACAACATCGTCTATGGCGTTCTCGGCCTGCGCGACGAAGAGGGCGGCGAAGGCGGAAAGGTCATGCAGACCATTGACGGACTTGTCGGCATGGTGCTGGAACAGCGTCGTGAGGCTAAGGCAGCCAAGGACTGGGCCACCTCCGACCGCATCCGTGACGACCTCAAAGCCCTCGGCATCCAGATCAAGGACACCAAGGACGGCACCGAGTGGACGCTGGAGTAGATTGCGGGGCTGGCGCACGGAGTGCGCGCGGATGGCACCTGCAACAGTTTTGTAGTGATTTCGTCGCAGATACCCAGGAAATTCGGGGTACCTGCGACAGTTTTATATGGAAATCGTTGCAGGTAGGAGGATAATTCTTATCTTCGTGGCGGTGTTGACATATTAATCAAGAGAACGATATGTATAAATTCATTTCATGGAATGTAAACGGCCTGAGAGCTGTGTGCGGGAAGGGGTTCGCGGATATTTTTGCGGAACTGGATGCGGATTTCTTCTGCTTGCAGGAGACTAAGTTGCAGGAGGGTCAGATCGACCTGGAGTTTCTGGGGTATAAGTCTTATTGGAATTATGCGGACAAGAAGGGGTATTCTGGCACTGCCATATATACCAGACATGAGCCGCTGAGCGTGACATACGGCATAGGCATTGACGAGCATGACCATGAGGGCAGGGTCATAACCATGGAGATGGAGGATTTCTATCTGGTCTGCGTATATGTGCCGAATGCTCAGGACGAACTGAAAAGACTGGATTACAGGATGAGGTGGGAGGATGATTTCAGGGCGTATCTGTGCAATCTGAGCAGGACAAAAGGCGTGGTCGTCTGCGGGGACCTCAATGTGGCGCATAAGGAGATCGACCTGAAGAATCCTAAGACCAACCGCCGCAATCCGGGATTTACCGATGAGGAGCGGGGGCAGTTCACTAACCTCTTGGACAAAGGATTCATAGACACGTTCAGATATTTCTATCCGGACCAGACGGACATATACTCCTGGTGGTCATACCGTTTTCAGGCCCGTCAGAAGAATGTGGGCTGGCGTATCGACTATTTCGTGGTAAGCGATGGCCTGCAACCAAGGCTGCTGAATGCAAAAATCCACACGGAGATATACGGTTCGGACCACTGTCCTGTGGAACTGACGATGGAGTAATCAAACGGCATCAGTTCAGCCGCTCAATCTTTATCTGCTGTATCTTATAACCGTCCCCCTGGAGCGTTGCGAAGATAGTCATCAGGAAGACCTCCCCGCCGGCGTTCAGGGTGCCCAGTGCATATTTCATATTGGAGCGGCCCGCCTTGTGGGTGATTTCAAAGGAACGTGGCGTATGACTCTTGAAGAAGGACTTCATTATCTGCCTGGCCTGAGAGCGGCTGGAATCATTTGAAGAGGAGAATATGGTTATTTCCAGATTGTCGGCGAACCATGCGGACAACTTATCGGCATCTCCCTCCGCTATGTATTTGGATATGGGATTGAACACATCAAAACCCCTGTCCTGAGAATGGCCGGGAACACCCAGGACAAGCAGCATGGAAGCAGACAGCAGTGTCAATAATTTCTTCATGAATGTCAATACCTTATACTATCCTGTCGATGACGGATAATCATTTCATTTTGCAAAAGTTGTCCCGCAAAGATAAGTATTCTCTATAATTTTCACTATTTTTACGCAGATTAAACGATTTGTTATAGTCAGGACATGAAGATTACACTGCTCACAGTAGGCAAGACAGATGTGGATTGGGTAAGGAAAGGTTTGGAACTATATACTTCCAGACTCAAGCATTATATACCGTTCTCAATAACAGAAATTCCTGAATTGAAGAACGTTTCCGCCCTGTCGAAGGAGCAGATAAAGTCAAAGGAGGGCGAACTGATATTCAAGAACATAAAGCCGGCAGATGATGTCATCCTCCTTGACGAGCACGGAAAGGAATATTCCTCGACCGGTTTTGCCGCCCTTATCCAGAAGAAGATGTCCCTTGAAGGCAAGGATATTGTATTCATAATCGGTGGCGCCTACGGATTCAGCGAAGACGTATATAAACGGGCGAATTCAAAGATATCCCTTTCACAGATGACATTCTCCCACCAGATGGTCAGAGTCATATTTACCGAACAGATATACAGGGCATTCACAATAATGAGGGGCGAACCTTATCACCACGAGTAGGTCATGGGCGTAAAAATTGACAGACACATATTGTTTCCTGTCATTACTGCACTTGCGGCGGTAATTCTTTTCGTTTTGTCGGTAATCGGGGAACGCACACAAGGAAGCACCGAGAGCATCGTCGGCAAAGCGGAAAAGAGACTTGAAAAGCGCATTGATATCCTTGAAGGATATGTGGAGCGGCTGCTTGACGGTCAGGACGAGGCAATATGCTCGGAAGGGCTGCCGGAAGACATGGTCATATATAAATATGTAAATGACTCCCTGGCCTTATGGCTCAACCAGTTCCCCATCCTCAACGATGACATCAGCAACAGGCTTGTATTCCAGCGTCTGACCAACCTCAAAAGCAGTATCGTATCCCCTCTGGCAGATGTGGGCGAGGATTATTCATATATAAACCTCGGATCAAAATGGTTCATCATCAGATCCGTTACGGGCGACAACAAGGAGAGGATCATAGCGGCAGTAGAGATACAGAACACCCTTATTGACGATGCCAGAAGCAACGACAGCGGCATAAACCCGCTCATAGGCATTCCCGACAGATATACGGTCCTGCCTCTTAATTACAGCGGCGGCTCCCCTGTCATCATCAACGGCAGACCTATATTCAAGGTACATACCGACAACACCGGCATGACTTACACCAGCAGTACCGCCATGCTGAAATGGATAGCAATGCTGCTGGTGATAATATCCGCCCTGACGCTGCTCTACAAGAACAGGACATTCAAGGCCTTCGCCATATCGACGGCAGCCGTTTCCATTGTCTTTGCCATAGCATATGCATGGGGGCTGCGTCTTAGCGGCAGCACCGAGATATTTTCCCCTAACACATACGCCGACGGTCCGATATTGTTCTCTTTGGGGGCATTGATGCTGGTAAACTCATACATAGCAGTCCTCTCGATATGCATCTATCTGATGCGGGAGACAATATACGGCTTTGTACGGAGGAGAACGTCATGGAAAGCAGGTATGGTCATATACTGCATCGCGCTCACATTGTGCATCATAACGATTGTCGCCTATATACATACGACCCTGCAAAGCCTGCTGTATAACTCCCACATAAGCATGGCGGTGTTCCGCCCGAACATCGACCTCGTCGATTCAATATCAGTATATCTGTCCTATTTCGGACTTTTCCTGTGCATATGGCTCTATCTGCTCATGCTCTCAACCGCACTCAGAAGCCTGACCGGCATCAGGATAAATCTCTTGTCAAAGAAAAACATCGCAATCTTCGCCATGGCGGTTGCTGTCTATCTCAGCCTTACGACGGAGACATATTCAATCAGAAGGGAACAGGACAGAGCGACAGTCTGGGCAAACAAATTGGCCGTAGAAAGAGATCTCGGGCTCGAAATACGCCTGAAAGCAGTGGAAAACGACATAGCCTCCGACCCGATAATTTCATCGCTGGCAAACCTTGACGGGGCTGAGGGACTGATCCTAAGCAGAATATCCGAGAATTTCCTGTCCCGGATCAGACAGAGTCACTCGCTTGACATTCTTCTGTACGACGATGAAAAGCCTGAACTTTCACGTTACCACACGGAATTGATGGAGTCCGGCACACCCATTTACGATGGTTCACATTTCTTTTTCATTTCTGACGGACTCGGCCACAGCAAGTATGTCGGTTTCTTCCTGTATTACACGCGGAACAGGTCCCTCACGAGAATGTTTCTGGAAATTGAGCCAAACTCAAACACAGAAGAGGGCGGCTACAACGACATCCTCAATCTGTTCTCTACTCCGGACGGAATAAATATTCCTAAGGTCTATTCCTATGCCAAGTATGCAGATGGAAAACTCACTTCATACAAGGGCAATTACCCCTACCCCACCGTCTCCGACAAATTTGAGCACAATCCGGATCCGGAACGCACACGCATATTGAGATTTGATGAGTTCACGCATTTTGCCAGACAGATCAGCGATAATGAAATAATCGTCATATCAAGACCGCACAGGAACAATCTTGTATTCTTCACATCTCTGTCATACACGTTCCTCATGATGCTGGGACTGATGATGCTATTCCGCCGACGCAGAAGGAAAACAGAAAAGAGCAATTTCTTCAGGACAAGGATAAACATCATCCTGTTCATCTCATCTGCAATGATCCTGGCCAGCATGACAGTGGTCAGCATTTTCTTCGTATATAAGAGAAACAGCGAAAATATCATCAACCTGATGTCGTCGAAGATCAGCACCGTACAGGCCATGATCGAACGGCACGCAAGAGGTGTCAGGAATTATAGCGAGATCATGACCCCCGGATTCAAGGCGATGATAGAAGAAATCAGCAAGACCACCAAATCGGACATCACCCTATATACACCGGAGGGGAGGGTATTCTACACTTCACGCCCGGAGGTGTTTGACAAGATGATTTTCGGCAACAGGATCAACCATGACGCATATCATAACATCACCCACCTGCACCGCAGGTTCTTCATAAATCAGGAACAGACTGCCGGTCACAGTTACCGGGCTCTTTACGCGTCTGTCATCAACGCAGAGGGCGACATCATCGCCATAGTCTGTGTGCCGGCATCAGCCGGAGACCATGATTTCCTTCATGATGCCACCATACATGCCGCACTTCTGGTCAACATCTTCCTGCTGCTGCTTATCATATCTCTCCTTTTCAGCACAAGGGAGGTAAATGACATGTTCGCCCCTCTTATGGAGATGGGCAAAAAGATGAATATCAACAATATCCACGACCTGCGGCCTATCACATACAAGAAGGTGGACGAGATTTCATCGCTGGTTGATGCCTATAACAGGATGGTGAAGGAACTTGCCGACTCCACCGTGCGGCTCGCCAAGGCGGAGAGAGACAAGGCATGGAGCCAGATGGCAAGACAGGTGGCCCACGAAATCAAGAACCCGCTCACTCCTATCAAACTGGAGATCCAGCGTCTGATACGCCTGAAAACAAACGGCAACCCTAAATGGGAAGAGCGATTTGACAATGTCGCCAATGTCGTTCTGGAGCATATCGATATTCTGACGGATACTGCAAATGAATTTTCCACCTTCGCAAAACTGTATAGCGAAGAGCCTGTGGTGATGGATCTTGACCGGACCATAAAGGACCAGATACTGATATTTGACAACAAGCCGGACATCACCATCGAGTATATAGGAATGGAGAATGCCATAGTGACAGCACCTCGTCCGCAACTCATACGAGTCTTCGTCAATCTCATAACCAATGCCATCCAGGCTGTGGAAATCAAACGGAAAGAGATGGCAGAAAGCGGAGATGAGACATTCAGGGGCAAGGTTTTCATAGCCCTTCGCAACGGCACTGCGGACGGATTCTATGACATAGTCGTGGAAGACAACGGAGCTGGTGTGAAGGAGGAGAATCTGAGCAAGCTGTTCACACCGAACTTCACCACAAAGAGCGGAGGCACCGGACTTGGTCTGGCCATCTGCCGCAATATAATTGAAAAATGCGAAGGCACTATCTCATACAGCAAGTCATACCGTCTTGGAGGAGCGGCCTTCACCGTATCGCTGCCAAAACAGCCTGGCTCCACTTCTGTCGAGCAATGACGGCGACACAGACGGACTTCCGATAAAAAATGAGATGCAGACCATCATGAATCTGCATCTCATTAAATTTTATCTTCTATCCCGAATCAGAACGGCATATCGCCGTCGTCCATCGGAAGATCATCTATTGAAGGAGCCGGGGCTGCCGGAGGGATTGGAGAGGCTGTCTGAGGCACGACCTGTGGCGCCTGTGGCTGCCCTGCCGGCTCTATACGCCATGCTCTCACGTCTGTGAACCAACGTCCGTTGTATTCACGGCTGCTGAGGTTGAAGGAAACCTTCACCTTGTCGCCCACCTGATATTTGTCAAGTTCGCGAACCTTGTCCTCACCCCAGACATTCATGCAGACCTGAGTCGGGTAATTTCCCTCCTGATACTCGAACACGAACTCCTGTTTAGACCAAGCACCTCTTGTCGAGGTGCCTGTCTGTACATTAAGTTTACGGGCAATCCTGCCCTCAAGTTCCAAAGCCATTACTCTGCTGGAGTGTATTTGTTCACTTTAAGGATCTCAACATCGAAGATAAGAGTAGAGTTTGCACCGATCTTACCTGTTGATCTTGTACCGTAACCAAGTTTTGCAGGAATGTAGAGAGTAGCCTTTCCGCCCTCGCCGAGAAGACCAAGACCCTCAGTCCATCCTCTGATCACCTGATTTGCTACGAACTCAGTTGAGTCATTCTGATCGAATACTGTACCGTCAATGAGGGTACCCTTGTAGTTCACGAGAACTGTATCCTGTGGCTGAACCTTGTACTCAGCGCCCTCAGCAATGATTGTATATTGAAGTCCGCTTGCAGTTGTGTCAACATTGGCTTTGAGTGCGTTCTTTGCAAGGAAAGCCTCGCCTTCTGCCTGATTTACAGCAGCCTCGTAAGCACTCTTCTTCTGAAGATATGCATCGAAGATTCTGCCCATCTGGTCGAGATCAATGTCAAACTGCTTTCCGAAGTCAGGGCTGTAAGGGTTACCCTCAGCCTTGATGAAATCTTCCATACCCTTCTTGATCTGTGCCATGTTGAGGTCGCTCAGATCAGCAGCAAAGTTGTTGCCCTTGATGAATGAACCGAAGTTCACACCGATAAGGTAACTTACTGAGTCAGCATCTGCCTTTGTTGGCTGAGGAGCATCAACCTGTACTCCTGCGTTGTTTGCACATGAAACTGCGAATACAGCTGCTACAGCTGCCGCAACGAAAAATTTGATTGTCTTCATTACTTTTATTTATTAGTTATACAATTTCAGTTCAGCCGGCAAATATAATTATTTTTTCTCAAAACACATTTAAATATGACTATTCATCATTCTGACCCATAACCTGCAACCGAGGACACTATTGTCAACAGTTTTGACAAAAAATTTTGACTTGTAGAAAATTTTAACTTAACTTTATAAGTCAAATTTTCGGATTATGAAGATCGACTCCGCAATTCTACATTCAAAACTGAAAGAATTTTTCGGCTTTGATACCTTCAAACCCGGTCAGGAAGATGTCATAGACCATCTCGTATCAGGTGGCAACGCCTTTGTCCTGATGCCTACGGGAGGAGGAAAATCCATGTGCTACCAACTTCCTGCCTTAGTCATGGAAGGCACTGCGATTGTGATCTCACCATTGATTGCGCTTATGAAGAACCAGGTCGATGCCATCAGAGGTTTTGTTGCCGGGAATGAAGGCATAGCGCATTTCCTCAACTCATCACTGAACAAGGCCCAGATCAGTGAAGTGAGGGCAGACCTGCTGTCAGGAGCGACAAAACTGCTTTATGTGGCACCGGAATCACTGACAAAAGCGGAAAACATAGCGATACTCAAAGAAATTAAGATATCTTTCTACGCCATTGACGAGGCGCATTGCATATCCGAGTGGGGGCATGATTTCCGTCCTGAATACAGGCGCATACGAAATATAGTTGACGAGATCGGACAGGCCCCTGTCATTGCACTCACAGCGACAGCCACTCCTAAGGTCCAGAGCGACATTCTGAAAAATCTCGGAATCACTGACGCAAAAGTGTTCAAGTCGTCGTTCAACCGTCCGAATCTCTATTACGAGATAAGGGATAAATCCGACCCGAAACGAGACATCATCAAGTTCATCCGCCAGAACCCGGGCAAATCAGGTATCATCTACTGCCTGAGTCGCAAAAAGGTGGAAGAATTGGCGGAACTGCTGAATATCAACGGAATAAAGGCCGCGCCTTACCATGCCGGACTTGATGCAAAGACCCGCGCCGAAAATCAGGACAAGTTCCTCATGGAGGAAATAGACGTGATAGTGGCGACCATCGCCTTCGGAATGGGCATCGACAAGCCTGACGTGCGGTTTGTGATACATTATGATATACCTAAGAGCATCGAAGGCTACTATCAGGAGACCGGTCGTGCGGGTCGTGACGGCAAGGAGGGACAGTGCATCACTTTCTATAGTTATAAGGATATCCAGAAACTGGAGAAGTTCATGCAGGGCAAGCCTATCGCCGAACAGGAAATTGGCAGACAACTGCTTATGGAAACCGTTGCATACGCCGAGTCGAATTCATGCCGCCGCAAACTTCTGCTCAACTATTTTGGTGAGGGCTTTGAGGTGGAGAATTGCGGGGCATGCGACAACTGTCTCCATCCGAAGAAGAAGTTTGACGGTCGGGAAGAAATGTCTATGGTCATCGAACTTATCCAGGCCCTGCCGGAAAGTTTCAAGACAGAGCATCTTGCAAACATACTTGCAGGAGTGTCCAACTCCATCGTCAAATCATATCATCATGACAGGCTGGAACTGTTTGGAGCAGGGAAAGACCATTCCGTAAGATTCTGGAGCGCAGTCATCCATCAGGGCATCGTGCTGCATCTGCTGGATAAGGACATTGAATCATATGGACTCATATCAGTCACTGATGACGGCAGCAAGTTCCTTGAATCGCCGTATGAACTCCTGCTGACCGAGGACAGGGAGTTTGTCGAGGGCGAAGACGATGATGACGAAATCGGAGCCGGGAACCGTGGAGGCGGCGGTGGCGACGAGGTTCTGCTGGCAATGCTCAAGGACCTCAGACGCGATGTGGCAAGGAAACTGAAACTCCAGCCGTGGGTCATCTTCTCGGACCCTGCCCTGGAAGACATGTCCATAAGTTACCCTATCAGTTATGCAGAATTGCAGAAATGCCAGGGTGTAGGTGCGGGAAAGGCCCAGAAATACGGCAAGGCCTTCATAGAACTCATTGCCAAGTATGTCGAGGAGAACGAGATAGAGCGTCCTGACGACTTTGTGATGAAGAGCAAGACCAAATCCCATAAGACCGACATCATTCAATACATAGACCGCAGGATGCCGCTGGACGACATTGCAGACTCAAAGGGACTCGATATGGAGGAACTGCTGGACGAGATCGAGGGCATCGTGTTCTCCGGCATGAAACTTAACCTTGATTATTATATCGAACAGACCCTCGATGAAGACGTCATCGATGAGATCTACGAGTATTTCCACGACGAGGCGGAATCCGATTCATTGGAGGCTGCCATGAACGATCTAGGCTCTGACTACGACGAGTTTGAAGTGCGTCTTGTGCGTCTGAAATTCCTCTGCGAGGTGGCAAATTGACAAAAAAGACTGCATTTTTGCAGTCTTTTTTGTCATCCCGAGCGAGCGAAGCGAGTCGAGGAATCTCCTATATCTCCATCCATCTGATCCCCTTATCCCTGCCCCAATATGACATCTGTCTTTTGGCGTAATGGCGGGTGTTGCGCTGTATCAGTTCGATTGCGCGCTCAAGTGTTGTCACAGGCCCATCACCGGGACTTGTCGGCCCCCAGCCCTCTGTCGATACTTTGCCGTCCAGATAATCAAACCAGTCAAAGATTTCCTTATAGCCCACCGTCTTTAGCGCGGACAGGCTCCGATATTGGGTCAACGAACGGACTTCCTCGACAAGACCATCGTCAATCATCTGGGTCACGCGGCGGTTGATGCGGTCATAAAGCACATCACGCGGGCGTATAAGACCGATTTTCTCTATTTCGAAATCGCGTTTCCTTTTCGGAGATGTCTTGAAGGAAGAGAATGGCCTGCCGGTCATAAGACAGACCTCCAGGGCGCGGACCACCCTCTGGCCGTTGGCTATATCTATTGTATGATAACTTTCCGGATCAAGTTTCAGCAGATCCTGCCTGAGAGACTCCACACCCTCGTCATGCAGGCGGACCGTAAGTTGTGAACGCAGGTTAAGATCCGCTTCCGGAAAATCATCGAGTCCGTTCACGAGGGCATCCACATAAAAGCCTGATCCGCCGGCCATCACCAGAGTGTCATGTCCCTCTGCAAAAAGCCGGTTGATGAGTTCCAGGGCCTCCAGTTCATATTTCCCTGCCGTATAAAGTTCGGTAACCGTGTGGGAATGAATGAAATAATGCTTGACTGCAGCGAGTTGCTCCGGAGAGGGCACAGCAGTACCGACAGACATCTCCCGATATATCTGGCGCGAATCGCATGATATAACGGGAGATCCGTATCTGAGTGCGGTCTCTATGCTGTAATCGGTCTTTCCGACAGCAGTGGGACCCAATATTATCTTTAACGTCTTGTTCATTAGGGATTACTCGTCATCCTCCTCGCCGTAGATCTCTTCTGTCTCGTCATCTTCCTCATCTACGATATCATCATCGTCGTCGTCAAAGTCATCATCATCAGGATTCTTCTTCTTGTCATCAGGAAGATCTTCAAAAGCGACATATCCGTTCTCGAACTCAATCGGATTAGGACCCTTCGTCTCGACAAGAAGCGGATATATGGCATTGCTGCGGAGTACGCCCTCACCCTCGAACGTGACTATGACACTCTTGACATTGGTTGTATCATAGAAATATATGAACTTGTCCTCTCCCCTCTTATGGCACTGACCGGCAGTCACGCTGTCGATGGTTCCCAGACCGAAATCCTGGAACACGCTATATCGTGCCGCCACATCGCCATTTGCATCAAAGGCCTTGAAAAGGACCACCTGATCCTGCGGAAAATCCATATCCGCCCTCATCTGCTTATGGAAAGTATAAAGCGAGGTCGTGTCCTTGACCTCATAAACACGCGCAAACCCCTTCAATCCGGGAAGTGAAACTCTATATCTCAGTATCATAATAAGTTAGAATTGTTTTCTCATAAAAAAGCCTCCAGCATATCCGGAAGCGATGTCAAAGATAATAATTTTTCTTTCAGCAATCACAAATTTTTGAACAACAAACTTAATCGGTCGGAACAGAAAAAGAATGCCTGTTCTTGTCGCCACTGTTTGCAATTCCAACTAAAATGCTGTAATTTAGGCCATAATTATAATTTGACTATGAATATTTTTCAAAAACTGAACCGCGCTATCCGGGAGATAATCAATATCGACACACATATTGACACCGATGCCGCAGAACGTTCCATAAGAAGCAATATTGACTTCAGAGGGCCTAACGCATGGATTCTTGCAGTTGCAATCATCATTGCATCCGTCGGTCTGAATGTCAATTCCATTCCTGTCATCATCGGAGCCATGCTCATATCTCCTCTGATGGGACCGATTTTCGGACTTGGACTCGGACTCGGAATCAATGATATCAATCTGATGAAACAGGCCGGAAAGAACCTTCTGATCATGGTTTCAATCAGCCTTGCCGTCTCACTGCTCTACTTCCTTATCACGCCACTGAGTCTGAGCAATCCTACGGAGATCATGGCCAGAACGAGGCCGACAATTTTTGATGTCATGATTGCCTTGTTCGGTGGCATCGCCGGTATTTTTGAAATGTGCAGAAAAGAGAAGGGCACAGTATTCTCCGGCGTGGCAATCGCCACTGCATTGATGCCGCCTCTCTGTGCTGCAGGTTACGGACTTGCCACCGGCAATTTCGCCGCATTTCTTGGGGCACTTTACCTTTTCTGCATAAACTGCCTCTTCATTACGATGGCCACCTACTTTCTTGTCAAGTACTTCAGATTCAAGAAAGCGGAATATTCAGACCAGGGATTCGGAGTCAGGACACAGAGAATAACAACGGTCCTGATCCTCATATTCCTGATACCGAGCATCTGGTCTGCTGTCGTATTGGTGAAGCAGAATAATTTCGACAAGAAAGCAAGTTCCTTTGTTGAAGCACATCGCTCCATCGGAAACAGCATCATATATGACTACAATATCGACCATCAGGACGGTTCTGTGCTGAATATCTTCGTAACCGGCGAAACGCTTAGCGAAAGCGGAAGGAACAACCTGTACGCATTCGCCAAGGAGCATGGAATCGAGGCCGAGCAGATTGTAATCAAAGAATACATAACTCAGAACACTCAGGACGATGGCGGGGTGTTCAAGGGCATATACGAACGTCTTGACACCAAAATAGGACAGTACGAAAGAACTATTGAAAAACTCACAAATGAACTTGATGCCGCCAGAAAAGAAGACATTCCGTATGTTCAGATAGGGAAAGAGATATCGGCAGCATTCCCACAGGTCAAGCAAGTCTATATGGGGTATGGAGCCAATATAGCAATCGACAGTCTCGCATCTACCCCATGTCTGTATGTCAAGGTACGGACAGACTCCCTAATGACAGAGTCCTCTCTTGAACAATTAAAGAAATGGATAACAGCAAGGCTGCAATATCCTGACGTGGAACTCGATAATACAGCAATCAGTAACAGTCGTAAGTAAAGAACAGGCACCTACAAGTTTGTAAGTGCCTGTTTTGTGGAGATAGTCGCACCACTTTTAACCCCAAATCTGCAACCCCATTCAAATCAAATTTTTCCTAAATTACTGATATACAACAGAATTTGCAAAACCCATTTTGCAAATCATTGCACCACTTTGCAAAAATGTGGGTACAATGTGGGTACATTCGCAGATATTTTGTATATTTGTATTGACGAAAAATTTGAACATTATGGCAGTTTCATTTGTACTTAGAACCC
>SUYM01000024.1 GCA_015060455.1 Bacteroidales bacterium
CAAATTTTTTCACACTTTTTTTGAAAATAATATGACTATCTGCAAAGGTGCAGAAAAACTCACCTGATTACAATCTATAATCTCATCCGGGATTTGGGTACGTATTTCCGGATGAACATGGGAAATTTCGCTTCTCATCCGGGATTTGGGTACGTATTTCCGGATGAACATGGGAAATTTCGCTTCTCATCCGGGTTTCGGGGGTTGTTTTCCGGATGAAAACGTAATATTGTGGCGGGCGTCAGCAAGGTGTGGCGTCGAGATGCACAGCAGATGTCTCCATTTGACCCCGTTCAGGTATGACGGCTCGGCATGACGATGAGAGGCATAGTGCAAAAACATAGAAAAACTGCACTATGTACCCTTCAACACGAGGAGACCTGCAGCAGTTTTCATGTATTTTTGCTGCAGGTCTACCGGAACTGCTGCAGAGTTATTATAATTCGGGATACCACTGCACCCAAACCGGATAATCAATAAAAATAAAATGATTATCCGCAAAGGGTGCAGTGATTTTTGAACGACCGTGACAAAAAATCGGCGAAAATTGTAACGAAGGTCCTCAAAACCGGCATTTCTGGCTCTTTGGGGGCACCTCCGTGACAGGAAAGAGGGCTTTTTGTGTCACGGAGGTACTGAAAGTGCGCCCATTTTATTGAGAACAGACACAGCGTCCTGAACGAAGTCCCCCTCCTGTCATCCTGAACGGAACGGCACCTTGTCATCCTGAAAGGCACTGCGCCCTGTCATCCTGAACGGAACGGCACCTTGCCATCCTGAAAGGCACTGCGCCCTGTCATCCTGAACGGAACGAAGTGGAGTGAAGGATCTGTAACAGATTCTTCGCTGACGCTCAGCAGCAACTTGCACGTCAGCAAAAAAACGTCGGTTGACTTTGATTTACTGCACCTTTTGCGGATAATCATTAAAAATATTAAAAATTTTTGCAGAAAAATTTGCAGGTAAATAAATTTTGCCTACCTTTGCAATCCCAAACGGAGAAATCTTGAGGAAAACAATCTTCCCGAATAGCTCAGTTGGTTAGAGCATCTGACTGTTAATCAGAGGGTCCTTGGTTCAAGTCCAAGTTCGGGAGCCACTCAAATTCAAGCACTTACGAAGAAATTCGCAAGTGCTTTTTTCGTGATACACTCTAGATATTGACCTAAAGACTTATCATATTGCTACAAAATTTGCAGCATATCAATCCTATAAGTACTTTTGTAATAATTTAAATTATGCCACACCATACATTTGCAACTAATGGCCAAAAGATACCTTACAATCAACCCATTTGATCAAACATGGGGACTTGCTATAAATTCTGTCGGACATCAATCCATAGCAGAAAACGAAGTTTATCCTCCTCAGGGTCATCCGACAAGATATTTATTCAACACACAGAACGGACGAATCTTAAACGAGTACCAGTTATTATACATAACAAAAGGTGGTGGCACATTTACATCGAAGACAAGTACTCGTTGGACGGTCAAGGATGGGACAATGTTCCTGCTTTTTCCTGGAGAATGGCACACATATAAGCCACATGAGTCTTCTGGATGGAATGAATATTGGATTGGTTTCAACGGCAGAATTATGGACGAATGGGTCAAAGCAGGGTTCTTTTCAAAGGAATCTCCAATCTTCAATGTCGGACTCAACGAAGAACTGATTTCACTATATAAGCGAGCAATAATCATCGCAGATGCCCAAGAGGCTAACTATCAACAGGCTCTTTCTGGCATAGTATGTAATCTTATCAGCATGGCCCTGTATCTTAGTCGCAACAAGGATTTCAGTGCATCCAATATTGCCGAGCAGATCAATAATGTCAAGGTTACTGTACACGAAAATATCAGTACTATAACTCCAAAAGAGCTTGCAAAGAGCATTTGCATGAGTTATTCTAAATTCAGAAAAATATTCAAGGAATATACTGGATTTGCTCCGTCAAAGTACATTCAAGAGGTTAGAATAAACCTAGCGAAAGAAATGCTGACTAACACGTCTAAATCAATCAAGGAAATCGCCTTTGAACTCGGCTATGAGAATAAAGACTACTTCTTTACAGTATTCAGAAAAGTAACAGACATGACTCCTATCGCTTATCGGAGATATACACAAGGAGAAAGTTTCTCAAATAACAAGAAATAAACCCTATGAAGAAAATCAAATTGGGACTCTTCCCTAAAGTCGTGATAGCCATCGTCGTTGGTGCGCTGCTCGGACTTATCCTGCCAGATGTTGTGGTGAGGATTTTCAAGACATTCAATGTGCTCTTTGCACAACTTCTCAAATTCGTCGTGCCGCTTCTGGTACTCGGACTTGTAACCCCATCCATCGCCAACCTCGGTCGTGGAGCCGGCAAGATGCTCCTGACAGTCATGCTCATCGCATATTGCTCAACAGTTTGCGGCGCGCTGTTCTCATATGGCGTTTCAAGCAACATTCTCCCTATGTACCTGAACCCCGGCGAACTTGCGGCTGAAGCCGTTTCAGAGAAGGAATTTCTGCCATATATAGATTTGAAGATCCCGCCAATCTGCGACATCATGACCGCACTCGTGCTTTCGTTTGTTGTCGGAGTAGGTATCATCTTCACTGACGCAAAGGGTCTGAAGAAGGGATTCGAAGAGTTCGGCGAGATTGTAAAGCTCACTATCGAGAACGTAATCATCCCATTCCTTCCGGTCTACATCTTCACCATGATCTGCGAAATGAGTGCAAAGGGTGTAATTGATGTTGTTCTTGGAACCGGATTCAAAGTAATCCTTACAGGCGTTGTGCTCTCCATACTCTACCTAATCGTTCAGTACTGCATAGCCGGTATCATTGCCCGCAAGAACCCTCTCAAGATGCTTTGGAACGTCATTCCTGCTTATCTTACAGGTTTTTCGATCTGCTCAAGTTCGGCATGTATTCCGGTAACATATGAGTGCACATTAAAGAACGGAGTACGCAAGGATATAGCAGATTTCGTGATTCCGCTCTGCTCGACTGTTCATATGTGCGGTTCAACAATAAAACTCACAGTGACATCAGTTGCAGTCGCATACATCTTCGGTGAGCCTATCACCTTCGGACTTTTCATGCAGTTCGCTCTGATGCAGGCCATCGCAGCCGTTGCAGCCCCTGGAGTAATGGGCGGTGTACTTATGGCTTCCGTAGGCCTTCTCTGCACTGTACTCGGTTTCTCTGACACAATGACTACCCTCATGATGACCATCTATCTCGCACTCGACGGATATGGTCCGGCTGTCAATGTTTCTGGTGACGCGGCGATTGCGGTAATCACAGACAAACTTTTTGGCGGAAAGAAACAAGAAATCGCTGCTAAATAAAAACATCTGTCAGAATCTGACAGATGCCTTTACAAGAAAATGATCGGACGGGTATATATCATACCCGTCTGTATTTTTATACTTAGTCCGGTCCACCTCATAAGTAGCAACATTAAACCCGTCAGTAAGTATATGGTCTGGGCGAATGGTAGATAGGCTATTATTATCCTTGCCATTCATAGTCGTAATGGAAACACCTGAAGTCTTATAGTTTCCTTCACGCTTTGCAACGGTCTCATAGGCATCCCTCCATCTACCATCATTGCGGAAAATATCAAACGATGTATCTCCTGCAGTGGCATTGAAGTCACCAATAATCAATGAAGGCGTGTCTGCTGGTACTATTGACTTAGCATAGTGCATTACGGTCTGTGCATTAGCACATTGCGATTGCTCATTCTTTATTCTCTGTCCGTTGACATCAGTATATGTATATGTAAGGTCATTATGCAGGCAGAACACATAGAACTTGTTTCCTGTCGCCTTATGCTCGAACTTCGCCCAGACGCAGTGACGCTGCTCATTGCACATGTCAATATATCCGCGACTTGCATAATCATAAGCCTTCAGATCATACAAAGGGTCAGTTTCGGGGACATTGGGGCCATTTGATCCTGCTTGCACACTCGTTGTCCAGAATATACCCTTGTCAAGAAGAGTCAGTACTGCTGACCTATACAGAATAACATCAGTCAAAGTATAGATGCCATTCTTTTCTTCCGTATTCTTAATAGGAGTACCGTCTTGCTTATACATGACCCATGAGTATGCCGGCAGAAGTGACTGTATATTTGTCTCGTTTTTAGTAGAAAACGCCGTCGCTCCGATCTCGTTCAAGCCCATAACGTCAGGGTCATTAGCCTTTATACAGTCAGCAACGGCAACATAAGCCTTTGACCACTGAAGTAGCTCCTTGTCCTCTCCTTTGGCCCCATTCTCTCCGCTGCGACCTCCAGGGCTCCATACATTGAAACATGCTACATTCAAGATGTCTGTAGCAGTCTGAACGCCACTCCCATCCTGCACTTTTTCAGTACAGGAAACCAGCAGCATAACCGCCAGAAGAAATATTGAATTAACCTTCATATACATTGAAACTGTCATCCTGGAGTTTATGTCAGGATGACAGTCTTAAATTTGTGTAATATATTATTGTGAAACCTTTACACAACGGATGCTAACTGCATTACATGCTCCAGTTGCAGCCCAATCAGCATATTCATTCGTTTTCGCAGCATCAACCGTAGTATTTGATGACCAATAGAAACGATAACCGGTAGCTCGAACATCGTCATACCAGTATATACCCATAGAGCCAGAGTTGCATGCTTTTGCTGTCATTCCTGAACTTCCTGGCCGTCTTCCAAGACGAGGGAAAGCCACCTTACCTGCAACGGTCATCTGTGCATAGTTATTATCACCATTAAATGTTGCAGACTCCATACCAGCAGCGACAAGAGTTGCAAATTCCGCCTGCGAAATAATTCTATATCCGAACGGACAAGGATTTGAATTTGCTCGTGCAGACCAAGCAGTCACTGCATCAGACTCACCTGGCACATTTCCTGCTGCGGCCATTGTTAATGGATACTTAACTGCATCCTCCGGTGTAGTTCCACCAAAATCACCACCAATTCCCCACGAAGTCACGTTATTAATTTGTGCAGATGTATTTATTACGCATTTCTGACTTGACGCAAACGCAGTTGTTTCATCCGAATTTCCACGTGGACCAAGAATAGGGTCCTTACGTCCCCATTGATATTGAAGTCCCTTTCCGAGAAGGAGTTCAGTCTTATTCGTAACTTCATTAACATCAAACAAATATGCTGCACCAAGGTTTCTATCCATCAGCGTAATACCCTCTGCTGTCACATCAGCAAGCCCCCTTGTAAGCCAGAGGTGCCATGTCCAAACAAGATTCTTGTCTGCCCCGACAACACCAACTACCACATTGCCGACAACAAAATTATCTGGAATACTGAACTGGACCTTTCCTTCGCTAATAGTAACATCAGTGATCATTTCAGTAACCGCACATGCTGATCCTTGCTGTGTACCATCAGCCTTTATCTTCTCACCAGAAGCCCAAACCCAAGCTGCAGACTCTCCTGCTACTGCTGTACCATCAGGTTTCTTAGCATCGAAAGAATATCTACCAGACTCCTGTATTACATAGCAGTTTGCATAGCTTCCGTTTACAGAAAGGTCTGTAATATCCTCAACAACAGGCTGATAAACCAGCTCTGTCGGCGTTACCACAGCTCTTTCGATTGTGAGGCCTTCTGCGGTCTTGACCATATTATTGCCATCTGAATCAGTAAATGTGAAAGTTACATCATGAGTACCAACAGGAAGACCGAAATAAAGATCACGACCTTCTGCTGTAAGTTGTACAGGTGCATCATATGTATATGTGATTGTATTGGTCTTGCTATACGCTCCAACAACAGTCAGAACAGGCTTTTCTACAGCATAAGCAACTGACGCATCACCGGAAATGTTTGTATTACCATTCATCACAACCTTGCTGATTGCAGCTGAACCTTTGAGTGTAACCTTCAGAAGACCACATGTGTGCTTGAACTTAAGCATCTGGCCCTGAGGTGCAGATGCAATGATAGGCATTGAGGTACCAGCAAATGTGTTTTCATCAGAAGCTGCGCCAGAAGCAACCATACGAATCATCACAGTACCTGCGCCATAGCCGTCATCAGATGGTTCGAATGCTGATGTTGACTCACTTCTGTTAGGGAATGTCGCAACAATATCAACGTCATCTGCTGGTTCATATTTGTTCCACGGCTCATTTCTATCCTCTCTGATGCCATCCAGCCACTGGAAAGTAGCAACGCCATTCTCCACTGAAATACACTGATAAAGACAGTGACCATGGTGATTGTCAGCAGAAACAACACCGTTGAATACTGAAATTATGTCATCAACGACAAACTTCACCTGAGTACCGTCAAGAATAGTCTTAGTCTGAAGGTTATCAACCTTCAAAAGTGGAAAACGAGAAACATTCTCCGCTTGAGAATCGCTATTTATGTTATCCTTATTGCAGGAAACAAGGGCTGCAACAGCCAGAATTGCTATAAATATCTTTTTCATAATCATTCTTGTTAAATCCAGTTGTCAAATTTGTCACCAGTAGTCATGTCCTCGATTGAGTCACTGTCCGGTTTGCTTGAACAGAGAATCTCACTGACCTCTATCAAGGTTACCGATACTAGAGGGCTAGCATAATTACCTTCCCTCTGTAAATTGTTGTCATAAAATGTTTTCATATAATATTGTTTAGTTGTTTCCCTGCATGACCTCCGGGATATCCTTCTTGATCTGCTCCCAAAGTTTGATTGCACCTTCACGAGTCGGATGAACCTTATCCTTACTTAAGCATTTTTTCGCCCATGAACCGTCGGGCATACTCTCTACTCCAGCAGCCCAATCCAATACCCTGACACCTCTTTCTCGTGCGTATTCAATTTTCTTTGAATGCTTGCGTTCCGGAACGTATGGTACGGCTGTAATTATTGGTGTGATTTTTTTCTTCTTGCATATATGAAGGAAATCCTCCAGGTTCTCCACCCAAGATGGGTCGGCCTCTTCTTTATCGTTGCGATCATTCATTCCAAGCATCCACACTGCATATTTCGGAGTGCCGAATTTCAGATCTTCCATAAAAGCTGTAAGCATGTCAGAGCCTTTGCTTCCCGGCCAATTGTCCATCATCCAATTATCAAAGCCTTCGAGTTTAGCATGATATAGCCAACGAGTCTGGCCGTATGACGCATAACTGTCTCCATAGAACCAGAAATCCTTTCCTGCATCCTTCCTTTCAAATGAAAGTTTAACATCAACCGGACTATTCCCACAGTTGCGTGCAAAGGATGCTCCTCCTCCAAACCATTTTACCTTTTGAGAGAATTTCTGTGAGCCTGAAATCAATTCTATAACACCTGTCGTATATTCAGAAGTTATTGTTACACCCAAATTGTTATTTATCGCAAGCCCGTGTCGATATGCCTCACGGATATAATCTGTCAAGACTGAGCGCTTCTTTCCATTTTCGTCCGTCTTGCTTACATAACTGCACTCCCTTATTATAAGGTACACAGGAGTGACTTCAATCCAATGAGCACGATAGACTCCTTCGCCACCCCTGCCTACCATAACGGACGAAAAATCAGTGAAGGTAAAATCAGCCTTCAGAACTGTATTATATCTGACATAGTTTATGCCCATAAACACATCAGCGCCAGGCTTAAGCGTTGCTACTTTCTCTTCTATGGCAGCCTGTGCAGACAAGGCTGAAAATCCGAGCAAGGCGATTAATATTACAAAAAATCGTTTCATACTATTGTTCATTTCCTGTGATGTCCGTCCAACCTTCAAAAGCAGTTCCCGGCTTTAAATCTTCAACAGACTCATCTGTTTCCGGATTTGGAAGAGGACCACTTACTGTTATATTACACTCAGCCTTTGCTGAACCGCTTACAGCTTCAACAACAACCTTTGCCTGTCCCTGTTTCTTTGATGTAACAAGTCCATTCTGATCAACAGTCACAACTGAATTATCTGTGCTATACCATTTTAACTGCGGATATGCACTATCTGTAGGCGTTACCGTTGCAGATAGTTGAAGTGTTTTATTCTCGTACATTATTGCTGTACTCTGAGAAAGTGTTATGCTGGTAATCAGTTTCGCAACCTCGACTTCAATAGAAGCACGCACCTGAGGATTATCCTCAGCCCAAACTGTTATAGTTACCCTGCCAAGACCAACCACCTGCACAAAACCTTCTGAAACAATCAAAACATTCTTATCAGACGATTCCCAGATAAGTTTGGTGGCTACAAGCTCTTCCGGAACAGTAACATACTGAAGTTGTCCGCCATAGTTTTCATCCAACAGAAGTGACGCTGAAGGAAATTCAATAGATGTTACAACAGACTTCACGGTAACAGCGCAGCCCTGTGTCAGACCTCCTGCCTTTGCTAACACAAAAGCTCTTCCTGGTGACACTGCAGTTATCTTTCCATTCTGTTCAACCGACACCACTTCGCTATCAGTAGATTCCCAGTCAACTTTTCCAGAATAACCGGAAGGCTCAACACTTACAACCAATTCCGCCTCCTGACCAGGTACTAACACAATCAGCTCCTGATCAAGTACAATTTTAGATACCTCTGGCTCAGCAGAGCATGAATACAATGCAAGCACAGTCACCGCAAGCATTAAGAATCTCATCATAATATTCTTCATCATACTACTTTCCTGATTGAGTTATTGTAATATCTGCAGTCTCACCATTGTCACATGTGAGTCTGATGACCGCCATTCTTTCCGCTCCATCATTCTCAAGCAAACCCACATGCAGGAACGTGACACCTTCGCCCGAAGTTCTGTCAAGATATGCCCAGCCAACCGGGTCAACAAAGTCAACACTCCACTTGCCGGAATAATATATCACCATCGCATGAGTGTCAGTAGAGGAACCGAAATCATATGATGTAAACATCCTGCACACCTCATTTCCATCCTTATCGGTGCGGTATATAGACGAATATTCCTCTACATAGTCCTTGCTGCATGATACTGACATCAACAGCACAAAAACCATCAAATATTTAATCAGTTTTTTCATAGCCTACTCAATGTTATTATCTGTTTCCGGTTCTACAGTTATTCCGGCATAAGCTGGATTACTTAACGCTGGCACACCGGTCGCCGGATCTATAGTCAGTGCACATTCTGTATCTGGGATAGGGCAATACTCCCTGAACTTCTCGACATTGTAGTACAAAGCTCTTTTTACATTATCTGCCCAAGCGCCTTCGTGTGGTACATACTTCTTTGTTTCAGTATGCCAGATGCCCCAACGCACAAGGTCATATTTTCTGTGAAGTTCTCCTGCAAGCTCACGCGCCCTTTCATCACGTATAAGTTTCATCTTATCATCTGTCGGGAAATCTTCCTTTGTAAACGGATCTACGGCCGCACGTGAACGAACAATATTAAGATAAGTCAGCGCGTCCTCTTCCTGTCCCTGCATCAGTTTGACCTCCGCCATCATCAGAAGGGCGTCCGCATATCTCAAAATCTTGTAGTTGTTTGAGTCATAATTTGCAAGCATATTCGGTACCCAGAACTTTTCACCTGGGAAGACATAGCCTTCTTTCATTACGGTTCTGAATGTCTGTCCGAATGTCTCTGAAGAAGGATCCATATCTCCCAGACCAAGAACATAGCGGATACGTCTGTCGATTTTCTGTCCTTTTGAATTGACACCATTCAGGAGTGCCTCGGTGTCTATAGTTGCTGCCCAACGCTTTCCGTCAGCAAGCTCCTCAGCCAACTTCAGTGGCAGAGGGTCAAACAAGCGGTCACCATAGCTGAACGCCTCAGAAGTACTCTCTTCTTTTGAACCACCGGACTTCGCTCTAAATGCTCCCATATGCCATGTTGCACGCATAACACTTAGAGAACTTAGCTGCTTGCCCCACTGAGGCATATATATACCATCAATATAGCTATCATACTCGTCTGCAAAAAACGCCTTATTCTCAGCATCCCATTTCTTACCGATACCGGTAGGATAATATGCGCGACACATTTTTCCGTTGAACTTAATACCGGTTGCAGTCCATTCGTGTTGAATTTCAAAAATACTTTCGTCAGTATTCTTTACAGACCACTTTGTGTCATCAAGAGGATATGTTTCTTCAAAGCTTTCTGGCTGCTCAGAAAAATCACCGTAGATGTCTTCCAGCTGCAGCAAAGCCCACTCAGCATCTGTCCATCCACGTTCCTCCACATTTTCCGGAGCATACCACATCGCGAATTTAGCCATGAGCATCAGACCTAAAGCATGACCAGCACGATTACCAGACACTTTGCTTGTCTTAACCTTATCAAGATATGGCAATGCGTTATTCTTTATATCCATATAAAGATCACGACGGATGTCATTTGCTGGAGTACGTGGCAAAAGCCTTATCTGCTCTTGAACTGCTAAGTCCTTTACCATACATGTGTAGAAAGGGACTCCATCAAAATAGTTGGTCAGATGGTAATAGTATAAAGCCCTCAAGACAACACATTCCGCGATCAAGTCTTCGCGCAGAGACTGTTCTATAGGAGCCTTCGCGATGCACTCGATACATTCGTTTGCTCGTACAATACCTTTATAGCATTGAGTCCACACGTTTGTTGTTGCATATCCTGGCTGGGCCGGAGAAATATTGCAAATCGGATCCGGATTTCGCGAAGACACACTCCACAGATCAGTAGGAGCCTCTACCGCCCATAGATAATTCACATCATAGAAATCCTTGAGTGGAGTATAGCATGCGTTGACGCAGGCCTGACATTGCGCAAACGTTCCGTACGAATTTTCTCTATTTGTAAAAGATAGATTATCCTCTTTTAGTGAACAAGATGCCGCTAGACAGCAGGCGAGAAGTGTATAGATGATCTTTTTCATTTCCTGCATGTTTAGAATCTTATTGAAACATTAGCAACTACTCGCCTTGATGTAGGATATGAGTTCATATCCACACGTCGCAAGGTTGAATCTTCAGACTCGGTTGACACGTCTGGGTCGAATCCCGCATAACTGCTCAATAGCCAAAGATTTGATCCAGACAATCCAAGAGTAAGTTCTCTGAACACTTTAAATGACTTAGGCATATTGAAGGTGTACTGTAATGTCACATCCTTGAGGCGGAGGTACGACGCATCGTAAACCATATTGTCTGCTGGAAGGAGCCAACGTGTCGTTCCTGCCATCGGACGGTCTGACTCTGGATTTCGTACCGGATGCCAGTTGTCGAGCATAAAACGATACTGGTTGGTAGATGAGCCACCAGCCATATACAGTTCAGAATAGTTATAGATCTTTCCTCCTAAAGAATATTGGAAGAATACAGAAAGTTTGAAGTTACCAATATGGAAGTTATTTTGAAGACCTCCATAGATATAAGGATCAGCATTACCTAGATATACAAGGTCGGCCTGAGTCAACGCCTTGTCATCGTCTTGATTGATGTAACGCGGGTATCCGCATGCATCCTCAGGTTTGGTGAATGCAGTTCCATATACATACTTGTTTGTTGTCTGGTTCTCAATGTATTCCTCTTTATTGTGCACAACTCCGCCATACTGGAAACCCCAAAGAGAGTTGAGAGGATAGCCAGCCTTATAACCATACATCATATAACCGCTCGGACACTCTACACTTGCAATGAAACTATTATGTCCGATATCGTGTACCATCTGAGTGTTGTGAGAAACTGTAAAGGTTGTAGTCCAACCGAACTTTTTACGTTCAATATTACGGCTCTCAATGGTGAGTTCTACACCCGTATTGGATGTGAGTCCGAGATTGGCAAACTTGCTTGTAAAACCAGTTGATGCAGGAGTAGCTACTGTAAGAAGAAGGTCTTTAGTCCGTGAATGGTATCCTTCTATATTTACGCTCAAGCGATTCTTGAAGAACGAGCCCTCCAAGGCAAGGTTATATGAATCTGTCTTCTCCCAAGTCAAGTCGGGACTTTCAAGACGTGATATGTAGATAGATGCGCCCTGATTGCCATCAAAGAGGTAACTTGACGTTGTGCTGGCATATGCAAGCTGCGAACGGTAGGCTGCTATGGCATCATTTCCTGTACGACCGGCACTTACCCTTAGATTTAAATCGTCAATCCATCTTGCCTGCTTCAAGAAGATTTCCTTCTTCATATTCCATTTGAAGGCTACGGAAGGGAAAAATCCCCACTTGTTATTCGCTGCAAAGTTTGATGATCCGTCCCCTCGTATAGTGGCTGTCAGATAATATTTGCTGCGATAGTTGTAGTTCATTCGCCCGAAAACAGACTGACGCAAAATGCGCTGATATCCCGAAGTGATATTATATCCATCCTTTGAAGCTATCGCATTGAGATTATTCCATGAGAATCCATCATGAATGATACCCTTGGCAGTGACTCCTGTATTCTCAATAATCTGCAAGTTTGCTGAATAACCTGCCATCACCTCAAAAGAATGGTGACGAGCGAACTTTGTATTATAGGTTGCTGTATTCTCGGACGCCATTGTCAGTCTTTTCTGGTGATACTTGTATGCGTCCGCACCTTCTTCTTCCTGACGTTTCGGAAGAGTGTTAGGCCAGAAATGATACACATCCGAGGTGGCGTTGATTACGGAGTTCTGGCTAACAAGTACAAGTCCCTTTACCGGTTTTGCCTTCAGCTCCACCGCTGCGTTATTTGTCCAGTTTGTATCATAATAATCCTCATGCTTGATTGATGCGCAAGGAGTATTGATAAGAGGCGCGTTATCGATAAACGGGTTCTGAATATCATACTCGCCGATTACAGGAGGCAAATAGATAGCACCGTTAGTATAACTGCTTCCACTGAACACGGCCTTGTTTCGGTCTTTCTTGCGATACGATGTACTTGCCTTTATTCCAAGTTCCAGCCATTTTGCAAGATCGACATTAAAATTAAGTCGTCCAGATATTCTCTGCTGACCACTCGCCTTCACAATACCTCTTTCATCATAGAATGAAAGCGAGGTAAAATAGTAGTAGTTCTTATCCTTGCCTGCGGCACTTACTGAATAGTTCTGATATGGTGCCACGCGTGTAATGGCATCAATCCAGTCCGTGTCACTCGAATAATCAGCAATATCATATCTGATATTCTGTTTTGAAGCATTAGAACCGTTCGCGTAGTAATAGTCATTGCGGTATCTGGTAAACTCTTCTGCATTCATCAGATCAAGTTTCTTAGCAATCATAGACACGCCAGCAACGGCTTTGGCACGAATGACTGGTTTCTTGGAAGTCCCTTTCTTGGTTGTTACCATTATGACACCGTTAGCACCTCTCGATCCATAGATTGCAGTCGAAGATGCATCTTTTAGAACGGTCACACTTTCAATGTCATCCGGATTGATGTCACCGAAATCAGTTACTGCATCCATAACTCCATCAAGAATGATTAATGGCTCATTGGATGCCATGATTGAACGTGTTCCTCGAACGCGAATGGAAGTAC
Source organism: Bacteroidales bacterium (assembly GCA_015060455.1). Taxonomy (GTDB): domain Bacteria; phylum Bacteroidota; class Bacteroidia; order Bacteroidales; family UBA932; genus Cryptobacteroides. The sequence continues at coordinate 13,413 of SUYM01000024.1, forward strand.
CTGCACCTGGCTCACCAGTAGTATTCATGATATCTACACCTGCAATACGTCCTTGGAGCGCCTGATCGACAGAAGTCACAGGAGCAGATGTGATATCAGCCATCTTGACATTGGTTACAGAGCCGGTCAGGTCCTTTTTCTTTGATGTTCCATAGCCGATGACAACTACATCATTCAGAGTGTTGGAGGCATCCGGGAGAAGTATGACATCAATTTTATCCTTCCCAGCCACATCAATATCCTGGGTAGCATAGCCGATGAAGGAATATTTGAGTATCTTATCAGATTCCAAGACGGTTACAGTGTACTTTCCATCAAGATCTGTAACTGCACCTCTCTTTCCGTCTGCAGTAACGACACCAGCACCGATGAGCGGTTCTCCGTTCTCGTCAACGACCTTACCTGTGATTATTCTGCTGCTCCCAGATTGAGCAAACGCACTGATACTAGAAAATATCAGCGCAACTAGCAGAAGCAATCCGAAATGTTTCTTCATATCTTATTCTTCAAAAATGCGGTTAAGCAATGCGGCAAGGCGATAGCCTCCGTTCCTTAGTTGAGTAAAGGCAAGTTCTCTCATATCAGCAGCATAAGAGCGTGGAACATTTGCCCCCGCCTTAACTTCATGAGTAATCCTGCACAATAGTGCAGAATCGTAACCCCAATCATAAATATCACCCTTGGTAACCTCGGCGATGTATGCATCATCTGCAGTGTCAACAAGGATAGCAGCATCTGAATAGCTCCAAGGAATGATTGATGCCAGCAGATCCGAATCCCACATAGCATGGCGTTTCATCTTCTTCTGCTTGAAGGTAATGTCAATCTGTCCGGTATTGGTATCGTCACCCTCATATGTGATATGGTCCGGGCAATGTATATCTGCAACCAGGTGTACAATAAGACTCAACACTATTTTCCTTCTTTCCGGATCAAGTGTCTTCCATCCTTTGAGTTCCTTGGAGAGGTTGTCAATATCAAGGATGGTATTTCCACGATAATACCCATCAAAGTTATTAGTCTTATATGGACGGCACTCAGAATCAACGTTATATATGTGACAATAATGCTGAATATTGAATGGAAGGTCTCGGTCGATCTCCAGAACATATTTCGGACGTAATTTCTCTGGTGGATTAGTAGGCATGAATCCTATATCATAGGTCCACTGGCCACGATAAATATCCGCATCTGAAGCCACTGCAACGATCGATAAACTACCCAGACACTCTTTTACAGCCGACTTGGCAGCAGGCGTAAGATGATCTTCGGCAATCTTTGCGGAAATAGCATGTCCAAGCGCCGCCCATGCTCCTGCATCAAGATTAAGTGCAGCAAATGCCACTACAATAAGTAAAATTCTTTTCATATAACGTCGTTTATTTTTCTTCTGGTCCAAAAACTTCCTTTACAGCCTCAAGCCATTGATATCCCCATTTGCGGTCAGGAAGAAGGTAACTGCCTTCAATCCACTCATTCCATGCATTAATCATAATGTATTTCGGTTGCTCTGGATGAGAGTCCGCATATTTCTTTGCTTCGATAAGCAGATTTTTGAAAGCTTCAGGAGAATGATTGAAACGTGTCACATCATTCTCACCCTTCGCCGGGAATCTAGGAGTATCGTCCCAACCGATAGATACCGTAGGGAATACAGGAATATCCATGTACTCTGCCCACTCATTTCTTCTCACTATTGCCTTTTCACCATGAATCATATAATCTGGGTCAAAACCTCCCATGTTATACCACGCCCAGCTATCAGGCTCCAGGAACATGCGGTTCTCTACTCTTGGGATATTCTTTTCCTTAAAGCTGAATCCGCCACCATCCATCATCATGTAGTGCATACCAGGAAATCCAGCCTTGACGACTTCTTCTCTCATATATTGCATCGCCTGAAGGGCAGCATCCTTAGATCCAAAACTCTTTATAAAATTCTCAACACTATATATCGCGAATATAGGGCATCCGTTGATCCTGGAATAGTTGGGTTTTGTAAAGTATTGACGGATAACTCTTTCAACTATTATAGGAAAGTCATCAGGGTCAATGGCACCTTCCCAAAGCATTGAATCGTCTTCTCCCCATTTATGATAGTTCCAATAGTTATGCTTGACATCATGATTTGCCCACATGATGAAGAACTCCATTTTCTCATTGGATGGTGCTCCCAGAAATCCGTCATTGAGCGCACTCTCCAAATACGGGCCTCTGTCAAACCAATACCAATCATAGATAAAAGTGTTGACACCATGAGCTAGCGCGGTTTGAATCCACTTCTCTACAACCACAGGATCATTATCCATCTCATAACCCCAAAGAGGTTGCTTAGGCTGATAATGTCCAGGAAAACGGGCATCACCTTTCTTGATTACCTCCCATTCTCCTATACCCTGTTCCCAATTAGTCCTGCCAAGGCTGTCATCATGACACGAAGGCCAGACAAATGCACAAACACGATACTCTTTAGTCTGCTTTGCTGGCGTACATCCAACTATAGACACACACGATATCAAAATTGACAAAAAGTGTAGTTTTCTCATAACTTAACCCATTGACTCAAAGTGCAAAAGTATGTATTTATATATAAGGTATTCTTCGTTTTTTGCCTAAAAAGATTTCAATAATGATATAATAGAAAAAACGGCATGGTTTCTTGATTTATAAAATGCAAATTTGCATTGTAAATAATACACTTACAATGAAAAAGACACTACTACTTGTCCTGGTGCTGCTCGCGGCGACAGTACACGCATCAGAAAAGGCTGATAACCTCAAATGGATCGAAGCGTCATCGCTGAATATTGTCGGAAAAATCTTCAACGACACTCCAAACCCATACCACAGAATCGACACATGCAAATTTAAAGGTTGGAGCGAATGGCAGAACTACCAGGTCAGATGTTCAGCCGGTATGGCAGTAGTTTTCCGTACAAACTCTCCAACAATAAAGATTACTGCAGATTACGCTGGACTTTACAGAGGCCAGACAACTAACATATTGTCACACAAAGGTTTCGATTTGTATATCAAAGCGGACGGTAAATGGCTCTATGCCGGCTCAAATGTTGAGGAATACGGAAAGAAGGGCGGTGTTGCAACATTGGTAGAAGACATGGACGAAAGTATGAAGGAGTGTCTGCTTTACCTCCCGATCTACAGCGAAGAGAACAGCATAAAGATCGGCATAAACAACGACGCCGTCATAGAAGCAATTGCTTCTCCTTTCAGACATCGAGTAGTAGTCTATGGTTCAAGCTACACGCAGGGAATATGCAGCAGCAGGGCTGGCATGAACTACCCGGCAATTTTCACCCGCAACACCGGTATCCAGACCGTCAGCTTAGCAATGAGCGGACAATGTAAGATGCAAGATGCTGCAACAAACGCACTTATGCATGCTCCTGATATCGACGCCTTCCTTTTTGACACCTTCTCCAATCCGCATGCTCCGGAAATCGAGGCCAGACTATTCCAGTTCATTGAAAAGATCCAGAGTGCACACCCTGGCAAGCCACTGATATTCCAGCAGACCATTTATCGCGAGTACTGCAATTTCAACAAAAAGAAAGCAGCCCGCGAGCAGCAAAAAATGGAAACGGCGGCACGGCTGATGAAGGAGGCGTGCAAAAAATACAAAGACGTTTACTTCATTGTACCAAATGCTACTGCACCTGACCACGAGTCTCAGGTAGACGGTATCCATCCTTCCGATTACGGATATCAGCTTTGGGAAAAATCAATTGAGAAAGAAGTACTTAAAATCCTACGTAAATACGACATCAAATAATGAAGATTAAAAGCATCATCATTACAGCAACACTTATTGCAGCGACAGCGTGCACATCACAGAAATGGAGCATCGAGCAGAAGGACGGATTCAACATAGTCCATCAGAATAAGGGCCGGACGCTCGGTTACTCTACAGAATCCGGTATATCCTTAATAACCGACAAAGGCTATGCTTTCAAGGATCTGAATAAAAACGGAACTTTGGACACATACGAAGACTGGAGGCGCACAGCTCATGAAAGAGCGGAAGACCTGGCCAGACAACTGTCAATAGAGGAAATTGCAGGCTTGATGCTTTACAGCAAGCACCAGACAGTGCCACAGTACCGCGAATACGATCCGATGAAATATACATATGGCGGCAAGCCATGGCATGAAAGCGGAGCAGACACATCTGCAATCGCGGACAATCAATTGAAATTTCTAGGAGAAGACAATGTCCGTCATGTGCTTTTGGATCACATAGCTTCACCTGCAGTCTGCGTAAAATGGGTGAATAATATTCAATCATTTGTCGAAGGCCTCGGTCATGGCATTCCTATCAACATCAGTTCAGATCCTCGACATGAGACTCTCGCAACAGACGAGTTCAATTCAGGGTCGGGTGGAAAAATTTCGCTATGGCCAACGCCTATTGGCATGGCTGCGACATTTGACCCAACGGTTGCAGGAGAATTTGGTAGAATAGCATCATTGGAGTTCAGGGCACTTGGTATTGCTACCAACCTCGCACCGCAAGCAGAGATAGCAACTGATCCGCGTTGGAGAAGATTTTCCGGAACATTCGGAGAAGACCCGCAGCTTGCAGCAGACTTTACAAGAGCATACATCGACGGTTTCCAAACCTCTTTCGGAGAGGATGAAATCGAAGAAGGATGGGGTTATGGTAGCGTAAACTGCATGGTGAAACATTGGCCGGGAGGCGGCAGTGGTGAAGGTGGCAGAGATGCGCACCTCTGTTTTGGAAAATACGCCGTATTTCCTGGAAACAACATGCAGACAGCGATTGATGTTTTTAAAAATGGCGCATTCAATCTTGATGGCCCGACAAAGTCTGCTTCTGCGATAATGCCTTATTACACAATATCATATGGCCAAGACCCCCATGGTGAGAATGTCGGCAATAGTTATAGCAGATATATTATAGATGAACTACTTCGAGGCAAGTATCGTTTCGAAGGTGTAGGTTGTACTGATTGGGGCATAACAAGAGACTGTAAAGCCGTTGATATCCAGAGCGGTATGCCCTGGGGCGTGGAAAATTTAAGTGTAGCAGAGCGACACTATAAAATAATACTAGCCGGTATGGATCAGTTCGGAGGAAACGATGATAAGAAACCGGTCCTGGAAGCATACCGCATATGGCGTGATAGACATGGCGAAGAAAGCGCCCGTAAGCGTTTCGAACTATCTGCTTACCGGTTGTTGCTGAATTTCTTCCGTACCGGAATCTTTGAAAATCCATATCTGGATGTGGAGAAGACATGTGCCATAGTCGGATGTAAGGAGTTTACTGAAATAGGCTACAAAGTACAGCAAAAGTCCGCAGTGATGGTAAAGAACCACGCGGGAATCCTCCCGATTAAAGGCAAGGCAAAGATCTACATGCCACAAAGACAGGCTCCAAACATTTACAATCAAAACGGCAAAATCTCAGTTAAGGGCGGATTCGGATATATGCTCGCGCCAGAACTGGCCGGAGAGTATTTTGAGTTTACATCTGATCCTTCGCAGGCCGACTTTGCGTTTGTTGCCATAAGCGAGCCAGTTAGCGGAAGGGGTTATGACAACGGATACCAGCCAATTTCGCTCCAGTATGGGGGCTATACAGCCACTGAGGCCAGAAAGAAAAGCCTTGCCGGAGGAGATCCATTGGAAGAATCTGATAACAGGAGTTATTATGGCTGCACAGTAAAAACAGAAAATTCCGCAGACATAAATCTTGTAAAGTCTGTCCGAAAGGTAATGGGCGACAAGCCTGTAATTGTCGGACTGTCATGCACCAAGCCCGTAGTCGTGTCAGAGTTTGAACCATTTGCAGATGCAATCATTATTACCTTCGGTGTACATAATAGAGTATACTTGGACATTATCAGTGGTAGAATAGAACCATCAGGACTTCTCCCAATGCAATTCCCTGCTAATATGGCAACTGTGGAACGTCAGTTTGAGGACACCCCTCATGACATGGAATGTCATACAGATATGGATGGCAACACGTATGATTTTGCATTCGGAATGAACTGGGATGGCCCTATTAACGATGATAGAGTAAAGAAATACAGAAAATAATGAAATATATAATCCTTGCAGCCTCATTAATGGTCATGAGCTTAACTGCTAATGGCCAGCAATATAGAGAATACTTAAATGAGAATCCAGACAGAGTGGCTGGAGGACATCATTGTTACGAATATACTGAAAGCCATAGCACACCCGCCCCAAAAGGATATAAGCCATTCTATATCAGCCATTATGGTAGACATGGCGCGAGGTACCATTCAAAAGAGTCATACCTGACATCTCCAATTACGAATCTTGACATGCTTGCCAAGGAGGGGCTACTCAACAACACCGGAATCGAACTTCTTGATGAGTTAAAAGGAATTCTTTCAGAAAGCAAAGGCTTAAGCGGAATGCTCTCAGCAAAGGGTGCGAATGAACTACGTGGAATCGGAGAAAGAATGTGTAAAAACTATCCTGAGGTATTCAAGTGTCGAAAAGAAATATTTGCTGCATCGAGTTATGTTCCTAGATGCCTATTAAGCATGGCATCTTTCTGTGATGGACTGGTTTTCAGACAATCTGACCTGATGGTATCATACAATACAGGAGATAAATATTATGAATACCTATGTCATGAAAATGACAAGAAGCCATATCGAAAACTGGCAGACAAAATGGTAGAAGAACTGGCTCCTTCAATTTCTGCCCCTGAGGCATTCTTTAGCAGAATCTGCACAGATTATAAAAAAGCTCTAGAGCATATAGAAGACCCATATTCTCTTCTGAGTGATATATATCGAGCTGGTTCTATCACAAAAGGAATTGAATCCCAATATGATATATTCCGATTCTTTACACAAGACGAGTTGATTGCACAGTGGATTATTAAGAATAACCACTTTTATTGTCAGTACGGGAATTCACTGGAAGCGAAAAAATCGGTCGCAGAAAGAGCTTATCCCATAGTGCAGGACATCATAAGTAAAGCAGACAATGCAATAAAGAGCAATAGGGCTGCCGACTTGCGTTTCGGTCATGATATGTGGCTGGTTCCGCTTGCTTCATATATTGGACTTAAGGAGTTTGCACCTTCAGTTCCTTCTATACAAGCCCATGATTCATGGAATATTACCCTTGCCAGCCAGTTTGCCTCAAATCTTCAGATTATATTCTATCGCAACAAGGAATCTGATATTTTGGTAAAGTTCCTTTATAACGAGCGAGAGACTACGATTGAAGGACTCGCATCCGTTGACGGCCCGTATTATAGATGGAGTGAAGTTAAAAAACATCTTCAGGCTTGTGATCCGCTTGTCAAAGGTTTTACAAATCCACCTCAGAGCGCAAAACCTATGGTATGGTGGCATTGGATGAACGGAAATATAACAAACGAAGGGCTGCGCAAGGACATCGAATGGATGCATCGTATCGGGATAGGTGGCTTCCATGTATTTGACGCAGGACTCAACACACCGCAAATTGTTGAAAATCGTTTGGATTACATGTCTACAGAGTGGAAAAAAGCTTTCCGTGGTGCCATTGAGCTTGCTGACTCATTGGGTATGGAGGTGGCTATACCAAGCGCGCCAGGATGGAGTTCTACAGGCGGTCCATGGGTTAGTCCGGAAGACGCGATGAAGAAGATTGTATGGAGAGAAACCTTTGTAAAAGGGGGACGCAAGGTCAAGGTTGAACTGCCCGCGCCATATACAACAAGTGGTAAATTTCAGAATATACCAGTACAGGCAGAACATTCCCACGCTAGCGGAGCTGTTTCCGAAGAATATTATACTGATATTGCCATTCTTGCTGTTAAACGTCCGATAGCCGATAAAGGACTGGAGCAACTTGGAGCAAAGATTTCCTCAAGCGGAGGTTCATTCACCATAGAGCAGCTTACCAATGGAGATCTGACGGATTATGGCAAACTTCCGGCGGACCCTTCCGGTTACGCATGGATACAATACGAATTCCCACAGCGCCAGACAATAAAGGCGCTGTCAGTCGTAAATGAGACCCCGCGTCGCCGAGGTCACTCTGTTCCGGCTTTCTGCAATGACTCACTCCAAGTAAGTGATGATGGAATAAATTTCAAAACGGTTTTTGGTGTACCTGTAGGAGATGCACTCAGGCAGACCATTTCATTTGAAGGTATAACTGCCAGATATTTCAGGCTCAAGCATAAGAACCCTAAGGCATATTTCCATTATTCTATGGGAACTCCGGATCCAGATCCTGAGTATTCTCAAATAGCGGAATTTGTCATTTATCCACAATCTCGCATAAATCACACGGAGGAGAAAGCGGCATTTGCTGCTGGCCATGACCTTGCTCTCTACCCCACCGCATCAGTTGATAATTCAGATATTTGCACTAGTGTAGTAGATGTTACATCATATGTCAAGGATGGAGTTCTTGCCTGGGATGCTCCTGTTGGTGATTGGATTATATATCGCTTCGGAGCCTCACTCACTGGCAAGAAGAACCACCCGGCATCTCCAGAGGCAACAGGTTTTGAAGTAGACAAAATTAATCCTGAGGCGTGGAAGAGATACTTCCGAAACTACCTTGATATGTACAAGGATGCTTCTGGCGGCCTTCTTGGTGACAGAGGTATACAATACGTACTTACAGACAGTTACGAGGCCGGACATGTTAACTGGAGCCCACATCTTTTTGATGAATTTCAGACAAGAAGAGGATATGATCCTGTACCATTCCTGCCTGTTGTTACTGGAGTGATTGTGGAAAGTGTAGAAAAGAGCGAGAAGTTCCTGCTTGACTGGAGAAAGACAATTGGCGAACTCTTTGAAGAGAATTATGCACACCTGACAGACCTTGTCAGGAACGAATATGGAATGAAGGGATGCTTTATTGAGTCGCATGAAAACGGACGCTGCTTCGTTGCAGATGGCATGTCCATAAAGAAGACCGCTGCGTATCCGATGTCTGCAATATGGGTCCCTGGAAAAGTAGGCACGCCTGACAGAATCCCAGAGGGAAAGGCGGATATTAGAGAATCTGCTTCTGTAGCTCATATCTACGGACAGAATGTAGTAGCAGCAGAATCCTTGACATCTATTGGTTACGCACAACAAGCTTATTCATACTGTCCTGAAAACCTAAAGCCTACGGTTGACATCGAACTTGCTCATGGCCTGAACAAGTTTGTCATACATGAGTCCGCGCACCAACCACTTGACTCACGCATGCCAGGCCTTGGACTCGGGGTTTACGGTCAATGGTTCAATCGCCACGAAACATGGGCAGAACAGGCTGGGGCGTGGATGGACTATCTCGCCAGAAGCAGTTTCATGCTTCAACAAGGAAAGGCAGTAGCGGATATTCTATGGTATTATGGAGAAGACAACAATATTACAGGGTTGTACAGCCATTCATTTCCGGATATTCCTAAAGGTTATAATTTTGATTTCGCCAGCCCTGAGGTTTTGTTAGAGGAAATTTTTGTGAAAGACGGAAAGCTCCGTACTAAGACAGGGATGGAATATAGCGTACTCTGCCTTGACCCAAATGCGGCAGTAATGTCAGATGCTATCAGAAAAAAGATTGAGGAGATCAAGAAACAGGGTGTCACAGTATGTGGACATGTCGGACAGGAAATAGCCTCATCGCTTCTTGCCTGCGATGTGACTCCTGACTGGACATGGTCAGGTACAGACTCGCTGAATTTTGTACATAGGAGGCTCCCTGACGCTGAAATATATTGGATAAACTCACCGGTTGATTCATATCGTTCGGCTGAGATTTCACTTCGTGTATCTGGACTGAAGCCATACTTATGGCACCCTGTAAGCGGAGAAATGAAAGATGTTGCATATACGCTCAAAGACGGACGCACCTTACTTTCGCTGACATTTGAGCCGCAGGATGCATTCTTTATTGTATTCAAGGGTAAAGCGGGGGTAGATAATTTTACTATGGCTCCGCTAAATTTGAAAAAAGAGAGTGTAATCGAAGGACGTTGGGATGTAACTTTTGAAGATAAATTCGGTCAGAAAAAAGAGTTCATATTTGAAAATCTTCACTCATGGAGCGAAGATCCCGACCTATGGGTGAAGCATTTTTCTGGAACAGCAGTCTATAGAAAGACTTTTGACATTGTGCCATCTTCAGGGAAGGTAATCCTTGATCTTGGGCATGTAAAGAACGTCGCTGATGTATATATAAACGGAACATATGTACGCACGCTTTGGAAAGCGCCATTCCATGCTGATATTACAGAGTTTGTCAAGGAAGGAAGTAACCAACTTGAAATCCGAGTAACAAATCTGTGGGTAAACAGACTGATTGGTGATTCTTCTTCTGAAGATTCTCCAATCCGTTCGTACACTTCCAAAAAGTTCTATACCCCTAAAGATACACTTTTACCATCCGGTTTATTGGGAGATGTGAAAATTTTGATCGGAGAATAAATATACCCAAAAACATAATTCATATTGTCAGAAATCAAAGTACTTGATATAAAGGCTTGAATAACTTTGTGTAAAATATATTTAAGCCTTTATAATGACTACAAAACACTATTTTGCCGTTGATTTAGGCGCTACCAGTGGAAGAACAATTTTAGCATCGTTTGATGGGGCGCGCGTGGAAATGAAAGAGGTTACGCGCTTTGCTAATCCGATGATTCCTCTAGGTGGACACCTATATTGGGACATTGCGGGATTGTACAATGAAGTACTATGTGGACTTCGCAAGGTGGCGTCGGAGGGTATTTCCATTGACTCCATAGGCATTGACACGTGGGGTGTTGATTTCGCATTCTTTGGATCTGACGGTCAGCTGCTCGGTATGCCTTACTGCTATCGTGATCAGCATACTGATGGCGTTCAAGAAAAATTTTTCGAAAAGATGCCTGCTGCCGAGATATATCAGCGCACAGGTATCCAGTTCATGAATTTCAATTCGCTGTTCCAGTTTGATACATTAAGGCGCAACGGAAGTACTGCATTAGATGCAGCAGACAAGATTCTGTTCATTCCCGACGCACTCATATACATGTTGACAGGCAAAGCGATATGTGAATATACCATTGCCTCTACATCACAGATGTTGAACCCTACAACAGGCGACCTGGATCCGGAAATACTGAAAGTACTCGACCTTCCGCGTGAGAAGTTCGGTGTAATGACCCAGCCAGGCACTGTAGTGGGTACTTTGACTTCTCAAGTTCAAGAAGCAACCGGACTAGGCGCTGTGCCTGTTGTTGCTGTAGCAGGGCACGATACCGGTTCTGCAGTTGCAGCGGTACCTGCTGCTGATAAGGAATATGCATATCTGAGCTGCGGTACTTGGTCTCTTATGGGTATAGAATCAGATAAGGCCATCATTTCAGAAGATAGCTTCAGGGAGAATTTTACTAACGAAGGAGGTATAGAAGGCACAACAAGATTCTTGAAGAACATCTGCGGACTGTGGCTTTTTGAGCAGAGCAGAAAGGAGTTTAAGAATGTACCATCATCTGTCGGTGAGCTAGTAGCCTTGTGCGAAAAATCTTCCTTTGATGGACTAATCAATCCTGATGACCCTGCTTTTGCTGCTCCAGCATCCATGACCTCCGCTATTCGTGAATATTGTGCTTCTACTGGTCAGGCTGTTCCTGAAACCCCTGCCGACTATTGCAGATGCATATTCAGAAGTCTGGCATTAAGATATCGTCAGGTGGTGGAAATCCTGCAGAATATTTGCAACTTCCCGATAAAGAAACTTCATGTCATCGGAGGTGGCTCACAAAACAAGTTCCTCATGCAATATGCAGCAAATGCCCTGAATATGCCGGTGATCTGCGGCCCGGTGGAAGGTACTGCGCTCGGCAATGTACTGATGCAGTTAAAAGCATCCGGAGCTGTTTCCAGCCTCGGACAGATGAGGGAGATATCGGCTGCTTCTGTCGATCTTGTCACTTACCTCCCTGCCGACACAGACATTTGGAACACAGAATATAACAGATTCTTCACTACCGTTCAGAATGACAGATAACATACTACTGTCATCCTGAACATACCATTGTCATCCTGAACATACTACTGTCATCCTGAACGAAGTGAAGGATCTATAACAAAGAAATATCAACAATAACCACCATACAATGAAAGAACAACTTATCCATCAGGCGTATGAAATCGCCAAAGAGCGTTACGCCGAACTCGGAATCGACACTGAAAAGGTAATTGAGCAACTTCAGGACTTCCACCTCAGCATGCACTGCTGGCAGGCGGACGATGTAAAGGGATTTGAAGTACAGGCAGGAGATCTCACAGGCGGTATACAGTCTACCGGAAACTATCCTGGTGCAGCACGTACCATCGACGAACTCCGTGCAGATATACTTAAAGCAAAAAGCCTTATTCCTGGAACTCACAGACTCAATCTCCACGAGATTTACGGTGACTTCCAGGGCAAGGTGGTTGACCGTGATGAAGTGACTGTAGAGCACTTCCAGAGCTGGATCAACTGGGCTGCTGAGAATAACACAAAACTCGACTTCAACTCTACATCGTTCTCACACCCGAAGAGCGGCAACCTCTCTCTCTCAAACCCTGACGAGAGCATCCGCAAGTTCTGGGTAGAACACACAAAACGCTGCCGTGACATAGCAGATGCCATGGGTAAGGCACAGAACGACCCATGTATCATGAACGTATGGGTACATGACGGATGCAAGGACGTATCAGTGAACCATCACCTCTATCGCGAGACTCTGAAAAAGTCGCTCGATGAGATCTTCGCCGAGAAGAAAGACTGGATGAAGGACTGCATCGAAGGCAAGGTATTCGGAATCGGTCTCGAAAGTTTCACGGTTGGCTCACATGACTTCTACACAGCATATGCAGCGAAGAACAATATGATGCTTACTATCGACACAGGTCACTATCATCCTACCGAGGTGCCTGGTGACAAGGTATCTGCAGTACTTCAGTTCGTTCCTGAGCTCATGCTTCACGTCAGCCGTCCTGTACGTTGGGACTCTGACCATGTAACCATCATGGACGACAACACCCAGGACCTTTTCAGCGAGATCGTACGCGCAGGTGCTCTTGACCGTGTTCACTACGGACTCGACTTCTTCGACGGCTCCATCAACCGTATCGGAGCATACGTAATCGGTTCACGTTCAGCACAGAAGTGTATGTGCAAGGCCCTTCTTGAACCAAGAGAGCTTATCAGCAAACTTGAACTTGCGGGCGAGACCTTCCAGGTGCTCCAACTTATCGAGGAAGGTAAGACAATGCCTTGGAATGCAGTTTACGACGAATTCTGCGTACGCAACAATGTTCCTGTGGGTAACGAAGTAATCGCTGCCATCAAGGAGTACGAAAAGTCTGTGTTAGCAAATAGATAAACAGATCCTTCACTTCGTTCAGGATGACATTGTAATTCATTCAGGATGAAAGAAAACAACTCTCACTGTCATTCTGAACGAAACGTAGTGAAGTGAAGAATCTGTAAACTTTAAAAACTATAAAATGAATATCATCATCGGTCTTATAATCATAGCGATAGGAGCATTTTGCCAATCAAGCAGCTATGTTCCTATCAATAAGATCAAGAAATGGAGCTGGGAAAGCTACTGGCTCGTGCAGGGAGTATTTGCATGGCTTCTCTTTCCTCTATTTGGCGCTCTGCTCGCAGTTCCTGCAGAACATAGCCTCTTCGAACTGTATGCTGCATCTCCTAAGGCAACTTTGTTGACAATGTTCTTCGGAATGCTTTGGGGAGTCGGAGGTCTTACATTCGGGCTTTCAATGCGTTATCTCGGAGTCGCTCTCGGCCAATCCATCGCACTTGGAACATGCGCAGGCCTGGGAACAATCATGGGACCAGTACTTCTAAATGCATTCTTCCCGGAACTTAATGCCCTTTCCGCAGTTACATCTTCTGTAATTATCGGAGTAGTCGTTACACTTATCGGCATCGCAATCATCGGTGTTGCAGGCGGAATGAAGTCGGCATCACTTTCTGAAGAAGAAAAGAAGGAGGCAGTGAAGGACTTTAACTTCCCAAAGGGGCTTGCAATCGCACTTCTTGCCGGCTTCATGAGTGGTTGCTTCAATGTCGGACTTGAGTTCGGAAAGGGACTCAACTTCGGCGAACTGACAGACCCAATGTTCCGCACCTTGCCAGCTACTCTGCTTGTAACCGTAGGAGGTTTCCTGACCAATGCTGCCTACTGTCTCTATCAGAATAAGCGCAATGCTACTTTCTGCGACTATAAGAACGGCAGCGTATGGGCGAACAATCTTACTTTCTGCGCCCTGGCTGGTCTTCTTTGGTACAGCCAGTTCTTCGGACTGTCGCTCGGTCGCAGTTTCTTTGAGGTCGGCAGCGCTATGGACACACTCGCATTCTGCATCCTGATGGCCTTGAACGTAACATTCTCGAATGTATGGGGCATCATCCTGAAAGAATGGAAAGGATGTTCACGAAAGACTATTGTTGTACTTGTGACAGGAATTGCTGTGCTGATACTCAGTTCGTTCTTGCCTGAATTGTTGAAATAAGATGAAATCAATATTAGATAACAGACCTGCGCTCCATGCCGCCGTATGGCAGGTCGCAGAAACAGCCGGCTATCTCTGGCAGAAAGGTTGGGCTGAAAGAAATGGAGGAAACATTACCGTTAATGTTACAGAGCACATTGACGACGAGATCCGCAATATGCCAGCTATCAGCGAGGTAAAACCGATAGGCACTGTACTCCCTGAGCTTAAGGGTTGCTACTTCTACTGCAAGGGTACTCAGAAACGTATGCGCGACCTTGCGCGTGACCCTATGGCAAACGGATCAATCATCCGCATACTGGACGACTGCGCAAGCTACGTCATAATCGCTGATAATCCTGTGGCTCCAACCTCAGAGCTCCCAGCTCACTTAAGCGTACATAACTACCTGCTTGCAAAGGGCTCACCTTACCGTGCATCACTGCATACCCATCCTATCGAACTCGTTGCAATGACACACTGCCGCAAGTTCATGGAAAAGGATGTTGCAACTAAGTTGCTTTGGTCTATGATACCGGAAACCAAGGCATTCTGCCCACGCGGACTTGGAATGGTTCCGTACCTGATGCCAAGTGGAGTCGAACTTGCCGAGGCCACCATCAAGGCAATCGACGATGACTACGACGTAGTCATGTGGGAGAAACACGGTGTATTCGCTGTTGATGTAGATGTGATGTCTGCTTTCGACCAGGTGGATGTACTCAATAAGGCTGCTCTAATCTATATTGCATCTAAGAATATGGGCTTCGAACCAGAAGGAATGTCAGATGCACAGATGCAAGAACTTACGGACACTTTTGGACTACCAAAGTAATGGAGTTTATCTCCTACTTTCGTTTACCGACCTCTCACACCACCGTATCTTGGCCGGAAAAACGGGCTTATTTATGGACGGCACCAGCACAAAGCATACGGAGTAGGCGTTTTCAAAAACAGTTTTGGATGACATGTGTGCGGATTTTCAGGCTAAAACTGTCACACCGGTCGCTATCAGCCCCGATTGACGGGAGCCACTCAAAATCAAGCACTTACGAAGAAATTCGCAAGTGCTTTTTTCCACACACCATGAACTCTGAAGATAAAGAAGGGCGGCCTGCTGAACTGCGGACCGCCCTTTGGTTATAATATATTCAGAGTATCTTACTGCTCGTCAACGCCCTGATCATCAGTGCCCTGAGGACCTGCCTGACCGCCGCCGAACGGACCCTGCTGCGCACCTGGCTGAGGACCTGCCTGAGCAGCCTTTGCCATATCCTCTGAAGCCGCATGCCATGCTGCCTCGAGTTCTGCGTTATACTTGTCGATGTCAGCGATGTTCTGAGCCTTCACAGCCTCCTTGAGAGAACTCATCGCGTTCTCGATCGCAGTCTTCTTTTCAGCTGGGATCTTGTCTCCGTACTCCTTGAGGTTCTTCTCAGTCTGGAAGCACATACCGTCAGCGTTGTTGATCTTGTCGATACGCTCCTTCTCAGCCTGGTCTGCAGCCTCATTTGCCTTAGCCTCATCCCTCATTCTCTGGATTTCAGCCTCAGAAAGTCCTGACGAAGCCTCGATACGGATGTTCTGCTCCTTGCCTGTAGCCTTATCCTTGGCAGAGACATTGAGGATACCGTTTGCATCGATATCGAATGTCACCTCGATCTGAGGTACACCTCTTGGAGCCGGTGCGATACCGTCAAGGATGAAGTTGCCGATGAGCTTGTTGTCCTTAGCCATAGGACGTTCACCCTGAAGCACATGCACGTCAACAGCAGGCTGGTTGTCAGCAGCAGTAGAGAACACCTGTGACTTTTTGGTAGGGATTGTGGTGTTGGCCTCGATAAGCTTTGTCATCACACCGCCGAGAGTCTCGATACCGAGTGAAAGCGGAGTCACGTCGAGAAGGAGGACATCCTTCACATCACCTGCAAGCACACCACCCTGGATGGCTGCACCCATAGCCACAACCTCGTCCGGGTTCACGCTCTTGTTAGGAGCCTTTCCGAAGAACTTCTCCACAACAGCCTGGATGGCAGGGATACGTGTAGAACCACCTACGAGAAGGATCTCATTGATGTCAGAAGCGCTGATACCTGCATCCTGAAGAGCCTTGCGGCATGGCTCGATAGTCTTCTGGATAAGGCTGTCTGCGAGCTGCTCGAACTTAGCTCTTGTAAGGGTCTTCACAAGGTGCTTTGGCATACCGTCAACAGGCATGATATAAGGGAGGTTGATCTCAGTAGAAGTCTGGCTTGAAAGCTCGATCTTTGCCTTCTCAGCAGCCTCCTTGAGTCTCTGAAGAGCCATAGGGTCCTTCTTGAGGTCGATGCCGCCGTTCTCAGATGCGAACTCTGCTGCGAGCCAGTCGATGATCACCTGGTCGAAGTCGTCACCGCCGAGGTGGGTGTCACCGTTGGTTGAGAGTACTTCGAATACGCCGTCGCCGAGGTCCATGATGGAGATATCGAATGTACCGCCACCAAGGTCATATACTGCGATCTTCATATCCTTGTTCTGCTTATCAAGACCGTATGCAAGAGCTGCTGCAGTAGGCTCGTTGATGATACGCTTCACGTCAAGACCGGCGATCTGACCTGCCTCCTTGGTAGCCTGACGCTGTGAGTCAGAGAAATATGCAGGAACTGTGATGACAGCCTCTGTCACCTCCTGACCAAGATATTCCTCAGCGGTCTTCTTCATCTTCTGGAGAATCATCGCTGAAATCTCCTGCGGTGAATAAAGACGACCGTCGATATCAACACGCGGAGTGTCGTTCTCGCCTTTTACGACTTTGTAAGGCACGCGTGCGATGTCGCCGCCTACCTGGCTGTACTTCTCACCCATGAATCTCTTGATTGAGAAGATGGTCTTGTGAGGATTGGTGATTGCCTGACGCTTTGCAGGGTTACCGATCTTTCTCTCGCCGCCGTCAGTGAACGCAACAACTGAAGGAGTTGTTCTCTGGCCCTCATTATTGATGATCACTGTAGGCTCGTTACCTTCCATAACTGCCACACATGAGTTGGTAGTTCCAAGGTCAATTCCAATAATTTTTCCCATAATTCTTATATTTATAAATTTATATTTCCTGGTTTCCCGTTTTGTAGAGATCCTCACGTCGTCACTTTGTTCCCCCTCAGGATGACGTTGTGTCACATCGTTGCGGGGTTGCAGAACTGTGGCAATCTCTGTCGCCGGAATAATAACGAAAGGTGTGCCATTGGCATAAGTCTGAAAATATATGCCAAAATGTCAGTTTTAATATGACATATCGCTTCAGATTATGACATATTTGCTATTTTTGCAAGCGTAGCCTGTCATTACAAGCATAGCAAGTATAGTAGTTGACAAAGTCGCTTGAGCGTGAGCGAAAGAAATCTAATACAGATATGATTTACCGTGAACTATCAGCCGAGGAATTCAACGACCTCGCATCAAGAATACTCTACGAAGACAATCACCTTCTGGTCATAAACAAGAAGGCAGGAGAGATTGTCCAGGGCGACAAGACATCTGACGAGCCCCTCACTGAGACCTGCAAGGCATTCATTGCCAAGCGTGATGCCAAGCCTGGACAGGTATTCATGGGACTCCCCCATCGCCTTGACCGCCCCGTCAGCGGCATTGTTGTGCTTGCCAAGACCTCCAAGGCATTGGAAAGACTGAACGCAATGTTCAGGGACGGAAATGTAAGCAAGATATATTGGGCACTGGTATGTAATGAGCCACAGCAGAAGGAAAAACTGCTTGAAGGCATGTTGTGGCGCAATGAAAAGCAGAACAAGTCGTATATATGCAGGCCGGGAGCACTGAGAAAGGATGCCAGGCTTGCAAAACTTATATATAAATATATAGGTAAGACTGAACGATATTTTCTGCTTGAGGTGGAACTCATGACAGGCCGTCATCACCAGATCCGCTGCCAACTTTCCGATATGGGCTGTCCTATCAAGGGAGACCTGAAATATGGGGCGCCACGTTCAAATCCGGACGGCGGAATATCACTCCACGCCCGCAGAATCACTTTTACGCATCCCGTAAAAAAAGAGCCTCTGACAATAGAGGCCCCCGTGCCTGCATCCTGGCCGGAACTCAGATAACGATAACCGTAACACATATTCCTACTACCCGGCTCAGCCATCGTCCGGCAACTTTTTGCGCAAAACTCTGCGTGATGGTCCCCTTTTCGGACATTATGCCCATTTTTCGCCACCGTCACACATCTTTTTGCCCGAAATTCTGCGTGATGGTCCCGTTTCCACCAGCCGATGAACTGTTTCAGGTACCGTCACGCACTAAAATGCCCAAAACTCTGCGTGATGGTCCCCTTTTCGCTCAACAAAACACCGATTTCGCCCCAACAAAAAAGGGACTCCCACAATGAGAAGTCCCTTTTGCGAGCGGGTGACGGGGGTCGAACCCGCGGCCCTCGGCTTGGGAAGCCGATGCTCTACCACTGAGCTACACCCGCAAAAGCAGGACAAAGATAATCAAAATTTAATCTGACGCCATAGATTGTTGAAAATTATTGAAATTTTTGATTACTTTTGTGGGATATAGTTAAGCACATAACCCTTTACCGATATGAATGACACAAAAGTAATGAGTCTGGCTGCGGACAACATAAGGATTCTTGCAGCATCAATGGTTGAAAAAGCAAAATCAGGTCACCCCGGAGGAGCGATGGGAGGAGCAGATTTCATCAACGTTCTATACTCCGAATATCTTCAGTATGATCCGGAAAGGCCGGAATGGGAAGGTCGCGACCGTCTGTTCCTTGATCCGGGACACATGTCTCCGATGCTTTATGCCCAACTTGCTCTCATAGGCAAGTTCACCATTGAAGAACTCAAGAATTTCCGTCAGTGGGGTTCTCCTACACCGGGACACCCTGAGCGCAACATCAGCAGAGGTATCGAAAACACTTCCGGTCCTCTGGGACAGGGTCATGTATTTGCCGTCGGAGCGGCTATGGCTGCAAAGTTCCTTCACGCACGCACAGGCAATCCTACCTTTGCAAAAGAAACAATATATGCATATATATCAGACGGCGGCATCCAGGAGGAAATCTCTCAGGGAGCCGGCCGTGTTGCGGGCACTCTCGGTCTTGATAACCTCGTGATGTTCTACGACTCGAACGACATCCAACTTTCAACCGAGTGCGAGGTGGTCTGCACCGAAGATACAGCAATGAAGTACAGGTCATGGGGCTGGCATGTGATCACCATCGACGGCAACGACTGCGAACAGATCCGCAAGGCACTTGACGAGGCTAAGACCATCAACGACCGCCCTACCCTCATTATCGGTAAATGTATCATGGGCAAGGGTGCCAGAACGGCAGACAACCAGAGTTATGAGCGCAGTTGCAAGACTCATGGCGCACCTCTCGGCGGGGACGCATACAAGAACACAATCCTGAATCTCGGCGGCAATCTTGAAGATCCGTTCGTAATCAGGGACGAGGTCAAGGAGATATACGCAAAACGTGAGGCTGAACTGAAAGCGATTGTGGCTCAGCGTCATGCAGAAGAGGCGGCATGGGCGGCAGCCAATCCTGAAAAGGCGGCTCAGCAGGCAGACTGGTTCAGCGGAAACGCTCCTGTACTCGACTGGAGCAGCGTTCAGCAGAAGGCAGGCGCGCCTACACGAAACGCTTCGGCGACCGTGCTCGGAATGCTTGCAGAACAGGTTCCGAATATGGTGGTTTCATCAGCCGACCTCTCGAACTCAGACAAGACAGACGGTTTCCTCAACAAGACCCACGCCTTCACAAAGGGCGATTTCAGCGGAGCCTTCTTCCAGGCTGGCGTTTCTGAACTGACAATGGCCTGCGTATGTATGGGTATGATGCTTCACGGAGGAGTAATCACTGCATGCGGAACATTCTTCGTATTCTCAGACTATATGAAGCCGGCCATCCGTATGGCTGCACTCATGGAGACCCCGATCAAGTTCGTATGGTCGCATGACGCATTCCGCGTAGGAGAAGACGGTCCGACCCACGAGCCTGTCGAGCAGGAGGCTCAGATCCGTCTTATGGAGAAGATGAAGAATCACAGCGGCAAGAACTCTGTGCTTGTGCTCCGTCCTGCCGATGCAGAGGAGACCACAGTATGCTGGAGGATGGCTATGGAGAATATGGACACTCCGACAGCCCTTATCTTCTCACGCCAGAATGTGGATATGCTTCCTCAGGGAACTGACTATGAGCAGGCTCGCAAGGGTGCATATATAGTTGCAGGCTCCGATGAAAACCCTGATATCATACTCGTTGCTTCCGGTTCAGAAGTTTCAACCCTCGAATCAGGCGCTGCCCTTCTCCGTGCAGAAGGTGTGAAGGTAAGAGTGGTGAGTTGTCCGTCGGAAGGCCTCTTCCGCAGCCAGAGCGAGGAATATCAGGAAAGCATTCTTCCTAAGGGAGCAAAGATCTTCGGTCTCACAGCAGGCCTTCCGGTAAACCTCCAGGGACTTGTGGGCTGCAACGGAAAGGTGTTCGGCCTGGAAAGTTTCGGCTTCTCTGCACCATATAAGGTGCTTGATGAGAAACTCGGATTCACAGCGGAAAACGTATATAATCAGGTGAAGGCGATGCTCTAAGCATTACCGATATACAACAGAAGGTCGGCCGATTACTTTCAGCCGGCCTTTTTCGTATGCACCCGGACATGGCACTCGGCACGATAGTTGACCCTGACGACGCGGATAATTAAAATATACTATTATGAAACGTCATTTTGAAAATCTGACAGCGAAGGCTGCACGTACCATAAAGCATTGGTGGCTGATGATAGTCGCCGGCATCCTGTGCATCGCAGCAGGAATATGCGTATTCGCCTTCCCTGTCGAAAGTTACGTCACACTAAGCATCCTGTTCGGAGTGGTCATGCTACTGACAGGAGCCGGCCAGTTGGTCATAGCGTCAACAAGCGGCAACTATCTGATGATGAGGGGGTATTTCATCGTGGGAGGCGTCCTGGATGTAATCCTCGGAATATTCCTTTGCGTATATCCGGGTGTGACATTGGTGGTACTCCCATTCATGATGGGACTATGGCTGATGTACCGCAGTTTCATTCTTATCTCAATAGGAGGTGACATGGAGACATTCAGAGTTTCAGGCAGCGGCTCGATGATGATATTGGGTATCCTGATCCTTCTGCTGTCCGTATTTGTACTGGTAAATCCGTTCAGCGCAGGCATCATGACCGTGCTGATTGTCGCCGGTGTCGGACTGATCCTGCTGGGTATCACGTTCTGCTCTCTTGCTGTCAAGTTACGGGACCTCAACAAGGAACTCAAGAAAGAATATGCAGTGGAGTAAATGCACCCTGAATCATGACATGACCCCCGGAAGTTCTGTTCTGCTTCCGGGGGTCAATCATTTAAAGTTCTTCAAGCGATTACTTGTTCTCGAGCTCATCCCATGGGTTAGGAAGGAGCTGTCTCCACTTCTGGAGTCACTTCAGCAACTGTCTTGTTTTCTTCCATGATTAAATTTTAAGAACAAACCAGTGGGTTAAATATTATTTACTGTGCTTTGCCTCAGCCACTTACATATAAAAGCACGATGATCGTGCGCCACTCCCAATAGCTATACTTCTTTACGGTGTTGTCCATTGTCTAAACAGTATCAAGGCCTAAACCTTGCGAATGTACTAAAAATATTCAGACTTCCCACAAGGCTTACATGGTCTGGTCAAAAGTAAAGGCCTCCCAAGGAAGCTGTGCGTCCTTACCCTCATCAAGGACAGCGGCAGCATGGCAGAGCATCGGGAACATGCCCAGATCTGCCTTTCCAAGTTCGGCCTTACGGACCATAGCAGCATATACGCGGCGCGCAACCACAAGGCTCTCAAGAGTCACGCCGGCAAGGATGTCAAGAGCCTCCTGATAGGTCTTGCCTTCACCCAGAAGGATACCGATATTACGTGTACGTCCGCCATATACGGTCACATAAAGGTCTCCGATTCCGATGTTCTCGCAGTCGCGTGATGCTCCCTGCATTTCAAGAAGATAGCGCATCTCCTTTACAGCCTGGTAGAATGCTCCGGCCTGAGAGTTATAGTGTAGTCCGGCCTCAGCTCCGTGCTTGCGGTTTACAAGACCGATTGTCATTGCGATCGCAAGGGCATATCCGTTCTTGAGGGCAACTGCGCTTTCAAGACCCAGGACATCGTTTGTGAGTGAAATATGATAGTAATCCGTTGCCATCGCCTCCTTCATCATCTTGAGTACTGCCGTATTTTCTCCACAGAAAGCGACCTCTGTCTGATCGTGGAATACGAGTTCGTAAGATGTACATGGACCGCCGATCGCGCACACTTCCCTATCGATACCCATCTTTGCCAGTTCTCTCTTCCAATAGTCCGGATATGAGATCAGAGTACCATCTTCAAGATTGATAAGACCTTTCGTAACAGAAAGCACTGGAATTGAAGGGTCAAGATGAGCAAGGACCTCCGTAAGGAACCAGTCCACACCAAAGGATGAAACACCTCCGATAACGAAGTCTGCTCCTTCCACTGCAGTCTTCCAGTCCTCGAACTGATAATACTTGATGCCCTGAGGGAACGGAATATCGAACTTGAGGTGCTTGTTGTCCTTGATACACCCATCAATGATGTCACGGTCAAGAGGTGTACCTACGAGGCGGACCTCGTTTCCGTTTTCAAATGCAGGATAGGCAAGGGCAGAACCCATCATGCCTGCTCCGATAATTGTCACTGTCTTCTTCATATCTATTCTTGTTTAACTTCAATTATGTTTTATCCGCTGCCTGCTTTCAGTCATTATAATCTATTTCCGCCAGCATCTTGATGAAATATGCTCCGACCACAGAGCGGGCGATGAACTGGCAGAACTCCGGTTTGTCTGTATAGAACCAGTCAGACATAGGTACACGATCGACGGTCTCGTTGTAGAATTTCCAGAGAGGGTCGATAAGCGCTTCGAACTGCTCATCACTGTCCGCCATCGTCGCTGTCCAGATGATCCAGTCTGACTTGGTGTAAGTCGAGCGGTTGTCCAGAGGGAGACCGAAGACATTCTGCTTTGTCAGATAATACGGAATCTCGACATCCATGATATCATCGTCAAACACCTCCAGGTCAAGAAGCTTGTCCCATACAAGATTGTATTTCTGGCTCCAGGTGCCTTCGCGGTCGAAGGTAAGCTTGTAATGGTCAGCCTCGGCAGCCATCTTCTTCCACTGCGAGGCAAGGTCCCTGGCGATGGACATATACTTGTCGGAACTCTCGCCCAGGCCGAGCATATCGGCCATACGCGCATAGGCTGCGATGCCGAGGATGGCCTTTACCGAGAGGTTGGCATTGTGGGCGAAATGACCGGCGAAATCGTCCGTACACAGCTGATTTTCAGGGTCGAGACCGAACTCGCAGAGATAGTCTGCCCAAACGGACATCACGTCCCAATGCTCCTTGGCGTAGGCCGTGCTGTCCTCATACAGACACACTGCTGCAGTTCCTATAAGCATGTTTCCGGCCTCCTCGACCGGCATGTCGTAAGGATAGGTCTGGCCGTTGGCCAGAGGATAGGTTCCCACATCGTGAGCAGGGAAAGGCTTGGTCCAGCGTCCGCTCTCGCTGTAGTGGAAAATATGGTTCATCAGGGCCTTGGCAAGCTCTGTATTGTATTTAAAGAAAATCGGGAATGAAGGATAGGTGATATCGACTGTGCCGATGGAACCGTTGCTGTTGTTCTCCTTGGAGAGGAACATCAGGAAGCCCTCATTTGCCTGAACAAGCTTGTGGGCCGTAATCGCCTGACGGTATGCAAGAGCGCAGAGTTCGGCATATTTCCTTCCGCCGGCTGCGGTGGCCTCCTTCATAAGCTGGCTATCGAACTTTTCCGCTGCCTTTGACAATCTGGCGAACTGCTTATGGGCCAGCTCGAACTGGCTCTCGATGGTCACGTCACCCGTGCGGTTCCAGTACGGACGGAGATTCTCGCCGAAATACTGCACCGAATACAGGTCGTCATAACCTATCATGAACCTGCCCTCGGATGTCTTTACCCTGCCTAAATCCTGAGTAAACCTCATGAAACCGTTTTCATCCACTGAGGCCTCTGTATTTCTCTCAGAGGCAGCCATATAGAATGCGCCCCAGTTGATACGATCATCGTCGCCTGCCTTGCCAAGAATATCCTGCTCCGTGCCGGCAGCCGTCAGATAGACAAGGCCGTTCTGAGAATAAGTCTGCGAAACGGTCTCTTCGTTGCCATAGATGTTGACGCACCATGACGGCGTCGCCTCAAGCATGACCTTGACATCGTGCTTAGCACCGTCAAGTGACTTTACCTTGTACGAAATATAGTTCACAGGACGCGAAACAAGATCCAGATCGTCAAGGAACAAAGGCGCAAGGAAACTCAATGAAAGCTCGACAGGACCGCAGGTAAAGCCGTAATGGGTGTTCATGGCCTGCACGTCAGCATATAGCTGAGTGGCGGTCTGCCCACTATTTTCATCCACCCTCTTCTGTGCAATGACAGCCATATCGAACTGTGCCGAGCCCTTAGGGTTTGAACAATGGGCTGCAATCACATTCCTGCCAGGGACCAACGAAGCGACAACCTCGTCTGAAAGTTTGACCCAGAGGCCGAATGCCTTCTTCTCAGTGTCATGCACCTTTATGCCATTTACATAAACGGTAGCATACTCATTGGCAGTAAGATAGAGGGAGACGTCCATTGCCGAAAGGTCATCGGCAATCTCGAATGTCCTTCTGACCCATAGCTCCGGACCTTCCCAGACCGTATGCACCATCGGAACATATTTCTCAGACCCGAATGCACCCTCGCCGGATGTCCATTCTGTATCGTCATAGTCTCTTTCCATCCACTTTCCGGAAGGCTCGCTGAGCACATAACTTCCGGTCCATCCTTTCTTGTCAGAGATCCTCGCCAACGGAATCCTCATGGCAGAAGGCTTTCCAAGAAAGCGATAGTCTGTCCCATCCACCGACACAACTCCAAGCAGCTGATGCTCAGCCCCTGTCCAGTGTGTTACCGGCGCATCATAGAGCCGGTCTGCTGCAGACCACGCACTGGTGAACGGGTCGATAGTAATCAAAGGATAAGCAGGAGCACGGAGGACATTTCTCTCTTGTCCTGACACCGTGCAGGATAATGATGTCAGAACAACCGCAAGAAGAATCCCTAACCTTGTCAATTTATTCATAAACTTATTATAATCTTACATAAAGTGCCAAATACACCACATTTTGATGTGGCTTGTCAATATCATAGTGCTGATAGCGTATATAGTCCGCTGAAACACTAAAATGCTTGCTGATCTTGAAGTCTGCTCCAAGATAGTAGCGCGTCTTTATAAATCTGTCATACCAATAAGGTTCCGCCGCCAGATGCAGGCTGACCGGTATCTTAGGAATCAGATATTCCGCCTTCAATCTGTTTCGGACTGCGAAAGATAATTTTCCCGTCTTGACATGATGGCTCAACTGGAACCTGTTTCTGAAAGAGAAACGGAAATCAGAAGCCTTCCAATGAAAAGTCACATCAGGGATGTACCTCAAATAAAATCCGGAATAGAAGGACTGCAGGAAATCCACCTGAACCTGTAGTCTGAGCCATGACAGAGGATTATATCCTACGATGGGCCTCAGCACAAATTCATTACTGGTCAGACCATATCCTTTATCGATAGTGCAATACTCCACCATACCCCCGACATGCCATTTGCCTAAATCCTTCCGGACTATGACATCCAGCCAGGTGGCAAAGGCATCATCGGGTTTTTCCACTTCAATTTCCTGAGCAGATGCGGAGAACTGCACTAACGGAATAAGGAATATCAGCAAAAGGCGCTTCATCTTACTGCGGACGAGTCAGATGTACTCTGTACAGGAGAGGTTTCTGTGGTGCCGTATGGAAATTCTCCACATAGAACGACAGATCGAACTCATCAAGCTTGAGCGGAGCACCATAATACTCTGAACCACCTACCCAATACTTGACGGTCTCCTGAGGATAGATTATAAGGAAACGCTTGTACTGAACATTCTCACTGTCAGGAGCCTTCCTCAATATGATAGGAATATTTGTCCTGTTGACAAATGTGATTTCGCATGAGCGTTTATGGAATTTCACGTCAGTCATTTCAAGACTTGCCTCGAAAAGTGGAGTAAGAACCTCCTCGCTGCCATAAATCATTCCGTCACCATACACTGCAGTGCGACGGGCCTGCAAAGCCTCCTTCACACCCTCTACGCTGCGCTCCTTGCTGAAGATCAATGTACATGGGCGAAGTACGCCGGCATTGAAGTTCATCTCAAGAGCCACAGGTGAATGGAAATCCGTACCTCCTATAAGAGTGAGATTTCGGTCGATCGCCCACTGATGGGCCTCAGCAGAATAACCGTCACAGGAGTTATAGATCTCGATACCATCCATAAGGTCCTTCTTGTAGAGTTTGGTATGCTCCGGGAACCACTTGGTCTCATTAGGAGCCTGAGCTGACCAATGAGGATGATTCCACACATTGAAGGAGCCCTGCTTGCGTGCCTCGGTAAGGGACGCCTCCATTGCCTTGTAATGATCCTTCTCGGCATCATTCAAAGCTGCTATCGGCTCGTTATCGGTAACAAAAAGAGTGTTGAAATGTCCCGGAGGAAGACCACGGGTCACTTCTCCTCCGTGGATCACTATGATGCCACGCTTTTTTCCATGCTTCTCAGCAATGCGATATGACTCATTGAGGTCACAGTTGAAAAGACCGGCCTTGACCATTCTTCTGTGACGGTCATCGATGTGGTCTGTTATGCAGACGACATCAAGTCCCTCAAGGTAGGCCTCGTCAATACGGGATGTAGGCCATACATCTCCGTCCGAGAAACGGGTATGAATATGCATCTCGCCCTTCAGGGTCAGAAAGCCTTCCACATCAGGGAACACATGCTTATTCTGAGCTGAAAGCGAAAGCGATGCAACACACAATATAAGGATTGAATAAAACTTCTTCATCTCTTCTATAATTATTAGAACTGACTCATCCAGCCATGAAGCTTGTCATTGAGGTCAAGCCAGCTTGTTGTACTGTGGCCACCGTAATCATAAACCGCGACATAATGTCTGTCACTGTTTGAGAGTCTGAACAGAGCATCCCTCATGACTGCTCCATTCCACTTCTGAGGGACTACGGAATCATTTGTAGAATACGCAACAAACGCACGAGGAGTGTCCTCATCTACGAGTTTATGCACAGACCATGTATCTACCAGCGACTGCGACGGATTCGGGCCGAGGAAATTGTTGGTAGAGCCGGCATGTGTCTTTCCTGGCTCCATAGTAATCACCGGATACAGAAGTATCTGGAAATCAACAATATCCTTATTATATGCCGCAGTGATACCTGCGAGATGTCCGCCGGCAGATCTTCCAGACACGCCGATCTTACGGTACTGTCCCCATTCGGCTGAATTTTCATCCAGCACAGCAAGCGCATTGGCAGCATCCTCGACTGTATATTCGTAGCGTCCCTGCCACTGACGGCAAGGCAGACGGTAGAGCAGAGTGGCAATTGTAGTGTTCGTACCGAGCAGGTGCTCGATCTTGGATTCATCTCCACTTGTTCCGGCATAACCGCCGCCAGGACAATAGAGAACCGCCTTGTCGTTTCCTGTGCTCACATTATAAATAAGCAGCTGATTGCGTCCGATCAGGCCGTCGCTATTGATGGTATATCCGTTAAGATTAACCACGTACTGTGGCTTGAGAGAGTAGTTTTCATAAGCGGAAACATCGTCAGTATAAGTCGGCACAGTAACGAATATTGTCTCTGTTTCATATACCCCCGGCTCGATGATACCCTTGATCGGGAGGACAAAAGGCTTTTCTCTGTTCTGAGACTTCACCTTCTTCTGATCTACAGAGAGGACCATCTTGACCTTTCTTCCGTCTGCCGATGGAGTGACAGAAATCGAATACATGTCAGATGGCAGCAGATCGCAGTCTGCATAATGATTCTCATTATAATACTCTACCAAAGCCTGCGGATCCTCTGGTACGACAAAGTCACATTCTACTGTCAGACCATTTGATTTGAGGAACTCAGACTCGTTAGGATCATCTGCAACCAGTTCAAGCTTTTCCCCTGCGACAAAATACCTCGTCTTGAAGCCTTTGATCTTCAAGGACACATCATGACGGAACAGGTCATATCCCTGACGGATAGTAACATACTGCGGGTCTGCCTCTCCGTCTGCAGAGATATAGATTACAGCAGAACGCTCCTCAAAGACGTTCTCTATAGGAGCTACAACAACAGGAAGGACATCACAACCCTTGTCCGCATCATATTTCCTTTCACCTAATGTAATCCACTGCCTGGCAAGGGCTCCTGAGAGAGCGACTTCGTATTCGCAATCCGTCTCTATACATATATTATAAGAAATTCCCTCGACATCGGCCTGCAAGGAGGAAAGATCCGCGTCCGGCTGTCCTTCCAGAGAAATGCTTATGACACTCTTCTGGTCTGCGGCAATTTCATCCTGACAGGAGGCAAACGAAAATGCCAAGGCAATCAGGGGGATAACATAAAATATTTTCTTCATAAGCATCATTTCTTAACTACAAGGATATCATCAAGAATGATATATCCGTTACGTTTTGCCACAATTTCAACATTATCACCAGGATAGAGTTTCAGATCGCATGTAAGAGTATTACGGCCATAGTCATTGAGAACTTCTGTAGCAGTATCCTTTGTCACATCGAAAGGAAGTATCTCAGAAGTCTTGAATGTCTTGATCTGCTCATACTCTGATTTCGCTGCCCTCCATACCTGGACAGCGACTCCGTCATCTGCTGCCGTGTATGTGTCGGTAATCCTGATTCTCAAAGAAGCCTTGAATGTCAGCGTGCAGTCAGTCCCCTCTGCAGAAAGCTTGTCGGAGGTCAACGCAGGTGTAGCGACAAACGTAGTCGTTCCATCCAGAGCATAAGCTCCCATCAGCGGTCTTGACCAGGCTGTCCATACCCATCCGGTCATATCACCGATATAAGTATTACCTGTTCCTACGGCATTACCCGTATGAATCGCACAGTCGGGGTATCCCGCTAGCGTTGTCGAGCCGTCAATCCTCTTTCCGGAAGAAGCTAATCCAAAGGTGCTTGCCTGATGCCAGCCATGGTTATTTACATAGAACTGGAAATACTGTTCAGGTCTCTTGTCCCACGCAATCGCCGAGCCGGATGTAGCATTCTTCGCACCAAGACAATTATTAAGGAAATCCGCCTGAATACACATATCGTCGAATCCGCCGTAGATGATTTCATTTGCTGCAGGAACGCGCACAGCATCTGTTGTCATAGGAATAAGGTCTGACCACTCTGTTTCACCGAACGGATTGGTCATAGATATTTCTTTTGTACCATCTGAATTAGTTACAGATTGCTTATAACTTGCCAACATCTTCACCCTCACATAATAAGTTGTATTAGGATAGAATCCTCCGACAGATACTCGTGTAGGTGTGAGATAGTTGGCACAAGTGATGCCATCCGGTCCCTGCTTCTGCTGCGTATAGCCATAGTACGACCCGTTTCCAAAGAGATAGTCATCCTTGTTGTTTCCACCAGGCATTGGCACAAAGTCATAGACCTTCTGGGACATATTTTCATCTGCCCATACCTGGATCTGGTATGCCTGTGTGTATCCGTGTATTTCATTTCTTATCGGAGCATCCCAGCCGATGCACAGGAATGAAGTTCCTGTCGATCTGGTAAACTGATATACGTCCTTTGTCTTGACCGTCATCTGTTTCGAAGCAGTCAGACCGGATGAGGTCACGGCTTCTATTCTGACAGTACTTTCCTCTCCGGTAGGCAGAGAAGCAAGAGAATGGGAAACGGCGTTGCCAGGAAGGGTAA
Source organism: Bacteroidales bacterium (assembly GCA_015060455.1). Taxonomy (GTDB): domain Bacteria; phylum Bacteroidota; class Bacteroidia; order Bacteroidales; family UBA932; genus Cryptobacteroides. The sequence goes on from SUYM01000024.1 coordinate 43,847, forward strand.
CCTTCTTGACGTCATTGATATAAATATTGTAGCTTTCTGCCTTCACAGCAGGCACCCAATCCAATTTCGCAGAAGAGAAAGCCACTTCAGAGACTTTCACTGAACGGAAAGGAGACTTGATACTTCCGGCATGAACCGTCTTGCCGACAGGCATCTGATCAGGCATCCTGACATCAACCAGAATTTCCTGAGAATCATCGGTCTCCACAGCAAGGTCAAGACCGGCAGGATAGTCGCCAGGCTTTACCTGAACGTAATAACTGCCCGGATGCAGGAAACCATCCTTGGCAGAAAGTGTCACCGAACCGTCTCCTGTTGATGAAACCACCTTGCCGTCAGCGACATCGAAAGTCACAGTTCCGGCAGGCGCATTATCATCCTTCGAAGACAGTGTAAGCGATTTTACTGCATCAGTATCCACATCAAATGAAATGTATGATGCCACACTGACAAAGTCAAACTCTTTGAGATGAGTCATTGCAACAGCTGGTGAAGCAATCGCGGCCTTAGTGGAGTCACGATGTGGAAGGACCTGGGCTGCAGGTACCTTCAGAACTGCTTTTCCATCGGAAAGTCCATCAAAGGCCGATGCCGGATAAAGCGCATAGTAAAGCTCTGCAGTATTGTAAACCTTACCTGTCAGGATACAATCGCCATCAGATGTGATTCTGCCCACCACATACTCGCTCGGGGAGGTGGATACATTGTCATATACCC
>SUYM01000025.1 GCA_015060455.1 Bacteroidales bacterium
CTCAAAGACCGATTCATCATACTTTAATAGACTATATAAGACTATCTTTGTGCTCCCCCAGGGGCTCGAACCCTGGACCCCAACATTAAGAGTGTCGTGCTCTACCAACTGAGCTAGGGAAGCAATATTTATGTAAAGAACTTGTCTGGTGCTCCCCCAGGGGCTCGAACCCTGGACCCCAACATTAAGAGTGTCGTGCTCTACCAACTGAGCTAGGGAAGCAGTAATCGTTTAAGAACTTTGTGATTCGCTTGGGGCTCGAACCCAAGACCCCAACATTAAAAGTGTTGTGCTCTACCTACTGAGCTAGCGAATCAATCCATGGTCCGAATCCGCACCTCAAACGAGGTTTTCTTGAAACGGACTGCAAAGATACACCTTTTTTTTGAGGGTGCAAATTTTTTGTGCATTTTTCACGACCTGCACACATAAATACATAAAAAGCCCTCACATCCCTTGCCGCGGCTCCGTGACTGCTATCGGAACCTTGATCAGGCAGAAATGCAAGGGTGTGAGGGCGGACGCTCCATCAGAACGCTATACCGAGTTTGAATCCGAGATTATTCAATCCGTTGATATCCACTGCCTTGTTCCTGTTTGTGGCGTAACTGTAATATGCTGCCACCTGGAAGCCGAAGTCAGCCTTTTCAAATGGGAAGAATGTCAGACCTATTTCAGGAGAGATATAGAAGCCCCAGTTGTCATGCTTGTTCAGGAAGGTGGACATATAGGTGTTCTGAGTCGAATATTCCGCACCTATCTTGGCTTCGATATATGGCTGGAACATGCCTCTGAGGATACGGTACCTCATTGTCGCTCCGAAAGGCACCTGATAGATCGACCTTTCAAGATCCGTGGTCAGAGCCGACATATCAGAAAATGTATATGTCTTGGTCGGGATATATTGTGTATTGGTGTTGAAACTTGCAAAACCTCCGACAGCAAACATCGGTATCACATAATATCCACCTTCAAGATAGGCTCCGTAGCCCTGTGCACTCTCGGCGAAATCGTTGGCAAGAGTGCCGTTGAACTGCCAGCCGCCGTTGATATAGAATGGCTTGCTCATCTGGGCATTGGCCTGGGAGGTGCCTAAGCACATCGCCACCACAGCCGCCATTGCAAAAATTATCTTTTTCATACTATCAAAAATTTAATGTTCATTATTCCGCAGGTTTCAGATATGGTGACTGCTTGAACGCCTGGTCAACCGCAGAGGTCATCCTCTTGACATCATAATTGATGCTTGCGCCTGCCGGTCCGCCGATGTAGCACGACCATATGATCTTCAATTTACCGTTTTCCTCTCCCGCAGTGAGATCGACCATATCAGCGATGAGGGCATTTGTAGTATATGAATATACCACAGGATAAGGATAATACCATCCGGTCCAGTTGCCCCAATAGCCTGCAGGCCAATATCCCGGATAGTCGAGCCACCAGTATGGGTCGTCATAATACTGCACGAAACGCTGGGTGTCTTCGGCATATGTGATCTGAATGCCCAGTTGTGCGTCCGGATTAGACGGAAGATAGATATAACCCAATTTTTCCATATTGGTCCTGTAAGCCTGGATCAGGGCCAGGGCATTGTTGGACTGGGAATAATATGGTTTCTTGGTCTGGCCTATGACAAGTACGCTGTCGGCGATGTCAAAGGTCGTGAACTCAGAGAATGTAACGTCCTTTGCAGGTGAGGTATATACGAGATATTCGCCGTCTGTATCCTGTGAATAAGGCTCCTTCTGGCAGGCAAAGGTCAGAAGCGCCACTGCTGAAAGAAATAATATCTTTTTCATGATGATTTTATTTAAAGTTTGTTTTATAATGACATACCTTCAAATACATTAGAGTTGGCATAAGGGACTATATCCCCTTCTATCCACACCGTATTTGAATTGAAATTCGGATATATTGTGGCAGATGCGCGGTTTGTGCCCGGAGTCATATAGACCTCTATCTGAGCATTTATTCCTATGCCGGTTACATTGAACGAGAGGGTTGTACGACCTTTTTTATCGACCATACGCTGCATTCCGGTGATGGTTCCGTCAACTGTCACTCCTCCCACGCCGTTTGGACCGGCCGCAAAGTTGCTTGGAGAGATCTGCACCACTGCCCTGTTACCCTTGACCGATATGAAGGATGTGCTTGAATCTACAAATGCCGTATATCCGTTCTTGAATGTAACCTGATCGGCTTCAAGGACAAAATCCCTGTTCTGCACGGCTGCAGCAGCCTGCACTCCGGCCAGAGAGTCAGCCAGTTCATTCAATTTATCTCTTTGCTCTGCACGTGCCTTGAACTCAGCCATCTCCTGGTGCCATTTCTGCACATCTTTCTGAAATTTTGTCGGAGCCGCCTTGTTCTGAGCCCCTGCGTCCAGGACAGTCACTGAAAGTCCTGCGACAATGACCATCATGGTCAGTAAAACTTTTTTCATACACCTTATTATTTAAAAGCCATTCGCTTATTTTTAATAATTCTAAACCACACATGGCAAAGTGCGCGCCAAATGACGGAAGGGGCACATCAAATGAATGCGCCTTCCATGAAATGGGGCCGAAACGTGGACGGGAAAGTGGAAAAGGAACGAATTTTAGTTATATTTGTGAGATTGAACTTTGAAATGATATTGCCATGGAGCGCATAGCGAATTTGTTTCCAAGATATGACGAACATGGGAGAACGTTGATATACAATGCTTTCCGCATCGCCGAATACGCTTTAAGAGACCAGAAAAGGAGCAATGGGGCGCCGTTTATCGAACACCCGATAGCCGTTGCTGTGATTGCCTGCGACGAGATCGGTCTGTCCGCCGAATGTATTGCAGCAGTCTTTCTCCATGAAGCGACACGATTTTTTCCCGAGACCGACATCGCATCAGGCAATTTCGGGAAGGACGTCTATACCATAGTGGATGGTCTGAACAAGATTTCCACCATCAAGCCGAAGGACACAAGACTGGAAGCCGAGAACTACAAGAAACTTATCGTCTCATACTCGCGCGACCCCCGCGTGACCGTGCTCAAGATAGCGGACAGGCTTGAGGTGATGCGCTCGCTGGATATGTTCCCCAAGAGTTCGCGGGAAAGGAAAGTGATGGAGACCATGATGCTGTATATACCTCTGGCTCACCAACTTGGACTATACAACATCAAAAGTGAGATGGAGAATATCTATTTCAGGCACGCCGACCCGGAACAGTACAGGGCCATCACCAACAAACTCAAAAGCACAGAGGGTGACAGGCAGAAACTCATGACACAGTTCATCGAGCCGCTGAAACAGAAACTCTCCGACGAGGGCATACAGTACAAGTTGAAGGTCCGCACCAAGACTGCCCTTTCCATATATAAGAAGATGCAGAAGCAGAAGGTGGGATTCGAGGGCGTGTATGACGTGTTCGCCATACGGTTCATCATCGACTGCGAGGAGGACAGGGAGGTCGAACACGCCCTGTGCTGGAAGGTGTTCTCGTATGTGACCGAGGAGTATGAATCTGACACAAAGCGCCTCAGGGACTGGATTTCCAACCCTAAGCCCAACGGTTATGAGTCCCTGCATATCACGGTAAAGAATAAGGAAGGAAGTTATCTCGAAGTCCAGATCAGGACAAAGAGGATGGATGATATGGCGGAAAGCGGACTTGCATCGCATTGGTCATACAAGGGCATAAAACATGAGGCGACCCTTGACAAATGGCTTGCAGCCGTACGCAAGGCCCTTGAAAGCCCGCTCGGTTCGGAATCTGACCCGATGTCATCATATTACGAAAGCAACCTGCTGGAGTTGCCGTCAAAGGATGTATTCGTATTCACCCCGACCGGCGAACTGAGAAAACTGCCCAATGGAGCCACAGTGCTTGACTTCGCTTTTGATATTCACACCAACCTGGGTATCAAGTGCATAGGAGGCAAGATCAACGGCAAGGCGGTCAGGATAAACGAAAAACTCAAGACGGGAGATGTCGTGGACATAATGTCCGGAAAGAACCAGAAGCCATCTGCGGACTGGCTCAATATCGTTGTGACCAGCAAGGCCAGGACCAAGATCAAGCAGAGGTTGAGCGAATTTGAGTTCCAGAAGGCGGCAGATGGAAAGGAACTGCTGGGTCGCCGTCTGAAAAACTGGAAGATGGAACTGTCGGACGATGTGATGGCAGAGATTCTGAAAAGACGTAAATATAAGACTATCAATGCGTTTTATGCTGCATTGGGAGAGGGCGAACTGGACGTTGCGGAGGTAAAGAATCTGATTGTCGAGATCACCCAGAGTTCTCAGGAACAGATCCAGGTGCAGGACAACAAGGGTGGCGGTCCGAAACTCTCTCAGGAGAAAGGCAACGACGACATCATGGTGATTGATGCCAAGAACGTCAGAGGCATCGATTACCGTATGGCAAAGTGCTGCAACCCTGTCTTCGGAGATGATGTATTCGGTTTCGTGACCAGGACAGAAGGCATCAAGATCCATCGCATGTCATGCCCTAATGCCGGGCGTCTGATGGATATGTATCCATACCGTATCCAGAAGGTCAAATGGAGCGAGAGCCCGAGCAGCGGAAATTTCCAGACCGGTCTGAGGGTAGTGGCTGCCATGGAACCATCCGTCATAAACGAGATCATGGATATCATAAACTCGTTCCGTGCATCGCTTCGCGCCTTCAATGTGGCCGAAAACCACAGGCAGGGGACATACGATATCACGATGAAGATTGCAGTGCCGAGCAATCTGGAACTTGACAAGGTAATATCACAGCTTCGCAATCTGCGTAATGTGCTCAAGATCAACAGGGCATAAATATATATAACCGAAACCCCATGATAGATATAGAAGAAAGAGTATCAAAAGCAAAACGCCTGTTCAGGGAAGGCGGATACAACTGTTGTCAGGCGGTGGTCCTGGCATATAACGACATATTCGGCCTGGACGACAAGACCGCGGCAGCCCTGTCATCGGGCTTCGGGGGAGGCATGGGACGTATGAGGGAGGTATGTGGAAGCGTGAGCGGAATGGTAATGCTTGCGGGCCTTCTGCATCCGGCCGGCGACCCGTCAGACAAGGCATCGCGCACTGCCAATTACACTCTGGTTCAGCAGGTTGCAGGTCAATTCAGGGATATCAACGGCTCTATCGTATGTCGCGAACTGCTGGGCATGACAAGCAAGAGCGCAACACCGGAGTCCCCCACCCCTTCTGACCGCACAGAAGAATACTACAAGAAGCGTCCGTGTGAGGAGTTGGTCGGGATTTCAGCACGAATTATCGGAAAGGCAATCATAGACAGATTAGAAAAGTGAAAAATATTTTGCAAATAAAATGAAAAACACTACCTTTGCACTCCCAAAAATGGAAATATAAAAATCTCGAGATATGAAAAGAACATTCCAACCATCAGAGCGCAAGCGTCGCAACAAACATGGCTTCCGCGAGCGCATGTCGACTCCAAACGGACGTCGCGTATTGGCTGCTCGCCGTCGTCGCGGCCGCAAGAAACTGACTGTATCATCTGAGGACAGATGGTAAGAAAAAGGAAGGACTGAGGCTCCTTCCTTTTTTTATGGGAATTATTTATCTTTGACATTCTGATAACAACGCGGAGATAGCGACGAACGCCCGAACCATAGTTGTGAAAACATTTAAGGCGGGGCTCATCAGAGTCTCGCTTTCATTGTATCTGTCTGTATCAACACTTTTGCAGAGAATCGGTTAAAAATTTTGCGTCCACAGATTAGAAACGTATATTTGCATAGTTGATACTAAAACGGATTTGACATGAACAGAACAATCATCACAGTAGTCGGCAAGGACACTGTCGGCATCATCGCAAAGGTCTGCACATATATGGCTGACCATCAGATCAATATCCTCGACATATCACAGACCATCATACAGGGTTTCTTCAATATGATGATGATAGTCGACACATCGAAGATGACAATCGACTACGCCACCATGACTGACGAAATCACACGACTCGGCGAAAGCACAGGAGTCCAGATCAAATGTCAGAAGGAGGAAATCTTCGACAAGATGCACAGAATCTAACCCCAAAAACGTTTCTGAGCGCCATGATCAACATACATGAGGTCATAGAGACCAACAACATGATTGAGCACGACAACCTTGACGTGCGCACAATCACTATGGGCATAAGCCTTCTGGACTGCGCCGCCCAGAGCGTGGAGCAGACTTGTAAAAACATCACCGACAAGATTCTAAGGCTCGCAGGCAATCTGGTCCGCACCGGCGAAGATATTTCCAAGGAATATGGGGTGCCCATCGTAAACAAAAGAATATCAATCACACCTATATCTCTTGTGGGCGCATCATGCTGCAAGAGCCCGTCGGACTATGTGGAAATTGCAAAGACGCTTGACGCTGTGGCAGAAAAGGTCGGCGTGAATTTCCTTGGAGGTTACTCTGCGGTCGTATCGAAGGGTCTTACAGAAAGCGACAGGCTTCTGATAGAATCCATCCCTGAGGCGCTTGCATGCACTCAGAGAATATGCAGCAGCGTGAATATAGGTTCCACCAAGACCGGAATAAACATGGACGCGGTGCGGCTTATGGGCGAAATCATCAAGGAGACCGCCCGAAGGACTGCCGACAAGGACTCGCTCGGATGCGCCAAACTGGTGGTTCTCTGCAATGCGCCTGACGACAATCCGTTCATGGCGGGAGCCTTCCATGGAGTTACAGAGGCTGATGCCATAATAAATGTCGGCGTCAGCGGACCGGGAGTCGTGAAATGCGCTCTGGAAAAGGTGCGCGGAGAGAGTTTCGAGGTGCTCTGCGAGACCATCAAGAAGACTGCATTCAAGATTACACGCGTGGGACAACTTGTGGCTCAGGAAGCCTCCCGCAGACTTGGTATTCCATTTGGTATCATAGACTTGTCCCTCGCCCCTACCCCGGCAATCGGCGACAGTGTTGCAGATATTCTCTGCGAAATAGGCCTTGAAAAGGCGGGAGCGCCGGGAACGACAGCGGCACTTGCCCTGCTGAACGACCAGGTAAAGAAAGGCGGTGTCATGGCTTCATCATACGTAGGAGGACTAAGCGGAGCCTTCATACCTGTGAGCGAAGACCAGGGCATGATAGATGCAGCGGAATGCGGCGCTCTGACTCTTGAAAAACTTGAAGCGATGACCTGCGTATGCTCCGTGGGACTTGACATGATAGCCATTCCGGGAAGCACGGGCGCAAGCACAATTTCAGGTATCATAGCAGATGAGGCTGCCATCGGAATGATCAATCAGAAGACAACTGCGGTGCGCATCATCCCTGTCGAAGGCAAGGATGTGGGCGACACGGTGGAGTTCGGCGGACTGCTGGGATATGCTCCGGTAATGCCTGTGAACCAATACAGTTGCGAGGCATTCATCAGTCGTCAGGGCCGTATCCCTGCGCCTATTCACAGTTTCAAGAACTGATATGGATACGCACGAAAAATATATGCGCGAGGCCCTGCGGGAAGCGGGATTTGCCGCGGCGGAGGACGAGGTGCCCATCGGCGCGGTCATAGTGTGGAACGGGCGTATCATAGCCAAGGGGCACAATATGACTGAACGTCTCGGGGATCCGACCGCTCATGCGGAGATGATTGCGATTACAGCAGCGACTGAGGCCGTAGGTGGCAAATACCTGAATGACTGTACTTTATATGTAACCGTAGAGCCTTGTCCCATGTGCGCGGGTGCCCTTGCATGGGCTCAGATAGGCGGGGTTGTATATGGGGCGGCAGATCCCAAACGAGGGTTTTCGCGGTTTGAGCCTTCGCTGATGCATCCAAAGACCGAGGTTGTGTCGGGGGTGCTGGCAGATGAGTGCGGAAGGATGGTTTCGGATTTCTTCAAGAACAAACGAAACTGATCATATGACTTTTTAGAAAATTTCAACTATATCTAATACTGTAAAATTATGGAAATCTGGCACATTTGGATTATTGTGGCGCTGATATTCTTCATTCTTGAAATATTCACGCCAGGATTTGCTGTCGCATGTCTTTCTATCGGAGCCATCGGCAGCGCCATTGCAAGTGCTTGTGACTGGACCCTGAAGATCCAGTTGCTTGTGTTTGCGGTCGTAACCTTGCTTGCATTTGTACTGGTTCGTCCGGTCATGCTCAAACTGTTTCATAAGAACTCGAAAGAAGTCGCCACCAACACTGACGCGCTGATAGGCAGACAAGCCCTTGTCAGTGAAGAAATCAAGCCGGTGGTCGGCGGCAGAGTCAAGATTGACGGGGATGACTGGAAGGCTGTAACCGCTGACGGAAGGAGCGTGGAGGCAGGAAAGGTCGTAAGAATAGTTAAAGTAGAAAGTGTCATTCTCACTGTTGAGGAACAATAACAAAAACAGATTCATATGGGAACAATGGTTATCTTAGGACTGATTGCATTAGTGGCAATCATCTATGTGCTGGCAGGATTCAAGATCATCCAGCAGTCTGAAACAAGAGTTATTGAGCGTCTTGGTAAATACGACAGGACTCTCTCATCAGGTATCAACATCATCTGGCCTATCCTGGACAAGGCCCGCAGGGTGTCAACACGCTACGTCATGCGCAACAGATACGGCGAGAATATCGTAGTCATGAAGGAGTCTGATGTCATCGACCTGCGCGAACAGGTGTACGATTTCCCAGAGCAGAACGTGATTACCAAAGACAATGTGACTACTCGCATCAACGCCCTGCTCTATTTCCAGATTGTCGATCCTGTAAAGTCTGTATATGAGATCGACAACCTCCCGAATGCGATTGAGAAACTCACTCAGACCACTCTCAGAAACGTTATCGGAGAACTTGAACTCGATGAGACCCTGACATCTCGCGACACCATCAACTCAAAACTGCGTGCAGTCCTTGATGACGCCACAAACAAATGGGGCGTAAAGGTGAACCGCGTTGAACTTCAAGACATTACGCCTCCTGACAGCGTAAGGACCGCGATGGAGCAGCAGATGCAGGCAGAGCGCGAAAGACGTGCGCAGATCCTCAAATCAGAGGGTGAAAAGCAGTCGCGTATCCTCAAATCGGAAGGCGAAAAGCAGTCTCAGGTGAATGCTGCCGAGGCAGAAAGACAGGCGCAGATTCTTCTCGCTCAGGGAGAGGCTGAGGCAAAGATTCTTCAAGCAGAAGCAGATGCGAAGGCAAAGGTGGTTGAAGCGGAGGCGGAGGCAGAGGCTATCCGTATGGTGTCAGAGGCCATCAAGGGTACAGACACAGATCCTGCGACATACCTCCTCGCTATAAAATACATCAATTCTCTCAAGGAGATGACCTCCGGAAAGGACAACAAGACCGTATATATGCCTTACGAAGCGACATCGGTTCTCGGTTCTCTCGGTGGCATCAAGGAAATGTTGGGAGGAAGCAAGTAAGATGGAATGGCTTGAGGGTTTAGGTCTATTGGGACTGTTCTTAGGCACATTTCTGGCGGCCACCATCTTTCCGTTCAGTTCTGATGCCCTTTACCTCGCAATCCTCGCAGCGACCGGCAACCCTCTCGGCTGTCTTATAGTGGGCACTCTCGGCAATTGGCTCGGGAGTGTCCTTACATATTGGATAGGCTGGCTGGGCAAATGGGAATGGATGGAGAAGTGGTTCAAGGTCAAGCCCGAAACTCTTGCGCGACAAAAGGAGCGTATTGACCGCTACGGTGTCTGGCTCGCCCTCACAGCCTGGGTTCCCTTCATCGGAGACGTTATCGCCATCGCCCTCGGTTTCTACCGCACCCGCCCCGGCTGGACCATGTTCCTTCTGCTGATTGGCAAATTCGGAAGGTTCCTCGTCTGGAATCTTGTCTATGGGCTGTTTTAAGACGCTTGCAGATAAACAAAAAAATTGTATCTTTGCACCTCGGAATTGAGATATGGTGTAATGGTAGCACTACAGATTTTGGTTCTGTCTGTCCAGGTTCGAATCCTGGTATCTCAACCAAAGCAATGACGGAATGCCAAACGGCATTCCGTTTTTAAATAAGAGCAGACCGGTGAAAGTTCACTTTCAAACCGGCCTGCTCTTATTTAAAAACCGCATGATGAACGCAGTGAATCATCGGTCATTGCTTTGAAGTGCCCCGCGGCAGCGGTAACAGGATGTGCGAACAACGTGAGCAAATCCTGAAGTGCCCCCGCGGCAGCGGTAACAGGATGTGCGAACAACGTGAGCAAATCCTGAAGTGCCCCCGCGGCAGCGGTAACAGGATGTGCGAACAACGTGAGCAAATCCTGAAGTGCCCCGCGGCTATAGTCCCAATTTCTTAAAGAAATCGTTTCCCTTGTCATCAACGAGGATGAACGCCGGGAAGTCCTCCACGTGGATCTTCCAGATGGCCTCCATTCCGAGTTCCGGATACTCCACACATTCGATGCTCTTGATGTTGTTCTGAGCAAGGATGGCGGCAGGACCTCCTATAGAACCGAGGTAGAATCCGCCGTATTTCTGGCAGGCATCAGTAACGCACTGAGCACGGTTACCCTTTGCAAGCATCACCATGCTGCCGCCATGACTCTGGAAAAGATCGACGTATGAGTCCATACGGCCTGCTGTTGTAGGTCCCATAGAGCCGCAAGGCATTCCCTCCGGAGTCTTTGCAGGACCTGCATAGTAGATAGGATGATCCTTGAGATACTGCGGCATCTCCTCTCCCCTGTCGAGACGCTCCTTGATCTTTGCATGAGCGATGTCGCGGCCTACGATGATTGTACCGTTAAGGCTGAGACGTGTCGATACCGGATATTTGGTGAGTTCTGCAAGGATGTCCTTCATAGGCTGATCGAGGTTGATCTTCACGGCCTCGCCTTCGCCTGCCTGACGGAGTTCCTCTGGAATGAGACGTGCAGGATTGTCGTCGAGTTTCTCGATCCAGATACCGTCCTTATTGATCTTTGTCTTGATATTTCTATCAGCCGAGCAACTTACGCCAAGACCCACCGGACAACTTGCACCGTGGCGCGGAAGACGGATGATGCGCACATCGTGAGCAAAGTACTTTCCACCGAACTGAGCGCCGAGACCGATCTTGTGAGCCTCCTCAAGCACGAGTTTCTCAAGTTCAACATCACGGAACGCACGTCCTGTCTCATCACCTGTTGTCGGAAGGTTGTCGTAATACTTGCATGAAGCGAGTTTCACAGTAAGGAGGTTACGCTCAGCAGAAGTACCTCCGATAACGAATGCCACGTGATATGGAGGGCAGGCAGCAGTTCCGAGAGTCTTCATCTTTGCAACGAGGAACGGAACGAGGGTCTGCGGATTAAGGATCGCCTTGGTCTCCTGATAGAGATATGTCTTGTTTGCCGAGCCGCCACCCTTTGTCACACAAAGGAAGTGATACTCAGCACCATGAGTAGCCTCAATATCGATCTGTGCAGGAAGATTGCACTTCGTGTTGACCTCGTCATACATTGTAAGAGGAGCGTTCTGCGAATAACGGAGATTCTCCTCAGTATATGTCTTATATACTCCGAGGGAAAGAGCCTCCTCGTCGCAGTATCCGGTCCATACCTGCTGACCCTTCTCGCCGTGAATTATTGCAGTGCCGGTGTCCTGACAGAACGGCAACTTGCCCTTGCAGGCCACCTCCGCATTGCGCAGGAAAGTCAGAGCCACATATTTGTCATTTTCCGAAGCCTCAGGGTCGCTGAGAATCTTCGCTACCATCTCGTTATGCTCCGGACGAAGCATGAATGAGACATCACGGAAAGCCGTATTTGCCATCACAGTAAGACCTTCCTTGGCAATCTTCAGAATCTCATGTCCCTCGAAATCGCCGGTGCTTACATACTGCTCCGAACCCGGAATCTTGTAATATTCAGTCTTGTCCTCGCCAAGCTGAAACATTGGTGCATATTTAAATTCAGCCATTTTGTATTGTGTTAGTTTGTATTTTCATCTGTTACAGATTTCTCCACTCGCTTCGCTCGGTCGAAATGACATGGATACGCTCAATCCTGATGACAGGGTGTCATCTCGAGCAATCCTCGCATTGTCATCTCGAGCGACCGCAGGGAGTCGAGAGATCTAAATCATGCAAATATAACAAATATCCCAGACCCTGGCCATAAAAAGGGCCTCATTTCTGGCTATCAAGCTAATTTTTGACACCTCGGCCAATAGAAGCGCCGTTTTTCTGGCCGAGAAATGAAAATCCAAAGTGACTTAACAGGGGGGCCGCTAAACTACGGCAAGGCTGTTAGATAAATTCGAATTCATCCCGTCAGTGTAGTTTTATTATCATTACACTGATATATCCGGCTGCCACGTTGCTTGGAATATGGGCTGTCCGTCTGACCGGAAATTGGGCTTATACCTTCCTTGACCAGAACAAGCAGGACTGGAGATATGACATGTACAAGGAGAAGTTCCCCCGCCTATGGCACGTAGTCAACTTCACTGGCATAAACCAGATGCCGACTATAGTGGTTTTCCTTGCAATGATTCCGGGATTCATTCTGATTGAAAAGACCGAATCATCTCCCTTGCAATCAAATTTATGGACCTGGTTAGGATTCATCGTTTGCATTGGCGCAGCAACCCTGCAGCTTGTCTCCGACACTCAGGCTCACAGGTTCAGAAAGACCCATAGGGAGAGGTCTGTACCGTTGGATTGTGGTGCCGGTCACGTCATCCCAATTACCTTGGTGAGTTCCCCTATGGAACAGTGGGAGAAGTTTGGTATATCGGATAAGCGATAAGATTCTTTACCAACATTATGAGGGTTCCGCCAGCTGATTGTTTCAGTTGGCGGATTTTGAAAATGGTTAATTTCTTGCCAACTTTTGCAAATAATTTCTACCTTTGCACATAGATAGTAAAACCCTTTACTATATAAGCGGATACTAAATTGTTAATGAACAACGAAATGAGTGGATTTAATATAGCAGGAATACAACAGATCGGTATCGGAACTGTGGATTTCAGAAAGATGGGACTGGTATCAAAGCAAACTATCAAAAATCAATAAATATGTTTACAGATATGTTCGACAGAATCAGAAAATCAACAGGCGGCCCTATCGGCCAGTACCGTGAAAAAGCTGAAGGATATTTCGCATTCCCATGCCTTGAAAGCGAACTGGGCCCAAATATGAGATTCAACGGACAGGATGTACTTTGCTGGAGTCTCAACAACTATCTCGGTCTTGCAAACCATCCCGAGATACGCAAGGCAGACGCTGAAGCGGCTGCAAAATGGGGTCTTGCATATCCTATGGGAAGCCGAATGATGACTGGACAGACCCATCTCCACGAAGAGCTTGAGCGCAGGCTCGCAGCCTTCGAGAAGAAGGGAGTGCTGGTAGGAAGAAAAGAACTTCCTATGGTATATATCAAACGATTCTTCTCCGGATTATGCGCCACTCTTGCCCGTAAAATCAAACCTATGTAGCGGATATGGGAAAGTTGTACGATCTTTTGAGAGAAGACTACAGGGTCAAGGAAGGTCTGAAGACCTGCATCAACTGCGGAACATGCACGGCGATATGTCCGGCTGCCGAGTTCTACAGATATGACCCTCGCAGAATCGTGGACACAGTCCAGAGAGGCAACGATGAAGATATCGAGGCCCTGCTCAAGAGTGATACGATCTGGTACTGCGGAGAATGCTTGTCCTGCCTCACAAGATGTCCTCGACGAAACGGCCCGGGACTGGTGATAATGGCATTACGCGACCTTTCTGCAAGGCTCGGTTACTTCGTCGAATCAGAGAAAGGGCGCCAGTTGTACCCTCTCACAAAGATAATGACAGGCAATATCCTCAAATACGGCTACTGCATACACCCTGATACCTTTAGTTGGGAGGACCACGTGGAGTCCGGCCCTGTCTGGAAATGGCATACGGAACATCTCGAAGACAGCTACGCAAGGCAGGGGGCCAATTTCCGCGGCACCGGCCCGGGAATCCTCCGCAACATCCCGCAGGAGTCTCTGGACGAGTTGAAAAGGATATTCGACGTTACCGGAGCGACAGAAAGGATGGAAACAGTGGAAAGATTCTCCAAGGCTAAAGCCGACGAAATGGGAATGACGATGGAAGAGTATTTTCGCCACACATTTGAACATTGCTCTGACGGGCATTTCAACAACGACTGACAGGAAATGATTTATCAAGGCAAACAGAAGATATGGAGTGATTATCAGAAGGAGATTCCTGATGATAAGTGGTATTACGTGCGCAGTTGCATACGTCAGAACTTCTTCCCGGCATCGGAAAAGATGTTCATGGAAATATGCAGGAACGTTCTTGGCAAGGATATTTACGAGAACGAGCACCACACGACCTGCGGAGGTATCGCCTATCACTGCGACACAATCCCTCAGGAGACGGTAATGACCATAGTCGCAAGACAGTTCGCCCTGATGACTGAAGCAGGTTACGAAAATTACGTCGCATCCTGCATCACATCATTCGGCAACTACACTGAGATTCTCGAGACCTGGAACGAATTCCCGGAACTTGAGGCAAAGATACGCGAACTGCTCTGGAAAGCCTGCAGAAAGGAATTCAAAAAGCCTAAGCATCTGGCGCATTCGAGTGACCTCATATTCAAGTTCCGCAACGAGATAGCTGAAAAGGCTAAATTCCTCCTCGTGAACAAAGAAACCGGAGAGCCTCTGAAAGTAGTGGAGCACATAGGCTGCCACTACTCAAAGATGTTCCCGTCAAAAGGAGTCGGCGGAGCCGAATATCCATACGTGCTGACAGGAATGGTGGAATCCTGGGGTGGCAACATCATCGACTACCCGGAGAGAAGACACTGCTGCGGCTACGGATTCCGACAGTACCACGTAAAGGCGAACAGAGGCTACTCGATCTCTAACACACACAAGAAGTTCGAGTCAATGGCCCCTTACAAGCCGGATATGATCATAACCAACTGCCCGGGATGCCCGTATTTCCTTGACAGATGGCAGTATGTGATTGCAGAAATGGAAGGCAAGACCTACGGCCAGAACGGATTCGGAATACCTGTCTTCACTTATGAAGAAGTAGCCGGGCTTGTATTGGGATACGACCCGTGGGATCTCGGACTTCAGCTTCATCAGACAGCGGTCGAACCTCTTCTGGACAAGATAGGAATAGAATACGACCCGGAACAGAAGTACAAGGGTCTGGACAGAAAGGACATAATGAGACCTGAACTTCCCAAAACAATGAAATGCTTCTAAAAACACCGGGATATGAAGGAGATAATAGCTATAATAGGAGGTGGAATAGCCGGAATGGAAGCTGCGGCACAGCTTCTGAAGTTTGGTCACGCCCCTATCATAATAGAGAAAGGCGAGCGCCTAGGAGGCCATGTGGCACGCTGGAACAGGCTTTTCCCGGACCTTACGCCTGCCGGAGAACTCATCGAAAGACTTACTGAGGCATGCAAGGAAGCCAGCATTTTCCTCAACACTGAGGTTTCACTGGTAAATCGTCTCAGGGATGGCTACAACATAGTCCTGTCCAACGGTATAACGATAAGCACCAAGTACATCCTCATGACGACCGGATTCAAGATGTTTGAAGCGTCGAAGAAGGAAGAGTACGGATATGGAATATACAACAATGTCGTCACTAATTCGGATCTTGAGAATTGGTTCAACGGAAACAGGGACGAACGGATAGACAGTTCGTCAATGAAGACTATAGGATTCGTGCACTGCGTGGGATCGCGAGACGAAAAGGCCGGCAACGGCCAATGCTCTAAAGTGTGCTGCATAACTGCCATCAAGCAGGCAATCGAACTGAAGGAAATGTATCCTGACGCGCAGATATACTGCTTCTACATGGACCTCCGCCTGTTCGGAAAGAAATTCGAGGACTTCTACACCAAGGCACAACGCGACCACGGAATACACTTCATCAGAGGCAGAGTATCAGAGGTAAGCGAAAACATCGACGGAAAGCTGATAGTCAAGGCAGAGGACACTCTGCTGGGCAAGCCTCTCAAAGTTACCCTTGACCTTCTCGTGCTCATGTCCGGAATGACATGCAACCCGGACAGTTCAAGACTTGCTTCCATGATTTCTCTTCCGACCGACTCGGACAGATTCCTCAAAAGCGAGGACAACATAACCCACATCACCTCTTCACCAAAGAAGGGAGTGTTCTATGCCGGTGCCTGCACAGGTCCCAAGACTGTGCCTGAAACCCTTGCCGAGGCACGGTCGGCAGCCTTGGACATCCATTTCAAGATACAGGAGTCATAAAGATGAACGGATTCGGCTTCAAACTTTCACCAAGTTCCGCCATCAATCTGGACAAGATTGACAGGACATTGTTCGACGAGCTGTGCAGAATAGAGCCCGACGCTCTACGCTGCATGGCCTGCGGATCGTGTACCGCCACATGCACGGCGTCCGGCCTCAGCGGAATGAGTGTCAGAAAGATGCTGCTGAATCTTCAGAGAGGCAAGGTAAACGAGACCGTCAGGATGATATCAGGATGCATGCTCTGCGGAAAATGCACGATGGTGTGCCCAAGAGGCATAAAGACACGTCGTCTCATCTTGACAGTGAGCAGGTTATACAAAAAGGAGGAGCAGGTATGATGAGGGAGATATATCCATCCGGCTTCAACAGTTTTGTGATGCCTTTCATGCTGGGAATGCTTTTCGTTCTCGGCTGGTGTCTTGTCGGAGCATTCAGGGTGCTGCTTGAGCTTCCGAAGGAAGACAGAAAGAAACTGGCGTTATCCTTCCTCAACCCTAAGACCATGGTCAAGAACATCAGGGACTGGTTCTTTGACTGCCTCTTCCATGTGAAACTGTGGAAACGCAATAAACTCCTGGGCTTCATGCATTCAAGCATTGCCTTCGGATGGTTCATGATAATCCTCATCGGCCACATCGAAGTGTTCCTCTACACTCCTGAGAGAATCCACCGTCTGTGGTATCCGATATTTTTCAGGTTTTTCGTTGCAATCTCCGACAGCACAATGGAGGGAGCGTTTCTTTTCTTCCTGATGGACCTGTTTCTGCTTATCATACTGATCGGCATACTGCTGGCCATCATCAAAAGAGTGCACTCACGGCTGTTCGGAATGCGACGCACCACACGCGGCAGCCTTACAGATCTGATAGGACTATATGCACTGTGGAGCATATTCCCGTTAAGACTTCTTGCAGAAGGATTTACTGCTGACATAAGCGGAGGATCCTTCCTTACAAAATCTTTGAACGGTCTGCTGCACCTGTTCTACAGCGATCCAACTAATGCATTGCCTGTCTGGTGGGCATATTCAATAGCTTTGGGGGTATTCATGTTCGTGCTTCCATTCAGCAGATATATGCACATTCCTGCAGAAATCCTTCTTATCCCGATGCGAAACGCAGGCATTCCGATAAGGCATTCCCGCAAAGGCTTCTCAAGACTGCAAGTCCACTCATGTCCGGGCTGTGGAGTCTGCATAGATGCATGTCCTCTCAGTACTGTGCCAGTCAATGTAAGGGACACAACAGTCTACCTCAACAGGCAGCTGAAACGCAACAACAGAAAACGTATAGAAGAAATCAGCGACAAATGTCTGCTGTGCGGAAAATGCTCGGCAGTGTGCCCTGTGGGAGTGGAAGGAGACAAGCTCAGGATAGCGCATCGAGCTACAAGGGAATATGGAATATCAGCGGATTATTCGATGATAGACCAAGAAGGATTCGTGAAGGAAAAAGGCCGGCGGGTGCTGTATTTCGCAGGATGCATGACGCATCTGACGCCTTCTATCAAGAGATCCCTTGTGTCCATCCTTGAAACAGCTGGAGAGGATTATTCCCTGATGGATGAGGATGGAGGAATATGTTGCGGAAGGCCAATGCTGACAGCAGGCAGAAAAGATGCCGCCAGGCAGATGATTCAGAAGAATACGGAGATCATACGCTCTTCAGGAGCTTCAGTGCTCCTGCTGAGCTGTCCTATCTGCTACAGGATATTCAAGCAGGACTACAGGCTCGAAGGAATTGAGGTTCTTCACCACAGCGAATACATTGACAGACTTATCTCTGAGAAGAAACTGAACATATCCGGAACAGGTCTCAGATATGCCTACCACGATCCTTGTGAACTCGGAAGAGGATGCGGAATATATGAAGAGCCTAGAAATGTGGTGTCTGCCGCAGGAGTGCTCGTGGAAGGGGCAAAAAAAGGAAAAGAGAGCATTTGCTGCGGAGGCAGTCTGGGCAGCCTTACCCTCACTGACGAACAACGGAAACGATTGGCCGAGAATGCACTAGGCAATCTCACGGCAGATTCGCCTGATGCAGTGGTGACTGCCTGTCCTCTGTGCAAGAATACATTCAACAGATATGCGGACGTGCCGGTTCTCGACATTGCGGAAATAGTAGCACAATCCTCAGGAAGAAATAATATAAAACATTAATACCATAAACTTTACACCCACAAAGTATTCTTTGGTCTGCTGCGCAGACGGTCATAGATTCGAAGACACAGGATGGTGTCTTGCAGACCCTCAACGGTTCAGGAACCCCTGTGACCTACAAGAGCACCGGTCTTGCAGCGGAGCTCGGTCTGGAGAACCTCTACATCACATTCTCAGGATGACAGTCTGCGACTGTCATGTCGAGCGTAGTCGAGACATCTCAACAAATCATGTAAATATATGAAATATAAACGATACTCGTCCGGGAAATCGACCCAAAATACGGACGACAGGCACGATTTCACGTTTTCGTCCGGGAAATCGCCTTAAAATCCGGACGAAAAAAGCATCTCAAAACGAGATGCTTGACTTTTGCCTTTATGCGGCGGGAGGTTTACGCCTTCCGGTGTGACACAGACGGGTCAGGACAACTGGCCGAGGACTTCAAAGTATGGAGTTCCATCAAGTATCCGCAAGGCATAGATGGTATCATCGACCCTATAATATGTATCTCCCGCGCGGTGCAAGGTGGTGTAATCGTCCGGAATGTATTCGACAAGCGCACCGGTCGGAGGAATGATGGTCCTGTAATTTCCGTATGCATCAACTATATAGAATACACCATCCTGATAGAAATATTCTGTGTTGGATCCGACATAACTGTGGCTTAGCCGCAATTGACTTGAAATATCCATATAAATTGGCTGTGAAGCCGCTCTTACAACATTCAATGCAAGACGGGACGCGATATTTGCTGCAATGATGGAGCCATATGACGGGCGCACTACGATTACCGGTTTTGGAGGCCGAGGAGGAACCATGCCAGGAGGATTTCCGAGTCTGTGTCCGTGACCATAGTTTGGTTTAGGTGCCGGACGCGCCGCTGAATTTCCTCCCGGTCTGCCAGGTTGTCCGGCCGACGGATTGTTGTGCGGTCTATCAGGCATTGCAGACGGCCTTGAAGACGGGCCTGCCGGCTTGGCTGCCGGTCGTGAAGTATGGTCAGACCCACGCGAAGGTCGTACAGATGAAGATTTCGCTCTTTCTCTCGGTTGTGCATCAGACACGGTCTGAACGGCTGCGAATGCCAATACCATCAGCATCACAGTCATCATGTTTCTCATTGTCTTCATAACGAAATGGTTTTAAGATACCGCAGAAGGCGATATCGCGATGATCATGCGATATAAAGGCATAATCCATGCCAAAAAGCCGCATCAGGATTTCAACCTCTTCCAGTTAAGCACAGGCAGGAGGAAAGACAGGACCACAGCCACAAGCCAGAACCATGACACCGGACCGAAATCATAGACCTTTTCATCTCCGAGCACCTGAGTATTGAATTCAATAAGATAACCGCTGGTGACCTCCTGCAAGCCGGCAGCCACATAACTCACCACTCCGACAACCCCCAATGCGGCGCCCGTCGCCTTTCTCGGAACTATATCCAGGGCCATCAGACCCGCAACAATGCAATACAGCGCACCCATGGCCATGCTGAACACCGACACATAGACGATATTCATGAAATAATCCGCCTCCGTAAACAGGAACAGGCCAAGGCTTACCGTACATATGACACCTGAAATGAGAGTCGGCCTGACCCTGTTGCCCTTGAATATATAGTCGGAAAGCCAGCCTGCCAGTACTGTACCCACCGCACCGAACGAAATCGCATAGGCGATGATCTGGGTTGCATCTTCAAGGGAAAACCCGCGAGCCTTCTGGAGGAAGAGCACTCCCCATCCGGAAACCGCATATTCAGCGATATAGATGAAGGCACTTGCAAGGGCTATTATCCATATCCCGCGATGTTTCAGGACCCATTTCTGCAACTCCCTGGTCGGAGTAGTATCCACCTTGGTGACAGGCTCGGCGGAGAGTTCCTGGACAGACGGCAGTCCCTTGCTCTCCGGGGTGTCAGACACCATGAAAACAATGATAAGAGTGCCCACCAGACCTGCGAAAGAGGCCATAAGGAAGCCGCTTTCCCATGAAAACGCCTCCACAATCATACCCATAAGGAACAGGGACAGGAACTTGCCAACATACGGCGAAGAACTGAAAAGACTATAAAACGTCCCCCTTCTGGATTTCGGGAACCAACGGGAAAGGCTTATGACCCCGGGAGGCGAACCCATGGACTGGGCCCAGCCGTTGAATCCCCACAACAGGAAGAAAGACATATAGACAAAGTAGCGGGCATAGGTAACACCCTCGACTGATTCATAATAATAGCCTATAAGGGCCATCAGCAGGTTCACCACGGCAGAAACGACAAGCCCCACCGCCATGAAACGCCTGATGTTGCAATAATCTGCAATGAACCCGTTGACGCATTTTCCCACAGCATATACAAAGAGGAAGGCCGAGCCGACAAGACCCAGTTCGCCCGGAGAAAGCACACCGCCGTCAATGAGAGGCTGCTTGACCACGCTCATGCCCATGCGGGTGAAATAATACATGCAATAGGCAAGCGTAACGCCCCAGAAGGTACTGGAACGCAACGACTTATATACAGACTCCTGCCTTTCGGCCGGGACCTTGTCAGGAGAGGGTTTGCTGATTCTGAAATATGAATATAGGCTCATATATCTATTTTACGCCCACAAAGGTAATATTTTCCGTTTATGTTTCATATCTTTGTTCCTGTTTTGCCGAGAACATATAATCACAAAATATCATGAAAAGATTTATCACCATTCTCGCGCTTGCCATAATGGTTACCGGTGTAAGCGCTCAGACTCCCAAGAACGTGAAGTATGTATTCACGGAGGCATCAGACCTGAATCTCATCGGAAAGATCCATGAGAACACTCCAAACCCGTACCATCGTGTGGATACGGTGAAATACAAGGGTTTCACCAAGAGTGAGAACCGCCAGGTAAGATGTCCTGTCGGTCTTGCCGTGCTTTTCAAGACCAATTCGACCACAATCTCCGTAAAGACAGACTACATTTTGAGTGCAGACATGCTGACTACCATGCCGCTTTCTTACAGAGGTTATGACCTTTATATCAAGGATAACGGCAAGTGGAGATGGGCAGGAGCGAAAGCGTCTTCACCTAAGAAACCAGACGAGAACATTGTCATCATAAGGGACATGGATGACTCTGAAAAGGAATGCATGCTCTATCTTCCTATTTATAGTGAGTTGAAGTCAGTCAAGATCGGTGTCCAGGAAGGCGCGGCACTTGAAAGCCTTGAATCTCCTTTCCGCCACCGGATAGGAATTTTCGGTTCAAGTTTCACTCATGGCATAAGCACCAGCCGCGCCGGAATGAGCTATCCTATGCAGCTTATGAGATGGACAGGTCTTCAGTTCCTCAGCCTCGGATGCAGCGGAAACTGCAAGATGCAGCCGTATTTTGCGGACGTGCTCTGCGACGCGAAGGTTGACGCTCTGGTTTTCGACGCATTCTCAAATCCGGACGCAAAGATGATCAAGGAAAGACTATTCCCATTCATAGAGAAACTCCAGACTGCACATCCTGACATTCCGCTCATCTTCCAGCAGACCATCAGCCGTGAAAGATGCAACTTCGACCTTGCGACCCGTGCAAAGGAACAGGCAAAGAAGGATATAGCGTCAAAACTCATGAAGGAGGCCTGCGAGAAATACGACAATGTATATTTCATTGACTGCACGGATGCAGCGGACGCCCTCGAAGAGACATCAGTCGATGGAACCCACCCGGGCGACTACGGCTACACCCTCTGGGCGAAATCAATCGAGAAGCCGCTTCTCAAGATTCTTAAGAAACACGGCATCAGGTAAAATTAAAGGTCCCGATCGGGACCTTTAATTTTTACTGTCATTTTTTAGGGACGTAGATGGCAAAACTCTGCTGAAGTTGTCCGCAGGTAGTATCATTCAGAACCACTCGCGGATTGAATGCGACATTGAATCCCCTGTAATTCAACGAACCCCACCACGCATCATTTACAAGAACCGTATGGTTGGACGTAACCTCTGCCGGACGTGATGACGCCTTTGCGCCCAGTGAAACCCAGCCTTCCGGACGATACTTGCAGCCACCTTTCACCACGATCACAGACCCTGCAGGAATACTGCTTTTCGGAATGATCTGGGTACAGATAAACTCCTTGTAGTTGGTGTAACCATGTATTGACTCATTCGCCGCAGAATACTTCTCGGAATAGACGCCACCCAGTTTCTCCGAAGTGGAATTCCAATAAGCATAGTTGGTAAATGTCAGATCAAGTTTCGAATAGGCAGACGGATCATACCCGTCGTGAGAGAGAATCTGCTCCACAGTTGCTGCCGCATAATCGAAATCATCCTGTGGCGGATATGCAGACTGTGTCACAGCATATGGAGTTGCAACAGCCTTGTTGACAGCGTCCTTCATAGCGGCAATCGCCTCTGAGGTATAAGTCTGGTCTGAAGGGGTATATGTCACGTCGGCCAGATCGCACCCTGTAAGGACCTTCGCATACGTAAGGGCTGTGAGATAACGTCCTATGTCATAGGACATATGATGACCGTCCCGCGTGATCGTGTCTCCCACATAACTTGTACGCATGTTCTGGACCGCTGTTCCGTTAGGAATGACCTTGACGAAATTGCTGTTGGTCAGAATCTTGCTCCGGACTGCACTCACGATAGCGTTGTACATTGTCATCTGATCGTTACCATAGTTTGCAAATCCGCTATGTGACGAATTTGCCTGATATGCCCAGGTCATATGCCATACAAGTTGAGCATCCGGACAATTGCTCTTCACTACACCGACAAGTGTCGCGAGATACGGATCGAATGTATCTGCCTGACCCGAAACAGGACTTCCCTGCTGCATTGTGATATAATCCCAGTCCTGACTTTGCAGAGGCGCAATCGGAGCAGAAGACGATGTCGATGTCCATGAGCCGGTCGTGTTCTGATAGTAGGTATAACCGGCTGTATTGTTGGTAAAATAGTCTGCATGTGTCTCAAGCGTACAACCACCTTTATAGATGTTTCCAAGAGTTATATCAGTATAACCGACATCTTTCAACATTCCATAAAGATACTGCAAGGCATCCATAGAGAAACTGTTTCCGATAGCAAGAATCCTGATGCTCTTTATTTCCACAGGCTGCTTTGGCACGAATATTCCGAAGCCGTCACGGACCTCCTGGCAGCGGGTTTCAGTGGCATCGGCACTTGCCGCAAGATCCACGCGCGGGTTCAGGGCAAGGTTGAATCCGCGGTAGTTGAAGGTTCCCCACCATGAGTCATTTATCTGAACAACGCCGGTGGATACATTGTCCGGACGGGAACTGTTCTTCTGATCAAGAGCGACCCAGCCCTCAGGACGATACTGATGACCTCCCTTCTGAACAATCAGTGTTCCGTCCGGAAGATCGGACCTTGAGAATATCCGGGTGGCGACAAAATCTGCGATTGTACCGTTCCAGCCGTCCGAGTCAATTGTTCGAAGATCGGAAATATAATCGGTATTTGACTGATAATATGCAAAATCAGTATAGTCAATCTCAATTTGAGTATAGTCGGACGGATTATATCCTGCTGCGGAGATGATGTCGGTCAGGGACGCAGCAGACGGATCAAGTTTCGGCACAAAGATCGCGAATGACTGCTGCATGGCAAGTGCCTTCGCATCGTCAAGATTAGTGGTCGTGACGTATGAGAGGTTGAAGCCCCTATAATTCCATCCATCCCACCATGCCTCATCGACTTCCACAACATTATCCGTAACATTACCCGGACGGGAAGAATTAACCGCATCAAGGCTTGTCCACCATTCCGGACGGTATTGATAGTTATCAAGACAGACAATCACAGAGCCGCTTGGAATTTCACTTTTCTCGAAAATCCTGGTTGCTACAAATCGCACACAGTTGCTCTGATCCGTACAGAGGCCGGACCCATACTTTGAATTATCCGATTTGTAATAGGCATAGTTGGTATAATCCATTTCAAGCGGGACATAATATCTATGGTCATAACCCGCCGCCTCCAAGGCTGAGATGACATCAATTTTAGTCCTCAGGGCATTCGCAAGGTTCACGTTCACCGGACGTACCTTCGAGCGGTTGAAGCGGATTGCAGTTTCAAGGTCATATGTGTAACTTGCAGCAGAGGTGGTGATGGTCAAGACACCCTTATGCTCGCCCGGAGTCAGCACCATATAGACCTTCGATCCCGCCGCCTCTGATGCGCCCACAGACAATGTATTGCTCACATTTGTTTTCACAAGGGCTGCGTCTGCGCCTTCGATTGCAAGGTCATCCTCATCCGCCACCGCAGTCAGGTCAAATGTAAAGTCGCCTGCAAGATTCTCCGAAAGGAAACTTACTGACTGGATAGTCTCCGAAGCATACGACGCACCATAGATATTGAACTGGGCGACAGCGCCGAGATTGTTCATATAAAGATTACCGACAGACTCTGTGGCACCGGCCTGAACAGCACCCTCCACCGGACAAGGGAGGGACACCATCGGCATGGCGTCCGCATCGTACGATGTACCGTTCTGAGACTGCACGACCGGAATATTCAGTGTCACGGAAGTTGCCTGCGCGGAGGCGTTCTCCGCCGAATAAGGATAGTAGGCATATACCATGTCTCCCGCTTGAAGAGCAGCGGTCGCCTTGACACCCACCGTCACCGGTGTAGTCGTCACATCCACCTGGGACTTTGAATTGACGGTAGCGCCTGCGAACACTCCGAGGGCGTCTGCGGATTCATATTCGATAGAGTCATCTCCGATAAGGGCCTTTGTCCCTGCCTGACTGAGGTTGAACAAATATGTATAGGCTCCTTTTCCGGAGTCTGCCGGCATTTCAGGCTCCGGCCTTGAACAAGAGGTGATCGCCATTGCAACTGCTGCAAAAAGCAATAAGGATTTGATTGTCTTATTCATAGCGCAATGGTTTTAAATGTTGATGGCATAGTCCCACTCAAGGTACTCCGTGTTATGCTTCTCGTCATATTCCGACTGAGTCAGCATCACCTGTCCCTCAATTTTCAATTCGAGGAGAAAGGTCTGAGGCGTAATGTAGTTCATAGTGTTATAGTATAGTGTTGTGTTTCCAAAACGTTACAAAAATAAAAATATTTTACTGATTATCCGTTATCCGTTCAGCAAAACAGCCTCCACTTTTACGGTACGCATTCCGAGACTGCCAACTGTCACGCAGGTCCTCAAAAACGGAATCAGGAAGCAAATTCAGACTTTCAGGAAAATTTTCTTACGATATAGAAAATAAAGGAACAGCCAGGACACGAGAAGGAAGCCAAGACGCAGGAAGACTTCTGACCATTGTTCCGGCATCTTTGATGCGATGCCATTGAGGAAGAATCCGGATATACGGTCGAACGGGATTATCTTCTGCGCCATATATATTGTGATGGAATTCAAGCCGATGACTGTGAACGGCAGAGTCCATTTCTGCCAGCCCTTCACATCGATCAGATAATAGAACAGCGCGAACATCGCAAGGCTGTACGACCCCACGACAAGCACGAAAGAACTGCTCCACAATGATTTGTTGACAGGGAAAACCAGGCTCCACAAAAGTCCGAGAGCCAGCATGGCAAGTGCCGCAAGCCCCATATAACCGGCCTTTCTGTTACCATCCAGAGTCGTGTTGCGGATGAATTCTCCCGTAAACATTCCAAGCATCGCTGTTACAACTGCCGGAATTGTGCTGAACAACCCTTCCGGGTCAAAGTTACCCTTATACAGACGTCCTGGTGTGACAAGACGGTCAACATAGCCGGCGAAATTGCCGTCAATACTGAGTGCCGCCGCTCCACCAGCATCAGGAGCAGGCACATAACACATTATGAGCCAATAGCCTACAAGAATAGCCCCGGCAATGCATGCTCTGACTTTTGTAGAAAAATTCAGGAAAAGCACTGCCGCTATTCCCCAGGCCAGTCCTATTCTTCCAAGTACGCTGCAAATACGCAGAGACTCAAAATCCATCTTGAAGAACCCGTTGTACACCACGCCCAGGATTATAAGTATCAGGGTTCTCCTGATAATTTTAGTATGCATGTTACACCTCGAAAGTCCTGATGCCGTCTGCTTCGCATAAGAAAACGGGAAAGAGATACCTGCTATGAAAAGGAAGAGCGGGAAGATGGTATCATGGTGGTATAAGCCATCCCACTCGGCATGGCTCATTGTCCTGGCGAGATATGACTCATCACCTCCGGGGAACAAGGCGCAGACCGCCTTTATCAGACCGGAAAATCCCATAATGAAAAGCATGTCAAAGCCCCTTAACGCATCGAGGGACAACAGACGTCCGTTCTTATTCTGTGTTTCCATATCAGAAACGTAAAATTTTATCCTTCAATTTTATCCAATCGTGGCTGAGATAGACGGTGCGTGCAAGCAGGTGAGCGAAATAGGCGGCCATGAGAACATGCATGGCTGCCTTGTTGTATGCATGGGTGGCAAGGTCCTGCATGGTCAGCACCATGATGCCGGCACCCCAGACGAGGGCAAAGGCCACGACTGCCCAGAGCATGGAATTGCGCATCTTCTTTGAAGCGGTCGCTCCTATATAGATGCCGTCCCATGTGAAGGCGGCACATCCGACTATCGGCATCAGGAGCAGCCAAGGAAGATAGTCACCCGCAGCCTGAATCACGTCGGCATCGGAGGTCATAAGGCGCAGCATCGGCACTCCTGCAAAATGATATATAAGAATGAATATCAACGCTATACCCATACTCCAAGCAAAGGTCCACCTGACGGCCTGACGTACCATCGGCCGGTCTTTTGCCCCTATATATCTGCCGGTCAGCGCCTCACCCGCGTAAGCGAACCCGTCTGTAAAATATGAGAATATGAGCAGGAGTTTCATGAGTATGGAACTGACTGCGAGCAGAATGTCGCCGTAACGGGCTGATATGACGGTGAAGCCTATGTATATGGCTATGAAACATAGGGATCTGACAAACAGGTCGGCATTCATGACGAAGAACCGGCGGGTCTGATCTCCCTTGAACAGAGTCATGAGGTCAGAGCGTTGAAGAAGAGCGAATGTGTCTTTGCGATATTTCGAGGCAAGTATCACCACGCAGACGGCAAGTCCGGTCCATTGGGCGGCAAGAGTTCCGACAGCCACTCCGTCAAAGCCCATCGCAGGAACCAGAGTCACGTCCCCGACTGTCAGACCAAGAGCCAGCACAATGCTCAGTATTATGTTTATGCCGTTCACAGTGACATCCGCCACCATCGCGCTGACACTGTCCTGCATGCCTATGAACCAGCCTTTGAGCGCCATCAGGGAAAGGGTCGCCGGGGCAGCCCATATCCTTATATAGAAATACCTGACAGCCAGAGTCTTGACCTCAGGCGTACATTCGACCACAAGAAAAGCAGCGTTGACAAAAAGCCATTGGACGGCTATCAGAAACAGGGCGATGGCGGCAGAAATGCCCAGAGCGCGGGCCAGGATGCGGGCACATTCGCGGCGGTCCTCCCTGCCGTATGCCTGCGCTGCCAGCCCGCCCGTACCTATACGCAGGAAGCCGAAATTCCAATACAGCAGGTCGAAGAGCATCGAGCCTATGGCTATTCCGCCGATAAGCGTCGCGGCGTCACTGTCCAGATGACCGGCAACGGCTATGTCCACCATGCCCACAAGCGGCACGGTGATGTTCGCCAGAATGCTCGGTAAGGCCAGTTTCAGTATGTCTCGGTTAATGTTCATGTTATTAGATTGCCACGTCGCTACGCTCCTCGCTAATCGACGAAGTCGCTTCAGGCGTATGCGAAAGAATGACGTGCTTTAATGTCATCCTGAGGAGCGAAGCGACGTGAGGATCTCCTATCTGTATTTTCCTTCTTCATCCAACATTCCAAGATATGAAGAGTAGCGGTCATAACTTATCTCCCCGTTCTCCACCGCTTCCTTGACCGCACATCCCGGCTCATGGGTGTGGGTGCATGGGGTGAAACGGCAGTTCTCGGACACCCGGAGCATTTCAGGGAAATAGAGGGCGATCTCATCCTTTTTCAGATCGACCAGACCGAAGCCGCGAAGGCCGGGGGTATCGACGATGAAGCCGGGGGATTCCTCGACAGGCTCGGAATGACAGGTTGCAGGCTCGGAATGACAGCAGCGGACCTTATACATTTCGTAGAAGGTGGTCGTATGCCGTCCCTGCTCATGCGCATCGGAAATATCCCCCACACGCGGTTCCAGCGACGGGTCAAGCGCCTTGATCAGCGAAGATTTTCCCACTCCTGAAACGCCTGAGAACAGCGATACGTGCCCGCAGACCATATCCCTAAGTTCATCCACTCCCTGTCCCGTATGCGCAGACACCTCTATGACCTGATAGCCTGCTCCCTCATATATCTCATGAAAGGCAGCCCTCATGTCCTCATGCTCCGGCCCATAGAGATCGCATTTGTTCAATACGATCACAGGGGGCACATTATATACCTCGCAAGTCACAAGAAGCCTGTCAAGAAACGGCAGTTTCACCTGAGGGAAGTCCAATGTCACCACAAGGAAAGCCCTGTCGAGATTGGCCGCTATGATATGGGCCTGACGTGAAAGATTGGTCGATTTGCGGATGATATAGTTCCGGCGCGGCTCGACTCCCGTGATGACAGCAGGACTCTCCAATGTCACATATTCGTGCAGGGCCTCCTGCCCCGGCCCCTCCGGCACCTCAGCCTCATAGTTAACCACATCACCCACCGCCACCGGATTGGTCGCACTGCTCCCTTTCAGGCGTATCTTACCCCTGAGCACAGCCGGGAAGAGTTCCCACTGCGGAAGATGGGACAGCAGATAATGGCTTCCCGTGTGCTTGACTACCGTTGCTTGTCCTTTTATAAGCATAATGCAGACTTAACCGTTATTTCCCATCAGGAACACCTTCATGAAATCGTTCAGGTCGCCGTCAAGCACGCCTTGTGTATCTGACGTTTCATGGCCGGTGCGCAGGTCCTTGACCATCTTGTAGGGATGAAGAACGTAACTGCGGATCTGTGAGCCCCACTCGATCTTCTTTTTCTGACCTTCGAGTTCAGCCTGCTTTTCCTGGCGTTTCTTGAGTTCGATATCATAAAGTCGTGACTTCAGGATTCGGAGGGCATTCTGTCTGTTATCAAGTTGAGAGCGGGTCTCTGTGTTCTCGACAACGATACCTGAAGGAATATGCCTTACGCGCACTCCTGTCTCGACCTTGTTGACATTCTGGCCGCCGGCTCCGCTTGAACGGTATGTATCCCACTCGAGGTCGCCGGGATTGATTTCAATTTCTATTGTATCATCCACCAAAGGATATACGAATACAGAGGAGAATGTGGTCTGACGCTTACCCTGGGCATTGAACGGAGAAATGCGCACAAGGCGATGCACTCCGCTTTCCGCCTTGAGATAACCGAAGGCATAATCGCCCTCGACCTGCATGGTCACAGACTTTATACCGGCATCCTCGCCTTCCAGTTCGTCAGTAATCGTAACCTTGTATCCGTTACGCTCCGCCCAGCGCACATACATACGCATGAGCATCGCAGACCAGTCGTTGGACTCGGTGCCGCCGGCCCCGGAATTGATTGTCAGCACAGCACCGAGGTTATCTCCCTCCTCACCGAGCATGTTGCGAAGTTCCAGAGCCTCAAGTTCCTCAAGAGCATCCTTATACGCTTCAGAAAGTTCCGCCACCTCATCCGTATTCTCATCCTCTGCCCCTTCAAGGCTCTCTTTCGCGAAATCGTACAGCACATTCAGATCCTCAACCGCTGCCGCCACCTTGTCGAACCCTGACACCCAGAACTTGACGCCAGACAATTCCTTAAGGAATTTCTCCGCTTCCTTCGGATCGTCCCAGAAGTCCGCAGCCAGTGTCCTTTCAGTTTTAGAGGCCACTTCCGCGCGTTTTGCTTCCACATCTATACATTTTCCGAGCGTCTGTACACGCTGCTGGAGTTCCTTTATGTTTTCTATGCTGATCATACACTTTGTTTAAATCGTGCAAATATAACATAAAAATGTAAAAGATGTCTCGACAGGCTCGACATGACACACAGACAGATGTCTCGACTCCCGTTGGTCGCTCGACATGACAGTGGCTTGGGACTTTTTAGCCAGCCTCTTATTTATACTATATCGATTCCGGCCTCATGGCATATCTGTCTCATGGAGTCAGGCCAGATGCTGGATTGGATTTCGCCTATGTGGGCCTTTCTGAGCAGGAACATACACAGACGCGACTGACCTATACCGCCACCGATGGTATATGGAAGTTCCCCGTCAAGCAGCATACGGTGATACATCAGTTCCGCCTTCCACTCTTCCGCGCGCATCTTCAACTGTCTCAGCAAGGCCGCCTCATCGACTCTGATTCCCATGCTGGACACCTCGAAAGCGCTCCCCAGGATCGGATTCCAGAGAAGAAGGTCGCCGTTCAGACCCTCATACCCGTCCTCATTGCGCGTGGTCCAGTCGTCATAGTCAGCCGCACGGCCGTCATGTACTGTTCCGTCCGACAATTCACCTCCGATGCCTATGATGAACACGGCCTTATGCTTCTTCGCGATGGCGTTTTCCCTTTCCTTGGGAGTAAGGTTCGGATACTGACGCAGCAGTTCCTCCGAGTGTATGAAGAATATATCCTCCGGCAGCATAGGCTCTATCTGCGGAAACTCCACATAGAGTTTGTTCTCGGTCACCTTGATCGCCTCATATATCCTGCGCACAATCTTCTTCAGATATGCAAGCGTGCGCTGCTCCCTGGTTATGACCTTCTCCCAGTCCCACTGATCCACATATATCGAATGTATATTGTCCAGTTCCTCGTCCGGACGGAGGGCGTTCATATCGGTATATATTCCCCTGCCCGGCTGCACCCCCATCTGTGCCAGTTTGATTCTCTTCCACTTGGCCAAGGAGTGCACCACCTCGGCGCGCTGCTCATCCATGTCCTTTATAGGGAAGGCCACAGGACGCTCCACACCATTGAGGTCGTCATTCAGACCAGTACCGCTCAGCACAACCATCGGAGCCGTGACCCTCAAAAGAGCCAACTGGGCTGACAGGTTATCCTGAAACATATCCTTGACTGCCTTGATGGCCTTTTCTGTATTTTCAACGCTACCCAGCAGATTGCGGTAGCCTTCGGGGAGATAGAGTGACATGCTTTTCGATTTTACAAATATGCAAATATAGCAAACATTTCTGACACTTGGGGAGGTGAAATACAAAGCACTGACTATCAAGATATTATCGCATTTAGGGTGGATCAAATCGACCCACCTTTCTTGTAGTAAACAACTGATATACAGGCTTTTGCGCTCCACCGGCAAGATATTCAAACAAGTAAAAGGCATTTAAGTATATTAGGTTGCATTACTACCGAAATTCTTTTATACCTTTGTTTAAGGTTATAGCAATAGAGGGAGAATACTATGAAGGATTTAATCGTTACAGGGCCATTCAGCGAAGATGATTACAATGAATTAGTGCGACAGGTTGTCGCAGTTCTACCTTGGAGTCATAATCTGCTGCTGATGAGCCACAATCTGTCCTCCGAACAAATTGTATTTTATGCCAATGAAATTGTTTCTAAGGGATGGTCTCGTGATATGTTGCGCCACGCACTTAAAGCAGAATATCATCTTTCAATACAAACAATAGAGAAATCCAACAATTTTGATTCCACATTGCCGACTCTGCAAGCCGATTATGCCAACGAAGTGTTCCGCTGCTGTTATAATCTCGGATTTA
Source organism: Bacteroidales bacterium (assembly GCA_015060455.1). Classification (GTDB taxonomy): domain Bacteria; phylum Bacteroidota; class Bacteroidia; order Bacteroidales; family UBA932; genus Cryptobacteroides. The sequence goes on from SUYM01000025.1 coordinate 32,102, forward strand.
TTGATGCTGTTGAACCATTGAAAGAATTGGAATTGGAGCGTCGACTTGTTCAGAAAATCACAAACTTTATAATGGAATTGGGTATCGGATTCAGTTTTATCGGCAATCAATATACATTAACATATAACGAAAAAGAGTACCGTGTCGATTTGCTCTTCTTCCACCGCAGACTCCGTTCTATGGTTGCCATTGAATTGAAGATTGGAGAGTTCAAGCCCGAATATGTAGGTAAGATGAATTTCTATCTATCCCTGCTGGATAAGTTGGAAAAGGCACCCGATGAAAATCCATCTATCGGCATCATCCTTTGTGCCGAAAAAGATCATTTAGAGGTAGAGTTGGCTCTGCAAGATGTAAATAAGCCAATTGGCATTGCTGAATATCAATACCTATTGCCAAAAAACAAATTGCAAGAACTTGTAACAGATGAAATGAAAAGATCAAAGGGAATATAATATTACCTCAAAAATATCTTTATCAATTTTTGTACTAATACATTTACTATATTTGCAGAGTTATGATAGGGATTTTCGATTCAGGCGTAGGCGGACTGTCCGTGTTCAGGGAGATCAGGAAACTGCTTCCCCAGGAGAGGTATATATATTTCTCCGACAACGCGCATTGTCCGTATGGTGAGAAATCAAGAGAGTATATCATAGACAGGGCGCGTCAGATCACGGATTTCATGCTGAAAGAGGGTGCTGACATCATTGTGGTGGCATGCAATACAGCCACTGCTGCCGCCATATCCACTATCCGGTCCGAATATTCCACGCCTAACGATCATGTCAGGAGGCTAACAAGCGGAAGACACGAGTCGGTCAGTTTCATCGGCATGGAACCGGCTGTCAAGCCTGCTGCCGCACTTACCAGGACAGGGGTGGTGGGCGTTCTTGCCACAGCCGGGACTTTGAAAGCAGACAAATATCGCGACACGAAAGGCAGGCATGCTGAGGATGTACAGGTGGTGGAACATATAGGACAGGGCTTTGTGGAACTGGTTGAAAGCGGCCAGACCACAGGACAGAAGGCCGAGTCCATAGTCATGGAAAGTCTTGAACCGCTTCTTGACGCAGGAGCAGACACCATAGTCCTCGGCTGCACACACTACCCTTTCCTCTCCGAGACCATCAGCAAAGTGGCATCCTGTCTTGTCCCGGACCGTCCGACAACCATCATCGACCCGGCTCCAGCAGTTGCAAAGCATCTTCACAAGGTCATGCAGGAGCAGAATATAATAAAGCGTGAAGGATTTGCTCTTACCCTTCACGCCTCAGGTGATGATTCCGTGCTGAAGCAGATGGCAGAAGCCCTGCTTTATGAAGGCTTGCCTCCGGAATCCTTATAATATTTCCTATACTCGTCAACCGTATATTTCAGATGCTTCTGGACTGCACGGACAGATATGCCCAGTTCCGAGGCGATTTCCTCCTGAGACATTCCCTCAATCCTGCTCATATGGAATATGTCCCTCGTGCGAGGATTCAATGTCCGTGACACTTTGAGAATCTCATCTATGGCAAAACCGCTTTCCGACATATCTGCCAAGGAGGCCACCGAATCATCGAAATCCACAGCGGCAAGCAGTTCCCATGCAGAGCCTACGACTTGGTCTATGCTTACCATATCACGTTCCACAGTCTTTCGGGAAACAAGATTCAGACATTCATTCCGGACTGCACGGAAAAGGTAGCCTTCAACCTTGTCGCTCAAGATTACAGGCTTCTTCTCCAACATCTTCGTCAGAGTGTTAGACAAAAGGTCCTCCGCCTGAGCGACACTCCCATGGACGATTGTCTGTATATAACTGATCATCCGGGGATAGATGCGGAGGATTAGATCCTTCATCTCTTCTTCTGAATACGAGAACAGCATAATTTATAATCGTAACTATTTCAACGTAAAGAGCACTTCGCCACGCACATCCTCAGATGAGGCGGCAACCAATGCTTTGAATTCTCCCGGCTCTGCGACCCACTCATGTCTGGCGGCATCGAAAAAACTCAGGGATGACTGGTCTATGACAAACTCGACAGTCTTTGTCTGACCTGGTTCCAGATAAATCTTTTCAAATCCCTTAAGTTCCTTTACGGGACGATCTACAGATGCCTCCACATCCTGGATATACAACTGTACGACCTCTGCTCCTGCTACTTTTCCGGTATTGGTAACCGGCACCTGAATAGTCAGCCTTTCCTTCATGGTCTTAGATGATGCCTTCATCTGACCATATTCAAAAGTCGTATAACTAAGTCCGAATCCGAATGGGAATCTCGGCTTTATATTATTGGCCTCATACCAACGGTAACCGACATAGATTCCTTCCGAATAGTCCACCTGCCACATATCATCCTCTCCCTCGATACCAGGATACTGTGCAGGAGTCCTTACCGGACCATCTTCCATCATATACGGGAATGTAAACGGAAGTTTTCCTGACGGATTGACTTTACCGGTCAGCACATCTGCAAGGGCATTACCTGTCTCCGAGCCAAGGTACCAGGCCTGCACAATAGAAGCGACCTTGTCAGCAAAAGGCATCGCCACTGCTGTTCCGCTCATATTGACATAAATCATATCCGGACGGACAGTTGCCAAGGCACTGATGACCTCATTCTGTCCATACGGAAGATCATAACTGAGGCGGTCGCGGCCTTCACAATCCTGTTGCTTGTTCTTATTCAGTCCACCCACGAAGATCACATAATCTGCATCCTTTACCGCCACAAGAGCATCCTCCAGCAACTTTTCGTCACTGCGCGGATCCGTAAGGTCATATAGACTGTAATTATAGTTTCCTGTCACCTTTGGCTCTCCCTGATATGCTCTTTCATAAATGACCTCTGCTTCTGGATAAGCATTCCTGATTCCTTCCAAAACGGTAATCTCATACTTGGTCTTCAATGATGAAGAACTTCCACCTACCACCATCGGACGGATTGCATTCTCTCCAAGAACAACAATTTTTCCGGCATCTGCACGCATCGGAAGCACAGAGCCCTCATTCTTGAGCAGGACTACTCCTTCTGATCCTATTTTACGGCAATGAGCGAAATGCTCCGGCGAGCACATACTTCCCCAATTACCGCCAAGTTGAGTACGGAAATTCAGGCGGAGCACCCTACGTACCTTCTCGTCAAGATCAGACTCAGGCAACTCACCAGAAAGGATCTTCTCCTTATATGGTTTTGCCAGATAATAGTAGTCATACGCATTTTCTATATTCACATCTACGCCGTTGGTGCCGGTACCGAACTCAAGATCAAGACCAGACTGTGCTGCTCCGTCAGTTTCATGAACTGCTCCCCAGTCACTCAAGACTGCACCATCAAATCCCCACTCATCCTTAAGAATTTCTGTCAGGAGCCGGCGGTTATGCGAAACCCACTGATTCTGATAAAGATTATATGATGACATGACAGACCATGCGCCTCCCTCCTGGACTGCCATTCTGAAAGCCGGGAGGTAAATTTCATACAAGGTACGGTCATCAATATTGACATTATACCTATGACGTTTGAACTCTTGATTATTAAGGGCGAAATGCTTTACACAGGCTGCCACATTATTGCTCTGGATACCCTGAATATATGGAACTGACATTTTTCCTGCAAGGAAAGGGTCCTCTCCCATGTACTCGAAATTACGGCCGCAGAGCGGTGTACGATATATATTCAAACCAGGACCGAGAAGAACATTCTTCTTGCGATATCTTGCCTCTTCTCCGACGCTGCGTCCATAAAGTCCAGACAGTTCCTTATCCCAACTTGCGGCAAGACAAGTAAGCACAGGATATGCAGTACAACTATCTGAAGTCCAGAGTGCGGATGCCCATTCATCCCACAAAGTCTCTGGGCGTACACCATGCGGACCATCCATTGTCCATAGTTCCGGCACGCCCAGACGAGGCACGCCTGGTGATGAAAACTTGGACTGGGCATGGATTACAGAAATCTTCTCATCCAATGTCATCTGGGCAAGAGTGTTTTCAACTCTCATCTCCAGTTCCGCCTCCGGAGACACCCGACAAGCAGATAGCATTGTTGCTGCAAATAAGAAAAATACGATTCTTTTCATACGTTATTGATTTCAGTTTATTTAGCAAGATACCAGTGTATCATTATAGGGAAATGGTCAGACCCGAACTGGCCGTTAAGGCAATCTGTAATCATATGCCAGGAGGTCACCTTTGAATTAGCCGGAGTAAAGAATATATGGTCTAGATGCATACCATGTTTCGGTACTGTGTTCATCGGCTTATAATGGCTCATAGAATAATATTCCGCATTCACAGGATTATCGACCATGTAAAGGGCATCCGTAATGACTCCACTTTCAGCCATGATCTTATAAGCCTTCGAGTCCTGCTTTGCATTGAAGTCTCCGCTTACGATACATGGATATCCGGCTGCCATCTCCTGCATTTTCTCGAGGATGATCCTTGAACTCATCTCACGTGCAATGATGCCTTTATGATCGAAATGACAATTGAACATGAAGAACACCTTCTTTGTCTTTTTGTCCTTAAATTTCGCCCACACACAATTTCGTGAGTACATGGCATCAAAACCTGGTTTTCCCGGAGTATCCGTAAACCAGATGACTCCGTTTTCCAGAAGTTCAAGACGGCTCTTCCTATAGAAAATCGGATTGAAATGAGCCTTACGATAGGTATTGTCACCTGTGGTACAATCTCCCACCCAAGCATAATCCTTCTCGATATGCTTCATTATATCTTCAATCTGCGGCAGGAACGGTTCCTGAGAGCCGAACACATCGAACTGATAATCCTCTATTATACGCACAATTGCAGGCAACCTGTCACTCCAGGCCGGCTTCTTGGCTGGATACTGTATATTATAAGTCGCCACTTTCAACGGTTTCTTTGTCAACTTCACCTCCTGCGCATGCATAGATAAAGCAACAAAAACAATCAGAATAAGTGTAAACAGTTTCTTCATATTATATTATAATCTTACCATTTAATTGACTTGATATGCACATTTCCGAATCTATCCTGTACCCTGACCTCACCTGAAGATACTCCGGCAGTAGGATTTGCCTTGAAAAGATATTTGCTTGCAGCAGGTTGAGCCAGTTCCAAGGTATATTTATCAGTAATATCTGATATGAGTTTCACATAAGCGGGATCCTTGCCATTCCACCTTTCCATATCCGCAACCTTCTGACCATTTTCCCACCACTGAGGCACTCCCCAAGTATCTTCATTCCAGTTCCAGACATTGACAGCCACACTCTTTCCATCAACTGCTGACGGGTCATAAACCGTCATCTGCTCATCCGTAGTCTCGCCCACAGCCTTATAGCACCATGTCATATGACTGCCGTCCACCTCTGCAACCATATAGCCCTGAGGGACGCCATGATTATTCAGATATCTGTTCACGCGTAACGAACCGGTAGCGCGGGATACACATATCACCTCGATATTGTCCATTCCCAAACCTTTGCCGGCATAGTCATATCCGAAATTGTTGTGATAATGTCCGGCCCAGCAGTAAACCTTGGCATAATCCTTCAGCAAGGCACTATATTTTGCAAAATTAGGACTATCCGCACCACTTCCTTTCGGCGACATGAACAACTGTCCATGCGCAGCAATCACAATAGAAGTCTCCTTCGGGATGAACTGCAGATCCTGTCTGAGCCACTCCAATGTGGCATCTTCAAGTCCGACCTTGTACTTGTCCTTGGCACTCGTTCTATCGTAAATAATATCATTTAGGACAATAAAGTGCATCTTTCCGATATTGAAAGAATAGTTCTCCGGACCAGTGTAGACGTTGAAGTATGGCGTTCCAAGACTTGTTGAATATAGGTTTCTCTGATCAAAGTCATGATTGCCTATCACATTGAATACCGGACAGTTCAAGCCTCCCGCTACGTCCAAATAATCGTCATATGCAACCGGATAATTATATATCAGGTCGCCAAGGTTGATGGTATAGCATTCCTGTGTCAAAGATGCACGATATGCATTCATATCAGGAACCACATTATCCCTCCATGTTTCTGCCGACCCATCCACTGCATATGGCCTGATCTGAGGGTCTGCGACCATAAGAAGCGTATATCTATCATTGATCTGAGCACGCGGTGAAAGGACGAAATCTGCCTTTACTGCCTTCTGGTACCTAGGCACACGCTTATAGAACTGCGGTGATGAGCCCGACATCGGAATCTGGTAAGCTGCCGGAACTGATATATAAACGAATCTGACCAGTGACATATCGCTCTTCATTGCATAGCAACCATCTCCGCCGGTCTGAACCGTCTGAAATCCGTCCGAAACCAGAACACCAGGAATTGGAGTACCATCATCAGCACGGACACAGCCCATGACATTATGACCTGAACCTGTCACCTCGGCAGACTCTGTATAAGGATTGACATATGCCCCTCCTATTGTAACATCCTGACACGCTCCTGCTATATTGCCACGACGTCCCCCTGCGCTCTCCACCTTTCCGAAATTAGAACAATTGTTCAGAATGACACGATAGGCCTTGCTGCCCCTCACACAACCTGCAACTCCACCGGTGTGGATAGCCTTGTCATCATTTTCATATTTGTTGCCACCCTTTCCGCTTTTCACCAATCCATAATTGGCACAATCACGGATATATCCTCCGGTTACCGCATCCTTTGCGTTGTACAGATATCCGACAATTCCACCGATTGACGAACGTCTGCTTGCACTTACTCCCTCATATATCACATCTCCATAATTCAGGCATGACTTGACACGTGCCGAACGGCTGACTGTAGCACAGACACCGCCCATGCTGCCTTCCCTCTCATTGAATACCTTTACCTGACCATAGTTGACACAATCAATAACAACATCTGCATCATTTATTGCTCCAACTATTCCGGCAGTTGACGGGAAACCATTACCTTGAGATGATACATATCCGAAATTATCACAACAGAGCACGTCACCTTTAGTATAACCGACAATGCCAGCACATCTTGAAAATATATCCCAGCCATTAATTCCCGATGCATTTGATGTTATTTCGCCACGGTTGACACAGAACTTCACGGTACCGGCATTTCCATCACCCACAATACCTCCTACAGAGTCATACATCATATCTCCGACATATGTGACTTTTCCCAAATTTTCTGACCAGGCCACACATGAGGCCCATTTTGAGCCGCCATTTCGTCCGACAATACCTCCGATTGAAACAGCCGGTTTTTCAGAATCAGTCCTTGACAGGCAATCAGCAGATATCGGCCCATAGTTCTTACATTTGATTACCAGATGAAGATTGCTACCCGCTATAGCACCGATAAGCAATCTTTTGCTTACGAATGTAGACTTGAACTCTATCTTTCCATAGTTGACACAATCCTCTATAAGACCGGCATTGACACCTGCTATGAATCCATAGGAATTATCTCCATCTGTCAGTTTCATTGAGCATGAAGCATCGATTACAAGATTCCTTACTGTACCTCCTTCAATGCGTCCAAAGATAGGTGTTGTACATTTCAGGTTCTTTATACTGAAGCCATTTCCATTAAAAACGCCTTTGAATTCAGGCATACCGCGGAACTTCTTTGCCTTTGCCATGTCTATATCAGCCAGAAGACAGACTTCGCCGTCTTCATTACGCCAACAAGTCGTCGGTTCTCCCTTTGTCACTGCCTGAGCAAAAGCCACGAATTCATCTGCGTTGCTTATACCCTGTGCCCATGAGGACAGGGACAACAGCAAGACAAATAAGGATATCATCAAACGTTTTGTCATAATCTCTACCAAGATATTGTATTAGATCTGTATTTATTTCCGAAACGGTCAGTCACTTCAACATAGCCGCGACCCCTGACCTCAGTCCGTGAGCAACGGAACATCTGGTACCTTTTATCAGGAAGAGTATATTCCGAAAGATTCTTGCTCAGAATGGCATCATTCTGTGAATACCACCCATGTACTTCCTTGTAGGCCAGATCATAGGTCTCGTATCTCACCATATTCGACGAGTTGCCGGAAGCAGGTACATATTTTACGTTCTTCCAATCCTCATCATAAAGGAAAACATTGGCATAGATATAATTATCGCCATACGCACCTCTCGGATATGCACGAATCTGAGCATCATATGAAGAAGGAACATCCTTCCATTTATATGTCGGCTGTTTCGTGGCCAGGTGCTGAAGATCCGTTTCAGCCATATTCTTATACTTCCACGATATCCTACCTTCTGCCAATTGGGCCACGACATAACCTCTCGGTACTCCGTCCGGATTTATCCATTCATTTGTCCACATATCTCCTGTACTGCGGGATAGAGTATGCGATTCTACATTGGGATAAGTCCTGCCTTTACCGGTAGTATTATATGTCTGATGAGCATGTCCTGCCCATGAATAAACCTTATCAAATGTACCCAGGAGCTGAGCGTATTTCTTTCCGTTGACAGTAGCTGCACTGTTCCACCTGTCTGATGAAGTACCGGTGGAAAACATCTGGGCATGTGAGCAGAAAAGTATAGGAGTGTTTTTGCTGACAAACCTCAAATCGCCTGAAAGCCAATCATAAACCTCATCCGAAAGACCATAGGTATAATCCTTTGTAAGCCTTGTTCCGTTATCCTTCATGATTATGCCGTCAACAACCACAACATGGAATCCACAAAGGTTGAATGAATAATTAGTCGGGCCAAGCCATCTCTCATAATCCTCTGCAGCAGATATATCATTTGACTTATTGAGGTTATAATCATGATTTCCTATAACATTGAACATAGGAAGCGACATCTTGGTCAGAGCCTGAACATAACTCTGATACAAGGACATGTTTTCATGAACGATGTCACCAAGCATCATTCCGAACACCTCCCCTTCTACAGTTGCGACATATGCCTTCAGATCTTCATAAAGAGCATCTGCCACATCTACAGAGTGATACGCGATATTATCCCATGACTCAGTCTTTGCCCTTGGCTGCGGATCCGCCACAATGACAAACGTACATTTATTGTCCTCCATCTTCTCAAGACGGAAAGTAATATTCTGATACACACCGTTTGTCTTGCCAACCTCTGAGAGTCTCTTGTAAAATATCGTAAGCCCGTCTGAGCAAGGAACCTTGTACCCGTCAGGAATGCTGACACTCACAAACTTCGCCTTGGACAAGTCGCTATCTATACGGAATACACCCTGACCATCCGTCTTGTAAGACTTGAAACCATCAGAAACCACAACACCAGGCAATGCCTTTCCGGTCTGGTCAAGAACCCTACCGGAGATGGTAACAGGACCTGAGGGCATGATGCCATCAGACCCGAGCCCGCCCCCTGAAGGGTTCTGGCCCGGATCTTTTGAACATGAAACCACACATACAAGTATGGCTATAAAACTGTTAATCAGCCGTTTAAACATAATTATTGATTATTATGCACTCTCCATGCCTCAAGTTGTGCCTGTCGTGCATCTTCAACAGAAGTCTCACCTGTTTCTATGCCTTCTTCTGTCATTATCTTTGAGGTGGTCGGATAGAATGTAGATTCTCCCAAACCAAGATCGATAAGTTCATACGCGTAGCACAGACTCGCAATCATCATCGGAAGTCCTTCTGCAAGATGAGTATCATCAACTGCACGCTGCAACTTATAGCCATATTTTGACAATGCAGGATTCTTTCGTGAATTATATATTGCCTGACCAACATTTATGATGAACTCACAATTCTCTCCCATGTGATCTGCAAGTTTAAGGATATCCTCCTGGAGATAGCCATGTACTCGTTCAAAATGAGCGTCCCATGCTGCTTGATTCTCCGGCCATACACCTCCCTCATAAACATCAATATGAGTCTGTCGTTTATCCTCGCTTCCTTCGGCATAGGTCCACGGCACCACAAGACCGCAACGTACCTTTGCTGCAACCTCCGGATCCATCATCTGCTTTACTCGCGCAACTAGATTATTGATATCGAATCCCTCATACGGTGGCATATGGTTTCTTACCAGTACATGAGGCTGAAACACGATGATATCCCATGGCTCATCCTGAACAACGCTTTCCAGCGTCACACCTATTCCGCCGAGTCCGTTATTATATCCGTCAGCGTCAGCAGGGGTTTTAGTCGGATTTGTTGTACCGTCATATTTCCAATACTGGTAGGTATTGTGTACTACCTGATTCTGTCCGGAATGAAGATAGGTATAAGTCTGGTCATCGATTCCCTTGTACTGCTCCTCCAAAGTAGAACCACCGAGATAGCCATGTCCCACAATTATCTTACGGTCAGCGTACTTTGCCAGGGCACTGAGATAACGCATTCCGTCGCGGGTCCAACTGTTTCCTACACCCAGAATTCTGAGAGGCTGCGATGCTCCTTCAAGAGTAGTCGAAGTCGGAACAAACTCTTTGACAGGCATTTCATATACTGTGCCCTTCGCAACAACCCTTCTGGATGTTGAAAGTTCCATGTAATGTCCCTGCTTATCAACAATCTTGACAGTATATCCGCTGGCATACTCTCCTGCCGGAATAACTATGCATATATCCACATCACCTTTCTTGTTAAGATATACGCGGATTGTCTTACCGCCTCCTGCAGGGATTAGTTCACAGTTTTCAAAATCAACCGTAAAATCTCCGCAGACCTGCTCACCTGCATTTCCACGGAACTCCACATATCTGATATGATGGGTATCCTCTTTTCTTTCAATAGGAATCTGAAGAACCGCACATGGGTGCGAGAATGTCAATGTTGTCCCTTCTGTCTGATATGCCAGCATCGGAGATGCATCAGGCCCGAAAGAGCCTGCCTGGTACATCTGCTCCTGTGGCAGAGTGATAGTCTGGGCTTCCTTATAGATAAATGACGGATAAACTGCATTAAGAGGGCCTGAAAGTGCCGCATCTATGGTAAATGATGCAGTTGCAGGAGTCTCACCGTTGAAGTACAGAGCATCCGAATCATATCCGTTGACATTGATTCTGTCTCCGTCAGTCCAATATACCTTGTTTACGTCAAGGACAGACTTTGTCTGCGCCACCTGAGCTGTCAGCACTGTCACTTCCTTACCGGATGGCTCACCACCATCCGGCAAAGAATATTCAGCACATGAAGTCAAAGCGGCTGCACAACACAATCCAAGAATTGACCTTATGATCTGCTTCATCATCGTTAATTTATTGAGTTTCCTTCAAGAGTCACAGATGCATCTGTTCCCACCTTTGCCACAGATCGTGTTTCCAGATCGCTATC
>SUYM01000043.1 GCA_015060455.1 Bacteroidales bacterium
TTTCAGGCAGCGAAGCCGGGAATCCCTTTGATATTCATAAAGACGCTGTATCGGGAGAAGAGAAACTTCAATCCGGAGTATGAGGCTCGCGAACAGGCAAAGATGGATATGGCGGACAGTCTCATGACCATTGCCGTTCAGAAATACCCGAATGTGTATTGGATAGAGACGACAAATACTGTTGACGGGACTCATGAGTGGACTGCCGATGGATCACACCCGGCCGGGTATGGCTATCACCTGATGGCAAAGTCGCTGCGTGAGCCGCTTGAAGCCATTATCAGCAGATGTCTCGACTCCGCTCGACATGACAATTGACATCCTGAGCGTTCCCCTCACCTGTCATCCTGAGCGACAGCGAAGGATCTATAAATAAAGAATTATGAAACAACTGACCACCATACTATCATTGCTGTTGAGCGCAATCACATTGTCCGCTCAGCCGTTTGAATCAGTTACATACAAGGTGTTCAACCAGAATTATCCTTCGCTTGAGTGTATCGGAAGCATAAAGACCCTTCCTTCCGGGCAGGTCGCTGCCCAGAGATGGTCAGTGGGATATGAATGTGTTGACCGAGGTTATGCAAAATACTCTGAAAGCGGCTCCTATATCTCCCAACTCGGAGTCAGTCATGCACGAATTCAAAGTGGTTGGGCCCGTACGGAGCAGAAGAAAGGCAAATATGACTATGCGTGGCTGGACGAGATAGTAGATGGTATTGTCAGTCAGAATGTCGAGCCATGGATAAGTCTTGGGTACGGCAATCCGATATATTCTTCTGAAGTGACTTTGGGAGCAAAGATATTCACTGATGAGCCGACATTGCAGGCTTGGGAAAAATATGTTGAGACCACTGTGGCGCGCTACAAGGACAGGGTGCATAAATGGGAAGTATGGAATGAACCCAATCAGAAGGTCAACAAGGATAATCCATCCACTTACACTACCTTGCTTGTGCGCACATGCGAGGCTATAAAGAGGGTGGATCCGCAGGCGCAGATTGCGGCTTTCGCTCTTGCAAGTGTGGATGCGTCCTATCTCAGCCATGTCCTGAATGACCTCAAGAATATGGGCAAGACCGACCTGTTTACTCATGTCAGCCTTCATAAATACTATGAGAATCCCGACGACTGCGATTATGATTTCATGACTCTTCGTAAAATAGTTCACGATTTCAATCCTCAGATTGTCGTGTTTCAGGGAGAGAGCGGCTGTCCTTCAAAACTTGAGTGGACCCATGCACTGAAGCATATCCAGTTCGATGAGTATATTCAGGCCAAGACAGTACTTCGCAGGATGTTCTGCGATTTTGCCATAGGTCAGGCGTGTTCAATCTTCACTCTTACCGATCTCGTCTATCCTGATATGCAGCAGTCTTTCGGTCTGCTTCGCACAGGTCTGGATTTCAAGGTGAAATACAAGAAACCGTCGTTCTATGCGGTAAGAAATTTTGTGAACCTGCTTCCTGACAACATTACTCCTTTTGATGTGGAGTTTTCGGCAAATACATCCCGCGAGATAAAACTCAAGGGACTCAAGGATGGAGACCGCACTGTGGGAGTAGCTTATTATTTCTCTGACAATGCTCCGTCTTCTTCCCTTGACTGGTCTTCTGTGACTATGACATTGAAAGATCTGAAGATACAGAACCCGGTGTTCGTCGAACCCATTACCGGTAAGGTGTTCAACCTGAATCTGTATCACTACTCTCCGAACTCTCCGGATACAAAATATACGAATATCCCTGTTTGGGATAGTCCTGTCATGATAATGGACAAGACAGCCCTGAACATGGCCAGTCCTGATGGTGACAGAAAGAATCTGGAAAAAGACTTTAATACCGAAATGTGACCCTGTCATCCTGAGCGTTCCCCTCACCTGTCATCCTGAGCGGAACGAAGTGGAGTCGAAGGATCTATAAAATATAGTATAAAATATATAATGAATGAAATATCGTAAGAATAAAAGCGTTATAACGATTTTGGCAGCGTTGCTGACATTCACATCAGCAGCCCAGCAGAAAATAGCCATCAATCCTGACATCCGACATCAGAGGATGGAATTCTTCGGAGCGGCTGATGCCTGGAGCGGCAACTTTGTGGGTAAGTACTGGGCGCCTGAACGTAAGGCGGAAATAGCAGACTGGCTTTTCTCGCAGGAGACCGATCCTTCCGGCAATCCTGTGGGCATAGGTCTTACCATCTGGCGTGTAAATCTCGGAGCAGGCACCCTGGAGCAGCCGGATGCTGATATTTATCCATATCAGCGCCGCGCTGAGTCGTACATGACCGTTGACGGAAAGTCATACGACTGGGGCAAATGTGCAGGACATGAGTATTTCATGCAGGCAGCGAAGGACCGTGGTTGCAACCAGTTCATTCTCTTTTCGAATTCTCCGCTTGTCCAATATACAAAGAACGGAAAGGGATATGCTCCGACCGACAATGCGTCCAATCTGCGTGAAGACTGCTATGATGACTATGCTGATTATCTTGTGGATGTGACGGAGCATCTTATGGACAAGGGATTCAATATACCTTATATCAGCCCTATAAATGAGCCTCAGGGAGACTGGAATACTCCGCGGCAGGAAGGCTCTCCATGGCGTAACGGAGAAATTGCACGTATGGCACGGGCCCTGGATACCTTTCTGGGCCGGTCAGCCAAGTTTGATGGTGTGCGTATATTCATCGGTGAGGCGAACAGGATGAAAATGCTTTATACTCAGCGTCCGAAGATGTTTGCCCGTTTCGGCAGTGACTCACTTGAATGTCCCGGAAGACAACTGTTCATGTTCTTCGACAAGGAGTCTCCTCATTATCTGGGAGATCTGAAGCATATCGAATATGAGTTTACAGCCCATCCTTATCACGACCATTTTACCAGTGCAGACCTGCGTGAAGTACACAGGCTTGCTGATGAGGAATTCAAGAAATATGGAGTGACATATCATTCGTCGGAGTGGTGTCTGCTTCCGACAACGAAGCAGTATGGCGGCATTACGGCGGACTGGGCGAGAGGCAATTACGCCGATATGCAGGCGGCTCTGATGATGGCAAGAGTGATCTATAGTGATTTTGTGGATACGGATGCAGTGTCCTGGTGCTATTGGAAAGGTATGGAACTGAATGGCGACCATGCACTTGTATCTCTGCATGCTACGGACGGAGATATCCATAAAGGAGGATATGCTGTGCCGAACAAGATGCTCTGGACGCTTGGCAACTTCAGCCGTTTTATCCAATCTGGCTATGTACGTGTGGCTCTTGATGGAGCAGACGACCTTGATACCATGGCTGCTACGGCATTCATTTCTCCAGAAGAAGACCGTCTTGTGGCAGTGTTCATCAATTCTTCGTTTGAGGACAAACCTGTAGAATTATCTCTGCCGAAATCCCTTAAAAAGAAAATCTCCTCAGTGGCGTCATACAGGACAGACGCACGTCATGACCTGACCAGGTCGGTTACAGGTCAGGGATGTATCCACACGATTGGAGCCAGAGGTGTTACGACCATAGTCCTTGATTTTCAGAAATAAAACGTTAACAAGATATGAAAAAAATTCTTTCTGTCATGCTGCTTGCTGCAGCCGCTGCAACACTGAATGCAGCAGAGTATGATGTGACCTCGCCTGACGGCAAGGTTAAGGCAAAAATTGTCTGCGATGGCGCAACAAGGTATTCGCTCTCCTATGATGGGCAGGCACTCATCGTTGATTCCCCTGTATCGATGACTTTGTCGGACGGAACCGTATGGGGCGCTTCCAAGGTGCGTAAGACTGGCCGCAAGAGTGTGGATGAGCCCATCAAGGCGACTTTCTACCGCAAGGCTGTGGTTGATAATGCCTACAACGAACTGAACCTGGATTATGGTACTTATAATCTTGTGTTCCGTGCTTATGATGACGGATTTGCATACAGATGGGAGTCGGACAAGAGAAAACCGTACAAAGTGGTTGCTGAGCAGGCTACATTCAATTTTGCACAGGACTGGAATATGTACGCTACTTATACCCATAAATATGAGGAGGGCGGCCTTGATGCCCAGTATATGGATGATTTTGAAAATCTTTATAAATATACGCCGCTTTCAGAATGGGATACGACTCATCTTGGAGTCCTGCCTCTGATGGTTGACTGCCCTGACAATGTGAAACTTGTCATTGCAGAGTCGGACCTGGTGTCATATCCGGGAATGTTCCTTTATAACGGAGACTCCGACAGA
Organism: Bacteroidales bacterium; assembly: GCA_015060455.1. Classification (GTDB taxonomy): domain Bacteria; phylum Bacteroidota; class Bacteroidia; order Bacteroidales; family UBA932; genus Cryptobacteroides. The sequence goes on from SUYM01000043.1 coordinate 4,226, forward strand.
TGCCTTGAAGGAAAATATGCCCCATATCCGAAGGTCGAGGAACTTGGCGGTCACAATATGCTTCAGATGATCGTGAAGGAGCGTGAGGATTATCTTGCCTCTTGTGACGGCTCTGCCCGCACTTTCCCTTGGCGAAGCATAAGTATCAGTACAAAGGATATTCAGATGGCAGATAACGATATGGTCTATCGTCTTGCCCGTCCATGTCCGGCAGAAGAAGATTACAGTTGGGTGAAACCCGGCAAGGTGGCCTGGGAGTGGTGGAACAACTGGAATGTACGTGGAGTGGATTTTGTTGCCGGCATCAATACCGAGACATATAAATATTATATAGACTTCGCTTCCCGCCACGGTCTCGAATATGTTATTCTTGACGAGGGATGGGCTGTGAAATATGCAGATGACCTCTATGCCGTGGTGCCGGAGATCGATCTGGAGGAGATTGTACGTCATGGAAACGAGAAAAATGTGGGCATCATCCTCTGGGCCGGATACAGTGCTTTCATGAAGGATGTCGAGGGCGTGTGCAGCCACTATGCGAAGATGGGTGTCAAAGGCTTCAAGGTGGATTTCCTTGACAGGAACGACCAGAAGATGGAAGACTTCATCTATAAGGCTTCAGAGGTTGCTGCAAGGTATAGACTTGTGATGGATTTTCATGGCTGCCATCAGCCTACCGGTCTGCAGAGACGTTTCCCTAACGTGCTGAATTATGAGGGTGTGTTCGGTCTGGAGCAGATGAGAAAACGTCAGCTTCCTGAATATGATATGGTCGAGTTTGATGTGACCATTCCATATATCCGTTATGTTGCAGGTTTTGCAGACTATACTCCCGGTGCGATGAAGAACGGGTCCTATACCAATTTCCGTGATGTGCGCACCGAACCTATGAGCCAGGGAACACGCTGCCGTCAGTTGGCAGAGTTTGTCGTGTTCGACGCACCGCTCAACATGATCTGCGATTCTCCGACAAATTATGAACTTGAGCCGGTGTGCAGCGAATTCCTTTACCGCGTCCCTACGGTATGGGATGAGACCATAGTTCTTGACGGAAAGGTCGGAGACTATATAATTACGGCCCGTCGCAAGGGGGATACATGGTATGTGGGAGCGATGACAGACTGGACTGAGCGTGATTTGAAAGTAGATATTTCCAGACTTTTCGACACTCAGGTCAAGGTCGAAGCATGGCAGGACGGAAAGGTAGCGCACAAGTTCGGTAATGATTATCAGAAAAAATCGTATATTGCAGAAAAGTCGATAGACATTCATCTGGCTCCTGGCGGAGGATGGGCTGCGATTATCTCGAAATGAATTTAATGTTTATTCCATGAAGCGTTTCTTTATTTTATCGGCACTGCTTGTCGTTGCCTTGTCTTGTACGCGTAATTATGATGTGTGTGTTTACGGCGGTTCTTCAGCCTCGGTCACTGCTGCATATTCAGCCGCTCAGATGGGTAAGAAGGTGATTGTCGTGTCTCCTGATGAGAGGATCGGTGGCCTTACGACTTCCGGTCTGGGATGGACAGATATCGGCAATAAACAGGCTGTGTTCGGAGTCTCGAAACAGTTCTACAGGAAGTTGGGAGAACGTTACGGCAGACTTGAGTCATGGGTGTTCGAGCCATCTGTCGCCCTTGAAGTGATGGAGTCATATCTCGATCACCCCAACATTAAGGTGGTGAAGGGATATATGCTGGAAAATGTCCGGAAAGAGGGGACAAGGATAGTTTCCATTACTGCGTCAGCAAAGGACGGAAAGTCCATTACGGTATCCGCTCCCTATTTCATAGACGGTACATACGAGGGCGACCTTATGGCAAAATCCGGCATTACTTATCATGTGGGCCGTGAGGATAACAGTATCTATGGCGAGACATGGAACGGAGTGCAACTTCTGCACAAACATCAGTTTCCGGACGGAGTCGACCCGTATGTGGAGAAGGGAAATCCTGAGAGCGGGCTTCTGTGGGGCATTTCAGACGCCGTGGTTGCGGAAAACGGTACAGGAGATGGCTTGTCACAGGCCTACAATTACCGTATCTGTCTGACTGACAGTCTTGAAAACATGATTCCTATAACCAAGCCTGCAAACTATGATCCGTCTCATTATGAACTTCTTATAAGACTCATGGAGGCTCAGCCGGACAAGACAGGACTTAATGATTACTTCATCTGGAGCCCTATGCCGGGGCGCAAGACAGATGTGAACAACAGGGGCGGCTTTTCTACTGATATGATAGGTGCCAATCATGACTATCCTGAGGGCAGTCACCAGGAGCGTGAGGCGATAATTCAGGCCCATAAGGACTATACTCTCGGACTTCTTTATTTTGTAGGGCATGATGAGCGTGTGCCGGCTTCGCTGAGGGATGAAATCCTCAGGTGGGGGCTTCCGAAGGATGAGTATGTGGAGACTGAGCACTGGACGCCGCAACTTTATGTCCGTGAGTGCCGCAGGATGGTGGGTGAGTATGTGGCGACACAGAAGGACTGTGAGCAGAAGACCCAGGTGGAAGACTGGGTGGGAATGGCAGCCTACACTATGGACTCTCATAATTGTCAGAGGGTAGTGGTGGTCAAGGATGGTGTGCCTATGGTAAAGAATGAAGGCAACGTCGAGGTGAAGGTCGGAGGACCGTTCCCTATCTCGTATCGCAGCCTTACTCCGCAGCGCGAGGAATGTACCAATCTTCTTGTTCCTATTGCCTTGTCTGCCAGTCATATAGCCTATGGCTCCATTCGTATGGAACCTGTGTTTATGGTGCTTGGTCAGGCCTGCGGAATAGCCGTCTCTCTGGCGGATGATATGGTTCAGGGTGTTGACGCCGCACAGGTCCGTGGCATAATGCAGACCGATCCTTATATGGACGGCAGCGTCGCAGATGTCATCATTGATGACGG
>SUYM01000044.1 GCA_015060455.1 Bacteroidales bacterium
AATTTCCCATGTTCATCCGGAAATACGTACCCAAATCCCGGATGAGATTATAGATTGTAATCAGGTGAGTTTTTCTGCACCTTTGCAGATAGTCATATTATTTTCAAAAAAAGTGTGAAAAAATTTGCAGGTTCAAAAAAAATGCGTACATTTGCATCCGCGTTTGAGAAAAACGCATAAGACTGAACAAAATGGTGCGGTAGTTCAGCTGGTTAGAATATCGGCCTGTCACGCCGGGGGTCGCGGGTTCGAGTCCCGTCCGCACCGCAAAAAAAAGAATAAGTTCTGTTAAAGATTGTGTGAGTTTTGCAAGGTTGCAGTTCGGATAAATTTTTGATTTGATTTGTCCGAGTGCAAGGAAAACGAGCGAGGAAGGAGGGAGTTACCTTTCGGTAATGACCGACTGACGATGCGAAGTTTGACGCAGCAATCGGGCAAAACAAACAAAAAGGGAGCATAGCTCAGTTGGTTTAGAGCATCTGCCTTACAAGCAGAGGGTCGGGGGTTCGACTCCCTCTGCTCCCACATGAAGCCTTAGAGAAATCTGAGGCTTTTTTATTTTCACAAAAGCGGCTGTATTCCAAGACATTGTCAAAGAATACAGCCTTTTTGCATTTTAGGGCATCTGCCCGATCGGAGTGCTATTTCACCTCAATGACCTTGTTCTCTGACTTGATCTGCTCGACCGAAAGTTTCGGGATGATGATGTGAAGAACTCCGTGCTTGACAGTGGCTTCAATGTTGTCCTTGTCAGCGATTTCCGGAAGCGCGAGAGTCTGATGCAGTTTGGTGCATGAAAATTCCCTTCTGAGATATTTCTTATTCTTGCACTCCTTTTCCTTGCATTCCTTCTTTTCTTCTTCCTTGTCCTCGCATCTCCGTTCCATCTCGATGATGAGTTTGTTGTCCTTAGTGACATGGATGTCCACATCCTTTTTGCACATTCCCGGAGCCGCAATTTCAATCTTGTAGTTGCTGTCGTCCTCCCAGATATTCATCGCAGGACCTCCAATACCGATTTTTTGCATGATGTTTCCATCAAAGAAATCGTTGAAAAACTCGGGTAGCCAATTCTGGCTGCTAACCTTTTTAGCCGGTACCATATTTTTAATTCTATTTTTTAATTATTTATCATACATGACCCTACGCCATGACAACCCACAATTGTCAATATCCATACCACACGCCAATTCTGTCCGTTAATAATGCGCCATCCACAAAATGGCCTCGAAACGTGGACGGGAACAGGAAAATGTCACGCCATCCACAAAATGGCCCCGAAACGTGGACAGGAACAGGAAAATGTCACGCCATCCACAAAATGGCCCCGAAACATGGACAGGAACAGGAAAATGTCGCACCGTCCATGAAATGGCCCCGAAACGTGGACAGGAACCGCCGCAGCATTCCAATTTATGATAATTGGATAATTTTGCCTATCTTCGTAGGCTGAATTGAAAATGTATGGAAAAGAAATTATATCCGCTGAAATTTATTCCTATTGCATCAAGAAAACCTTGGGGAGGAAACACTCTGGTCGGTGGTCTTGGCAAGAAATTCATGGACAATGACCAGGAAACGAGAGCAGAAGACGCCCTCATAGGAGAGAGTTGGGAACTTGCTGATATGGGTTATGAGGACTCTGTCGTGGCAGATGGATGGCTTGCAGGAAACACAATCAGCGATGTCATGGAGACTTACCTCGAAAGGGTAGTAGGCGAGAAGGTATATAATTACTACGGAAGGCAGTTCCCGCTGCTGATCAAACTCCTTGAAATCAAGAACAAACTCTCTGTGCAGGTGCATCCTGACGACCAGATTGCTGCAGAAAGGTACGATGCCCTCGGCAAGGCGGAACTTTGGTATGTGATGGAGGCAGAGCCCGGTGCAAAGATATATTGCGGATTCAACAGGCAGATGACCGCACAGGAACTCTATGACAGATGCCTCAATGGAACAGTGGAGGAGGTACTGAACGTCATATATCCGAAAAAGGGGGATACGGTATATATAAAACCGGGTACGGTGCATGCTGCTGACGGAGGTCTGCTGATCGCTGAGATTCAGGAATCTTCGGATCTGGGATTCCGCCTGTATGACTGGGGTCGCGAAAATGATCCGGCACAGGCGCGCCCGATCCATCTTGAAGAAGGCATCGATGTCATCAACTATGATAAGTTCGACGAGACCCTGTACCGCAGGGGCCCGCTTTGGGGTGAGAAGGCATGCCATGAACATGGACCGGTCGTGGATATCCTGAAGGAGCAGGAGTTCGATGTATCAAAACTTCTTCTTGCCGATCCGCTTCATATATATACAGACAAGTTTGAAAGTTTCATTGTATATGTCTGCGTAGAGGGTGCGGCATCGATCCAGGTTCCTGCAACAAAGGAAAACGGCGAGGCATATATGGAGAACTATGAACTGACAAAGGGCGAGACCATCCTGATTCCAGCCGAACTCCCTGACTTCTATCTCGTCCCTCGTGACCGCTCGACAGTCCTTCTTGAAGCCGTAGTGCGCCCGGAAGATAAACTCGACGAATATATCGATCCGACAACCGAAGCCTTCCTTGAAGATGAAGACTATGAGGGTCTGGAAGACGGAATATATGATGACCATAAGGAAGATGACGATATCCCGTCTGCATCCGAAGGTGCAAGCCCGTTCAAATTTTTCAGTTGATGCCCCATGGAAGATGTCAGGCTCGATAAATATCTATGGGCCATACGTGCCTATAAGACAAGAAGTGAGGCCACGACTGCCTGCAACGGCGGAAAAGTGCGTCTGAACGGCGGTGATGTGAAACCGTCGAAGCCTGTCAGACCGGGAGACGTCATAGTGGTGCGCAAGGGTCCTGTAACATATACATATAAGGTGCTTGCTCTGATTGACAAGCGCCAGGGCGCTAAGAATGTACCTCAATTTGCTGAAAATCAGACCCCTCAGGAGGAACTTGACAAACTCCGCGCACCGGTCGAGACCTTCTTCCTCAAACGCGACAGAGGTGCGGGCAGACCTACAAAAAAAGACCGCCGCCAGATGGATTCCCTCTGGGACAGTCTTGATTATGAAGCGGACTAAGTGGTCCGCTTTTATCTTCTTCTTGCCAGTCCTATATAATAGAACAGCGTTGCCAACGAACCTATTGCAGCGATTATATAGGTATATGCCGCCCATTTGAGTGCATCTGTCGCTATCGGACGGGTCCTGGCGTCGGTGATACCCGCATGGCTCAGCCACGAGATCGCCCTTGAGCTTGCATTGATCTCCACCGGAAGAGTGATGAGACTGAACAGCGTGGTGCAGGCAAACAGTGCAATGCCTATCCATATAAGATTAGGAAAGGTGTTGATGAATATGATTCCGGCCAGGAGCACCCACTGAACTATATTTGAAGCAAAACTTACAACCGGCACAAGCGCGGACCTCATTTTCAACGGACCATATCCGTATGCGTCCTGCACTGCATGTCCGCACTCGTGAGCCGCAACTGCCGCAGCCGCCACACTTCTGCTTGAATATACGCCTTCACTCAGAGCGATAGTCCTTGTCTGGGGATTGAAGTGGTCCGTGAGTGTCCCGTTTGTCGGAACAACCTTTACGCTATGTATGCCATGGTCCCGCAGCATCTTCTCTGCTACCTCGGCTCCGCTCATGCCGTTGGCAGTCGGAACCTGTGAATACTTTTCGAATCGGCTCTGGAGCATGCTCTGAACAATCAGGCTCAGAACCATGATTGAGATGAAAATAATCCAATACATATCTTTATCAAGTTAGTTTATGTCAATTTGTCGGTATTACGTATAGCACAACCGGGGACCAATATATACAAAAATTGCACCTGTCTCAAAAAATCATACAATTTGTCAGATAAAATCACAGATAAATTCAGTACTTTTGCACATATGATACGCGAAGAAGAATTTTCAAGATTGGAGATAAGTCTGGGTGCATGCACGCAGAATTACAGATATTTCAGATCGAAACTTGCCCCCACCACCAGGCTTCTTGTTCTTGTCAAGGCCAATGCCTACGGTCATGGGGCTGTGGAATTTGCATCCCTGATGGAAGAGGCCGGAGCCGATTATCTTGCTGTGGCATATCCTGTCGAGGGTATAGAACTGCGTCAAGGCGGCATCAAGTCTCCTATCATCGCCCTCACAACCGGCACTGACTCCTTTGAGGAGATGATAAATTATGGTATAGAGCCGGGAATCCCCAATCTATATACATTGAAGGCCTTGTGCAAGGTGCTTGAAAAGAGGGAAGTCCGCAATTTCCCTGTCCATATAAAACTTGATACAGGCATGCACCGTCTCGGATTCATGACCGATGAACTCGGGGAACTGACAGAGTATCTCAATACCTGTGACCGTGTGAAGGTGAAGTCCCTGTATTCTCATCTTGCGGCATCTGATGATCCTTCCTGTGACGATTTCACCCACTCTCAGGTGTCACTCTTCAAGTCAAATGCTGACAGATTGTCAGAAGCGATAGGGTACAGACCGATGTATCATATCCTTAACTCCGCCGGCATCGAGAGGTTCCCTCAATATCAGTTTGATATGGTCCGTCTCGGTATAGGCATATATGGCGTCAGCGCACTGCCTGATGTCTGCCTCGCCCCTGCCGCCGCGTTCAAATGCAAGGTGTTGCAGATCAAGGCATTGAAACAGACTGACGGGACGATAGGCTATGGCCGTCATGGAAAGATTGCCCCGGAGGGTACCGTGATCGCTACCATCCCTGTCGGATATGCTGATGGAGTGGATCGCCACCTGAGCCGCGGAAATGCTTCGTTCATGCTCAACGGGCACCGTGTTCCGACCATCGGAAATGTCTGTATGGATATGTCCATGCTCGATATCACTGGAGTTGAGGCCAAGGTTGGCGATACCGTAACAATTTTCGGTGAGAACCCGACCATCTCCGAACTCGCCGCCACTCTCGGCACCATCCCTTACGAAATCCTCACCTCCGTTCCTCGTCGAATCAAACGAATAATAGTGAAATAATGGAAAAAGTAAATAATAAATATAAGGTCCTGTTCGTGTGTCTGGGAAATATATGCAGATCTCCGGCGGCGCAGGGCATATTTGAACATTTTGTGAGAGAAGGGGGAATGCAGGAGAAGATAGAGGCGGATTCGGCAGGTACATATTCCGGACATAGGGGAGAGATGCCGGACCGTCGTATGCGTACCGCTGCACTGTATCGCGGTTTTGCCCTCACACACAAGGCCCGTCCGGTGTCAGGTCTGGATTTTCTTGATTTTGACCTTATTATAGCGATGGATGACCAGAACTATGAGGACCTTATGCACCTTGCCCCATCTGTCGAGGCAACCCACAAGATACGCCGTATGTCTGAGTTCCTTCAAAGAAAGAAGATGTCATATATTCCGGATCCATATTATATGGGTGCAGAGGGATTCAGCCTTGTGCTGGATCTGCTGGAAGACGGCTGCCGGAACCTGTATGACATAATAGTAAAAGCAGAATTCGCAGACAAATAGTCATTGAATCCTGCCTATAAAATTTATTATTCGCAAAGGGTGCAGTGATTTATAAAACGACCGTGACAAAAATCCCGTTGTTTTTGTCACGGTTATCTTGTTTTCTTGGTCAAATATGCTGTTTTGAGGACCTCCGTGACAAATTTTGCCTATTTTTTGTCACGGTCCCCGCCCAAATCAATTTACTGCACTGATAGCGGATAATTTGCCTTTAAATATCAGAGTCGGACTTGTTGTCAGAGCATCAGCCCTGCTTTCACCTTGTCCGCAATCTCCTGACCTTTTACGTGTGCAAGAATAGCAAGACCGAACTCCACAGCCCAGCCTGGTCCGCGGCCGGTGATCATATTACCGTCAACTACGACGCCTTCCTTCACATACTCCGCCCCCTTGGCTGTGAGCGCCTCCTCGAATCCGTCATAGCAGGTCATCTTCTTGCCTTCAAGACCTGGAAGCAGACCAAGAACCACACTCGGTGCAGCGCAGATGGCAGCCAATGTTCCGCCCTCGGCATAGTGCTGCTGCATGATGTCCATGAGTTTTCCGAATGCAGCAAGGTTCGAAGAGCCCGGCATTCCGCCAGGGAATATCATCACATCAGTCTTCAGACATGGACCGAATGATGTCGATGCCCTGAACTCACCGAAAGCCATATCTGCAATCACTGGTATGCGGTTTGAACTCGTCACAATCCTGTCGTCGTATATTGATACTGTCTTTACATTGACTCCACCTCTGCGGAGCATATTGACAGTCGTGAGCGCTTCTGAAATCTCGAAGCCATCTGCGAGAAATATGTATGTACCTTTCATATTGATAGTGTTAACTGCACAAATATAATCATTTTTTGCTGAATCAGCAGATATGCCTGCCTATGCTCCTGTCCCCTCGTTCAGAGACAAGGTTGTCTGAACGTACGCAAGAAAAACGGTGCATGAGTGTCGGCACATCGTTAACTTTTTGTTACAAAGATAGTTATGTGGACCGATTTATGTATCTTTGCCGCGAATATTAACATTAAGATTGAAATTATGGAAATCAACAACATCGGAAACAACGCAGGGCTTATCTGGAATGCCCTCAACGCAAATGGTAAAATGACAGAGGCGAAACTCAAGAAGGAGACTGCTCTTGCAAGCGCAGACTTCTACGCAGCACTCGGCTGGCTTGCTCGCGAAGGCAAACTCAATACAGTGACAGAGACACGTTGCGGCAAGGATTGTGAGTACTACACTCTCTAATCGATATATCTCATAACCAATAAAGATGCAATCTCACCAGTTGAAATTGCATCTTTTTTTAAATGGTGCTTTTGTTGGTAATGCAATCTCACCAACTGAAAATTACACCATTACTCTTTTCTTGGTGCCTTGTACGAAAAAAGCACTTGCGAATTTCTTCGTAAGTGCTTGATTTTGAGTTGCTCCCGAACTTGGACTTGAACCAAGGACCCTCTGATTAACAGACAAAAAAGACCATTCGTATAAGTCTGATTTGTAATATGTTAGGTTTTTGGAAGATTTACTTTCACGGATTTTTCACGGAAAGGGAATAGCATTTATCTTCTATGTCATAAACGCTATTTCCGTGGTACTTCCTGCGGAATTA
>SUYM01000045.1 GCA_015060455.1 Bacteroidales bacterium
GTCAGTCTGGACCGGCTCAAACGAACTTTCATCGATTTCCAATAATTTTGTGGACTGTGCGGCAGAAATCAGCGGCAGCAGTGAAACAATGATGGTCAGAATATATCTCATGGTTAAATTGATATCGATTTATCATACAAAAATACCCAATATGGTTAATATTTGCAACAATAATGACCGTCATCAGTGCAGTAAGATAGGTCCTGCTTTCCCCCTGCGCTCCTGTCACAGATGCTTCACTACGTTCAGCATGACATCTTCGCACCCTGATACGTCATTGCGAGACCGAAAGTGTATCAAACCTGCTTTCTACGCTGCCTATTGGCACTGTCCCTTGCCGGCAGCAGACACACACGCAAAAAATCAGCGAAAATTGTCACGAAGGTCCTCAAAGACGGCATTTTATCCTCGAAAACGGCAGGACCGCTACAAAATCAGGTCGATTTTTGTAACGGTCGTTCAAATAAAACACAGCACCCGAAGCGGATACTCATTCAACAATGACAATTGTTTGTTTTTGCCTGCGGAATTAGGTAATTTTGCATTTTATGTTTCTATGAAGTTATGGGACATCCGTTCAAAGATACAATATCCCTGCAGGAGGCGGTGCAGCAGTCTCAGGGACCTCTGGCTTTCAATCTGATGATAAAGCCGGCGGGGTCGATGTGCAATCTCGACTGTCACTACTGCTACTATCTGGACAAGGCTGAAATCTACAGCGGACGCCAGCCGAAGATGGATCTGTCCATGCTTGAGACCGTCACCCGTCAGTATATAGAGGCTAATGATGTCCCGGAGGTCACCTTCAACTGGCATGGAGGTGAACCGCTTGTGATGGGACTTGACTTTTATCGTAAGGCCGTTGAATTTCAGCGGAAATATGCTTCCGGAAAGAGGATTCATAATACCATCCAGACCAACGGAACGCTGATTGACCAGGACTGGGCCTCCTTTTTCCGTGAGCATGATTTTCTTGTGGGCATCTCCATAGACGGGCCGGCTGATATCCACGACTGCTTCCGCAAGGACAAGGGAGGCGCTCCTACCTTTGACAAAGTGATGCGGGGAGTGACCATTCTGCGTCAGAGAGGAGTCAGGTTCAACACAATGACCACAATAAACAAGGCATCGGAGGGGAAGGGACTGGAAGTGTATCAGTTCCTGAAATCGATAGGCAGCAGATATATGCAGTTCATGCCGGTGGTGGAACATGTCAAGTACCCGATAGGTGCAGACGGACGTGTGGACAGACATGCACGTCCGCATATAGTCGCTCCTGATGAGCCGGGAGCACAACTGGCGCGATGGTCGGTCTCATCGCAGGGCTTCGGCAGATTCATGTGCGATATATTTGACTGTTGGGTGACCCGCGATGTAGGACAGTATTTTGTGAATCTCTTTGACGCCACCTTGGCGGGACATTGCGGAGCCCAGCCAGGTTCATGCGCCTATGCCGCCACCTGCGGAGGCAATACCGTTGTGGAGCATAACGGAGATGTATATCCATGTGACCATTTCGTATATTCCAAATACCTGATAGGTAATGTGATGGACCGGTCGCTCAAGGATATGGCAACCAGTCCGGAGCAGCGGAGATTCGGTCTGGAAAAGCGTAACGGTCTTCCGTCAAAATGCTTTTCATGCAGATACGGCCATCTGTGCCATGGCGAATGTCCGAAGCATCGTTTCAGCCGCACAGAAAACGGAGATACAGGTCTGAATGTGTTGTGCGGGGGATATTATATGTTTTATGAACATACCTTCCCATATATGCAGAGAATGAAGGAATATATACTTAAACAGGTTGTTGAATGATTTTGGCAAGTCTTTTATATGTGTTGATTTCCGGGATTGCCCTTCCTCTTGGAGGCATTCAGATGCAGTATCTGTGGCGTAACCAGTTGGGTGATGTCTATTCCCTCGGTCTGGGAAGCGCGGCCTGTCTTGGAGCCGCTGCGGCGACTATGACGGGATGGTGCTCCCTGACTGTCGGCAGTTTTGTCTGCACCCTTCTCTGCACCCTCATCTGTTTCTTTGTCACCCTTCGTGTCTCCACTCAGCAACTGATAACCTTCGGTATTCTTTTCGGCACCTTCATAGGTTCGCTCGGAACGATTGTGGTGACCAATGCACCCACAGGAGACCTTCTCAAACAGTATTATCTCTGGGGTGCAGCCAATTTCAATCTTGAAGGGGTGACGCTCTGGGATATTTCCTTTTCCCTTGTGCTCTTTGCTGTCGGTTTGGTTGCGGCCCTGACTCAGGCCGGGAAACTTACCCGACATTTCAAGGGAGAGATAGAACTGTCAGACCTCTCGAAGGCATTGCTGCTCATAGCGATAATGTGTCTGGTGACAAGTTCCGTCAGCATCTGTGGCCCGATAGGCTTCATATCCCTCGGAGTGCCGAATCTCAGCCGTCTGATATGTAGCAGGACCGATATACGATACCACTACCTCATTTCCGGGGCAATGGGTGTCGGCCTGCTCCTTGTCACATATCTGGTGGTCCGATATGTCAATTTCGGCATATATCTGCCCATCAGCGCGACCATGGCCATACTTGCACTGCCGCTGATGGCTCTCATATTCATACGTAATCCTAAATCATAGTTTTCATGGCGAAGTTCAAGGTTCCCAATACATATGTGATCATATTTTCAGTACTCGTTCTATGCACCCTGGCGTCCTGGTTCGTGCCGGGAGCAGTGCCGCAGACCTGGCAGGTGTTCTCGGCCCTGTATGAAGGATTCAGCCAGCAGGCGGATATAATCGCCTTTGTCCTGATCATCGGAGGTGCCTTCTGGGTGGTCAACAGCACGAAGGCAGTGGATGTGGGGATCATGAAATTCATCGGCAAGGCAAGCCGTCTGGAAAGATATGCGCTTATCCGCAAGGTGGGAGTGGGGAATATCGTCATGGTGATGATAATGCTGCTTTTCGGACTTTTCGGAGCCATATTCGGAATGAGTGAGGAGACCATCGCCTTTGTCGCTGTGGTCATACCTCTGGCCAAATCCCTCGGCTATGACGAGTTTGTCGGCGTATGTATGGTGTATGTGGCTGCACATGTGGGTTTTGCTGGTGCCATGCTCAATCCTTTCACAATCGGCATCGCTCAGGGAATGGCCGATCTTCCGCTTTTCTCCGGGATTGAATACCGGGCGGTCTGCTGGTGTGTCCTGATGCTGGTGACTATTGTATTTGTCCTGTGGTATGCGTCAAGGATAAGGCGTAGGAATGTGGCGCTGAATGTCACGCAGCAGCCTCAGGTGTCTGTGGAGACCAGACCCTCCGGTATGGGAGCGTGGCTGGCGTTTGCGGCCGTGGTTGTGGCCCTGGTGTGGTTTTGCGGACTATATGCGTCTGACTGCCTCATCACCCTCGGCCGGACTTCTTTCAGCACGCCTTGGCTTCTGTGGACGGTTTCGGGACTCTTTGTCCTGTCCTCCCTGCTTTCCCTCAGGAATTCCCGCCAGATGTTCATCCTCAATCTGCTTATGTTCACCATAGTCTTCATGGTGGTGGGCGTGATGGGTTATGGCTGGTATCTGCCTGAAATATGTGCGCTCTTCCTTGCGCTGGCAATCCTTGCCGGGACCAGTGCCGGATATTCGGCTGACAAGGTGGCAAAGGAGTTTGTTGCAGGTGCGAAGGATATATTCTCGGCCGCCTTGATAATAGGTCTTGCAGCAGGAATCATTGTCATATTGAAGCAATCCGGGCTCATCGACATCATGTTGACTGCCATGGCTTCGGGACTGCATGAAAACGGACGGGAGGGTGCATTGAGTGCGATGTACGGCATCCAGACCTTTATAAACCTGTTCATACCGTCTGCTTCGGCTAAGGCTGCGGTGACCATGCCTGTAATGGCTCCGTTCTCGGATCTTATCGGTGTGTCGCGTCAGGCTACTGTTCTGGCCTTCCAGTTCGGAGACGGCTTCACAAATATGATCACTCCATGCTCCGGGGTCTTGATGGCTGTTCTTTCGGTGGCGGGAATAGCCTATGAGAAATGGTTCTCCTTCATCTGGAAATTCATTCTCGCGCTGATTGCGATCGGCTTCCTGCTTCTTCTGATGACCCTCTATATCCCGCTTGCGGGTTTCTGATGATAAATCTAAATTTTTGATTATATGAAACGATATCTTACTCTGATTCTGCTGCTGTGTTCCTGTGCAGCGTTTGCCCAGGTTGAAAAATCAATGATTGTGACTGACTCCATCAGCAGTGCTGTTCTCGGTTGCAAGAAGGCATATAACATCTATTTGCCTCAGAACTACAAGAAGGATATAGACAAGTTCTATCCTGTTGTCTATCTGCTCCATGGCTATTCTGACGACAATACCAACTGGACAAAAAGGGGACATGTCAGGGATGTGATGACCAATCTTGTCCGCTCCGGGGAGGTTCAGGAGATGATAATCGTGATGCCGGATGCGAGCAAGAAGAATGGTGTTCCAAACGCCTGTCATGGATATTTCAATCAGCCTGATTGGGCCTATGAGGATTATTTCTTTACCGAACTCATGCCTCAGGTGGAGAAGAAATACAGAATCAGGGCAGACAGGACCAACAGGGCCATTGCAGGTCTTTCGATGGGCGGCGGAGGTACAATTTCCTATGCTCAGCGCCATCCTGAACTTTTCTCGGCGGCATATTCAATGAGTGCATTCATGGGAACTCCCGTTGATTATAACAAGGAACGTCACAGCCATCCTGATGTCATGGTGTTCGTGGAAGGTGCTCTCAGACATGATTGCGTGAAATATGTCCGTGAGGCCTCTCCTGAAATATTGGAGGCTCTCAGGAGCGTACGATGGTTTCTTGACTGCGGAGATGACGATTATCTCCTTGAAGGCAATCTTGAATTCCTCCTTGCAATGAAGCGGGCTGGTGTCCCTATGGAAATCCGCGTACGTGAGGGCGCCCATAACTGGGAGTATTGGAACAGTGCCCTCTACATCTGTCTCCCTTATTTCAACAGGGGGTTTGACAGGTTCTGATGCTGGACGACGCGTCGGTTTTGCGCTTCCCGCAGAGGCTTTATGTGGGCGATATTTGGACCCGACGCAGACTTTTGGTCGCGAAACTCTGCGTCGTGGCATCATAAATAAGACACCCGGAAAGGTGCCTCCGTTAGTTTTCGCAGTCCTTTGTTTTTACCGGATTTTTACACTATATATTTTCCGATGCGAGGAATTGCGCGGATGATGACTGCTGTAATTGCGGTGGCGATGAATGCGGTCACTGCCGCGCCCATGATTTCAACAGGTGTGGTCCAGAATCCGAGCACGCCTTCTTCTCCGCTTCCCAGCCAGCCTCTGAACAGGCCGCATATCGGCACGAGGATGAGCAGGTGCATCAGATATATGCCGTAACTTGCATTTGAGACAGGCTGCAGGGCTTTCTTATAGAAACGGCCCTCTGCCTTTATCTTTTTGAATATCAATATCCATGCGATGGCCATGAGCGCAACTCCTATGGTGTCGTTGCACCATGTCGTCTCCCACCATACGGCCTTTTCTACGAGTCCTTCCACCGGGAACGCTCCATCTGCACTTAGATGGACCCTGCGCAGGAAACCTCCGAATGCGATTGCAAAGCCTGCAATGTAACATGGGACAGATATGACGAGCGTCCTTGTCCATGAAAGTTCGCCGACAAATTTCCTGAAATACAGCCCCAGCAGCAGATATCCTATAAATCCGCTGAAATAGTAGAATGTGCCGTAGGCGTTCCAACTTGCCTCACCCCAGAGAGGGTAGAGGGCCTGGCGAGGCAGTCCGGACGGACCATAGATAACTGTTGTGGCTCCACTGCTTGCCCAGTCGCGGATCAGCGGTATGAGGGTGGTCAGCAGCCATATTCCGAGGTAAACGGTCAGTTCCTTCTTTCCGACTTTTTCGGCCCACGGAGATAGAAGCGGCATCAGAAGATATACTCCGAGGATCATATACACGAACCAGAGATGCCCTGCCGCATAGTTGAAGTTCAATGCCAGGTCTTTGAGGTTTGTCACCGGCTCGCCCCATACAAAGGCATAGACCAGGGTCCACAGAATGAACGGAACAAGGATGCGGACAGCCCTGCGTTTGAAGAATTCGCCGGTACTGTAACGTATCGGGAATTGCAGATAACTGGACGCAATCACGAACAGCGGCACGCAGGCGCGCACAAGGCAGTCAAAAAACGATGACCAGAACGCGTCCGCCTCAGTCAGTATTCGCGCCCCCTCCCCGCCAAGATAGAACGGTTCCGTCGAATGCACGACAAACACCATAAAGCAGGCCGCCACCCGCAGCCAGTCAATCCATATTACGCGTCCGTTTTCCATAGTCCTTATGCCTTTGTTGATTTTACCCGCCGCAAATATACCAAAAATATCCTGATTTCCCGGACGACGCTTCCGTTTCCCGCTTCTCATCCGGGTTTCAGGTGCCGTTTCCCGGACGACGCTTCCGTTTCCCGCATCTCATCCGGGTTTCAGGTGCCGTTTCCCGACGACGCTTCCGTTTTGAACTGCGCCCCAAAAGTTGGACACAAAAAAATTCATTATGAAGAATGAGAAGTATCCAATTAAAGTTGCAGCAGTTCGTATGCTGGCGTCAGGTAAAAGTGCGTCACAGGTATGCAGAGAATT
>SUYM01000046.1 GCA_015060455.1 Bacteroidales bacterium
AGTATATCCATTACTACAACAATGACAGAATTAAACTGAGACTAAAAGGAAAGAGTCCGGTGCAATACCGAACTCTTTACCAATAAATTTATCTATTAATCCGTCCAACTTTTTGGGGTCAGATCACCATATCAGAGATAATGTACATAGAATCACGCGATACCGAGGTATGGATTCATGCGACGGAAGGCCGTATATTCCGCAACAGGACTCCCATATCCCAGTGGCAGAATATTCTTGATGTCGGTTTCGTCAGAATCCACCGTTCATATCTTGTGAACCTGTCCCATGTAAGCTCGAATGACGGAGAATCTGTGACAGTAAATGATGAGCACCTTCCTATATCCAGAAAGAACAAGGAAAAAGTTCTCAGTTCCGTAGTTCAGGACGACGGTTTTTCCAGAACACCTCTTTCCGGGAGATGAACCAGGTCTTGCCGTTGTCGTTGTTGCCCTGGAAGAACAGGTAGGTCCTGCCGTCGGTATCCTCGAAGATGTGAGGGTGGCCTGATTCACTTGAATTCCACTCTCCAGGTCTGCCGTTCTTAAGGAAAGGCTCGTCCCAGACACGCTTCCAGACTATTCCGTCCTTGCTTTCTGCCACTCCAACCTGCTGTGGAGCATTGTTGTATGACCCTGCATAGAACATGATCAGCCTGCGGCCTCTGCGGATTATCGATGCTCCTTCTATGCACTTTCCTTCCCATGGGTGGACGGGATAGAGAATAGGATAGTCGGTGGCCTGCACCCAGTCTCCGCGGCTGAAGTCGGTGTTTCCGGGAGCAACTGCAACTCCCTGCATCTGAATCTTGTAATCCTTGTCCCTGGTCGCGAAATAAAGGAAATACCTGCCCTTGAACTCATAGACTTCCGCATCGATGGCCCTTCCGCAGTTCCAGTCGCCCTTGGGTGAGAATATCGGGTTTGTGGGATTCCTTCTGAAACCTATGCCGTCTTCAGACACAGCATGACAGATGGCATCCTTCTTTCCGTTCCCGTATGTCTGATAGAAAAGATGAACCTTCCCGTCCCTGACAAGGGCGCATGGGGCACAAAGGCCCTTGCTTTCGTAAGCGGCATTTTCGGCAGGAGTGATTTCACCGACTTTGATCCAGTTCACGAGGTCGTGGCTTTCCGCTATGCCTATATTCCATCCGGAAGCCGGATCGTCTTTCTTCGGAGGTATCGAATGGTACATGAGATAACGGCCCTTGAACCTGACCACATGCGGATCTTTGGAGAACGGCACGCCAATGCGGGATGTGTCGCCATACATCATTACGGCTTCGGTCATCTTTACGGTTTCGCTATCGGATGGTTTCCGGTCGGATGAATTCTGGCCGGATGTGCTGGCTGCAGTTGCCAGAACTGCCAGTATGAGCAGGATGATCCTTTTCATGGTATTCGGAATATGTTTGATTTATGACAAAGATAACTCCTTTTGTCCTCGAAACTGCCACATGACAGGCAAATTCCGGCACTTTTTTGCCTCTCACAGCAGGATCTATCCCAATCCGTGACAGGGTTACCCATACGGCATAAAAAGAAAAAAGCCGACCTTAGTAAAGGACGACCTGCATATAATTGTACCACGTCTGGTTATTTCTTCGCTATGTCTCAGCGACTTTGTAGGTGATTTCAAAATTTAAGTCAGCATTTCTGCTGACTTTTTTGGAGCGGAAAACGAGACTCGAACTCGCGACCCCAACCTTGGCAAGGTTGTGCTCTACCAACTGAGCTATTTCCGCATTTGGTGACCCGTTCTTTTCGTTTGGGATTGCAAAGGTAGGCATTTTTTCTTTACCTCCAAATTTTTTTGCAAAAATTTTTAAAAAATCTGCATTTTTCTGAAAAAACAGGAATTTTCTCGGGTGTTTATACGTGAAATGCTTAACTTTGTTAGCCACAAAGGAAAATCATAACACAATAAATATTTATGAAAAAGCTCATTTCTTTATTTATCCTTATGGCTGCAATCTGTTCATGCAGCGCTCCTGAGAATAATGTCTACATGTTCTCCTATTTTACCGAAAACGGTCAGGACGGTCTTCACCTTGCTTACAGTTACGACGGCTTGAAGTGGGAGGCGTTGAATGATGCGGAGTCGTTCCTGACACCGGCCATAGGTAAGGACAAGCTCATGCGTGACCCGAGCATCGTCCAGGATGACAATGGAACTTTCCATATGGTGTGGACTACAGGATGGTGGGATCAGGGCATCGGTTATGCCAGCTCGAAGGATCTTGTCAACTGGTCGGAGCAGAAGAATATTCCTGTAATGGATAAATTCCCCGGCACTGAGAATTCATGGGCTCCTGAGCTGTTCTATGACAGAGCGACCAAGACATTCTATATCTTCTGGTCTTCGACAGTTGATGGCGCATTCGAGGATAAATCGACAGAAAGCGAAGGCGGACTCAACCATCGCCAGTATTATGTGACAACAAAGGATTTCGAGACTTTCAGCGAGACAGAACTTTACTTTGCTCCTGATTTCTGTGTGATTGACGGAGCTGTCATCAAGAAGGGAAAAGAGTACTATCTTTTCGTGAAGAACGAGAATATCAACCCTGTGGAAAAGAACATCCGCATAACTTCGAATACGAAGCCTTACGACTTCCCTACAGAGGTGTCTGAGCCTATCACCGGAGATTATTGGGCTGAAGGCCCTGCTCCTCTTCAGGTCGGTGAATATGTCTATGTCTATTTCGACAAGTACATGGAAGGCAAGTATGGTGCAGTCCGTTCCAAGGATATGAAGACCTGGGAGGATGTGTCGGATATGGTGACTTTCCCTGAGGGTATAAGGCATGGTACCGCCTTCAAGGTGCCGGTGAAGGTGTTTGAAGGCTTGGTTCGATAAAGGTAAGATTTTTGAAGCACAGGGTCAAAAAACTGTTTGTTATGGATAAGGGAAAATTCTTCAGCGGCCTTTTCATAATGATAGGCCTTATGGTTCTCGGTTTTCAGATTCCGGGAGCTGTAGAAAAATTCCGGTCTTATGATAGGACGGTCAATGTCAAGGGCCTGTGTGAAAAGGAGGTTAAGGCAGACAAGGTCATCTGGCCGGTGGTGTACAAGGTCATGGCAAATGATATCCAGTCCGTTTACGATCAGATAGATGCCAACAATGCACAGGTCATGGCCTTTCTCAACTCCGGCGGCATAGAAGCCGGTGAAATCACGGTTTCGGTGCCGAACATATCGGATAAGTATGCGACCGAATACGGAAGCAATGACCGTGCATACCGCTACATAGCTACAAATGTCGTGACTGTCTGTACGTCGGATGTTGATGCTGTCCTTGCCCTGATGTCGCGCCAGTCGGAGCTTCTGAAGAAGGGTATAGTCACCGGCGGCAACAGCTGGGAGAATCCGGTCGAATTCAAGTACGAGGGTCTGAATGACATTAAGCCGCAGATGATCGAGGAGGCGACCAGGAATGCCCGCGAGGCTGCGCAGAAGTTCGCCAAGGATTCCGACAGCCGTCTGGGAAAGATAAAGACAGCCAACCAGGGAACCTTCACTATCGAAAACCGTGACAGCAACACCCCTTATATAAAGAGGGTGCGCGTGGTGACTTCCGTGACATATTATCTTAAGAACTGATCCTGAGGCCTATGAAGCGGAGTCCTGCGATACTGTTCTTGTTGATGGGTCTGGTCTGCATCGGGCTTTCTCTTGATGCCCGGGACCGTAAGGCGGAGCGCCTGCAAAGACGTGAGCAAAGGCGTCTTGAGCGTGCGGTGTATGATTCGCTGAGACTTCTGCGTCAGGAAACGGATTCCATAAACATAGGTTACGGTTATGTGAAGAGGAAAAATCTCACCGGCGCAGTTTCAAAGGTGGAGATGAACGAACTTCAGATAGGAACCTACGCCAACATCGGCGAATATCTTAAAGGAAAGGTGCCCGGTCTGCAGGTGATGAAGGTGGGGAGCGGATATAAATACCTGATCAGAGGCATCGGGTCGCTCAATTCTCCGACCGATCCTCTTTTCCTTGTGGATGGGGTTGAGGTGATGGATATCGATTTCATCAATCCCAACGACGTGCTTACGGTGGAAGTGCTCAAGGATGCATCCGCTTCCATTTACGGAAACAGGGGAGCGAACGGCGTCATAATCATAACTACCAGAAGATAATCATTGTCTTTCAGTCAGTTCCTTCAGGATGAGCTTGCGCTTGAGTTCGCGTCCGAGGCTGTATTCTCCGAAATCTATCGAGCTGTCGCTCAGAATGCTGTTTATGCAGAGGTCGTCACCCTTGAAGATGGTGGCCTCTGCTTTTTCATGTATGTTTCTTATCTTGTCTATGGATTCTTTAGGGATGACCAGGTGACATGGAATGACGACGGCCAGAGGGTTCAGGCCTATGGCGTGGGCTACAGCCCGGACTCCCGCCCTGTTCTGGCACAGTTCTGCAAAGTCACTGTAGCATATCAGCCCCTCGGTGCCTTGAACGGCAGGGCCGGCATTGTCCGTGTCTTCGTTATGAGTCAGTTCCCAAAGCTTTCTCCACACTTTTCTGCGGAAGTCGGTGCCGAACAGCATGAAATCCTCCCATTTCGCTTCCTGACGGAGTTTCCATACTTCTTCGAAACTGGCTGCGACGGCGCTGATCTCCCCGTAGACGGTCGCGTTTCGGATGTCTGGTTTCGGCTTCTTGCCTTGTGCCAACGCCGCACTGACCGATGCCAGCATCCTGTAGTCGGTCGAAACGGCGGCTATCTTCCCGTCTATGCGGACGATTACCCATTTCCGGTCGGTTTCCATAGTGCAGAACTTGTTGATAATTAAACTCTTCAAATTTACGAAAACTTATTTATATATAGAAGCGGCGGATGTTTTTTTCTTATCTTTGCTATCCGTTTGAAACTGACTGACCTAATATAGAGATATTATGAAAAGATTACTATGCAGCATTTCAGTAGCGGCGGCTCTTCTTTCTGCCGCTTTTCCTTCGATGGCACAGAAACTTACGCTTGATGACATCAATATACGTGACCCGTTCATCATGCCGGTTCCGGAAGAAGGGCTTTATTATATGTATGCGAGCTCTACCGTAAGTCGCGACGAAGGATCTTATGGCGGAGTGGCGGCATATACCAGCCCCGACCTGAAGACATGGAGCGGACCTGTCAGAGTCTTTGAAGTTCCTGAGGATAACTTTCTTACCGGCACTGTTTGGGCTCCAGAAGTGCATCGCTATAACGGAAGATATTACCTTTTCGCTACTCTGAACAGCAATGTGGAATGGAAGGCGGCCAGAGAGGGCTTCCCTCCATATTATCATCGCACTACCCAGATCTTCCATTCCGACAGTCCGGCGGGTCCTTTCGTCGCTTTCGACAATAGGCAGCCTCATACCCCGATGGGCCGGATGTGTCTTGACGGTACGCTTTGGGTCGAAGACGGTACTCCGTATATGATATATTGCCATGAGTGGGTGGAAGTGTCCGATGGCGAGATGTGCCTTGTGGAACTGGAAAAGGATCTTTCCAGACCTGTGGGGCAGCCGGTGCGTCTTTTCTGCGCGTCTGCTGCAGCATGGTCGACCGGAAACCCGGCCGGTCCTGATGGAACGATGACATATGTCACTGACGGATGCTTCCTGTACAGGACAAAGGATGGCAGGCTCCTGATGATCTGGTCAAGCTTCAAGAACGGTTCCTATGCCATCGGTATCGCTGAGTCCGCTACCGGCAGGGTTCATGGGCCTTGGAGGCAGCAGGAAGATCTCCTTTTTGAGGCTCATGGCGGCCATGGAATGATATTCAGGGACTTTGACGGGCGTCTGTGCCTTGTGTTCCATGCTCCTAATTCTCCGGGAGGGTCGGAGCGTGCGCACATTTATGAAATAGAAGACACCGGCAAGACTCTCGTCCTCAAGAGGGAAATGCCGCGATGAATGCGGGTTATCAACAATCCAAGATGCTGAATTTCAATATTTTTGTTGATAAATAAAAAATAATTCGTATATTTGCAGCCCCAAAAATAGGGGGAAAGAAACATAAATTATTTATTTACAAACATTTATGCCTACAATTCAACAATTAGTTCGCAAGGGCCGCGAGGTTATCGTCGAGAAGAGCAAGTCTCGCGCGCTGGATGCTTGTCCTCAGAGAAGAGGCGTATGCGTACGTGTGTACACT
>SUYM01000026.1 GCA_015060455.1 Bacteroidales bacterium
TGTCCTTAATATGGCTTGCACCTAATATGCTGGTATTAAACACCATAATCTCAACCTTTTACCAGTTCCCCCAGTCGTCAGTGCCTGAGTTTGCAGTGCTGTCACCCTGATCCACATTCTTCAACGCGTCATCGGTATCGACGGCATTGGTGACACTGCTTACCACCTGACTCTGAGCATCAGCAGGAGCAGGCGAGCCATTGCCTGACACACCCACAGAAGCCGACTGAGATGCCACCTGAGATGCCGTGACGCTGACAGTCTTGATGATCTTCTTGAGTTGATCGACATTATGAACCGTAAGCACAGCCTCCTTGTTGCCTGTAAACTCAGCAAGGATGTCCACATTGGTATCTTCATCACCGATTGCAATCGCCACCTTCACACCTGCCTTGAACCATGGATTTCCTTTGAGTTTCTCAAGCGGATGCCTGTAGTCATCAGTCGGCTGGCCGTCGGTCAGAAGAATAATTGCAGGCGCTCTCGAACCGGTAGGCTCAGCCATGAATCCATGTGACTTTGACAGTTTTTCGTTCAGTTCACTGTATGCAGCGCCAAGACTGGTCAGTCCGCCTGCTCTGAGGTCCTGCCACTTGAAGGACTCGGACTCGATAGGCTGAGGATACATCCACTGTGTCCCGCTCGAAAATTCAAGGACCGCCACCTTGATCTGGGCATCGCTGTTGTTCTTTGAAATCTCTCCCACGTCTTTGAGGGATTCCTGCACAGCCACATTGAGTGAGGCTATCTTGGCACCGTCCATACTTCCGGAGGTGTCAACCAAAAAGATAAGAGGCATTACGCGTCTTGGAACCGCGTCTAATTCAAAAGGATTGTTTGTCGCCATAATATTGATATTTAATAGGTTAAATAAATTCTCCTGTTTCTCCCTGCCCGAAGCGGACCTTCAGACCCGGCTTTGCCGGCATACCTTCGCCTTTGTTTATGACGCGTACGCTGCCATCAGGAAGCATCGCGGTCCAAGGCGTGTCCGAGGTGTTCTTCAAACCGGCAGCACCACCCTTGATGACTACCTCTGCGGCCTTGATATTCCTGTCCTGTTCATCGCTGACCATGCAGGAATATATGCTCTGCTTTTCTACGAGCGGGATTGTGAATCTCCCGACCTTCAACGACGGCACCGAGATGGTTTTCTGGCAGAAGATACATCTTGCGTCACCCATCACATCTATGAAGGTTTCCTTTCCGCAATGAGGACACCGCGCATACATTGAGCGGATCTGGAGCAGGATGTTGTACCACTGCTTGTCCATAAGACGTTGAGTCGGGTCCTTGATGGCCTGTGATGAGAATGTCTTGCAGAAGGCCTTGCCGAGAAACGACGGATATACACCCCAGCGCCTTATCACATTATTATGGACTCCCGGCACAGGTCTGTTCTTGGTGTTTGTCGGGTCCATGATGAAGACCGATTCGAATCCGAACAGCCTCCGTGCCATCTCGGGATTGTTGTCGCAAGGACAGGCAAGATGCCATGCACCCTCGAAAGGTCTGTTCATATATATAAGTATGAAAAGACACACTGCAAGAGAATAATAGTCCGTATATCGGTTAGGCATAGTCGTGCCCTCGACCACCTCCGGAGCCATATAACCTGCCTTTCCGAGAATGCCCATATTGGTCTTATCCGGAGCGACATTGTCATTGTCACAGATGAGCACATCCCCGGTCTTGGGATTGATGAAGAAGTTTCCGTCGTTCATATCCTGATAACTCAGGCCCCTGATATGAAGTTTCTGGAAGGCCGTGCATATCTGAAGACAGGCATTCAGCTGGGCATGCACATCTGCAAACTTCGCATGAGTCAGGATGAACTTGCTCATATCCTGATACTCCTTAGGACGTAGTTCCATCACATAGCCCACCGAGCCGTTCATCTCCTCAGTGACGGCAAGAGGCCAGATGAAGTTCGATGCGGGAGCCCCTGCACGAACATTGTTCAGAAGATTTTTGTGGAAGGCCTCTCCCGGGTGCTTGTGATACCACTTCAAGGCCATTTTCTTTCCAGACACCTCGACAAGATAGACAACGCCCTGTCCACCCTTGCCCAGTTCCTGTTTAACTTTGGCACTCGTGCCATTCGACAACTTTACAATTGTCCCGATCTTAAGTTCACTCATAAAATTTCCGGTTTATATCCACCGCGAAAGTAGATATAAACCGGAAATTCTTCCTAAGTCTTTTTGGGTCTTGTTATTTGTCGATGGAGAAACGGCCAACTGCCGGAATGAAAATGTGCCAACTTCCGGAATAAAAATGCGCCAACTTCCGGAATAGATGAAAAAGTTTTATATTTGCATAAAAGTTTTGTCATGAAGGATTATCGCCCAAGAATTGCAGATGAGCAATTGAAACTCAATCTGGAAGCCGCCGGATTGGTACTTATAGAAGGTACTAAGTGGTGTGGTAAGACAACGACTGCCGAGCAGCAGGCCGGCAGTAAGATTTATCTTAATGATCCTGCCAGAAGAACCTCCTATCTTCAGTTGGCAGAAACTGCTCCTGATGTGTTGTTGAAGGGTGACACCCCACGTCTGGTTGACGAATGGCAGGATGCGGCTCAATTGTGGGATGCAGCAAGATATGAGGTTGATCATAGAGAAGATAGTATCGGGCAGTTTATATTTACCGGCTCGACAGTTATAAGGGAGGAGGAGAAAGAAAAGATCAGGCACTCCGGAACCGGTCGTGCCGCTTGGATGAAGATGCGTCCGATGAGCCTGTTTGAATCGGGGGAGTCTAATGGTGTTGTGAGCCTTGCCGAATTATTTCAAAAAAAGTATCTGAAGGCTTGTATTGCCAATTCTTTGGATATAAACAAGACAGCCTTTCTTATATGTCGCGGTGGATGGCCTGTGGCTATTAAGATGACGGAGAGAGCAGCATTGAAGCAGGCATACAACTATATTGATGCAATTGTAAATGAGGACATATCAACGGTAGATAACATAAAGCGAGATTCGGATTTTGCGAGGCGTCTGCTCCGAAGTTATGCGAGGGCACAGGCCTCTCAATCAACAATATCGACAATCCACGCGGACTTATCTGCCAATGGTGAAAGCACATTGACTGAAGAGACAATATCGTCGTATCTGTCAGCGTTGCGTAAACTCTTTGTAATAGAAGACAGTCGTGCGTGGAATCCGAATCTAAGGTCAAAGACCGCCATCAGGACAACAGACACCAGATATTTTGTGGATCCGTCTATTGCGGCCGCGGCATTGGGCATTGGTCCCAAAGACCTCATATATGATCTGAATACTATGGGACTTTTGTTCGAGACTATGTGTATAAGAGATTTACGGGTATATGCTGATGCGCTTGACGGTCAGGTCTATCATTACCGCGATAAGTCCGGTCTTGAGTGTGATGCAGTCATA
The DNA here is from genome assembly GCA_015060455.1 of Bacteroidales bacterium. Taxonomy (GTDB): domain Bacteria; phylum Bacteroidota; class Bacteroidia; order Bacteroidales; family UBA932; genus Cryptobacteroides. The sequence goes on from SUYM01000026.1 coordinate 3,402, forward strand.
CATCTCATGAATGGCGCATATGGGCTTGTTGAGGTAAAATTAGGAGGCGAAAAACTTATTAACGAGGGCATAAGAAATCTCAATGAACTTTCCAGGAAAATTGATACTGAGAAGATGAGGCACCCTTCGTTCAAGATGGTGATTACCGGTGTCGGCGACTATGCTTATCAGACTGAAGATGGTGTGCTTGTTGTACCGATCGGAGCGTTGAAGCCATAATAATCATTCCGGTTTATATCCACCGCGAAAGCAGATATAAACCGGAAATTCTTCCTAAGTCTTTTGGGGTCTTGTTTGGGACCGCGTGACTGTTTCGCTTAGTAGTTGAATCCGAATGTCCAGAGTGGAATGATATTCATATATGCATTTTCAATGTCATCTTTCACAACGAATGCGTCATTAACGTTCTTGATCTGCTTTTGCTTTTTGGACTTACCTCCGACTTCAAAGGTGTGGCCTTTTACGATGAAGTCTGCTGCAGGTGATGATGTCACCTTGTGATTTACGCACATTGCACAGTAAAAGAAGGTCTCTCGGATGTTCCCAATCTCCGGATTTTCATCTGCAAGGGCATAGATGAAGCAGGTGTTTCCTAAATAGATTTTGTCAACCTTCTGCACCAGATCCATTCCATCAGGAGCGAAATTCAACTGTCTGATGAGGGTTGACTTCTCCATATAGACCATATGGTCTGCAACTGTTCCTCTGTCAGATGAGATTGCTCGACCAATTTCCGTGAAATTTGGCTTGAATGGGACACTTCTTGATATTACATAAAGTAGTTGTTTCAACTTGCGGGATGTTGACACATTCATCTTTGCGTATGCAGGGATATCCACTTCCATTGTCTGGTTGATCACATTTTCCAGACGCTGGTAATAGTCATCCTGCTTGAAGAATGGGAAATATCCTTTGGTGAGGTATTCCTTGAAGTGAGCCAGGGGATATTTCACCTCTGCCGGTAGTTCAACTTTACCTTCAAGAATCTCTTCAAGACTATATGCCGGAATGTTCAGACCAAGAGAGAAGTTGAGATATTCACGGAACGAGAGTCCTTCAAGTTTGTATCTTATTGCTCTTCTGCTGAGATCGGCGTCTGTTCCTCTTATGAGTTCCAGGATTGATGATCCTGTTATCACGACCTTGAGGCCTGGAAGAAAGTCATACATCATTTTGACTTCCTTTGACCAATCCTGATATTTATGGACTTCATCAATGTATAAAACCTTGCCGCCTTGCTGTGCAAATTTTGTGGCAATGTCATAAAGGGTGTTACCGGCAAAGAAGGTATTGTCGGCTGAGACATAGAGTGATTCCTTCTTCGCGTCTGTCATCAGAATACGCTGAAGTACCATTGTGGTCTTGCCGACACCACGTGCTCCCATAATGACGATCAGTTGAGAATCCCAATTGATTTGGTCATAAAGATAGCGGACAAAGTCTGTTGACACTGCCTTCAGTTTCTTTGCATAGAGTTCATATAACTTTTCCATATCTTATGATTTTATGCAAAGATACAAAAATCGCGGAATAAATTCCACGATTTTGCATAAAATATGCGGTTTTAATTCCGCACTACATAACAGATAATCTACCCCAAGCACTATTGTTTTGTGTTCTTGTGTACAAATTGCTTATGAGGCAGATTATCCTTTCTGTTTTAACGGCTCTTATTAAATCGTGTTCCAGTTGGTGAAGTCCCTATATCTGCGAACTTTCCCATCTTTCAATGTAACAACGACACAATCACCAGCCCATACCGCAGAAACAGCACCGCCGCCAGAGACCCAAATAGGAGTTTGGTTATGCGGATCACAATATAGACGAACATTGTAACCATCATCGGAAATTTTAATTACTCCGAAATTCCTGAATTTTGCATCAAATGCCATGACAAAATACGCTGATTCGTGTCGCGCACAACTTTTAGTTAAACATCAGATGCGAAAGTATATATAAACCGGAAATTCTTCCTAAGTCTTTTTAGGTCTTTTGAATATCGGAGTTGGATGTGCGGATTTTTCGCAATACCTTTGTCGCACTTATCCGCAAAATATGGCTATACCATCTGACTCGCCACGCGTGGCACTCCTGAAAAAGGAATTTGAAGAAGCATTCGGAAGACCGATAAGGACTCCGAGGGACTTTACGGATGCTGTTACGTTTGTATTAAATAAGAACATTAGAGATAGAATCTCTGACAGTACTTTCCGACGTTTGTATAAGGAGACGAAAAAATACAAGCATGTGTCTGACGATGTTCTGAACATCCTCTCGAAATCCATCGGCTACAAACACTTTCAGGACTTCTGCGACTATCTCGCTTCATCCGGCATAAAGGATTCAGAACTCTCCTTTGGCGAGATACATATCAAGGCCGACGACCTCGATGTCGGAGACAGAATCTATATAGCCTGGCTTCCGGACAGGGAATGTTCGCTGAAATATCTTGGAGGCTATCGGTTCGAGGTGGAGGAGTCTGCCAACTCGACAATCACAAAAGGAGACACTTTCTCATGCAGATGTTTCATACAGGGGAAGTGCCTTCTGGTGGATAATCTGGAGCATGACGGGGAATGCTACCAGAGTTACGCTATGGGACAGAGCAACGGACTTACTTGCGTGAAAAAGGTTTGAAAGGCTTGTCTTCGTAAGCTAAATCCCTATAATATCGATATTCCTCTTCGGAAATCTCACCTTTTTCAAATGCTTCTTCTAAAGTCGGTATGGTAGCAATAGCATCATTAAGCTTATATAGATATTTCCCATAGTATGTCTCGGCTTCCGGTTGATACCTATCAGGAATCTCTTCTCTCATATAATCACCCACCCGCATCACATAGCGCATTCGGTGGACAAAGTATCCAAATTCTTGGTATGGAACCAGTTTGGAATTTTGAATAGTATCCATAGCCTCCAGATACATTTTCTTTATATCCTTCTCTATTTTGGCAACGTAGGCAGAATCCTTCTGCAACTCAGCCAAGCGCCTTTTAAGTTCTTCCACCTGCGGGATTTCATTCCTGATGGAATCAATCTTATGTTTCAGGGAGGCCTCTTCAAGCAGTCTGTTCCGGTGATATGAATATGCTGACATCGCAACAATCGCAATCGCGCAGAATACAAACGGGAGCGAAATCAGAAATCTGCGCAGCCGGTCCGCATTACGCAAGGCCTTTTCAAGAGAGGTTATGTCGGGGTACCTGTCCTCCGGATTCTGTCTGAGGCATTTCCTTACGACAGAACGGTATCTGTCGGGAAACATCTGCCTGATGATGGATCCAAGTGACCACACATCGGAAGATGCGGTGAAAGGAACGTCAGGGTTGTCTTCGAGCACTTCGGGCGCAGAACTCTCCTGAGTGCCGCCGAGGCGCCTGATGAGATATTCCGCATCCTTGTCCGAAAGCCCGAAATCGATAATCTTGATGTGGTTACCGATATTGCCGACCAAGATGTTTCCCGGTTTCAGGTCGTTATGGATGAGCCCCTTCTTATGCAGATAATCCACTGCATCAAGAATCTCATCCAAGACCTTTCTGAGAACTTCTTGTGACTGTCCCTTGGCGACAAACTCCGTCAGAGTACATCCTTCGATGTATTCCATGACAATGGCCGGACCGACAGGAGTGTCTTCGGCGTATCTCAGCGGAGTGAGTATATAAGGATGTTGAAGATTGCAGGAGATGTCATATTCCCGTCTCAGAAGAGAGGTCAGGTCACCAGGCGTTTTGAGAAGGCATTTCTTTCCGTCACAGGTGGCCTCATACAGATTCTTTGCAAAAGGCTTGATTTCGTCAAAGCCTTCGGCATGGCGGGTGTTTATATCTTGTCTTATAGGTCCCGATGTCTGCATGATGTTCTATTTCAGTACTATGTCCGCATAGTTAGGGTAGTGGTCCGTCAGTTTGACCGTGAACCAGGCATAGTCTCGCATGAAGGTCTTCACTTCGGTATTCCCGTCCGGATCGTAGATGAGGAAATGGTCGATGCAGCCATAGCCGTCGTCGGTCTTGTTCTGCCTGCGGGAGAATCCGCCTTTGTCGCATTTGTGGTGGCCGCAGCGGAGGTCGCCATGGACGGTCGCCGCCTCCCAGGCCGGCACATAGCCGGCAGCAAGGGCATTCTTCAAGGCTTCGCTGCGCAGATTGCAGTTGAAATCGCCCATGATGAACACCGGACAGCCATGTATGGCACGCAGACGGGCTGCTTCATTCATGATATTCTGTAACTGGACTGTGCGTGCATTGTCGCTTCCTGCCATCACCTTCTCATTTTTCCACCACAGATGGGTGTTGATGACGATGAATTTCCTTCCGCCTTTCTTCAGTTGGAACACGGCTGTTGTGAATGACTTGGTGTTGCCGTTGTTATAAGGCTTCTTATGAGGGAAATATGCCGTTTCGAGGAGTCTGATGCGGGATTTGTTATAGAATATAGGAGTGAAGTTTGCGCTGTCAGGGACAAATGTGATCTCGTACCCCGATCCTGCTATCTTGGGATAAAGCTCTGCGTGCATTTCGGGGGAGTACTCCTGAAGGCATACAATTTCAGGGAGGTAGGCCTTCACAATCCCTGCAAACCCCTTGCTCCTTACCTCGTTGGTGCAGTCTTCGCCCGCTTCTGTCCATGCTTGCGGCAGTTTTGCCCTTGTTCCGTCCCATTCCCAGACATTCATATCGAGGATGCGAAGGTTTGCACCTTTTTCTTTTGGGAACAGATATTTCCCTGAGGGGTTGCCTAAGGAATCATAGTCTGCCCTAAATCTTTCGATACGGCTCTGCCCGTTACCCGACAGCGGGAGAAGGGCCAGAGTGAGGATGGCTAAAATGTTTGCTGCTGTTTTCATTCCATTTATGATTTTAACGTTTTGACATTCTGTTTGTATTGACTCGGTGTCATGCCGGTGTAGTTCTTGAATGCGGTGCTGAAATAGCTCTGGCTTGCGAAACCGGTCATGTCGGAGATTTCGGCAATGGTCATCGAAGTGTTTTCGATCAGTGCTTTCGCCTTTTCAATGCGGATCTTTGTTATATATTCTTTTGCTCCGGCTCCTGTGATGGCTTTCATCCTGTTATAGAGCAGGGCGCGGCTTACGCCCAGTTCACGACAGATCAGCTGCTGGTCAAGTGCCGGGTTACTCATGTTCTCGTCAATGATGCGGTTGAGCTGAAGTATGAATCTTTCCTCCTCTGATCCGTATTCTGCGTCTGCAATATCCTGATTGTCAAGATATTTTTTCCGGATTTCGGCTTTCCTTCTGAGAAGGTTGCGGATGAGTTCCATCAGGGTGTCGATTTCGAATGGCTTGGCTAGGAAGCTGTCTGCTCCAAGACGGTAGCTTTCGCTCTGGCTCTGGTCTTCCCCTCGTGCAGTCAGAAGTACAAACGGTATATGGCTGTATCTATCGTTACCTTTGAGCTCGCTGCATAACCAGAAACCATCGCCGTCAGGCATATTCACGTCGCTGACGATAATGTCCGGCAACTTTCCTGTGGTAATCTGCCTCAAAGCCTCCCTGCCTCCTGTAGCTGTGATAATCTCGGCAAAACTCTCACACAGGGCTTCGCGCAGGAAGTCGAGCAGATCCTGATTGTCATCTACAAGTATGAGCCTCATGCCTGCGGTGCTGAAGGTGTCTTCTGCAGGAGTACTGATGTCGGCTTCCGACGAGTGTCCCAGGAGTTCGTTCAGATAGGCCCTGTTTTCCTGACTTCCCTCCGATGCAATGGTTACCGGAATCTCCCACCAGAATGTGGCACCGATATCCGTATTGTTATATACTCCGATTCTGCCACCGTGCATTTCCACAAGAATCTTTGAGTAGGAAAGCCCGATACCGCTTCCGTATTGCTCGTTCTTGCTTTGGTAGAAGCGTGTGAACATCTTTGTCTGGTCCACGTCCGCTCCAAGTCCGGGTCCCTGATCTGAAATGGAGGTACGGATAAATCCGTCCACAAGTTCTGTCTTTATGGTGATGGTGTCCCCGAATGAACTGTGCTTGATGGCGTTAATGAGTATGTTCATGAGCACAATATCACACTTCTGCTTGTCAAATTCCGCCAATCCTATCAGGTTGTCAAAGTCGTAGACTATCTCAATACCCTCGGCTTTTTCTTCATTCACAATGTCCTCGATACTCTCAGCAATCCAGGCGTTAAAATCCATTTTGGTGATTTTCATGTGATTCCCGTTCACCTCCATTTTTCTCAGGTCGAGTACCATGTCCAGAAGGTTGTGCATACGCCGTGACTGGCGGTATATGCGGCTTAACACCGGGAATTTGTCATCTTCCGGCTCCAAGGACTTGAGAAGCCTTTTCAGAGGGGCCATGATGAGAGTGAGAGGGGTGCGGAGTTCATGACTGATGTTTATCAGCATGGCAACCTTGTCCTCATAAACCTTCTGTTCCTGCTCCTTCATCGCAAGCCTCAGTTGATTGGACTTGCGCTTGTTGATGGTAAATATAGTAAGGATATAGATGCCAATGATGAACACAAGACATCCGCCGATGAACCACCATGTTGCATACCAAGGTTGGGGAACGTTCAGTGTCATGATGGTCACAGGCTCTGTCCATTCTCCGTTTCTTCTTGTGCAGGCAACCTTTATATCGTGTTCTCCCGGTTCCGGCATGCGCTGTATGGAAAGTTCCGGCAATGAAGTCTCATATACCTGATCTGACACCGAAAAGCGGAAAACCCGATGACGGAACATGTCCCTTTCCTTTACTCCGATACTTATGTCTATGCTTTTGCCATGGCGCGGCACATCAAGCCTGTCGGTGTGTTCCAATTTATGGACTTCACCATCAACTATCACCTTGTTCAGTCTGAGATCCGGAATTTCGGTCGTTTCGAATGTATAGCCGCCTCTGATGTGAAGCAATCCCTGCACACCTCCAAAATAGATATCTCCATTTGAGGCCAGCAGTCGTGGTTTGGGCAGATATTCGTTTGATTCCACTCCGTCGGATTTTCCAAACAGTGCAAAACTTCCGGATTCTGAAAGATATGCGGAAAGGCCCTTTTCCGTACCGATCCACACCCTTGCGCGGTTGTCGCATATAACTGAAGTCGCTTCGGAGAATAGAGTGGTTTCAATATGGCTGAATTTGTTGTCGGCAGTATTGAAACGGCACAAACCTTCCTCTGTCGCGAGCCAGATTATACCGTTTGAGGTCAGATGACCGCTACGTATGGCATTATGCGGATGTGAGCCTTTCAATATCAGTCTTTCAGAATCATCCTCAAGGAGAAATACGTTGAAATTGTTGTGCATCCACACTCCTTCAGAGGAGCGTCCCAGAATAAAGAAATTGTAGTTGTAGTTGAGTTCATCGTCTATGGCAATCAGTCTGCATCTACCCGTGGTACGGTCGTATCTGTATACGGCGTTTGCGAACAGCAGCAGATCTCCGTCGGTTTCATTGTAGAGGTTGACGCTGCGTCCGGAGTGTTTCAGCTGGTATATGATATTGTCGTTATCGAGTACCATCGGTCTTGTCCGGCCTGTGACTTTATCAAAAAGATAGACATGGTCTCCGTATACGGAAATTGCCAGTTCCCGGTCGGAGAAGTCAGCGATGGATACGGCTTTTGTCTTGAATGTACTCTTGAAATGTGTGAATGTCGCCGTTTCCGGGTCAAATCGGTTTATGCCTTCCCCGTCCGTACCGATCCAGATGTAGCCGGATGACTTATCCTGGTGAAGACAAAGAACGGATGGATTGCTCAGGCCATTGGTGAGTCCGAGGAATGTGTCTGAATATGAGCTTATCTCGCTTAGGGTTATGCTTATAAGCCCGTCTCGGATGCTTCCTGCCCAGATGTTGCCGTACTGGTCAGTGAAAATACTTTTTATCGAATGTGCCGGGAATGAGGATCTGTCTCCTGAGACATGGGACAAGACGCGGATCGAGCCGTCTTCCGGATCGATTATGTTTATTCCTCCTCCGTCCGTTCCGGCAAGAATCATTGAACCCCGTTCCGCAAGACAGAGAACGATGTCGTTGCTTAGAGAAGAATTGTCGTTTCTGAACTTCTGTATTGTTGTTCCATTCTTGTCATATACTTCGATACCATTGTTATAATATGCTATCCATATACGGCCCTTGCTGTCGACCATCATTGCCGATACTTCCTTGATTGTACCGAAGGGGGAGTCGGAGACTGTTTTGTCGTCAATATTCGTCAGCCATTTTCCGCTATGGGAACCGCAGAGCAGAGTTGTGTCGTTTATCTTCACTAAATTCCGGCAGTCGAAAGATTCCGGGGTCGTGCAGAAAACTTCCAGCTCTCCAGCTATGTATCTATATATTTTCCCTTTACCTCCAATCCATGTCATCTCCCCGTCATGGACTAACGAAAAATATGGTTCAATATCTCGAGATACCCTTTGAAATGCGTCAGATCCCATATCCTTTTTCAAGATATGTTTATCTGTAAGCACCCACAGACTTCCGTCGGCCCCCTCGCTCACATTGAATGTTCTGCGGCTTTTGAACAGTTTGCCGGAATGGTTGGTAAGTGTGTACCCGTTGAAACTGTACAATCCGTTTGGAGTTCCGATCCAGACGTCTCCGTTCTTTTCCTTATATATACTGTTGACTGTGGAGGTGAGGCCTTCCTTTTGAGCAATCTGTGTGTATACATATTGTCTGCCAGTTGCAAAACTGCAGAGGGATGACAGCAAAAGGGAAATCGTCAGTGCTATTCTTTTCATAACTCATGTGTTTCTGTTGCAAAAGTAATAAATCATGTTAGAAAATTTAAAAAATGATTTTAGAAAATGTCAAAAACCTGTTTAAAAATCACCACAACCGATAGTCAAAATCTAAAACCGAAAATCTGAAAGTGATTTTTGGAATATAAAGGTATAATATCGGCAATACCTTCGCATCAGAAACCAAAACGCCGATCTTATGAAGAATTTGTTTTATCTCCTTATCTGCAATCTGATTGTAGTGGCCCTTGTCATCCTGACCTCTTGCGGCAGTCCGTCTCAGGAATGCGCGATTGTGCCCGTTCCTTTATATATGGAAAATGCCGAGGGGGCATTTGTGATTGACCAGAAGACCTGTATCTCCGTTGAAGATGAGTCGCTCCGCTCTGTGGCAGAGTGGTTTGCAGGCCTGTTCGAGTCATCGGCCGGCTTTGTGCCGAGGGTCTGTGAGGATTGCCCGAAGGCAGATATCCGTCTGCACATTGACTCTACCATGCGACACGAGTCGTATGGATTGTACGTAGGTGCAGATGGTGCAGACATCTTTTCATGCGGTCCGGCCGGTTTTTTCTATGCGTTGCAGACTGTCAGGGCGGCGCTTCCCGCTGAACTTGAATCTGATGTCCCATCCCCTGATGTGAGGTGGGAGGTGCCCCTGATGACCGTTCTGGACCAGCCCCGTTTCGAGTACAGGGGATTGATGGTTGATGTTTCCCGCTATTTTCTTCCGAAGGAGAATCTGCTTGAAATCATCGACTGCATGGCCATGTTGAAGTTGAACAATCTGCATCTTCATCTTACCGATGACAACGGATGGCGTATAGAAATAAAGAAATACCCGCTGTTGACACAAATCGGGGCATGGAGGGCTGACCGGGGTGACATACCTTTCCCGGACAGGCATAATCCGGTCAAAGGAGAACCCACCCCGACAGGTGGCTTTTATACGCAGGATGATATAAGGGAAATTGTGGCCTATGCGGCCGAAAGGTATATAAATGTAGTTCCGGAAATAGATATGCCGGCTCATTCCAATTCTGCTTTGGCTGCATATCCGGAGTACGCCTGTCCGGTGGTGGATAAATACATCGGCGTTCTTCCCGGCCTTGGAGGAACGAATGCTGATATAATATATTGTGCCGGCAATGACCGGGTATTCGGTTTTCTTAATGACATTATAGATGAGGTATGTGAACTTTTCCCGTCAGAATATATTCATCTTGGGGGAGATGAGGCATGGAAGACCTATTGGAAGAAATGTCATCTTTGTCAGGACAGGATCACTGATGAGAATCTGGCTGACGAGGAGGCATTGCAGGGGTGGTTCATGTCCAGAATGAACGATTATCTCAGGAGCAAGGGGCGCACTATGATGTGCTGGGATGAAATTACCAACAGCGTTATTCCGGAGGGTGCTGTGGTGTATGGCTGGAGGGGGATGGGAGAGGCTGCCTTAATAGCGGCACAGAGGGGACATCGTTTCATCCTCACTCCTTCCGAGCGTCTGTATCTGATCCGTTATCAGGGTCCTCAATGGTTCGAGCCTCTGACATATTTCGGCAACAGCACCTTGGCGGACGTATATTCATACGAACCTCTTGATTCTTCGTGGACGGCCGACCGCGCCTCATTGCTGATGGGTGTCCAGGGTTCCATGTGGACGGAGTTCTGTGACTGTCCCGAGGATGTGACCTATCAGATATTTCCGAGGCTGGCGGCCCTGGCGGAGGTGGCATGGTCCGCGCCGGCGTTGAAGGACTGGCAGAGATTTCTGACAGGCGTGGATGCGTTCTGCCGTCGTCTTGACCACAAGGCTGTCGTATATTCCAGGTCGATGTACAACATCCAGCATACTGTGACCCCGTCGCAGAAAGGTCATCTTTCCGTTGAACTTGAATGTGAGAGACCAGACGTGCAGATACGATATACTTTGGACGGACAGGTGCCCGAGCCGGACTCTCCGCGTTATTCCGGACCGTTCGAGGTTGATGAGGCTGTGGTTGTGAAGGCTGCGACCTTCTTCGCCGACGGTTCACGGGCGGGAGAGGTTCTGGAACTGCCCGTCGGCAGGAACAAGGCTACCGCCTGCAAGGTCTATTCAGGCAGGCCGGCCGCCTCTCTGCTGGTCAATGGAGTTCGCGGCAGTCTGAGGCAGACGGATTTCGAATGGTGTCATTTCAACGACGACGCGCATCTTGTGATAGATCTTGGGGAAGTGACTGAGGTCGGTCAGGTGGATGTCGGCACTCTGAACAATTACGGAATGGCATTCCATAAGCCTTCATCCATGTCGGTTTCCATTTCAGTCAACGGCCTTGATTATATTCCTGCCGCCCACCGGGACTGGCACCACGACGACATATTCCGGGAAGGCAGATTCAGGGAGGACATAAGGTTCTCGTTTGCCGCTCAGCCTGCCCGCTATGTGAAGATAAAGGCCTCTCACTCAGGGGATTGCCCCGAGGGTCATATCAGGGAGGGACAGCCGTCCAAGTATTGTTTTGATGAGATAGTCATTCGCGATCCGGGCAGGTATAAGGATGCTGGTCGCAGGTCCCGCTCCTCTGACCGGTCAGTCAGGGATACGTCTTCGGTAAAGGCTGTCATGGCGGACAAATCCCGTCAGGTCCTTTTCAAATGGGCGACCTCGAACGGTATGTGATTGTTTGATCTATGAACTTCATCTTGCCCATGCAGCAGGGTCCGGAGTCAGCCCCGGTCTGCGCAAATATCTGGCATTGCGGCACTTGCATATAATTACGGAATCTGCCATATTGCGGCTGTTTTTCAGGAAAACATAGATGTTTCATGGAAGGTGTGGGGACGATGCTCGCGAAACATAAATGTTAAGCCTGTTTTTGAGGCGTTTCAGCACCGTGTCGTGACTTTTTGCCGCACCTTGAATATCCGGCCATCGGATGGATTTATTCTGCGATATCATTAGATATCAGGCTGCGTTTTAGTGCGCGACCGAGTGCATAGTCTCCGAAATCGATGGTCTGGTCTCTTAGAATGGATGTCCGGCAGAGGTCTTCGCCCCTGAACAGGGTGGTCTCTGCCTTACGCTGTATTTCGCGGATTTTGTCAATGGCCTCCTTAGGCACCACGAGATGGCACGGAATGACCACCGGGAGAGGGTTGAGTCCGACTGCATGGGCTACGGCCCGCACCCCTGCGCGGTTTTCGCAGAGCCCGGCGAAGTCGCTGTAACTGACCAGTCTTGCGATATGCGGGTCATGACCGGCCGGATCTGATGGGGAAGAGTCAGGATGTGTCAGTTCCCATAGCGTTTTCCACACGCGTTTCTGAAAATCCGTTCCGAAAAGGATGAAATCATCCCACACAGCAGACTCCCTCAGGGCCAGCACTTCTTCGAATGTGACCGCCTTCGCGCTTATCTCGCCGTATGGCAGTCCGCCCTGTTGCCGCGCGCTCTTTCTCCGCTTGAGCGTGTCCTGATGTCGGCTTTCCGGTGTAATACGGGCCGATATTTCCGCCAGCCTGCCATAATCCTTCGATATCCCGGCAAGTTTCCCGTCGATGCGGACCACAATCCAGTTCCGGTCAGTGTCCATAATCGGTGTCATTTTGGTTATACGTCTTCGTGTTCCCCGCCCCCCCTCATCCCTTACAACTCCCAAATATACAAAAACTTACGCATTCCCATCCGTATTTTGCCCCATTTTACGGATGCGATGCATCAAAATGAATGCTGCGTCCGTAATTTCGCCCATTTTACGGATGTAGCATAATTCTCCATGTCGTCTGAAGCACTTTCAAAGAAAATGATTGCCCGTTCGTGATAAGGTCCTCAAAAACGGCATTTTTCAGTTTCCCGTCCACGTTTCAGTGCCGCCCCTCTGTCATCCTGAGCGGAGCGCCAGCGTAGTCGAAGGATCTGTATCTCCTGCGCGCTCCTGTCACAGATGCTTCACTACGTTCAGCATGACATCTTCGCACCCTGATACGTCATTGCGAGACCGAAAGTGTATCAAACCTGCTTTCTACGCTGCCTATTGGCACTGTCTCTTACCGGCAGCAGACACACACGCAAAAAATCGGCGAAAATTGTCACGAAGGTCCTCAAAAACGGCATTTTACCCCAGAAAACGGCAGGACCGCTACAAAACCATGTCGATTTTTGTCACGGTCGTTCTAAAAAAATCACTGTACCCAAAGCGGATAATCATTGTCAATGAGCATTGATGTCGGCTGCCGGCGATTTTGGCACAGGGTTTGCAAAAGTTCAGTCACGGTTAGTTTAGTTGTTAATAATAGGGTTATGGTTCATCCGGACAGTCGTGAGATTGTCCGGATGTTTTTCATATTTCCCGAAAGAATAGTTATCTTTACAAGGTTTATTATCAGTTATGTTATGGATAAAGGAAGAATCATCAGCGGACTGGCAATAATGGCCGGTCTGATAGTTTTGGGGATAATGCTCCCTCGGTCTGTCGGAAAGTTTCGCGAATATGACCGCGTGGTGAATGTCAAGGGCCTTTGTGAAAGGGAAGTCAAGGCGGATAAGGTTATCTGGCCTGTGGTTTATAAGGTGATGGCCAACGATGTGCAGGCAATATATGATCAGATCGACGCCGGCAATGAAATTATTCTTGATTTTCTTGAAGCCGGTGGTATCAGTCCATCAGAGATAACAGTGTCAGTGCCGCAGATTTCCGATAAACTTGCAAATGAGTATGGGGATAGCAACAGGCAGTATCGCTATATCGCTAAGAATGTGATAACTGTCTGCACATCCGACGTTGACACGGTGCTTTCCCTTATGAGCAGACAGTCGGAACTCTTGAGAAAAGGGATTGTCACAGAAGGCGGCAGCCAGTGGGAGAATCCTGTTGAATTCCGGTTTGAAGGTCTCAACGAGGTCAAACCGGGGATGATTGAGGAGGCGACCCGCAATGCAAGGGAGACGGCCCTGAAGTTTGCCAAGGATTCCGACAGCAGGCTGGGAAAGATCAAGACCGCGAGTCAGGGTACGTTCTCTATTGATGACCGTGACAGCAATACACCTTATATAAAGAAGGTGCGCGTGGTGACATCAGTAACTTATTACCTTAAGAATTAATCCGGATTCTGCCTGTCTCTTTTGTCACATGTTCAGTTGGCAAGCCACTCCACAAAGGCAACTTTCCCCATGTCGCGAGGCTTTGCCTCCGGGTCTTCGTCTGCATATCCGAGACCGACGCAGAGTGCCAGTTCATATCCGTCAGAGAAATTCAATTTTTCCAGATAAGGCCGGCAGAGTTCGTTGTCGGTAAGAAAACGTACAGGGCTGCCAAGACAGATGGAACCGACACCTAATGACCATGCCGAGAGCATAATGTTCTGGGCCATCAGTCCGCAGTCGTATGCAGAGAAATCGTATGACAGATCGCGTGCGATGAATACCATTACAGGAGCGCCTCTGAAGCAGGTCTTGGCGAAGTCATTGCCGGGATGTGCCAGCCCGATGGCTTCGGATATTTCTGCCAGAAGTTGCGGATTATCCACGATACGCACTTCCCACGACTGTTTGTTCTGCCCGTTGGGCGCGTTGATGCCGCATTTCATGATTTCGGTCAGGGTTTCCCTGTCCACAGGCTCTGCCTTAAATTGGCGGATACTGCGTCGCGCCATAATGTTTTCGATGACTTGGTTATTCATGCTGTTTTCTTTTTTCGGCTGACCGCAGGATACCGCCATAATGAGGCATATCCCTGCGAGAATAGTGTTGAGTTTCATATCGTATAGGTTTTTGATGTCTGTGTGGCCGCCGTGGTGTCTGTATTGCCGCCTTCGATTTCAAATATACAAAAAATCAGTGATAATAACGGAATTCTTCCCTCTGTTTAAACCTCCGCCCCGTCTCTGCCCTCCGCCCCATCTCTGCCCTCTGCCCTCCGTTTCCGCTTCCGGGTAGGGTATCGTCACGCAACTTTTTGCCTGAAATTCTGTGTGATGGTCCCGCTTTCTGGTGTTTTGGTCGCGTTTCGGGCACCGTCACGCACAGAAACGCCCAAAACTCTGCGTGTCGGTCCCGTTTTCGCCCTCCGACCCTGTCTTTGCCCTCTGCCCCCATCTTCGCCCTCTGCTCCCGCTTCCGGTAGGGTACCGTCACGCAACTTTTTGCCTGAAATTCTGCGTGACGGATTACCTCCAGACTGTCATGCTGAACGAAGTGAAGCATCTGTATGCAGTTCTTCGCTAATGAACGCTCAGAATGACAGGGTGCCGCTCAGTAATCGACGAAGTCGCTGAGGCTTATGCGAAAGAATGATGGAGTGTATATCATTGTTTCGGCAGCACCAGGCAGCGGCGTATTTGAGATTCGCTAAGATGTCGTGCGCGGTGCAGATGCTCGGCAATGTCCTGCTTTTCCTTTAGGCTGAGTTGATACACAGACTGTCTGCCATATCGGCTCCGGGCCAGTTGGTCCAGTTCAGTGCATAACTCTATATCGGAAATTTTCCGGTAGTCCGCTTTCCCGTTTTCAAATAATGTCATACGGGCGATATCGTGTATCCTTACGCCGCTTTCGATGCTGTATAAGTTCACAGGTGGCAGCCCGTTCGCATCTCTCTGCTGCTCTGCTTCCCATTCTTCTGAAGACTTCCTGCTCATATAGAAGTTGTATGCACGTGCAGTACCATACAATGCTTCCATTTGTGGAATATCCAATACACTTTCCCGTGTGAAGACTCCGCTTTCCGTCATTTTGTAACTGTCTGGATATTCGGCACTTCTTCCGACAAATCTGGAATATGATCTGGGGGACAACAGCGGTTCGTCGTAGAACTTTCCCAGTTCTTTTCTGAATATCGCATTTGCCGAACAATGCGGATAAGCGTATGGAAGCGGAGCCACACCATGATGCACCGAATTTCTCAGCACATAACTGGCGGCAGCAATAGTATGGTGATGCCCTACGACTTCCAAAGTGAAGTGCATTTCCTCTCCCAACTTGCCGTTGCGCCCATATTTGTTGTTGAAATACTTGGCATACGGATTACGGAAACAGAACATGAATTCCTTTGGATCAGTGGTCTGTATCAACTCGTGCGCATGCGTCGCCATAAATGCTTCCACCAGTCCGGTAGAGCCGGTCTTGTAAAGGGCTACAGCAAAACAATTGAATCCTCTGTGATAGTCTTCGAGATCCCTGAACAGGACCTCTTCCTTTGCCGAAAGGCATAGATGATAAGTCTTTTTCATACATTTTATCTTTTGCACATCGTTCTCTTCGGTCTTTCTCCGCATCTCTCTCGAAATGTCATGAAGTCACGACAAATGTATAAAAGTTTTCCAGCACATCGCAACATTTTCGTCTGAAAATGCCGTTTCTTTCACCGTCACGCAACTTTTTGCCCGAAATTCTGCGTGACGGTCCCGTTTTCTGGCGTTTTGGTCGCGTTTCGGGCACCGTCACGCACAAAAACGCCCTCAAAACTGCGTGACGGTCCTTTTTCGCCCTCCGCCTCCTGAGTCTGGATACCGTCACGCAACTTTTTGCCTGAAATTCTGCGTGATGGTCCCGCTTTCTGGTGTTTTGGTCGCGTTTCGGGCACCGTCACGCACAAAAACGTCCTCAAAACTGTGTGACGGTCCCTTTTTCGCCCTCCGCCTCCTGCGTCTGGATACCGTCACGCAACTTTTTGCCTGAAATACTGCGTGATGGTCCCGCTTTCTGGCGTTTTGGTCGCGTTTCGGGCACCGTCACTCACAGAAACGCCCTCAAAACTGCGTGACGGTCCCTTTTTCGCCCTTCATCACTCACAAAAACGCCTTCAAAACCGTCACACGGTTTTCAAAATGGTCTGACGCGTGACCTGTTGAGCGTCTGGCCTTGTAGCCGGACATGACAGGAGAGGGGTGTTGCAGAAATTTCGGTAGTTATCAACAGTCCAAACTACTGAAATTCAAGATTTTTGTTGATAAATCAAATTTTATTCGTATCTTTGCAGCCCCCAAAATATGGGGTAATGAACATAAATTATTTATTAACAAACATTTATGCCTACAATTCAACAATTAGTTCGCAAAGGACGCGAGGTTCTTGTCGAGAAGAGCAAGTCTCGCGCGTTGGATGCTTGTCCTCAGAGAAGAGGAGTATGCGTACGTGTGTACACAACTACACCTAAGAAGCCTAACTCAGCGATGCGTAAGGTTGCCCGTGTACGTCTTACCAACTCTAAAGAGGTCAATGCTTACATACCTGGCGAGGGTCACAACCTCCAGGAGCACTCAATCGTGCTCGTTCGCGGCGGTCGTGTAAAGGACCTTCCGGGTGTGCGCTACCACATCCTTAGAGGAGCTTTGGATACTGCGGGTGTCGATGGAAGAACTCGTTCACGTTCTCTCTACGGTACCAAGAGGCCAAAGAAATCTAAGAAGTAATTTTTTAATTTATCACCTTTAATTTTCTACAAAAAATGAGAAAAACGAAGCCTAAGAAGAGGATTCTACTTCCTGATCCAAAGTTTCACGATGCTAACGTAACACGTTTCGTGAACAACCTTATGCTGGACGGTAAGAAGAGTATCGCGTATTCTATTTTTTACGATGCCATTGACATGGTAGGCGAGAAGATGAAAGATTCTGACAAGGCTCCTCTAGATATTTGGAGGAAGGCTCTCGAGAACGTAACTCCTCAGGTTGAGGTTAAGTCACGTCGTATCGGTGGAGCTAACTTCCAGGTGCCTATGGAGGTGCGTCCTGAAAGAAAGATCTCTCTCTCGATGAAGAATATGATCAACTTTGCTCGCAAGCGTTCAGGCCACTCTATGGCAGAAAAGCTCTGTGCTGAGATCATCGCGGCATATAACTGCGAAGGTGCAGCATTCAAGAGAAAGGAAGACATGCACAGAATGGCAGAGGCCAACAAGGCATTTGCACACTTCAGATTCTAATCCCCAACCATTTAGATTAAACAGAAAATGGCTAGAGATCTTAAATTCACCAGAAACATCGGTATCATGGCTCACATCGATGCCGGTAAGACCACTACTTCAGAGCGTATCCTGTACTATACAGGTAAGACTCACAAGATCGGTGAGGTTCATGAGGGTGGCGCTACAATGGACTGGATGGTTCAGGAGCAGGAGCGCGGTATCACCATTACTTCCGCTGCAACAACTGCATTCTGGAACTACAACGGGGACACTTATCAGATCAACCTGATTGACACTCCGGGCCACGTTGACTTCACCGTTGAGGTGGAGCGTTCACTCCGTGTGCTCGATGGAACAGTGGCTACCTTCTGTGCGGTAGGCCGCGTACAGCCACAGTCTGAGACCGTATGGCGTCAGGCTGACAAGTACGGAGTTCCAAAGATTGCTTATGTGAACAAGATGGACCGTGTGGGTGCTGACTTCTTCGCAGTAATCGACGAGATGAAGGAGAAACTCGGAGCACGCGCAGTTCCAATCTGTATTCCAATCGGCGCTGAGGACAAGTTCGATGGCATCATCGACCTCATCGCAATGAAGGCCATGGTTTACGACCACAACTCAGATGCTCTTGTAAACTACCAGATCACAGACATCCCTGAGAAGTATGTTGACGAGGCTAACGCTTGGAGAGAGAAACTCGTTGAGGCTGCTGCCGAGTACGATGAGACTCTCATGGAGAAGTTCTTCGAGGATCCTGACTCAATCTCTGAGGAGGAGGTAATCGCTGCTCTCCGCAAGGCTACAATCGATATGGCTATCGTTCCTGCATGCTGTGGTTCATCATTCAAGAACAAGGGTGTTCAGTTCCTTCTCAACGCGGTTATGCGTTACCTCCCGTCACCACTCGATAAGGGTGCAGTAAAGGGTATCAACCCTAAGACAGGAGATGAGACAGAGCGTAAGCCGGATGCAAAGGAGCCGTTCTCTGCTCTCGTGTTCAAGATTGCTACTGACCCATTCGTAGGTCGTCTTGCATTCCTCCGCGCATATTCAGGTAAACTCGACGCTGGTTCATACGTACTCAACACCCGTTCAGACAAGAAGGAGCGTGTTGCACGTCTTTACCAGATGCACTCTAACAAGCAGAACCCTATCGAGTGTGTTGAGGCTGGTGACATCTGTGCAGCAGTAGGTTTCAAGGACCTTCGCACAGGAGACACTATCTGCTTCGAGCAGGCACCTATCACCCTCGAGTCAATGGAGTTCCCAGACCCGGTTATCGGTCTTGCAGTTGAGCCTAAGACTCAGAAGGACCTTGACAAGCTCGGTATCGCGCTTGCTAAGCTCGCTGAGGAGGACCCAACATTTACAGTCAAGACTGACCATGAGACTGGCCAGACCGTCATTAGCGGTATGGGTGAGCTTCACCTTGACATTATCGTTGACCGTCTCCGCCGTGAGTTCGGTGTTGACATCAACCAGGGTGCTCCGCAGGTTAACTACAAGGAGACCATCACCACTACTGTTCAGCATCGTGAGGTGTTCAAGAAGCAGACCGGTGGTCGTGGTAAGTTCGCAGACATCATCGTTGAGATCGGACCTGCTGACGAGGGCGTTACAGGACTCCAGTTCGTTGACGAGGTTAAGGGCGGTAACGTTCCTAAGGAATTCATCCCATCTGTCGAGAAGGGCTTCAAGTCAGCAATGGCTAACGGTGTTCTCGCAGGTTACGAGGTGCCTTCACTCAAGGTTACTCTCAAGGATGGTTCATTCCACCCTGTCGATTCAGACCAGCTCTCATTCGAGATCTGCGCACGTCAGGCATTCCGTCACGCTTGTCCTAAGGCTAAGCCGGTTCTCCTCGAGCCTATCATGAGCCTCGAAGTTGTTACTCCTGAGGATTACATGGGAGATATCGTGGGTGACCTCAACCGCCGTCGTGGACAGATCAACGCAATGGACTCGACTCTCGGTGCACGTATCGTGAAGGCATACGTTCCACTCGCAGAGCAGTTCGGTTACGTGACTATCCTCCGTACCATCTCTTCTGGACGTGCTACCAGCACAATGTCATTCCACCACTATGCCGAGGTTCCTGCGGGACTCGCCAAGGAGGTTATCGAGAAGAGTGGCTACAAGGCTGACGATGACGAATAATTGTTTAACTGAATTCAACGAAAATTGATATGAGCCAAGTAATTAGAATTAAACTCAAATCATTCGATCACATGCTTGTTGACAAGTCGGCAAAGAAGATCGTTGATACAGTGTCTGCAACAGGCGCTCGCGTGAACGGACCTATTCCGCTTCCGACCAACAAGAAGATCTTCACTGTCAACCGTTCGACTTTCGTAAACAAGAAGTCACGTGAGCAGTTCGAACTCAACTCATACTGCCGTCTTCTTGACATTTACGATTCAACTCCTAAGACAGTTGACGCTCTCATGAAGCTCGAACTTTCTTCAGGTGTTGAGGTTGAAATCAAGCTCAACTAATCGAAGATATCGAAAAAAGTATTATATTTGCATTGTGGTTCGGTAACCACTCCGAACCACAGCAAATATTTTAGTTCTTAGAAATTATTGACATTGGCAGTTTCCGAAAGGAGATGATGGTCGTTCCGAATGACCGCCAAGTCATTAAAATTTTTTTTGGTCAAGCCAGCCAGTCGATAGATTTTGATTTGGTTTTGAGGAACAAATGAACAATAAGTTTGAAGTTTATTTTTGAGGGATTTCAA
Source organism: Bacteroidales bacterium (assembly GCA_015060455.1). Taxonomy (GTDB): domain Bacteria; phylum Bacteroidota; class Bacteroidia; order Bacteroidales; family UBA932; genus Cryptobacteroides. The sequence goes on from SUYM01000026.1 coordinate 23,751, forward strand.
GGCGGACGAGCGAGGAAGAAGGGAGTTACCTTTCGGTAATGACCGACCGACGATGCGAAGTCCAACGAAGAAATCACCAGAAAGAAACGAAAAAAGGTCCTATAGCTCAGTTGGTTAGTAGCACCTGACTCATAATCAGGGGGTCCCAGGTTCAAGCCCTGGTGGGACCACAAAAGCACTCACGAAAATTCTCGCGGGTGCTTTTTTGGCTTAAATTCACACGAACTGTCACATGTCTATGAAATTGATGTTTATCCTTCTTCCCCTGATCTATCTTTCGGGTAATGCCTATTTGTATTGGAAGATGCTGCAGGCGGTGTCTGGAGTGCCTCTGTGGGTTAAAGTCTGTATCAGCATCATATTCTGGGTGGTTGCGTTTTCCATGTTTGTTTCCATCGGACTTAAGGATGCTGGTGTGCCTCAGGTTGTGCTGAAGATTCTTTTTCATGTGGGATCTGTATGGATGGCCTTTCTGTTGTATTCCGTGCTTCTTCTTATTCTCACAGATTTCGTCCGGCTCCTTGTGCCCGCAATCGGCCCTGGATTGAAATATGTCTTGCCAGTTGTAGTTATCCTCCTTGTCTATGGATATGTCAACTATCGTAATCCTGTCATAAATAATGTTGACATCGTTTTGGATAAGGAGTTTGATGGGGAGGTGACTGCTGTAGCCATAAGTGATATCCATCTTGGTCTCGGAACTGGTCCTAAGGCGTTGAAACGGTATGTGGATATGATAAATGCGCAGAATCCGGATGTCATATTCATTGTCGGTGATCTGATAGACAATAGCATAAGGCCTCTTTTGAGCGCCCCATTTGATGAAATCCTCAATCAGCTGAATGTTCCGATATATATGGTGCCGGGCAATCATGAATATATAAGCGGAATAGGCGATTCGGAGGTCTATCTTGAATCCAGAACCAGCATAAAACTTCTGAAAGACGAAATTATAGAGCTCCCTTCCGGAATTCAGGTCATAGGCCGTGACGACAGGTCCAATAAGGATCGCCAGTCCTTGGACACCCTTCTTTCAAGAACGGATATCAGCAGACCAATCATAGTTCTGGATCATCAGCCCTACAATCTGGCTGAAATAGATGCCTCAGGAGTAGACCTTCAGATAAGCGGTCATACACACAATGGTCAGCTCTGGCCTCTGAATCTACTGGTAAATGAGATGTATGAGCAAGGACATGGTTATCGCAAATGGAGTCATACCCATATATATGTATCAAGTGGACTTTCCCTCTGGGGTCCTCCTTTCCGCATCGGGACAAAAAGTGACCTGGCTGTTTTGAAGCTGTCCGGGCGCTGATAACGGAATCCCAGAGGAGCAGTCGCTGTTTTTTTTGCAAAAAATAATGATTATCCGCTTTGGGTGCAGTGGTATCCCGAATTAATAACTCGGCAGCAGTTCCGGTAGATTTGCACTATGCCTCTCATCGTCATGCCGAGCCGTCATACCTGAACAGGGTCAGATGGAGACATCCGCTGTGCATCTTGACGTCACACCTTGCTGACGCCCTCCACAATATTACGTTTTCATCCGGAAAACAACCCCCGAAACCCGGATGAGAAGCGAAATTTCCCATGTTCATCCGGAAATACGTACCCAAATCCCGGATGAGATCATAGATTGTAATCAGGTAAGTTTTTCTGCACTATTTGCGGATAATCACACAAAAAATGCGATTTTTTGGATATAAAAAAAGGTAATGATATACATGTTTACACTACATGTCATTCTTTCGCATGCGCTTGGAGCGACTTCGTCGATTACTGAGCGTCAGCGAAGAATCTGTAACAGATGCTTCACTACGTTCAGCATGACAGTCTGGAGGTAATCCATTTTGTGTAAACTGATATATCATTCCCTAAAATAACTTCGTACCATTGCAATCCCATTCGGGAAGTATGCGGAAATAGCTCAGTTGGTTAGTAGCACCTGACTCATAATCAGGGGGTCCCAGGTTCAAGCCCTGGTGGGACCACGAAAAAGCACTTGCAGATTCTGCAAGTGCTTTTTTGTGTAGATATACCTTTCTGACTATTCGTTTTTATTCAGAATAACCAACGCGGCTATTACTCCGGGCACCCATCCGCATGCTGTGAGCAGAAGGGTAATGAGAATTGATCCGCAACCCCTGTCGAGTACAGCAAGGGGTGGAAACAGAATTGCTAATAATACTCTTCCTAATGACATATTTGTGTTTTTTAGTTTCTGACGCAAAAATAACAATTTTTTCGTCTTCTTTAAAATGATTGCCCGATATCAGCGCATATTTCACTGAACCTTTTGCGGATAATCTTTTTTCTTTTTATTAAATTTGCGAGTTATGATGGATATCAGGTTTTATATGGATATGCTCGGCATTGACTCCACTTCCGGAAGGGAGCGGGGACTGGCTGATTTTCTCGCCGAGAGTATGATGACAGACAGGAACACCCTGAGGCGATTTGATGTAGAGTCCATGAGGGCTGATACACCGAAGGGTTGCGAGGTGCCACAGAATCTTTTCTTCTCGTGGGGTACGCCTAAAGTGATTTTCTGCAGTCATCTTGATACGGTTCCGCCTTATATTGCTCCGCACATTGACGGCTCTATGGCCACCGGTCGTGGCACTTGTGACGCGAAAGGACAGATATTTGCCATGTGGGAGGCATGCAAGGCGATGGAAGATATGGGAATGACGGATTTCGGACTGCTTCTTCTGGCAGGAGAGGAAACCGGATCTTTCGGAGCAAAAGCATTTAACTCTGTCATATCGACTCCCTCTTCTGTCATATCGAGCGAAGTCGAGATATCCCCGGACGCCTGGGTGATCGTCGGCGAACCGACAGACAACTGCATGGCGACCGCAGAGAAAGGAACAAAATCCTATGACGTTACCTTTAGCGGAAAGTCCTGTCATTCCGGTTACCCGGAACTTGGTGCCAGTGCCATCATGTATTTCAATGATTTCGTGAACGCTCTGCGCAGCATAGTATTCCCGGTGGATGAAGTCTTGGGGGAGACGACATGGAACATAGGAGACCTCGTGAGTGCAAATCCTCAGAACATCCTCAGCGACAGACTGACATGCAGGATATATTTCAGGACGACTTTCGAGTCTGATGAGATGGTCCGGAACATCATGAAGAACATTGCCGGTCCGGATGCAAGGCTGCGTTTCGGTCGTCCGGCAGTTCAGGACGGCTCTGACATAGTGGCCAAGTCTGTTGCTCCGTGGCAGGAGGCCATGAGCGTAAACCTCAGAGGAGGGGATGCGCCGACCCGTTTCGAGGTACTGGACGGTTTCCCTGTGAAGGCGGTTGCCTTCGGAAGCGACGCTCCGGTGCTCAAATGCTTCAGGCATAGGATCCTCTGCGGTCCAGGCTCCATCCATGTAGCCCACCGACCTGACGAGCATATAAACATAGAAGATATAGAAACAGCCGTCCGGAACTATATAAAGATGGCACAACGCATATTGGAACAATAGATTATAAACAGGAAGCAAATATTGTGATAAGGCACTTCAGTGCCGTGCCATTCGCGTCAGCGAGGTTTTATTAAAACCGAAGCAGCGATGGCACCCGACCTGAACAAAGTGAATGGTCGGCATGCCCCTCGGGGCTGTCGCGTAGCGACTGGGGGTAAGACCTATATCATAATATTTGTTTCGCAGAAGCAAATATTATGATAGTAATGAAATTCGGCGGAACATCCGTCGCTAACTTTGAAGCCATAACAAGAACCATATTCATAATCGGTGGCCGACTGGATCAGAAACCGATTGTGGTGGTGTCTGCGCTTTCAAAAGTGACAGACCTTCTATACAGGATATCGGATGCGGCGGCATCAAAGGACCTGCCTCAGACAAAGGAACTTCTTTCGCAACTTCGTCAGCGCCACGTTGACCTCACTTCGGAACTGCTTTCCCAAAGCGTCCAAAAGGACGAGGCGATAGAGCGTGTAAATGAACTGTGTGACTCCTTGGAGGGCATAGCGATGGCTGTGTGCTCCCTCGGAGAACTTTCGGACCGCAACAAGGCAGTCATCATCTCGACAGGAGAGTATCTTTCTTCAACCATAATATCTTATGCAATGAACGCAAAAGGCATAAGGACAAAGTGGGTGGATGCGAGGACCATGATGATTACCAGCGAGTCCTATCTCAAGGGAGAGCCTGATATGAATGCCATTGCGGCAAAGGTTCCGGGAGTTGTGGCTGAGGCCTATGAGGGAATGGATGCAATCATCACTCAGGGATTCGTGGGAGTGACATCCGAGGGACGCCCTACAGTTCTTGGCCGCGGAGGTTCTGACTATTCGGCATCTCTCATTGGTATGGCAGTGGATGCTGAAAGGATAGAGATATGGACAGACGTTGATGGCGTGCGCACGGCGGACCCTCGTTATGTGCCTAATACAAAGAGTCTTGAGCAGATTTCGTTTGAGGAGGCTGCCGAGATGGCGCATTTCGGAGCGAAGGTGCTTCATCCTCTTACTATCGAGCCGGCTGTGAAGAAGAACATTCCGATCTATGTGCTCAACTCCATGAATCCGTCAGGCAAGGGTACCGCTATCCTTCGCAATGAACTTATCGAGGACGGAGTCAAATCGGTTTCGTTCAAGGAGAATATCCGTGTGATCAATATATTCTCTACCAAGATGATCAATACATCAGGCTTCCTGCGCCGCGTGTTTGAGATTTTCTCGGAGAGCAAGGTGTCAGTTGACCTTATCAGTACCTCGGAAGCCAATATCTCTGTCACCGTGGATTCGTCTCAGAATATAGATCCCGTGGTGGCTGAACTCTCAGAGTTTGCAGATGTGATCGTTGATGACGACAAGTCTCAAGTGTCGGTAATCGGCAAGAATATCGTCAAACTCAACGGCATGCTCAAGAAGACGTTCACCCCGCTCAAGAAATGTAATGTCTATATGATTTCGCAGGGAGCGTCATTTGTAAATATCAGTTTTGTGGTTGACCGTGAGGAACTTAACGAGGTCGTATGTGACCTGCATCATCACCTTTTCGAGCAGCCGGAAGAACTTGAAACATTTTAACTATGAAACTGTTTATCAGCGGATACGGAAAAATGGGGCGGATGATCGAGCAGATCATACTTTCCCGCGGATTGGAATATGCCGGCTGGAGTGAGGCCGTGACAGAAACTGACCCTGCTCTTGCAAAGGAGTGCGTGTGCATAGATTTCACTACCCCTGCTGCGTTCAGAGCCAACTATAAATTTCTTGCGGAGAACTTCGGAGCAGTGGTGGTCGGCACTACTGGCTGGGCGGACATCAAGGAAGAGGTCATCGGGTATTTCGAGAAATGCGGCACTCCGATGATATGGGCATCAAACTACTCCATAGGCGTGAATGTATTCTTTGCCGTGACTGACTATATATCAAAGATGCTTGGCAAGACCGGAGGATACAGTCCATATATGGTAGAGATGCATCATTGCCATAAACTTGACGCGCCGAGCGGAACGGCACGCAGTCTTGGTGACATAGTGGATGCCAATATGGGTACGCAGACTGACATCCAGTCAGTACGCTGTGGCGAGATTCCGGGCATACACACAATAGGTTTCGAGGGCTTGAACGACCGCATCACCATGACACATGAGGCCTTCTCCCGTGAAGGTTTTGCAGCAGGAGCAGTGGAGGCGGCGCTGATGACCGAAGGCCTGTCCGGCGTACACGAATTCCGTGAACTGCTGATTAAATAGAGCGTCCCACTGTCATCCTGAGCGTAGCGAAGGATCTGTAAAACGAATGAACACATAAATATGAATACATCAAATTTCAGAGGCTGCGGAACAGCCCTTATAACACCGTTCAGAAACGGGGCAGTCGATTACGATGCTTTTGCGGCATTGGTTGACAGGCAGGTTGCGGCAGGAATCGATTTTCTGGTGCCCCTCGGAACGACAGGCGAGACTCCATGTCTGACTGACGATGAGAAGATCAAGTTGCTTCGTCTTACCAGAGAGCACGCCGGTGGTATTCCTGTCATGGCAGGTGTGGGCACAAATTCCCTTGAACATACCATTGAGAACATAAAACTTCTTGAACCCCATGGCGTGGATGCGTTCCTGGTGGTTGTTCCATATTACAACAAGCCGCCTCAGGAGGGCATGTACCAGTATTTCAAGGCTGTGGCGGAATCTACTTCCAAGCCGATAGTACTATATAACGTGCCGGGCCGTACCGGATCGAACATGACCTCGGAGACCACTCTCAGACTTGCGCAGATTGATAATATCATAGCCATCAAGGAGGCATCGAGCAACCGCGGACAGATATTGGAGATCATTCAGGGGCGTCCGGAGGGATTCGCAGTGCTCAGCGGCAATGATGACGAGACCTTCCCGCTTATGAAGGAAGGCGCTGACGGTATCATCAGTGTGGCTTCGAATATAGATCCTGCATCATGTGTGAAACTTGCTCATGCGATGATGGAGGGCAAGGTGGAGAAGGCGGCCATGTATCACGAACGTCTGATGCCGCTTTTCCGCAACTGTTTCGTGGAAAGCAATCCTATCCCTGCAAAGGCTGCGCTCGCTGCGATGGGACTTATTGCCAATGAGTGCCGTCTGCCGCTCGTGCCGGCTCAGCAGAAGACCTACGACCTGATGGTCGAGACCGTAAAGGGACTGGGCCTGATATAGAATAGATTTGAAGGAGCCGTCCGACACTGAAATGCCCAAAATTCTGCCTGACGGTCCCGTTTTAGCTTCAAAAATGAACATTTTTGCCACCGTCCGGCATCAAAAACATAAAAATTCTGCCTGACGGTCCTGAAAAGAAAGAATTATGAACGATATAGAAAAATTCAACCAGACCATTGCCGACCTTGAAAGCGGCAAAGTAAGAGTGGCCGAGAAAGTCGGCGGCGAGTGGAAAGTGAACTCCTGGGTCAAGGAGGTGATACTGAGCGGATTCCGTCTCGGTAAACTCACTGACATGAGCCAGGGACAGTTCGCCTTCTTCGACAAGGATACTATCCCGACCCGCAAGTTTACAGCCGAGAACGGTGTGCGCATCGTGCCGGGCGGAAGCAGTGTGCGCACCGGTGCATATCTGGCGCCTTCGGTGATCATGATGCCGCCTGCGTATGTCAACATAGGTGCGTTTGTGGATGAGGGTGCGATGATAGACTCTCATGCTCTTGTAGGCTCATGCGCTCAGGTGGGAAAGCATGTGCATCTTTCTGCCGCGTCGCAGTTGGGTGGCGTGCTGGAGCCTGTAGGGGCTCTGCCAGTGATCATTGAGGATAATGTGTTTATCGGTGGTAACTGCGGTATATATGAGGGTACGATCGTGAAGGAGAACGCAGTGATCGGTACGGGTGTGATCATCAATGCGTCAACGGCGATCTATGACGCCACGACAGGGGAATATATCCGGGCTAATGAGAACGGTCAGATTGTGGTACCTGAAGGTGCTGTGGTTGTGGCTGGAAGCCGTCCTATCAGCAAGGGTCCGGGTGCGGAAGCAGGTGTTCACCTGTATTGTCCTGTCATTGTGAAATATCGTGATGACAAGACTTCCGGTTCCATCACTCTGGAGGATATGCTCAGATAGAGATTGTCATGTCGGGCACAGTCTCTCTGTCATGTCGAGCGAGCGCAGCGAGTCGAGACATCTATATAATGAATATGTACAACGAAAAATTTTCAAAAGACGTATCATCATTCTTCCGCTCTCCGGTGAGAGAAATCTTCAAGAGGGTCGATCTGAATGCCATATATTCGTTCGCAGGCGGCTATCCTTCTGCGGACACCTTCCCTTTGGAGGATATAAAGCAGACAGTCGCTGAGGTAATTGACAAATATCAGGGCAAGGCCTTCCAGTATGGAGCCACTCAGGGGGTCATGGAACTGCGTGAGGCGGTGGCTCGACGTTATGGTGTGCCGGTGGAGCGCGTGCAGATCACTTCGTCCTCGCAGCAGGGCATCGATGTGTGCACCAGAGTGCTTGTGGATCCTGGCGATGTGGTCCTGACTTCAAGTCCGTCATATCTCGGAGCGCTTCAGTCCTTCTGCTCTTATCGTGCTGACATCAGAGGCGTGGCGCATAAGGATGATCTGAACGAATATCGTCAGGCATATATCAAAACCCTCGATCAGGTCAGGGCTGAGGGCAAGCAGGTCAAGTTCCTGTATATGATCCCTGACTTTCAGAATCCTTCTGGAGAGTCGCTGACCCTGGAAGAAAGACAGATGCTTGTGGGACTGGCTGAGGAATATGACTTCCTTATAGTGGAGGACAGCCCGTACAGGGAACTCAGGTACGAGGGTGAGCATATTCCGACAATGTATTCGCTTTCTCCCGACCGTGTCATCCATCTTGGTTCATTCTCCAAGATTTTCGCTCCGGGTTTCCGCCTTGGCTGGGCCATCGCACATCCGGAGATATTGGACAAGATATATGTGTGCAAGCAGTCGCTGGATCTCTGCCCTCCGATCATGGACCAGTATGTTGCGGCAGAGTTTCTGGAAAGCGGACGGCTTGATGCGAACCTTGCAAAGTCGATCGAACTGTATAAGGGCAAGCGCGACCTGCTTCTGGGACTGCTTGAAGAATATATGCCTGCCGGTGTCAGATGGACCCATCCTCAGGGAGGCCTTTTCCTCTTTCTGACCCTTCCGGAAGGCTTTGATGCGGTGAAATTCTATGACACTGCGCTTGATGCCGGAGTGGCATACGTTGCAGGCGAGTTCTTTCACCCGGACGGCAGCGGCAAGAACACCATGAGGCTCAATTTCTCCTTCATGACCAAGGAACGCATTACCGAAGGAGTCAAACTTTTATCGAAAATACTACCATGATATTCTACAAATACCAAGGAGCAGGAAACGATTTCCTGATAGCAGACAACAGAGACGGCCATCTGAGCGAGGTGGACGGCGTGCTGTACTGCAAGGCAACAGGCTGGAGCAAGTCCATAGCAGACATCTGTGACCGCAGATATGGAGTGGGCGCAGACGGAGTCATGCTTCTGGAAAGCAGCGACAGATATGATTTCAAGATGGCATATTACAACTCTGACGGCTCGGGTGGCATGATGTGCGGTAACGGAGGAAGGTGCATTGTGGCTTTTGCGGCAGACAGGGGCATCGGTCATTTCGATTTTGAGGCGGCAGACGGCTTCCATAGGGCAAACATCATCAAGGATGACCATGGCGTGAAGACTGTTCAACTCAAGATGAAGGATGTCAGGGGCATGATACGTTTTGAAAGACTTGCCGGGGTGAACGTTCCGTCGCAGGGATATTTCCTTGATACGGGCACACGTCATTATGTGCGTTTTGTCCAGGGGCTCGACTCCTATGATATAGTCCATGAGGGAAGAAATATCCGTTACAAGGCGCACGAACTGGAACCTCTCGGGGCGAATGTGAATTTCGTGGAGCCTGTCGGTGAGGGCGAAATCAAGGTGCGTACATACGAGAAAGGCGTTGAGGATGAGACTTTTGCCTGTGGTACGGGAATAGTGGCTTCTGCTATGGCTGCGTACGCTCATGGGGTGCGTCCGAGAGTGGGAGAGAGTGAGCAGGGGCATATAAATGCCATGTACACTGTGCATGCTAAAAGGGATATTCTCGCAGTGTCGTTCGATGTGGTTCCTGCACAGGAGTGGTCAGTGGAGAATGTATGGCTGACCGGCCCTGCGGCCTTTGTTGCAGAAATTCATATTTAGTAATATGTAAAAACAACCTGCATCATCGCTCCCTGTCGCTTAGCGACCCTATCCGGGCAGATGATCGCTTATGATGCAGGTTGTTTTTCAAGTAAAAAAATATATAATGAAAAAAGCAGTTTTATTATTTTTTGTTTCTATCGTTGTCGCTTCTTGTCTGGGATCATCGACTTATAGTGATTCCTATACGGAATTTGCAACATTTGAATATGCTAACGATTACAAGGAGATGTTCGGTACGGACAGTCTCTATTTCGAACCGGAGTATAAGATAGGTTTTACCTGGACATACTATCTTGCCTTCGGTCATAAGATCGATCAGGAGAGCAATGAGTTCGAAGGGGGATTCCTGCTGTCATATCTTTCCGTTCCGGAGTCGGAGAATACGGAATTGCTTGATAATAATGAATATAGGGCGAATCAGATTTATATCCCTCCGAAAAAGAACACTTATGTGGTATTCTCCAAGACAGAGTCTATGCCTGAAAAGCATTTCTGGTTCACCTTCGTGCCTACCGGAGAGATTACCGGGTCCTGCACTCCTAACTCCGTGTGTGTCAACAACACTGTCGAGGTCATAAATTCGCTCAAAGAGAATTTCGTGGACGGAGATGCCATGATTTTCAAGGCGACAGGTTATCTGGAAGGAGAACAGACCGGCGATGCGGAGATAAAACTGGCCGAATTTACATCGGCAAAGGATTCCATCATAACAAGTTGGACATCATTTGACCTCAGTGCCTTAGGCAAGGTCGATCAGATAAATTTTGATTTCGTTCTACCTGAGGGAAGCACTGTGCCTACGACAGTGTGTATGGATGATTTCATTGCGGCACTTTCCTTCAACTCGAAATAGTGGTGGACCATTGATGAATCGCACCAGAAAACAGTTTAACATAAAATGTTTTTCTGAAAAATTTCAACACATATATTGTTTACCTATTATTAACCCTAATATTTAATTATTATGAAAACAAATCAGGAGTACAAGAACGCCGCTCTTGCCGCGTTAAAGGGAAATTGGAAACCGGCTGTATTGATAGCCTTGGTAATGATGCTTATCAGTTGCATCCCATCCTTCTTGGGAATGGCATCTGAGAATGCAGGCACCCTGGTCAGTCTTGTTGTTTCCGTTTGCGTTAGTTACCCGCTGTCAGTGGGAGTATATGCTGCCTTCCGTAAACTTTTTTCAGGTGAGGAGGTAAGACTTGTCGAGGATTCCTTCGACATTGCCTTCAAGAATTGGACTCACAATGTAGGTGGAATGCTCCTTATGGGCGTTTATGTTTTCCTGTGGTCTCTTCTGTTGCTTGTTCCTGGTATCATCAAGTCATGCTCTTATGCAATGACACCGTTCATTCTTACAGAAAAGCCTGAACTGACCGCAGAGGAATCCATCAAACTCAGTATGGCAATGATGGATGGACACAAGATGGAGTTCTTCCTTCTCTGTCTCAGTTTTATCGGTTGGATGATTCTCGGTATCTTTACGTTATGTATAGGATATCTCTGGCTTATTCCATATATGAATACAACGATAGTTGCTTTCTACGAGGATGTAAAGGCTGAATATGAAAGCAAGACGAGTGTGGCGGCTTAAATGAGTCCCGCAGGAATCTGCATTATGATTTCCTGATATTCAGGATCTACGGATAAGATAAGATCTTCATGGAGCGGTAGTATTACTGCTCCATTTTCTGTTTCCACTTCGATGCATGGGTTTTGGGGAATGTCCATGAAGTCTGTGATCTGACCGACTTCAGTCAGAGACATATCTTCGGGAGATCCTTCGCTGTCGCTCAGGATGACATCGTTGTCATTGCGACCGGAGCGAAGCGGAGTGGAGGAGATCGACGAAGTCGCTGAAGCGGATGCGAAATAATCTCCTGGTGTCAGCACAGTCCATCCGACAAGGGCAGCGTATCCGTCCTCCTCTAACGACATCTCCGGCAGGCTCTCCTCGGAAACATATACCGCCTTTCCTGCAATTTCCTCCACATCCTCCATGGAGCATATGTCAGTTAGGCGGACCAGGGCCTTGGAATTGCCCCTTTTTGTAAATGATTCAATGAAAAAAGGAACCGACAGCCCATCGAAAATGATGAACACCGGTTCCTGTAAGTTGATATCCTCAGGAGCGATATCACGGAAGCCCATTACGAGTTCCCCGTCGGTACCGTTTGACTTGAGTACCTGTGCTACCTGCTGCAGGTCATCGATAGACATATTTGCCTTTCTGCCTGCCATGCGGGAATTACTCTGCTGGAGTTTCCTCAGCCTCTGCAACCTGTGCAGCAGCCTCAGCAGCGGCAGCCTCGGCAGCAGCGCGTGCTGCTTCCTCAGCCTCAGCCTTTCTCTTTGCGATAGCCTCAGCTCTCTCCTGATTTACCTTAGCCTCAGCCTCAACTGCAGCCTTGTAAGCAGCAGCGGCGTCTTTGCTAAGACCCTCTTTCTTTGCGTTGATCTTTGCAGCCTTCTCAGCCTTCCAAGCAGCGAGCTTAGCGTCAGCCTGCTCCTGAGTAAGTGCGCCCTTCTTTACACCACCCTCAAGGTGCTTTGCAAGAAGAACACCCTCGTAAGAGAGGATACGCTTTGCAGTAAGTGTAGGCTGTGCACCTACGTTAAGCCATGCAAGTGCGCGCTCGAAGTTGAGAACGATAGTTGCAGGGTTTGTGTTTGGATTGTAAGAGCCGATCTGCTCGATGAAACGACC